>JAKITO010000028.1 GCA_021648025.1 Paracoccaceae bacterium
GATGTTGTTCGTGTCCGGTCTGATGGGCCCCTACATGAGTCCGATTCCCGCCAACGCCAGCGCCGCAATGATCTTTTCTTTCTTTGTCGCGGTGATCATCACCCCGTGGTTGATGGTCAAGATGTCCGGGCGCGCCCCGGTGCATGCCCATGAAGAAAGCCATCCGGGCGGCAAGCTGGGGCGGATGTATTCCTTTATCGCGCGGCCGGTCCTGGCCAGCAAATTCCGCGCAGGCATGTTCATTCTGGTTGCTGCCGTGTTGTCCTTTGGGTCGCTGGGAATGCTTTATACCAAGGATGTCACCGTCAAGCTTTTGCCGTTTGACAACAAATCCGAACTGGCGGTGATGATCAACCTGCCCGAAGGCGCGTCGGTTCAGGCCACGGACGCGGTGGCCCGCGATGTGGCCGCTGCGATCATGGATCTGGAAGAGGTGATATCGGTTCAGACTTATGCGGGTACTGCGGCCCCCTTTGATTTCAACGGATTGGTGCGCCACTATTACCTGCGCGCAGATCCGCGTCTGGGCGATGTGCAGATCAACCTGACGTCGAAAGAACACCGGACACGGGTCAGCCACGAAATCGCGCTGGATATTCGCGCGCGCCTGGCGGATCTTGATGTGCCGCCGGGCACCAACCTGAAGGTGGTGGAACCACCCCCCGGCCCTCCGGTTCTGGCCACGCTGCTGGCCGAGGTCTACGGGCCGGACCCGGAAAGCCGGCGCGCAGCCGCCACCAGGATTCGCGCGGCGTTTGAAACGGTGCCCTATATTGTTGATGTGGACGACAGCTTTGGTAATCCGCCCCGGCGGATAAGAGTGACGTTGCTGTCCGACCAGCTTGAATTCTTCGGGGTTCAGGAAAGCGACGTGTTTTCGACCCTGGCGATCCTGAATGGCGGCCAGACGGTCGGTTATTCGCATCGTGGTGACGGGCGCCGGCCAATTCCGATCAAGGTAGAACGCGACCGGGCCAACCGGATTGTTGACGAAAGGTTCCTGTCCACCCCGATTCCGGCCAATGTGCTGCCGGGTGCGCGCGGCGTGGTTGAACTGGGCGATGTGGTGGAAATAACCGAGGAACGCGCGTCTTTCCCGATCTTTCGCCGCAATGGCCGCGCCGCCGAAATGGTGACGGCTGAATTGGCCGGAGATTTCGAGGCGCCGCTTTATGGGATGCTGGCGGTGGCCGATGCACTGGACAACATAGAGTGGGAGGACGGCACCAAACCGGTCATTCGCCTGAACGGCCAGCCGCAGGACGAATCCGTTGTCACCCTGTTGTGGGATGGCGAATGGGAGGTGACCTGGGTGACGTTCCGTGACATGGGCGCGGCCTTTGCGGTGGCGTTGCTGGGCATCTATATTCTGGTGGTGATGCAGTTCGGATCGTTCCGCTTGCCGCTGGTGATCCTGACGCCGATTCCATTGACGTTCCTTGGGATCATGCTGGGGCATTGGTTGTTCAAAGCACCGTTTTCGGCCACGTCGATGATTGGTTTCATTGCCCTTGCGGGCATCATCGTGCGCAACTCGATCCTGCTGGTGGATTTCATCCGCCATGCGGACCGGACCGGCAAGACCGAACTTGATATCCTGATCGAGGCCGGAGCGATCCGGTTCAAGCCAATCCTGCTGACAGCGGTGGCGGCGATGATCGGGGCGTTTGTGATCCTGACCGACCCGATCTTTCAGGGGCTGGCGATATCGCTGTTGTTCGGGCTGTTGACCTCGACCTTGTTGACGGTTCTGGTCATTCCGGCGATCTACCGGGTGTTCAAAACCTGAGAAAGGGCCGCGTGGGGCGCCCCACGCGGCCCTCTTGTCTTACAAATACGTAGGCTCTCGTGTGATTTCGGAGCAACGGCCCCACAGGGGTTTGTCTGCAAACCACAAGAAGGGTGAACGGATAAGGGCCGTTTGCGTTTGGTCAGTCAATAGGTCGCGCGCCCGCCCGACAAATCAAACACCGCACCGGTGGCAAAGCTGTTTTCACGGTCGCACAGCCAGGCAATCATTGCCCCCGCCTCTTCCACTTTCAAAAACCGGTTGCGCGGAATTTTCGACAACATGAAATCAATATGCTCTTGGCTCATCTGATCAAATATCCGTGTGCGCGCCGCTGCCGGCGTCACGCAATTGACTGCTATATCCAGCAATGCGCATTCCTTGCCGGCGCTTTTGGTCATTGCCATCACCGCCGCCTTTGAGGCAGAATAGGCCGAAGCATTGGGGTTGCCTTCTTTGCCCGCCACCGAGGCAATCAGCACCACGCGGCCATAGTTTCGCGCCTTCATGCCCGGCAAAACCGCCCGCAGCAGGTGAAACGACCCGTTGGTGTTGATCGCCTGTATCTGGACCCAGTCATCAATCGGATAATCATCAATTATTACATTTGGCCCGGCGATCCCTGCGCTGTTCACGGCGATGCTGACCGGACCAAGTGCGGCCTCGGTGGCGCTCAGTGCCCGCTCGATCGAAGGCCAATTGGCCACATCCACATCAAACGCCGCGGCCGCAACGCCGTATTCCGATTGCAGGGCGGCGGCGGATTTGGCCGCCAGTTCCGCATCAAAATCCCAAATGGCGATGCTGGCGCCTTCGCTGGCCAGCTTTTGCGCCACCGCCAGGCCAATGCCCTGCGCCCCGCCCGTCACAACGGCAATCTGCCCGGTTTTATCTCGTGCCATGGTCTTCTCCTATGTTGCCGGGGCGCCCAGCGCCCGCAATAATGTCCTGCAATCGGTGACAGTGGCCACGTTCTGCATTGCATATTCCAATGAAGCCCGATGCCAATCACCATTCATGGTGGAACAGCCATCTTCGGGGCAGATGATGCGATACCCCTTGTCCGCCCCGGTGCGTGCGGTGTGTTCCACCGACATGTTGGTCCATGCACCGGTGTTGATCAAGGTGCTGACGCCTTGCGCCTTCAGTATGACCTCAAGGTTGGTTGTGTCCCAGGGCGACATGCGCGATTTGATCACCACGTGATCCCCCGGCCTGGGTTCCAGCCCCTCGACCGCCTGGGCGCCCCAACTGCCGCGCACCAGCGCGCCGCTGTCGCGCAGCCCTTCAAACAGCGGTGCGTTCATGGTCACCCCGGGGCAGCCTGCCTCGACCACAAACCACACAAAAATGACCGGGATGCCCACCGCCCGGCAACGTGCCGCCAGCGCGGCAATATTGGCAATCGAGCCTTGTTCGCGGCAATGCAGTGGCGCACCGCTTTCGGCAAAGGCCCCGCCCGTCATCACCACATCGTTTTGCATGTCCTGAATGATCAGCGCGGTGCTGGCCGGATCAAGGCTGATCTCTTCGGATTTGGTTATCGGCGGCGCGGGGCGCGCAACCGCACGCATGAACGGCTCTGGTCGCGGCCCGACCCGCACCGCAAAGGCATAAACCGAGGTGCTGGCGCAGACGTAAACCGTGCGCCAGTCCGGTCCACCCCAATGAAAATTGGCGGTATTCTCTGGCACCGCGATCTTGCCCAGCAGATAGCCGCCCGGCGCATATACCCATATCCCCCCCGGCGCGGTGACCCAGATATTGCCATTCGCATCGCATTTCATCCCATCCGGCACGCCCTCAAGCGCCGGATCACAAATGCCCGAGGCCAGCATCCGCTCGTTGCTCAGCCGCCCGTCTTCGCCCACATCATAGGCGCGGATATTGGCCTGAACCGTATCGTTGACATAAAGAACGGTCTCATCCGGGCTGAAACACAGCCCGTTGGGCTGATCAAAGGTATAGCGGTTGACCATCAATTCAGGCGCGCCACCTGCCGCTGGAATGCGGAAGATTCCCTGAAAACCCAGCTCGACCTCGCGTTCAACGCCAAAAACCGGCAACCGCCCGTAGGTCGGATCGGAAAACCAGATCGAACCGTCGGATTTGACCACCACGTCATTGGGGCTGTTCAGCTCTTTGCCTTCGAAATGCGAGGCCAGCACCTCGCGGGTGCCATCCGGGGCAAACCTTGCCACGCTTGATGTGCTATGTTCGCAAACAATCAGGTTCAGGCCGGCGTCATAAGTCATGCCGTTGCCCTTGTTGCAAGGGCGCATGACCTCACTTACCCCGCCTTGCGGATCATAACCACGCCGCACATCACCGGGCATATCCGAAAAAAACAGAACCTGCTCGACCGGGTGCCAGATCGGACCCTCGGTAAAGTCGAACCCGGTGCCTACCCGCGTCAGCGCAGTGGTCGTGTCGATCAGATCGTTGAAGGCGCTGTCCAAAGCCTCATGCGTCATTTGCCTTGTCCCTTTATCGGTGAATGTGTCTCATTGGTTCGGTCCTTGGCCCAGCCCAGAACCTGGCGGCAGATCAGATCGACCGACGCGGCGCTGCCCAACCCGTCAAGATACGGATGGATCGCGCCCATTGCCTCGGTTTGTGGCCTGAAGCCTGGGCCTGTGGCAAGCGGTGTCAGCCAAAGATGTTGCCAGCACAGGCGCCCAAGCCGGGTCGTGGCCGCCACCAGCGCCTCGGGCGCGCCGCGCTCAAGCCCGTCTGACAGGGTCACAACAAAAGCCCCGCGCGCCAATCCGGCCAGACGCGGCACCGCCAGAAACGCGCCCAATGTATCGCCCAGCCGCGTGCCGCCATCCCAATCGGCGATCAGCGCGCTGGCACGCGCCAGCGCCTGCGCGCGGTTGCGCAGCGCCAGCGCGCGGGTTACCCGACTCAGCCGTGTACCCAGAGTGAACACCTCGACCCGGGTGTCGAGCCGCATCAACGCGTGGGCAAAGCGAAACGCGCCATCGGTGGCCCCCTTCATCGAACCGGAAATATCAATCAGCAGCAAAATGGGCCGGAGCGCCACGCGGCGCCGACGCCGGGGCAGGGTCAGAACCTCGCCATCAAAACGCACCGCCTGACGCAGCGCCCGGCGCATATCAAACGTGGTGCCACGCCGCGCGCGCCGCGCGCGCCGGGTGCGGCGCTGTGGCAGGGCGTGCGGGGCCAGCGCGCGAAACCGGCGCAGCGCCTGATCGTCGGACAGGGCCGCCAAGGCGCGCTGCCCGGCATTGTCCGCCCGGGTCGCCGCCTGCCCCGCCTCGTTGATCTGATCTGGCGCCATCGGTTCCTGCGCCCCGCCCTGGTCTTCGTTGTAATCAATTTCTTCCGCGGTCTCTGCCTCGGCCAGAGCCGGTTGTGACAGGCCAAGGAAATGCGCATCAAACAACGTATCAAATTCCGCCGCCCGCGCAGGCCCCGGCCCATAGACCGCGCGGGCGGCCCGGCGGATATCGCCAATCGCCTTCGGCCCCAGCACCGCAACCGCCTGCAACAGCGATATGCCCTGATCGGGCGTGGCCAGAAACCCGGCCCCGCGCAGTACCCGGCCAAAGGCGATCAAATGGTTCGAGGCCGCAGGCAGGTTCATCCGATCACAGCCTCCAACCGGTCACCCAGAAAGGCCAGATCGTCCTGATCCTTGAGCACGGTGCCGATGGACTGGCGAAAGGCGGCAGGCCAGTCGCGGCCCAGCCGGTTCAGCTCGGTCGCGGCCTCGGCCCAGTCGATCGTTTCGGCGATGCCCGGCGGCTTGGCCAGCGGCTCGGCGCGCAGCCGGTTGACGGCGGCGACAATCGCGCGCGCGGTACCCTGCGCCACGGTGCTGGCGCGCGCCATGACGATCCCGGCCTCGCGGGCCGGATCGGGAAAGCCGATCCAGTGGTAGACACAGCGCCGCCGGAGTGCCTCGTGCAGGTCACGGGTGCGGTTCGAGGTCAGCACCACAACCGGGCGCGCAGTGGCGCGAATGGTGCCGCGCTCGGGGATCGAAATCTGAAAGTCCGACAGGTATTCCAGCAAGAAGGCCTCGAACTCATGGTCTGCACGGTCAACCTCATCAACCAGCAGCACGGTATTCTTGCCTGCTGTCAACGCCTTGAGCATGGGCCGCTCGATCAGGAATTCTTCTGCGTAGATATCAACGCCCTCGCCCTCATCGGCCTGCCTTATTGCCAGCATCTGGCGCGGGTAATTCCATTCATACATGGCACTGGCCGCATCCAACCCTTCAAAGCATTGCAGGCGGATCATATCGCGCATCAGGGCGGATGAAAGCGCCTTGGCAGCCTCGGTCTTGCCGACCCCGGGCGCACCTTCTAGTAGCAGAGGCTTGCCCAGCGCCAACGCCAGATAGGCGGCGGTGGCCAGATCTTCATCGGCGAGGTATTGCGCCGCACGCAACGCCGTGATCAACGCCGCCGGACTGTCAATCCCGTCGATATTGCGCCGCACATTCACCCGTTATCTCCCGCCCGGCCCGCTTTGGCACGGATCGCGCGCAGGATTTTTTCTGCCGTCATGGGCAGTTCATCCATCTCGACCCCAACCGCATCATAAATCGCATTGGCCACCGCCGGCAGCACCGGGTTGGCGCACATTTCGCCCACGCCCTTGCCGCCAAAGGGGCCATCGGGTGCCGGACGCTCAAGAATGGAAATACCATGGCTGGCCAGATCGCCGGGACCGGGCATCGGATAGCTGGAAAAGCTGTAAGGCCGGTGATCGCGCGAGGGGTAACACGGCTCTGTTGTCTCATAGAGTGCGTGGCTCAGCCCCATCCACGCGCCCCCGACAAGCTGCTGTTCGACCAGTTTCGGGTTCAGCGCGCGGCCCACCTCATAGGCCGAATTCATCCGGACATTGAAAACCTCTCCGGTTTCGTCATCCACCTCAAGATCGACAATCATCGCCATATGGGCAAAACAGGAAACGGTTGTCATCTCGCCGGTGTCCGGGTCCACATCCGACATGGGGATCAGGAATATCCCCCGCCCCGACACCGATTGGCCATATTTGAACTGCGCCACATTGCAGGCCTCCTGCGTGGTGATGCTGCGCCCCGGCGCGCCTTTGACCAATATGTTGCCCAGACCGTCGGTCTCAAGGTCAACAGCGTTGACCTCAAGCTCTTCGGCGGCGGCCTCAAGCATCACCGCGCGCGCCTCTTTTGCTGCCGCGATCACCGCATTGCCAACCCGGTGCGTGCCGCGCGAGGCAAAGCTGCCCATGCATTGCGGGCCGGTATCACTGTCGGCGGTATCCACATAGACATCCGCCACCGGCACCCCCAGTGTTTCCGCCGCCACCTGACGCGACACCGATTTCATCCCCTGCCCCAGATCAATCGACGACAGGGTAACGGTAAATTTCCCATCCGGGTTGGAATGCACCAGCGCCTGGCTGGGGTCTCCGCCCAGGTTCATGCCGATGGGGTAATTCATCGCGCAAACCCCGCGCCCTTTGTAAATGGCCATGGTTCAGCGCCTCCTGTTGCCAAGCGAGGAATAACGGGAATAGCGCGGCTTGGGCGTCACCGGGCCGGGCTGTGACTTGGTGAGAGCGGCTGGCTCCGTGGCCGGTGGGACCTCTTTAGGGGCGGGCGGTGCCGATAGCCCGCTTGCCCCATAGTCATAGGTGGTTGCGCGGGTTTCGGGGGCTTTCGGCGCGGGCACGGGCGTGGGCGTGGGCGAAGGTGCGGGCAGCCCTGTCGCCGGAACCGGCAAATCAACCCCGAATTGCGGGACAAGCCCCGGCGCGGTTGTCTTGACCTCAACCGTGCTGGTCCCGGCCGGCAGCATACCCAGCCTTTCGGTCCTGGTTGGCGGGATCAGCGCCCTCTCACCGCCACCGCCACTCATTGATGTCATGGCGCGAAACTCGGCCCCAAGCGGATAATCCACCCGTTCCGCCGCCGCCTGAATGCTTTCGATCAGCGCGCAATTGCCCGCAAGGCGGCGATGCGCCTTCATGTCACCATCGCGGTAGGCGTTGATCAGGCGAAACTCAAACGGGTCCATGCCCAGCGCGCGCGCGCCTTTGTCCATCTGCCGTTCAATTGCGAAATCCACGGCCGTAACCCCAAAGCCGCGCATCGCCGTGGCCGGGGTGCGGTTGGTGTAAACGCAATAAGCATCGGAATGCACATTGGGAATGGTGTAGGGACCAGGCAGATGGCCGATGCATTTGACCACGCCGTAGCCGGTCAGCCTGGTGTAGGCGCCGCTGTCAAAATAGCCGGTGAGCTGGCGGGCAATGATGCGCCCGTCTGCCGCCAGCCCGTCCTTGACATACCACAGCTCGGCACTGCGCGGCGCGCTGACCTGCATCTCTTCGGCCCGGTCCAGCACATAGCGCACCGCCCGCCCGGTCAGCATCGCGCCCAGAATGGCCAATGGTTCGCAGAGGCTGTCAACCTTACCGCCAAAGCCGCCGCCCACGGTGCCGCCGATAAAATGCAGCCGGTTCGATTCTACATTCAGCAGTTTGGCCACTGTTCCCAATGAAAAGAACAGGCCCTGTGTCGATGTATAGCACACATAGCGATCGTTGGTTTGTGGCGCGGCGATTGCACCGTTCGGTTCGATCGGCGCCTGTTCTATCGGCGCCATCTGATAGCGACCCTCGACAATATGATCGGCACGCGCAAAGGCGGGCGCGACATCACCAAACCGCAGTTTCTGGTGGTCATTGCCGCCGTAAAATTCAAACTTGTTGCCCGGATAGGTCTCATTGACCACCGCCGCGCCGGGCTTGATTGCCTCTTCCACATCCAGAACATGCGGTAAGACCTCATAGTCGATCCGCACCGCGGCTACGGCCTCATGTGCCTGCGCCTCGCTTTGCGCGACAATGGCCAGAACCGGCTCGCCCATATAGGCCACCTTGCTCTCGGCCAGCACCGGTTCGTCATCCTTGCCGAAATCCAGCAGGCTCAGCAGCGTGTTGAGGTTGACCGGCACATCTGATCCGCGAATGATCCGCACCACACCGGGCATCGTCTCGGCGCGGGTGGTATCAATGGCGCGGATACGGGCGTGGTGATGCGGGCTGCGGACACATTTGATATGCAGCAGGCCGTCAAAGCGGTGGTCGTCAAAGAACGGCGAACGCCCGGTCACATGGCCAAGAATATCCTGCCGCCGTGTCGGCTTGCCGATCTCATTCAGGTTATCGTCGCGCTCTTTGGCAAATATATCCTTGCGGAAATCCACACTCATGACCCGCCTGCCCTTTCTTGCGCCACCACCGACTGAATGGCCTCGATGATCGGCTCGTAGCCGGTGCAGCGACAGATATTGTCGGATATCGCCTCGATGATCTGATCCCGGTCCGGGGTCGGGTTGTGCTGCAACAGCGCGCGCGCCGCGACGATCATGCCGGGGGTGCAATAGCCGCATTGCGCCGCGAACCCATCCATGAACGCCTCTTGCAAAGGATCAAGCCTCTCGCCCGACAACCCCGCCAACGTGCCCACATCCGCGCCCGCGACCGTCTCGGCCAGGGTGATGCAGGACAGCACGGTGCGCCCGTCAATCGTGACCATGCAGGCGCCACAGCCACCCTGCCCGCAGCCATATTTTGGCGTCAGATCGCCGACCTTGGCGCGCAGCACCGACAGCAGGTTTTCAGCCTCATCGGCAAAAACCGCGACCTCGGTGCCGTTCAGGCGAAATTCCAAAGGTTTTTTGACCATCATGCGCCCCTCACATCATCTGTTGCAAAATGCGGCGCAGATGCAGCTGGGCCATCTCGCCGCGATACCACCCGCTTGCCAGCGCATCCGAGCGCGGCGTCAGCTCGCGCAACACCTCGGCACAGGCGCGGGTAATTGCCGCCTCGCTCAGCGCCGCGCCCTCAAGCGTGCGGGCCACGCCGACCGCAAGACAGGGGCGGGTTTCAATTCCTCCAAGGGCAATGCGCGCCTTTGCGATACGCCCTGCCGAAACCTCAAGCGACACCGCCAGCGTGACGACCGCAGGGCCGCGCGGATTGGTACGCGCCATCTTGTGAAACTGTACCTGCCCCGCCTTCGGGCGCGCCAGATGAACCGCCCGCACCAGTGGCGCACGCGCGTCCGTGCTTTGGCGAAACAGTACCTCGATCGGATCGCGGCGCGCCGCACCCGGTCCGGTCCTGCCCCCCGCCAGCGATACCTCGGTCCCCAGCGCCAGCAGCAACACCGCCAGATCGCCGTAAGGGGCTTTGGCAAACAGATTGCCGCCCAGCGTCGCCATATTGCGGATCGCCGGACCGCCAACGCAAACCGCCGCCGGATGCAGGAACGCCAACCCTTGCTGTGCCAGAATATCGGCCATGCTCACCCCGGCGCCAATGGTAATCTCGGGGCCGCCAACCGTCATCTTCCGCAACACCGGATCACTGATCCGTAGCAGCCTACGCAGGGCCACATCGCCGGCATTTACCCGCGGCATCAGGATCGTCCCCCCGCCCAGAACCTGCGCCGTCTTGTCGCCCGCCAGCACCTGCGCGGCAGCGTCAAGGTCGGCCATGCTCTCTATTTTTACCGGCATCTCATTCGACCTCTCTGCGAATGGCCTCAAACCCGGCCAGCTGAATATCATCGCCCACAAGCGCCGCCAGATCGCGGGCCTGCCCCTTGGGCGCACCAAACCGCGCCGTCCATTCCCAAAAACACCAATCGCCATCGGTGACCGGCACAAGGCGCACATGCGACACATAGTTGAACAGCGGGATCGGCGTATCCAACAGGCAATAGGCATAGCTGGTGCCAATGTCCGACAGGCTGAGCAACTGCTCGCGCAAAAATGCGCCATCTTTCAGATGAAACGCCCGCACACAGCCGACCTTGTCACCCGGCAGGCCGCGCTCGACCTTGCTGTCGGTCACCGCGGGGTGCCAGGAATCATGACCGTTGAAATCGCGTAGCACCTCCCAGACACGCGCAATGGGTGCGCGCAGGATGGTGCTATTGGCGACCCGGATCATCCGGCGCCGCCAAAATGGCGTTTGAGCGCGTCAAACCCGACCTGAAACACATCCCCGCCAATCCCGGCGACCAGACCCTCTTCGTCTTCTTGCGCGCATTCGAATTCGGCGGACCATTCGGCAAAAGTCTGAGCGCCATCAGTCACCGGGGTCAACCGCAGCGTGGCGACGTAGTTGGTCAGCGGCATGGGCGATTCCAGAATGATATAGGTGACGGACATGTCGTAATCCGACAGCGCCACCATCTGCTCGACGATCCGATCGCCGTTTTGCAGATTGAAATCACGTACGCAACCGACCTGATCAGAGTGCTGCCCATCCAATATCCGACTATCGCGGATCGCCGGATGCCACCGGGGCAATGCGTTGAAGTCGCGGACCTTTTCCCAGACTTCCGCCGCCGGTGCCGGGATGATGCTGCTGGTGAAAACACTGGCCATCTGCGACCCCCCTATTTGTCTTTGCTAGGCGCGCCAGGCGCTTCGGCTTTATCTGAACCGGCTTTATCTGACTCTGCCGATTTGCTTAGCGTATTGAGATCGCGCGCTTCGCGTACAAGCCCGCCCATCTTGGCCAGACTGCCGCCCTCGATGCCGATCTCAGAAAGCAGGCTGTCGATCATTGGTGCCTGCACGCGGTACCGCAGGGCGGAATCGATCACCTCGTCGGTGGCGCTTTTGGAACTGCCGCCACCATCCCCGCCCAGACCACCAAGATGCATAATCTTGATCTCGTTGATTTTTTCCAAAGGCTTGACCGAGGCCGAGACAATCCCCTCCACATGCTCCAGCATCTTGCGCCGGAAAAGCGACTGGCGTGCCTCGTCGGTCAGGATGTTTTCCGCCTCGTTGATCAGGCGCTGGGCCTCGGCGGTGACAGCCGCAGTGATCTGGTCGGATTTGGCCTTGATCGTGCGCGCCTCGGCATCCTTTTCCGCCAAGGTCAGTTCAACCAGGCGGCGGCGGTTGGCCTCTTCGGTGGCGCGCATGGTGCGCACCCCCTCTTCGGCAACAACCACATCCGCCTGGGCCTTGTCGGCTGCGATCTGCGCCGCGGCCTCTTCCAGTGACTTCTGGTAGACCGCGATGGCCTTGTCCAGTTCGGCCGTCTCTACGCTTTGATCGCGGGCGATCTCTTGTGCGCGCCGGTCGCGCTCTTGGGTGATGCGTGCCTCGTCCAGCCCGCGTTCGCTGGCGATGCGGGCGCGCTCGACCTCTTCGCGCGCGACAATCTCGGCCTCGCGCAGCAACCGCTGACGGTCAACCTCAAGCTGCTCAAGACTCTTGCGCCGCTCCAGCCGCGCGGCTTCGATCGCCTGCTCTCGGGAAATATCCAGAACCTCGCGGGCACGGTCCGATTCAATCCGCTCACTCTCAAGCGCCAAATCCGTCCCGAGTTTCTGCTTTTCCAGCTCCAACCGGGTTTTCAACTCGGCACTCTCGACCTGTTCATCGCTTTGAATGCGTGCCTCGCGGGTCACGCGATCGGCCTCAATCCGCTGCGTCTCAAGTGCCTGTTGCTGATCAATGCGCGCCGCCTCCAACGCCTTGGCTGTGGCGATCTCGGCCTCTTCCACCTCTTTCTGACGTTGCAGTTCAAGTTTGCGCACATCCAGTTCCGATTGGATCCTGGTCTTGGACAGGGTCTGCTCCTGCGCGATCTGGCTGCACGCAATTTCCTCGGCGGCAGCAATTTCGGCGGTCTTGGTTTCGGCGTCCTTTTGTGCCCGCTCCTGGGCAATCTGGGCGCGCTGCTCGGCCCGGCGGTTTTCGATATCACGCTCCTGATTCAGGCGGGCCATCTCGCTTTCCAGATCAATTTCAAGGCTGCGCTTTTCGGTCTCAAGGTTGCGGTTGCGGATCTGGATCGAGGTTTCCTGCTCAATATCATTACGGGTCTTGCGGCGCGCTTCGATCTCTTCGATCAGCTTGGTCAGGCCCTCGGCATCAAATCGGTTTGAGGGGTTGAAATACTCCAGCCCCGTCTGGTCGATATCGGTGATCGCCACGGTCTCAAGCTCCAGCCCGTTTTCCGCCAGCGCCGTATGGGCGCTTTCCTTGACCCGGTTCACATAGGCCGAACGCTGTTCGTGAATTTCCTCAAGGTCCATCGACGCGGCCACCTCGCGCAGCGCCGACACAAACTTGCCCTGAAGCAGGCTGTGCAATTGTTCCTGCTTCATGGTGCGCTGACCCAGGGTCGATGCGGCAATCGAAACCGCCTCTTCGGTCTTGCGCACCCGCACGTAGAAATCGGCCATCACATCGACCCGCATCCGATCCTTGGTGATCAGCGCATTTTCCGACGCGCGCACCACCTCAAGCTGGAGCGTGTTCATGTTTACCGGGGTCACGTTGTGAATGATCGGCCAGACAAAAGCGCCCGCATCAATCACCACTTTTTCGCCCAGGAACCCGGTGCGCACAAAGGCGGTTTCTTTGGTTGTGCGCCGGTATAACCAGTTTAAAACCCAATAGAATATGGCGATGACAACAACTGCCAAAATAAGCCACGATACCAACTGACCGATCAATTGCCCTGACATGTCTTTCTCCCTAACCTGACCGCTTTGTCATAGTGATGTTCTTGAATTCCTGTGTGGTTCTGGTCAGCGCGACCTCGGTGGGCAGACGCTCCATCGAGCTGGCGCCATAAAACCCGTGGCAATGCCGGGTATGGTGCAAAACATATTCCGCATCCGTCGGCATCGACACCGGCCCGCCATGGCACAGCACCAGAATATCCGGGTTGACCGCCAGCGCCGCGGCGGCCCATTCATCGACCAATGTGGCGGCCGTTTCGATATCCGTAACCGTTCCGGCGCCAATGGCACCGCCCGCCGTCAGCCCCAGATGACAGACGATGATATCGGCACCCACTTCGGCCATCGCGGCGCCGTCCTGCGCACAAAACACATAAGGCGTGGTCAGAAGGTCACGCGCGGCGGCGCGGCGGATCAGGTCTATCTCTTTGTCATAAGACATGCCGGTTGCTTCCAGATTGGCGCGAAACACCCCGTCGATCAAGCCCACGGTGGGAAAGTTCTGCACCCCCGACAGACCCAGCCGGATAATGTCATCCAGCAGCAAATCCATGTCGCGAAACGGGTCGGTGCCGCAGATCCCGGCCAAAACCGGGGTGTGGCGCACCGCACGCAGGGTTTCACGCGCCATATCCAGCATGATCGCATTGGCATCGCCGTAAGGCATCAGCCCGGCAAGCGAGCCTTGCCCGGCCATGCGGAAACGCCCCGAATTATAGATGACGATCAGGTCAATCCCGCCGCGTTCCTCGCATTTGGCCGAAAGCCCGGTGCCCGCACCACCGCCGATGATCGGCTCGCCCCTGTCACGCATGGCGCGAAATTTACTCATCAGGTCTGATCTGCTGATTCTAGCCATGAAACCGGGCCCTTTCCTGTTTGTTATGGCCGCTGATCTCGGCCAGCGCCTGAACCACCTCTGCGGCAAACTCCGGTGCGTTGATGTGATGTGGGGTGCGGATCAGGCGGCGCTCCGAAGTTTGCTCCACCTCCTGTTCCAATGCGCCAAACAACGCCTCGTTGGCCCCGGGGTCGTGAAACGGCTGATCCGGTGCATCCAGCGACGAAAGCCCGCCTTCGGGCAGGAAGAACCGCACCGGCCCCTCCATCCGGTTGAGTTTGGCGGCGATCCACCGGCCAATCCCGGCGCTTTCCCCGGCAGAACTGCGCATCAGGGTAACATTGGCGTTATGCTCAACAAATTTGCGCCCCGAAAAGCGCTCGGGCACCGTGGCACGCGCAGCAAAATTGACCGTATCCAGCGCGCCGCACGCACCGATATAAGGCAAGCGAAGGCGCGCAGGCACGTCCAGCCTGCTGTCATCCGCCGCCATGATGCCACCAACGATCAGATCGGCGATCTCGGTGGTGGTCATATCCAGCAGGGTGGTGATCACGCCCTGCCCGGCCAGGTTCTCCATGCTGCGGCCCCCAGACCCGGTGGCGTGGAACACCAGGCATTCATACTGCGCCTCAAGCGTGGCCATCAAAGCAGTGATGCACGGCGTGGTGATGCCAAACATGGTCATCCCCAGCACCGGCTTGTCAATGGTGCCCGTCGGCACCGCCTCGCGGATGCGGTCGCGCACCATACCGCCCAGGGCATTGGCCCCATTGGCCAGAACCTGCCTTGTGATGCGGTTCAGGCCCTGAATATCGGCCACCGCATTGACCATCATGATGTCGGACCCGGCCACATAGGCGGCGATATCACCCGCCGCCACAGTCGAGATCATTACCTTGGGCACCCCCACCGGCAATTCGCGCATACCCGGCGTGACCAGCGAGGTGCCGCCGCTGCCGCCAGCGGAAATGATGCCCGCGATGTCATTGCGTCGCGAAATCCAGATGCGGAATGCCTCGGCCATGCGGGTTACCGACTGGCCCCGGTCGGTGCTGCGCATCGCACCACCCAACCCCGAGGCGGCAATCTCATGCGCCGGAAAGTCGGCGCCCGAGACACCCGCCCCGGTCGACAGATCGACACTGCGCACATTCAGCCCCTGCTTGCGCAGGATGTCACGGATGAACAGCAATTCGCGCGCCTTGGTGTCCATGGTCCCGGCCACCAGAACCATCCCGCCCTGCCCGCGCAACGCATGGGGGCGGATCAGCGATATATCCTTGACCGGGCGCAACGGCGCGGTCGTTACCGGGCGGGCCTTGCGCATGATCTTTGCGATTGCGGCCGGTTGCGACCAGCGGGTCGGCACCACAAGGTTGGACATATAGACAAACCCGGTGCCCGCACCTGTGGTGGCGCCTTGCACCGGATCATCCGGTTGGTCGGCGGTATCGGTATCGTCATGGGCGTGGCGGCCCACCCCCAGCAGGCTTTGTTGCAGGTCGATATCAACGGCAAGGCGGGTGGCATCAATCAGCCGGTTGATCCGCCCGTTCAACATGATCGCCACCGTATCGGAAACCGAGGTGGCCACGCCGATATTCTGTTCGATCACCAGAATATCCATATCGCCCTGCGCCGCCAGCGCGATCAGCATCTCGGTGACCATATCGACAACAACCGGGGCCAGCCCCTCGGTCGGTTCATCCATGATCAGCAGTTTCGGGTTCAGCAGCAGCGCCCGCGCAATCGCCAGCATCTGCTGTTCTCCACCCGAAAGCTGGCCACCGCCATTGTTCTTGCGTTCGCCCAGACGCGGAAACACGTCATAAACCCGTTCGGGCGACCAGGCCCCGCCGGACCGGTTCAGCATCTGCAAATGTTCATCCACACTCAGCGAGGGCCAAAGACGGCGCCCCTGGGGTACATAGGCCACGCCCATTCGGGCAATGGCGCCGGAATCGCGCCCCAAAAGCGGCTTACCGGCAAAATTGACCGACCCGGACGCCGCCGGCAGCAGCCCCATTATGGTCTTGCACAATGTGGTCTTGCCCATGCCATTGCGCCCGACCACCGACAAAACCCCGCGCGACAAGGTCAGATCGACCCCCTGCAAGGCGTGCGAGGCACCGTAATAGACATTGAGACCGCGCACATCCAGGGCCGGGGCTGAGGTTTGATCACTCATGCCCGCCCCCCAGATACAGCGCCTGCACTTCGGGGTCGTTTTCGATCTCTTGCGGGGTGCCCTCTTTGAAAATCCGGCCATTGTGCATCATCGTCACCCGGTCAGCGACGCGCAGGGCCACATCCATATCATGTTCGATGATCACATAGCCCATGTGCTCTGGCAGGCGGTTGAGAATGCTGATCAGCTCTTTGCGTTCGGACGGAGAAAGCCCGGCGGCGGGTTCGTCCAGCAACACAAGGCGCGGAGCACCTGCAAGTGCCAGCGCGATCTCCAACTGGCGTTGCTGGCCGTATGACAGATCCGAAACCATCACGTCACGCACATTTTCGAGGTTGGCAATGGCGATCAACCCATCCGCCGCCTGCACCAATGCGTCACCCGGATGCGGTCGGCGCAGGGAAAACCGCCCGCGCGATACCCCCCGGCAGGCCAGGTAAACATTGTCATGCACGCTCAGCCCGTTGAACAGCAACGAAATCTGATAGGTGCGGCGCAGCCCGCGCCGGATCCGCTCGTGGGCGGGAAATTCGGTGACATCCTCGCCAAAGAACAACACTTTGCCCGCGCTTGGCGGAAAATCCCCGGTGATGCAGTTAAACAGCGTGGTCTTGCCTGCCCCGTTTGACCCCAAAACAGCACGCCGTTCACCTGGTTTGATCCGGATATTGATGTCGCTCAAAGCATTGAGCGCACCAAATTGCTTGCTCACGCCTTTCAACTCCAACGCGTATTCGTTGCCAATTTCGTCACCTTTCTGGGGGGGATCAAGCATCATTGCCCCCTTCTGGTTCCCGGCCTGGTTCCCGGCCTGGTTCCCGGCCTGGTTCCCGGCCTGGTTCCCGGCCCCTGGCGCTACGCGGTTTCAGCTTGGGACCAAAGCGTTCCCACAACCCGCAAATCCCATCGGGCGACCAATAAACGATGATCAGAAAACCCAACCCCACCAAAAGCTTGAACCGCTCGCCGCTTAGGTTAAGGGCCTCAAGAAAATCCAGTGAATAGGTGCGCAGCAGCACATAGACCAGCGCACCGATAAAAGCACCGATGGGGCGGTTGATGCCGCCAATGACCGCGATCACCAAAATGTCGATCACCGGCCCGATCGAGGCGGTGCCGGGTGAAATCTGGCCGTTGGACCAAACCAGCAGGATGCCGCCAATTGACGCCAGCACCCCGGAAAAGGCATAGGCGGCGATCCGGTGCGCATTGACCGAATACCCCAGTGCCGCCATGCGGCGTGGATTGTCACGCACCCCCTGCAAGACCAGCCCAAAGGGCGAACGAGAGACATAAAGCACCGCGAAATACCCCGCCGCGGCGCAAAACAGCGACAGATAATAAAACGGCGTTGGCGCACGCCAGTCGATACCGAATACCGGTGGCGGCAACACCCTGTTAAACCCGGTAAACCCGTTGAAGACCGTATAGTTCTGCCGGGTGAAGTAGAAAAAAGCCGAAGCGATGGCGAGGGTTATCATGATGGTATAAATACCCTCGGTGCGCACCGCCAGCGCGCCCGTGGCGACACAAAACAGCGTGCCCATCACAATCGCCATGATCACAGCGACATACCAGGGCCAGCCCATGCTGATTTCACTTACGCCACTGGTGCCAAATATTGCCACGCTATAGCCGGCAACCGCCGCCACAGTCATCTGCACCAGGCTGACCATGCCGCCATAGCCGCCCAGGAACATCAGGCTCAGCGCGATCAGTCCCAGCACAAACGCCCAGCCAAATATCTGATATTGCACGAAACCGCCAGTAAAGCTGGGCACCAGCAGCAGGAAAAACCCCACCACCCAGACCCGGGTCGGGATCTGGCGGATCAGCCCGCCCAGCCGCGCCGACCGGTCGGGGCGGGTTGTGTCGCTTGTGTTCATATCGCTTTGCGCCATGACCTAGCCCCGCCCCATAAGGCCCTTTGGGCGAAACGCCAGCACCAGCACCATGATCAGAAAGGTCAGCACCACCGAATAGGTCGGCATGTAGACCGAGCCGAACTGCTCGGCCAACCCGACCAGCACAGCACCCAGCGCCGCGCCGGGGATCGACCCCATGCCGCCGACAATCACCACCACCAGCGATGACAGCAAAAACCGCATATCCTCGCCCGGCGCGATGGATTGGAACGTGCCCCCCACCACACCGGCCAGCCCGGCCAGCCCGGCACCAAAGCCAAAGACGCAGACAAATATCAATTGCACCCGCACGCCGGATGCGGCCAGCATTTCCCGGTCATCCACCCCGGCGCGCACATACATGCCGATCCGGGTGCGATTGAGGATCAGCCACATGCCGACACCGATAACCGTCGCCGCAAACAGGATGGCCAGACGCACAGCCGGATATTTCAGAAAAATCGGCTCGCCAGAGGAGCGTTTCACCCCGGTCTGGATAAATGTCTCGACCGGCCCGGACAGGAAGTCCGGTGCCAGTATCTGATAGAAGTCGCCACCCCAGATCCACAACAACACATCCGCCACCACGATGGAAATACCGATGGTGATCAGGGTCTGCTGCAAATCCTGCCCATCCAGATGGCGAAACACCAGAACTTGCAGCAACATCCCCACCAGCCCCACCGCAATAAACGCCACCGGAAACGCCAGAACCCAGGAGCCGGTCAGGTCAGAGACCTCGTAACCGATATAGCCGCCCAGCAGATAGAGCGAGCCATGCGCCAGATTGACATTTCGCATCAGCCCGAAGATCAGCGTGAAGCCGGATGCCACCAGGAAATACAGCCCCCCCAGGGTGATCCCGTTGAACAAAGCATTGACGAACACCTTTTTCTTGCCAATCAGATCAATCAGCTCTGGCGGCCAGATCGCGAAAATCAGCCAGATCAATACAAAGCCGGCCGCCACAAAGATCAGCGACCAGAGCGGATGCCTGTTCATATATCGCTTCATTGCGGCATTCTCCCCGGTTTGGCCTGCACAGACTGACGGTCTTGCTGCAAAACCCACACAAGGTTTTATCCAAGGATCTGTGGAATCTTCGCAAGTCGTCACGAACAGGGTGACAGGTTCACGGGGGGTTGGATTTACCGGATAGTCTCATCTAATAGCTGACAATCCGAAAAAATCAGCCAGCTGGCGGCTGTGAGCCCGCAAATGGCGCGCCATTTAACGCACAAAAGAATCAGCTGAACGAGGCGACCCGCCGGTAATGCGAAGGCGCCAACCCGACATTCGAGGTAAAGAACCGGGAAAAACTGGCCTGAGAGGAAAACCCGAGTTTGTCAGAGATGGAACTAACCGTGCATGTCTGATCAGACAGGCTGGTAAGGGCCTTTTCCACACGCAGCGTATTCAAATACAGGTTCGGCGTCAGACCGGTCTGCTGCTTGAACATTTTGTAGAAATGCGGGCGCGACAAGCCCGAATCCGCCGCGATGCCATCCAGTATCAGGGTCTTTCCAATTCCGTCGTTCATCAACTGTATCGCCCGCCGGACACGGAAATCGGACACCACGGATGATGCGGACAGCCCGATGGGACCATCGGTTTGCTTCCAGGATTCATCATAACATTCCTGGGTCAGTTCATAAAGATAACCGTCAATTAAATCAGTGTCTTCGTGCAAAAACATCAGATTTACCAGCTTATTGGCATAGCCCGCTATCTTGGCCGTACGATAGAGGTTGTTACAACCAAACTGAAGACCCGGCCGCGGATTTCGGGCAATTTCAGAATACCAGATCGGGCGGATATACAGCACAAGAAACATCGAATTTTCGGTCGGGCTTCCTGGCTGGAACGAATGAGGTTGCCAGGGAGAGCAGGCAACCACTGTTTCAGGGTTCAACAGGTTGGCATCGTTGCGGACCGTCATATGAGAAACCGGGCCATCCACGTAAAACGTCAGATGCCCCTCGCGATGCGCGTGGGTAACCATCGGGTCGCAAAAACTGTATATGGCCACTCGTCCGAAGGGGCCGTGATAGACGGCAACGGCGCTTCCCAGTTTCTCCTCCTCACCCTACATCCACGGAAATCAAAGGGAACTACGGCACCTTTTCGCCGGATTTGCAAGGATAATCATAGTTTCCGACGCCTGCCTTGACTTACTCAGCAAGACGTCGCCCCTCAATAACTTGAGGGGCGGCGCTTGTTTCCTGCCTGCAGGAAAAATGCGTCAGACCACGTGGCCTACCACCATTTCTTGCACTCAGGTGTTTCGCGGCTCGGGGTGCCGATTTCTGCGAACATTTCCGCTGAAATACCCAGCGTCTGGTTCACGTTGTCGATCTTCTTGACCAGCCTGGTCGCCAATTCGCCGCCGCCAATGTCGATAACTTCGGTAACAAAGTTGCTGCCGATCGCCTGACGGTTATCATCCAGAGTGATCCGACCGTTCGGGGCATCAAGGACAACCTCTTTTAGTGCCGCACGGAAGGCTTCATGCCCGTCCGACAAATCACCGTTCACTGCCTCAAGCGCCTGGATCATCGCGTTGGTCGAGTTGAAATAGCCGGTGGCCAGCAGTGATGGCGACGGGAACCGATCTTCCGGTGCCCATGCGTCCTGATAATCCTTGACGAATTTCTGCCAGTTCGCATCATCCCATGTATCGGCCTGCGGGCCTGACGAAGGCGTTCCTATCAGAACTTCCTTGGCCCTGCCTTTGGAACTAAGAACCGTGCCATCCACCATGATGGTACCACCGATCAGGTTGGCGTCGCCCCCTGCCTGCAAATACTGGTTCAGGAAATTGACGGCGTCACCGCCCCCCAGCCCAAGATAGATCGCATCCACATCGTCAGGCAGTGCCGCGATGATCGAGGCGAAATCCTTGGTACCCAGCGGCACCCAGAGACGTTCGGTTATCTCACCGCCAGCCGTGCAGAAATCAAGCGCAAAGCCAAGCAGGTTGGTATAGCCGAACGAATAATCCTCGGCCACGGTTGCGACGGTCTTATAACCCTTTTCGTTATAGACATAGTCGCCCAGGCCCATGCCCCATTGCGCCCCATCCATGTTGAAACGAAAGAAGTTTTCGGACGGATCAACCAGCGTAGTTTCCTGCGCCCCCGAAATGCCATTGATGAATGTCACCTGCGGCTGGGTCTTGGAATAGTCGCGCAGTGCAATACCTTCGGAGCCGGACAGCGGTCCGATCACGATATCCACACCATCTTGTTCCACAACTTTGCGCACGGCGCGCAAGGCGCTTTCCGGGCTGGCATCGGTGGCGCCGATAAACACCTCGACATCGCGTCCGGCAATATTATATCCCGCCTGCTTCATGGCAAGTTCAAAGCCGCGTTGGCTGTCCTCGCCCAGAATTGTGTAAGTGCCTTCCAGCGTTGCCAGAAACCCAACCTTCAACGTTTCGGCACTAGCAGCGCCCGCAGTCAGCACCCCAGCGGCAACAGATGTCGCAGCAAAGGTAAGAGCCCAAAATTTCATAGTCTTCCTCCCAAATATGTATCCAGACATCGGCTTGGGAAATGCAAGCCTCTGTCGACACCGACGTTAATGGCCGCGTCACACAGGTGGCCATTCTTACATTTCAGCGGATTTACCCCGGCGTCTTATTTTGTTCGCGCCAAAAGGGCCAATGCGAGGCGCCACGAACAATTTCAAATTCGTGCTAAAATGGTTGACCGGATATTCGCCTTTTCGGTCGATTGTGAACTGATACCAGGCGCACGCCGGGAATTGCCCTGGCCACATGGCCTTGCCCATTGTCATTGCTGCCCCAAGGTCCCGGCCAAGCACCGCGCCCGGAACAATGGGGGTCGCATCCGGCAGTGCCTTTTGCCCAAGAACCTGGACTTGACTGTCTGATCCTTGAACACGCACCCAGCGGTATCATCCCGCACGCCGTCACCCCGTTGGTCCGCACCTGATCCTTACAGGCTCATCGAGCGGCGAAAAAGCGCAAGGCTGGCGGCGAAAAATGCGACCCCCAGCCCGGCCATCAGGGCCAGTTGCGGCCAGACCGTGCTGATGCCAGCGCCGCGAAACACCACGGCCTTGGCAAAGGCAAGGAAATGGCGCGAAGGCAGAAGGTTGGTCAGTTTCTGCACCAGATCCGGTTGGCTTTCGATGGCGCCCATGCCGCCCGACAGCATGATGATCGGGATGATGATCATGATCACCAGCAGGGCAAATTGCGCCATGCTGCGCGCCAATGTGCCCATCAACATGCCAATCGCCGCCGCCGCCGCCAGATAGGTGGCGGTGCCAAACAACAACAGCGGAATTGAACCGACCACCGGCACCTTCAGCACGCCTTGCACCACAAAAAAGAGTGACAAGGTGAAAGCCACCAAAACCACCAGGATATTGGCCGCCACCTTGGACAGGGCAATTTCAACCGGCGTAAGCGGCATCACCATCAGGTGTTCGATCGTGCCCATCTCACGTTCGCGCAGCATGGCGGCACCGGTCAGGGCAATGGTCAGCAAGGATAGCTGGTTCAACAACGAAGAGACCGATTTGAACCACACCGGATTGGCATTCGGGTTGAAGGCCTGCCGCAGTTCCAGCGTGATGGGCGGTTCTTGCCCCAGCGGGCTGCCCGACAGATAGGCGCGGGTTTCGGCCTGGAGGATGTTGGCGATATAATCGGTGCCCAACTGGGCCTGCGATACGGCGGTGGCGTCCACCTCAAGTTGCACCACGGGGCTAAGCCCGGCAATCACATCCGCTTCGAAATTGGGTGGAAAGCCCAGCACGAACATGATCCGCCCCGAATCCATTTCCGCGGCCACCTGATCGGGCGTGATCATCATCGGCATCTGGAACCAGGGCGGCCCAAGGGCGCCAGCCAGATGACGGGTCAGGGTAGAGCCGTCTTCGTCCAGAATGGCGATGGCAGCGTTATAGACGGTATCGCCCGCGCCGCTGGCCTCAAGCAGCACGGCGAACACGAAAGACCACATGATCAGGATCACCATCACCGGATCGCCCAGCACGCTTTTCAATTCCTTGCCCGACAGCCAGAAGATATTGGACAAGCGCCGCATGGTCATTTCTCCTGTTTGCGCAAGGCCAGCACCGCGATACCGGTCAGGATGGGACCGAACAGCGCCAGCCGGACGATATGGCCCGACAATTCGCCCAGCCCCAGGCCCTTGGTGAACACGCCGACGCTGATGCCCATGTACCAGGTGGTCGGCCACAGGGTGCCCATGATCCGCGCCGCCCCTTCCAGCGATGAAACCGGGGTGATCATGCCGGAAAACTGCAAGGTGGGCATCACCGACAGGATGGCGGCGGCGAACACCGCCGTGACCTGTGTGCTGGCCAGCGTCGACACAATCAGCCCGTAACCGGTGGCCGCCACGGCATAAAGCAGCGCGCCAAGCACCAGCGTCAGCGGATCACCCCGCAACGGCACCCCCAGCACCGTGACCACCAGCGCCGTCATGATGGCAAAGTTCAGCAGGGTGATGGCGATATACACCAATTGCTTGCCCACCAGAAACTCAAACCGGCTGGTGGGGGTGACGTAGAAATTGGTGATGGTGCCGATTTCCTTTTCCCTTGCCACGCTGACCGCCATCAGGATGGCCGGAAACAGCAACAGCAACAGCGGCGGGATCGACGGGCCGATGGCCGGTAGGCTTTCCATTGCCGGGTTGTAACGGAACCTTGGCACCAGTTGCGCAGGCGGCTTGGCTTCGGGGCTGCGCGGAACCGCGATCACATTCAGCGCCAGCGCGCCGCCAAACCCTTGCGCCAGAACATGGGCATGGGCACCGCTGACATAGCTTTCCACCGTGCCCGCCCTTTGGGTGTCGGTGCCGTCGATCCGCGCGGAAACCTGCGCCGTTTCCCCGCGCCGCAGGCTGCGACCGAAACCGGGCGGTATTTGCAGCGCCAGTGTCAACTCGCCACTGGCCATGCGCCGCTCTAATTCATCCGCATTGCTGATGGCGGGATGTTTTTTGAACCAACCGGTATCGCCAAAACCCGACAGATAGGCGCGGCTTTCGGGCGTCTGGTCCAGATCGAAAACGGCATAGGGAATTGAGCGCACCTCTTGCGAGATGCCGAAAGACATGACCAGCAACAGGATGGCGCTGCCGATAAAGGAAAAGGCCAGCCGCACCGGGTCGCGCCGCACCTGCATCGCCTCGCGCGAAGTATAGGCCAGCAGGCGGCGCAGGCTGAAACCGCTTTCGGGCCTGTCCGTGCCTGCATCATCCTTGCGGCTCTTGCTGTTCAGCAACCCTTGGTCACTGGTGCCCTCTGGCGGCAGAACGTCGGTGATATAGGCGATGAACGCCTCTTCCAGATCCTGCGCACCACGGTTTTCAATCAACTTGCGCGGCTCGTCCGTAACCAGAACTTCGCCTGCGTGCATCAGGGAAATACGGTCGCAGCGCAGGCCTTCATCCATGAAATGGGTCGAGATGAAAATCGTCACCCTGTCACGTCGCGCCAACTCCAGCAGCAGATCCCAAAAGGCATCGCGCGCCTGCGGGTCCACGCCGGATGTGGGTTCGTCCAAGATCAGGATCTCTGGTTCGTGGATCACCGCCACGGCCAATGACAGGCGCTGGCGCAGCCCCAGCGGCAACTCTGAGGCGCGCTGGTCCAGATAAGGCTCAAGCCCGAAACGCGGCACCAGTTCATCCATGCGCTGTTTGGTCTTTGCCGATCCCAGATGGAACAGCCGCGCGTGCAGCACCAGATTCTCACGCACGCTCAACTCACCATAAAGCGAAAAGGACTGCGACATGAACCCGACCCGGTTGCGGGTGGTGATATCCTGGGCATCCACCGGACGGCCAAAGATCCACGCCTCGCCTTCGGACGCGGGCAACAGGCCGGTCAGCATCTTCATCGTGGTGGTCTTGCCGCAGCCGTTGGAGCCGAGAAAGCCGAATATCTCTCCCTTGGCAATGTCGAAACTGACGTTGTCCACCGCCACGAAATCGCCAAAGCGCCGGGTCAGGTTTCGGGCGCGAATGGCCGGTTCGGCCTCTTTGTCCAGGGGGATGGCCGCAGGTGGGGCGGCAACGTTTTTTTCCGATTCTTGTGTTGGGGCATCGTCGCTCAACAGGGAGACATAGGCCGCTTCGACCGTATCTGTGCCGGTTTGCGCCATCAGGTCGGCGGGGCTGGCCTGTGCCAGTATGCGCCCGTCGTTCATGGCGATCAGATGATCGAACAGCGCCGCCTCTTGCATATAGGCGGTGGAGACCAGCACGCTCATCTGCGGGCGATCGGCACGAATGGAATCGATCAGATCCCAGAACTGGCGGCGCGACAGAGGGTCAACACCCGTAGTGGGTTCGTCCAGCAGCAAAAAATCCGGATCATGGATCAGGGCGGCACAAAGCCCCACCTTTTGTTTCATCCCGCCCGACAACTTGCCGGCCGGGCGGTCAAGAAAGGGGTAAAGGCCGGTCGCGCGGGTTAAGCGGCTGATACGGGTTTTTCGCTCGGTCGCGTCCAATCCGAACAGCTTGCCAAAGAACTCGAGGTTCTCGCGCAGGCTGAGATCATGATACAGGTTGCGCCCAAGCCCTTGCGGCATAAATGCGATCCGCCGCCCTATCTGTGTGCGGTGGCGGGCGTTGGACATGTCGCCCCCCAGTGTTTCTATTTCACCGCTCTGCAACCGCTTGGCACCGGCCACAAGCCCCATCAGGGTGGATTTCCCCACCCCGTCCGGTCCCAGCAGCCCGACCATTTTGCCAGCGGGCAAGGTCAGCGTGACATCGCGCAAGGCCACCACCTTGCCATAGGTATGGCAAACCGACGTCAATCGCGCGGCGGCCTCAGAATGGGTTGGACGGGATGTCAATTTTCGCCCCCCCCTCCAGCCGGATCAGGCAGCTCTTTCATCAAGGGCGGTGTCAGGCCCTCGGGCCAGTCCGGCAAACCGTTTTGCGACGCAAGCCGCACCCATGCCACCCCGCGCACCCCGGTCTTTACGCGATTGATCTGCTTTTGCACCAGTTCGGGCGGCACGCGCACGCGGACGCGGAACATCAGGCTTTCGCGTTCTTCCAGCGTTTCCACCTGCTTGGGGGTGAATTGCGCCTGCGGAGCCACAAAGGAAACCGTTGCCGGAATCGAAGTATCAGGCATCACGTCCACGACAATGCGGGCTTCGTCCCCCAGTTGCAGGCGGGCGGCGGCGGCGGCAGGCAGGAAGAATTCCATATAGACATCTTCCAGACTGACCAGCGTCAGCACTTTGCCACCAATGCCCACAACTTCGCCCGGCTGGGCCAGACGATACAGAACGCGACCAACTGCGGGGGCATGCAGGGTACTATCGGCAATCTGGGCTTGGATCTGCTTCAGGGCAGCCTTTTCCGCGTCCACGGCGCGTTTCTGCGCCTCGACCCCGGCATTGGCGGCGGTCAGGCCGGCTTTGGAAAGTTGTGCTTCGGTGCGTTTGATGTCCAGTGTTTCCTGTGAAACCACGCCTTTTTGGTTCAGCTTTTCGGTGCGCGCTACCTCACTTTCGGCTAGTGCCAACTTGGCTTCGGCCTGACTGACCCCGGCTTTGGCGACGGCCACGGCGGCCTCGGCGCTGGCAATGGCGGCCAGGGAACGCATCCGCTGGGCCTCTAGTTCGGCGGTGTCCATTACCGCAAGTACCTCGCCAAGCGCCACCAGATCACCTTCACGTACAGTGATGGCTTTGACCCGCCCCGGCAGGCGCGAGGAAACGTCGATCAGGTCGGCCTCGATCCGGCCATTGCCACGGGCAAACCCATCGGGGGGCTGGTCGCCGGGGGCCAGCAGAACCTTCCAGGCGGCAAAGCCCATAAAGGCCGCGAGCACGGCAATAACCAGTGAAATTGACAGTTTGCGCGACATTGCGGTTACTCCTTGGGAGGTGGGATAGAGGGGCAGAGAGTCATTGTGGCGGTTTTCCCTGATAGAAATCCTGCAAGACCCCGATCGCAGCTTCGGCGGTTTCAACAAAGGTGAACAAGTCGCGGTCTTTGGCTGCAATCACGCCCTCGGAAATCAGGAAATCAAAATTTATCGCCTGCGCCCAGAATTCCGCGCCAAACAGCACAACAGGAACGCGCTGCATCTTGCGGGTCTGGATCAGGGTCAGGGCCTCGAACAATTCGTCAAAGGTGCCAAATCCGCCGGGAAACGCCACAAGCGCCTTGGCCCGCATCAGGAAATGCATCTTGCGCAGGGCGAAATAGTGGAAGCGAAACGCCAGTTCGGGGGTGATGTACGGGTTGGGCTTTTGTTCATGCGGCAGGGTGATGTTCAACCCGATCGAGCGCGCATCAGCTTCGAATGCGCCACGATTGGCGGCCTCCATGATGCCGGGGCCGCCGCCGGTGACAACGACAAAATCGCGCCGCTGTTCCTTTTGGAACCGTTTGGACACCAAGGTGGCAAAGCGGCGGGCCTGTTCATAGTAACAGGCCTGCCGGTGCTGGCGGACCGCCACATTCAACGCCTTTTGCGCGTCATCATTGCCGGGGGTGTTGGCAAGGGTGCGTTCGGCCTGTTCCAGTTGTTGGTGTGCTTGTTCCTGCGAGATCGTGCGCGCACTGCCAAAAACCACGACGGTCGAATTGATCCCGTGTTCATGCAGGATACGTTCGGGTTTCAGCAGCTCCATTTGCAAACGCAATGGGCGCAGGTCGTCGTCGGCCATCAGGTCCGGGTCTTCATAGGCCAGCCGATAGGCCGGGCTTTGCATGATTTTTTCTTGCAGGACCTTGCTTTGATCAATGTCTGTCATGGCTCAAGTCTTTGATTTTGTGCGTTCCAGTGAACGGTTTGGCCGTGTTCGGGCACAAGGGTATTCCAGTTGTAACGCTCTTTCAGCAAACCCGAAAATATTTGTGCCGCTTTGACTTCTCCGTGCACCACAAAGGTCTGTTTCGGCGCGGTTTTGAAATGACCGGCCCAGTCCATCAAGGCCGCCTGGTCCGCATGGGCGGAAAACCCGTTCAAGGTGTGGACACTGGCCCGGACCGGAATGTCATCACCAAAAATCCGCACGGTTTTCGCCCCATCCACCAGCCGTCGCCCCAATGTACCTTCGGCCTGATAGCCGGTGATCAGCACGCTGCACTGCGCGCGTGCCAGATTGTTGCGCAGGTGATGAAGAATTCGGCCGGCAGTGCACATGCCGCTGGCGGAAATGATG
This sequence comes from Paracoccaceae bacterium, assembly GCA_021648025.1. Lineage (GTDB taxonomy): Bacteria > Pseudomonadota > Alphaproteobacteria > Rhodobacterales > Rhodobacteraceae > NVQY01. The sequence continues at coordinate 28,463 of JAKITO010000028.1, forward strand.
ATTGCCCCCGAAATGATCTGGTTCAGGGCCTTGGATTCATCGACACTGGCGGTGAAATGCAGATAGGGAAGGTTGGTGGCACCTTCGTACCATTCCACCAGATCGCGGGCCTGCCGGTCAAACAGTTCAAAGTGTTTCTGGGTGATCCGGGTCGCCTTGGAGGCCATCGGGCTGTCGACGAATATCTTGAGATCATGCAGCCGCCCCTGGCGAGTCAGCCGGTGCAAATGGTACAGGATTTCCTGGGTACGCCCCACCGCAAAGGCCGGAACGATCACATTGCCGCCTTTGACGTTCAGCGTGTTGTCGACCACCTCGGCCAGCTCATCCAGAGTGGCCCCATGGCTTTTGTGCATGCGGTTGCCATAGGTGGATTCGATAAACAGGATGTCTGCATCTTCGATCGGGGTAGGGTCACGCAGGATGGGGCGGCCGGGCTGGCCCAGATCACCACTGAACACGATCTTGGTTGTCTCGTCGCCCTGGCTGACCCAGACCTCAATTATGGCAGACCCAAGAATATGCCCGGCATCGCGGTACCGGCAGCGGACATCCGAGCGTGGAGTGAAATAGGTGTCATACTCAATGGGTTGCAAAAGCGTCAGGGCATCTTTGGCATCGTCGATTGAATAGGCTGGGGTGGCTTCATCCACGTTTTTCCCATGCGCCCGGCGGCTGGCACGTTTCGCATCAGTTTCCTGAATATAAGCGCTGTCTGGCAGTAGGACCTGCAACAGGTCCGCTGTTGCGCCGGTGGTATAAACCGGACCCCGATACCCATTGCGGGCCAGTTTGGGCAAAAGGCCGCTATGGTCAATATGGGCGTGGGTCAGCAATACGAAATCAATGGTGCCAACATCAAAAGCAAAAGGGGCGCGGTTACGCGCCATTGCTTCGCGGCGGCCCTGAACCATGCCGCAATCCACCAGAAAACGACCGGTTTTAGTTTCAACCAGATAGCATGAGCCCGTGACTTCGCGGGCGGCCCCCAGGAAACTGATCTTCATGGCGTTGCCTCGATTCCTCGTTTGTAAATCGCAAAGACCCTCGGCGCGTCTTTGCGCATCCGGTTCAGGTCCCCGGTCAGCAGGGATTGCACCACAAGCCCCTGAATGGTGCCGATAAAAAGCGTGGCGGCTGCCTCGTTGTCCAGTGTCTGCCGCAGTTCCCCCGCGGCCTTGCCCTTTTCAATATGGACCAGCAGGCGGGTTTCGTATTTACGGAACAAGATGGTCACCAACTGCTTGGCCGGCGAGAGTTTTTTCCGTTGCAGCTCTCCAAGCAACATGCGCGGGGCGCCGGGGTGTTTTGCCACGAAATCAATATGGGCCATAAACATCGCTTGCATCGCGGCCAGCGGTGACTCAATGCCTTCAACAGCCTTGTCCAGCCGGTTCATCAATTGGTCCGACACCCACACCACTACCGCCTCCCAGATCGAAGCCTTGGTCGGGAAATGGCGAAACAGCGCCCCTTGCGTCAGGTTCATATGCTTTGCGATTGCTGTGGTGGTGATTTCATCGGGGTTCTTTTCACCGGCCAGATTGATGACCGCCTCGACAATGACTCCCTGGCGTTCTTTTGCTGGTAAGTGTTTTGCATGTCTAACCACGGAGCACCCCTTTTTCCGGCTGCTTACGCTTTTTTCCGGCTGCTTACGCTTTTTTCCGGCTGCTTACGCTTTTTTCCGGCTGCTTACGCTTTGTAAGTAATTACTTACTATCTTATCTCAAGTGGCGAAATGAAGCAATCCCCATTCCCAGAGGAGGTCGCGGATTTTCGGACCAGTGGTTAAGATGGATCGACCTATGAGACAGACGATTCACAACGACGAAACGAAAGAACCACTCGCCTGATTTCAAGGCCAAGGTTGCGCTTGAAGCTATCCGCGAGGAAATGGCGATGGCTGAGCTGTCGAAGAAATACGGCGTATACATCCCGTTCCCTAAATCTGGTGGGGCGCTGCTGTTCCACCGCATCAGCAAACTCTATGAGCAAACCAGCGTCATCATCACAACCAATCTGGAGTTCGGGGAGTGGGTGTCAGTCTTTGGCGATGCCAAGATGACACCGCTTGCAGGCCGGAGCGGATCATCGCCACGCCCGCTGCAACCGCGGCAGCGGCGGCAATCCCGGCTACGGACCGCTTCGTTTCGGGCCCCTGCCCCGGGCGTATCAGGCTACCAGAGCTTGGCGTTCTTGCGCGGTAAAATATCGGCATGGGCCTTCCGAACAGCAATCGCATCGTGGCATTTACGCGTGCCCGCCAGATTGCAGGTTGGCGAGTGGCTGGAACTCTGGTGTTGGCATTCTTCATTTGATTGACGTGCCTCAAAAGGTTTGATTAAGATACGGAACCATTCGGAGGGTATATGGGCAAACCAACAACAAGAGATCTGGCCAAGGCGGCGGGCGTCAGCCTTGCCACTGTTGATCGGGTGTTGAATGCCCGGGCCGGGGTGCGCCAGGCCACTATTGAACGGGTACAAAAGGCGATCAGGGAAATCGATTTTGTGCGAGACATGGCGGCAGCCAATTTGGCGCGCAGCAAGGAATACCGGCTGGTTTTTCTGCTGCCTGATCATGACGACGAATTTGTTGACCTGGTGCGGGCAGCCATCGCCGAGGCCAACAAATCCATGGCGCATGAGCGCACCACTGTGTCGATTGTCCGCGCCCCATCGAATGATCCCCACCAGATATCCCAAACGCTTGATGCCCTGCCGCGCGGAAAGGTGGATGGCGTTGCCATCATGGCTCCGGAAACCCCGCAAGTGCGTGATTCGATCGCACGCCTGGACGCGCGGGATATTGCCGTGGTGGCCTTTGTTTCCCACCAACCAACAGCGGAAACCGCTTATTTTGTTGGCATTAACAACGAAGCTGCCGGGCGCACAGTTGGTCAACTGATGGCGCGTTTTACCGGGGAACGGCAAGGGTGCATCCTGGTTTTGACCGAATCCATGCAGGCGCGTGACAGTCAGGAGCGGCGATTGGGATTTGATACAATCATGGCAAAATATGCACCGCGACTGAATGTGAGGCCGTCAATGGAAAGCTATGGCGATCCGGTACGGGCAGCCAGAATCATAAAGGCTGCGTTGGAAAGCCGACCTTCCGTAGCGGGCATTTACCTGATGAACCATGACATTTGCGAAACCATGCAGGCGATTGACGAAGAGGGCACGCCACAGCAAACCGTAATTATCGGCCATGAGTTGACCCCCCATACCCGTGCGCGCCTGCAGGATGGAACGATGGATGCGGTAATAACTCAGGATGTTGGCCACCTGGTGCGCAGTGCCATCCGGGTATTGCGGGCAAAAACGGCGCGCATGGGGACGGTCGCATCACAAGAACGAATCCGGATCGAGATCATCCTGCGCGAGAACATGCCCGAGGTGATTTAGCGCAAGTTAAGGAATCTCAGAAAATTACTTTGTTTTCAAGTGATTACCAAATGATGGACGTGCCTCAAAAATGTCTTGACCCAAAGAGCGCGTCTCACTTACAGTAACATATCGAAAAGTCTCTGGAACCGGCCTCGCGCCGTAGATAACGATCTGGGAGGATCCAATGAAAGCTTCGAAATTTTTAATGGCAACGGCCCTGACTGCTGTGGCGGGACTCGGGGCCAACAGTGCCTCGGCCCAATCCATGACCCTGTGTTGGGCTGCCTGGGATCCGGCGAATGCGCTTGTTGAGCTGAGCAAGGATTTCGAGGCGCAGTCGGGTATCGACATGGAGTTCGAATTTGTACCATGGCCCAATTTTGCCGACCGGATGCTGAACGAACTGAACTCGAACGGCACGCTTTGTGATCTGCTGATCGGTGACAGCCAGTGGATCGGCGGCGCGGCTGAAAACGGCAATTACGTCAAGCTGAACGACTTTTTCACGGCCGAAGGCATCAGCATGGATGACTTTATCCCCGCCACCGTGACCGGCTATGCCGAATGGCCAAAAGGCACGCCGAACTATTGGGCGCTGCCTGCCTACGCCGATGTGGTCGGCTGGACCTATCGTCGCGACTGGTTCGAGCGCCCCGAACTTCAGGCCGAGTTCAAGGAAAAATATGGCTACGATCTGGGTGTACCTGCAAGTCTTGAGCAATTGAAAGACATTGCCACATTCTTCCAGGGCCGCGAGATCGACGGTAAAACCGTATACGGTGCCGCCATTTACACCGAGCGTGGCTCGGAAGGTATCACCATGGGTGTTACCAACGCGCTCTATAACTACGGATTTGAATATGGAAATCCGGAAAACCCCTACAAGGAGCTGGATGGATACGTGAACTCTGAAGGCGCGGTTGCGGGTCTTGAGTATTACAAGGCTTTGTATGACGCCGGTGCGGCTCCGGGGTCGTCCAACTGGTATATGGGTGAAAACATCGACGCCTATAAATCGGGTCAGGTTGCCTTGCAGATGAACTTTGCCTTTATCTGGCCCGGTGTGAATGCCGACCCGAATGTGGGTGGCGATCGCACCGGCTATTTTGCCAACCCTCCGGGACCGGCAGGGCAGTTTGCCCAGTTGGGTGGTCAGGGTATTTCGGTGGTGGCCAATACCGACAATATGGATGGTGCGCTGGCCTATATCAAATGGTTCGCGCAGGCTGATGTTCAGGCGAAGTGGACCGAAATGGGTGGCGCTTCGGCGATGCGATCGGTGGTAGAGGCCCCCGGGTTCTCTGATGCCCAGCCTTACAATCAGGCCTTCCTTGACTCGATGGCAATCGTCAAGGATTTCTGGGCCGAGCCGTCCTATGCGTCGCTGCTGCTACCGATGCAGAGCCGGGTTCATAACTATGTGATCGCCGGTCAAGGCACCGCCAAAGAGGCGCTTGACGGTCTGGTCAAAGACTGGGTCGAGGTCTTTGAGGACGAAGGTCTGCGTTAACAATCTCGCGCGCTCCGGTTTTCGGGGCGCGCTTGCCACCCAAGCGCAATGCGTTTGGCACCCTCTCCAGAATTTGGGGTTTTCCAATGGCCGGCACACCAATAGATCGCATAGCCCGAGCGACGCCGCCGGGGATGGCCAGACGTGTTCGCGGCCTTTCCGACCGCGCCATTGCATGGTTGTTCGTTGGGCCGTCTATCGTCCTGCTGCTGGCGGTCAATATTTTCCCGCTGATCTGGACGATCAACCTCAGTTTTACCAACTTCAAGGCTAACCGCCTACGTGATGTGGAATATATCGGGCTGCGTAACTACGAACGTATCCTGACCGACACAGACACCTGGAATTCCATGCAGGCCACTGCACATTTCCTGTTCTGGACGATCTTTTTTCAGGTGCTGATCGGCTTTGCGCTGGCGTATCTGATCAACAAGAAATTCAAGGGTAATGATCTGTGGACCACCATCATCGTGTTGCCGATGATGCTGTCACCCGCCGTGGTCGGCAATTTCTGGACCTTTCTTTACCAGCCACAAATCGGGCTGTTCAATTATGTGGTCGAGTTTTTCACCGGCATTGATTCCTCGTCATTTTCGATGATTGGCGATGTGAATCTTGCCCCATGGTCGATTGTGATCGTGGATACCTGGATGTGGACGCCGTTCGTGATGCTGATCTGCCTGGCCGGGCTGCGCTCGATCCCCGATAGCATTTATGAGGCCGCCGAATGTGACCGCGCCAGCAAATGGCGGCAATTCTGGACCCTGACGGTGCCGATGGTACTGCCGTTCCTGATGCTGGCGGTGCTGTTTCGCGGGATCGAGAATTTCAAGATGTTCGATCTGGTGGTTCAACTTACCGGCGGCGGGCCGGGGTCTCTGACCACGCTCACCTCAATCGACCTCAAGCGCGAGGCATTTGAAAAGTGGCGCACCGGCTATGCCTCGGCCTATGCGGTGATCCTGTTTGTCACTGTCTTTGGCCTTGCGTCCATCTATGTCAAAGCCCTGAACAAGGTTAAGGAAAGATGAGCGGTTTTTCTGTCACCGAGCCGTCACAACGGCAAAAATGGATCGCGGGGCTGCTGGTGATCACCTATGCCATGGTCACCCTGATGCCGTTGCTCTGGATCATTGCCACCGGTTTCAAATCGCCCGAAGATGCCATTTCCTATCCGCCCAAGGTGCTGTTTGAGCCAAGCTTGGAGGGCTATGTCAACCTGTTCAGCTCCCGCACCCGCATAACCACGGGCATGCAGGAATCCCTGCAACCCGCCGAAACCTGGTATGAGCAGGTTGCCCGCGACAGCGGCACCATCATCGTTGGCCCGTCACGCTATGGGCAGCGGTTTCTCAATTCGGTGGTTATCGGTTTTGGCTCCACATTTCTGGCCATCGTGTTTGGCACCATGGCGGCCTATGCCTTTTCCCGCTTCAAGGTGCCGATCAAGGATGATCTGCTGTTTTTCATCCTGTCGACCCGCATGATGCCCCCCATCGCGGTGGCGATTCCCATATTCCTGATGTTCCGGCAGTTGGGGTTGAATGACACCCAGCTTGGCATGATCCTGCTTTACACGGCGGTGAACCTGTCGCTGTCGGTCTGGCTGCTCAAGGGGTTCATCGACGAAATACCTTTTGAATACGAAGAAGCGGCGCTGATCGACGGCTATACCCGCTTTCAGGCATTCTACAAGGTGGTACTGCCGCAGGCGGCAACCGGCATTGCCTCGACCGCGATCTTCTGCCTGATATTCGCCTGGAACGAATATGCCTTTGCGGTGCTGCTGACCTCGGGCAATGCGCAGACCGCGCCACCCTTTATCCCGACCATCATCGGGGTTGGCGGGCAGGACTGGCCGGCGGTGGCTGCCGGTGCAACCATATTCCTGATCCCGGTCATGATCTTCACCATCCTGCTGCGCAAACACCTGCTGCGCGGGATCACATTCGGGGCGGTACGCAAATGAGCGGTTTTCTACGCGGCCTGCTGCGGTTTCGCCGTGGCGCATGGGAAATGCTGGCAACCATCCTGATTGCGCTTGGCGTGTTCATGCTGATGCAGCCCTTCTGGATGGTCGCCTTCACCTATTCCTTCATTGTCACGTTGGTGGGCACGGTGATGTTCATCATCGTCAGCCATTTTCCAGAGTAATCCATGGCGCAAATCATCATCAAAAACCTGCGCAAGGATTTCGGCGATTTCACCGCCGTCAAGGCCTCCAGCTTTACCATCGAGGATGGCGAGTTCTTCATGCTGCTTGGCCCGTCGGGTTGTGGTAAAACCACCACCTTGCGGATGATTGCAGGGTTGGAACTGCCCACCTCGGGTGAGATATTCATCGACGGCGAAGAGGTCAGCCAAAAGCGCGCCAGCCAACGCGATATCGCCTTTGTATTCCAGATGTTCGCGCTTTATCCACACATGAACGTGCGGCAAAACATCAGCTATCCCCTGAAAAGTCAGGGCATGCCACGGGCACAGATCAAGGCCAAGGTGGCCGAGGTGGCCAAAATTCTGGGGATCGAGGATATTTTGAGCAAGCCCGTAGGCGGCCTTTCCGGCGGGGACCGGCAGCGCGTGGCCCTTGGGCGCGCGATCGTGCGCGAGCCAAAGGCGTTCATGATGGACGAACCCCTCGGTGCGCTGGATGCCGAGTTTCGCGAACATATGTCCGAAGAATTACGCGCCTTGCACGACCGTATGGGGGCCACCACGGTCTATGTGACCCATGACCAGCTGGAAGCCATGCAGATGGGCGACAAGATTGTGGTGATGAATCACGGCTCGGTCGAACAATTCGGCGTGCCGCAGCAAATTTATGACTGGCCCGCCTCCCTGTTCGTGGCTGATTTTATCGGCTCGCCGCCAATGAACTTTCTGCATTTCAACGGAGCGGTTGGCGAAGGGGACAGCAAGGTTTCGCTTTCCGGGCAGGTTTTCGACATCCCTCAGCAGCTTCAGGCGGCATCGGGTGATCTGGTGTTCGGGGTGCGCCCCGAACATGTATCACTGAATGACGCCAGCGCCTACAAGGGTAAGGTGCTGGCGATCGAGTATCTTGGCACCACCCAGGTTATCACGATTGAATCCGCCAACGGAGTGCTGAAAGCGCGGGTGGCTTCGGCGGATATGGTCGAGGTCGGGCAACAGGTCGGATTGGTGTTCAACCCGCGCACCATATCCCTTTTCGACAAAAGCACAGGCGCGGCGTTGCTTTCGGATGCCAATAAGGGAGTACTGGATCATGGCTGAGGTCAGCTTGCGGAACATATCCAAATCCTTTGGCAATCAGGTGGCTTTGCAAAACGTCGACATGACGGTGCCAGATGGTTCTTTTGTGGTTCTGCTTGGCCCGACCGGGGCAGGCAAGACCACCACCTTGCGGATGGTTTCAGGGTTGGACAAACCTGATTCCGGTCAGATACTGATCAATGGTCAGGATGTCGCCAACCAGTCACCGGCTCAGCGCAACATGGCGATGGTGTTTCAGCAATATTCGCTTTATCCGCATCTTTCTGTGCGCCACAATCTGGAATTTCCGCTGAAATCGCCGATGCTGCGCACCCCGGCAGACGAGATCACCCGCAAAGTGGCCGAGGTGGCCGAGGTGCTGCAAATCTCGCACAAGCTGGACAACAAGGCGACCGAGCTTTCGGGCGGTGAAATGCAGCGGGTTTCGATCGGGCGGGCGCTGGTGCGCAACCCGCAAATCTACCTGATGGACGAACCGCTGAGTTCGCTTGATGCCAAGCTGCGTTCGGATTTGCGGATCGAATTGAAGCGCATTCAGGCCAGCCTTGGTGCCACCATGCTTTATGTGACCCATGACCAGATCGAGGCAATGACCATGGCCACCCATGTCGGTGTGCTGGACAGCGGTCGCGTGGTGCAATTCGCCCCGCCGCGCGAGATTTATGAAAATCCGGTGAGCATCTATGCCGCCAGTCGGCTGGGATCACCCAAAATCAATATCCTGCCTGCCGATCTGTTTCCCACAGCCCCCCAAGGGGCCAGCCAGATCGGTTTGCGCCCCGAGCATATTCGCATCGGCCAGGGACAAGAGACCAGGGTCGTGCGGGTTGAACATCTGGGCGACCAAACCCGCCTTCATCTGAAACTCGGGAACGCTGACCTGATCACCCTGACCGATGCCCATACCACGCTTGCCAAAGGCGACACCCTAAGTATCGCGCCACTTGCCCCGCTCTATTTCGACGCCAATGGCGACCGCATTTAAGAAGGAAACCAACATGGCCCAGTTCATCAACAGCAAAGAAGCCCTTGTCACCGAAGCGATTGATGGTGTTTTGCGCACTGCCAGGGGGCGGTTGGCGCGGTTGGATGGTTTTCCGCATATCAAGGTGGTGGTTCGCACGGATTGGGATAAATCGAAGGTGGCGCTGGTGTCGGGTGGCGGTTCGGGGCACGAACCGGCCCATGTGGGTTATGTTGGCAAGGGGATGCTGACGGCGGCGGTGTGTGGCGATGTGTTTGCGTCGCCTTCGGTGGATGCGGTTCTGGCCGGTATTCTGGCGGTATCCGGTCCAGCTGGATGTTTGCTGATTGTCAAGAACTACACCGGAGACCGGCTGAATTTCGGCCTCGCGGCCGAACGCGCGCGGGCCTTTGGCATCAAGGTTTCGATGGTCATCGTCGATGATGACATCGCCCTGCCCGACCTGCCGCAGGCGCGCGGCGTGGCGGGTACGCTTTTTGTTCACAAAATTGCAGGTGCGCTGGCGGAATCGGGGGCCGATCTTGATACGGTCAACGCGGCGGCAAAACAAGTGATTGATCAGGTGGCCAGCATTGGCATGTCGCTTGACACCTGTACCGTGCCGGGGTCCCCCAAAGAGGACCGGATCAAAGCGGGCAAGGCCGAACTTGGGCTAGGAATTCACGGCGAGTCCGGCGTGGAACTGGTGGACTTCACCGGGGCGTATGCGGCGATGAAAACAGTGCTGGAGCGCCTGAAACCCCATGCGCGCAGTGGAGACAAGGTGGCGCTGCTCAACAATCTCGGTGGGGCGACACCGCTGGAAATGTCGGTTCTGGCGGAAGAACTGGCCAATTCGGATACTATTGGCGAGATCCGCTATCTGATTGGACCAGCCCCGATGATGACTTCGCTCGATATGCGCGGGTTTTCTGTCTCGATTCTGCCTGTGAGTGATGCCGAACTCGCCTTGCTGCAATCGCCGGTCCCCTTGCCGGACTGGCCCGGATGCTCTGAAATCAACACCCCCGAACTGCTTCCAATCCCGGATGGCCTGACGCCGATCAAACCCATCCCTTCCGGGCACCCGGCCACCGCCGCCTTTGTTGCGCAATGTTGTGACGTGTTTATCGCCGCCGAGACCGACCTGAATGCGCTGGACGCGCAATCTGGTGATGGTGATACCGGGTCCACCCTTGCGGGTGCTGCGCGGGCGTTGAAGGCCGCCATGGACCAGTTGCCGCTGGCGGATGCGACCCAGCTTTATCGCGCCATAGGTCTGGAACTGAGCCAGTCCATGGGCGGATCCTCGGGGGTGCTTCTGGCGATTTTCTTTTCCGCCACGGGGGACGCGGCATCGTCTGGCTTGTCCCATGTCGAGGCTCTCAAGGTCGGGTTGGCGCGGGTGCAGGAGGTGGGTGGCGCACAGCCCGGTGACCGCACCATGATTGACGCCATGACCCCGGCGTTGGCGACATTGCCCGAGGGCTTTGCCGCCGCTGCCAAAGCGGCCCGCAAAGGAGCAGATCACACCGCCAGTATTGTCCATGCCAAGGCCGGCCGCGCCAGCTATATCTCCGAAGATCGCCTGATCGGTCACAATGACCCGGGTGCCGAAGCCGTGGCGCGCCTGTTTGAAAGTCTTGCTTAAAAGTGTGTATTGCGTCGTCGGGTTGGCTGAATTGAGCGCGGCAACAGTGCGGTATGACGTCCAGCCGTCGCGTCGCATCTGAGCAGTGTCAACATCCCAGAACGGTGCCGGTCCGGGCTGGCCAAAGGCGGCTGTCGTTTGGCTCAGGGCCACAAGACCATCAGCATAGTCCATAAGCGTATCGAGCGTCACTTCTCCGGCTTGAAACCTGGCCATATGCGCCGCAACGCCGGTGTCGCTGAGCAGGGGATCATAGCTAAGACCTGCTGCCAGCAACAAGGATTCCATGACTTCGGGGCCAATCTGTTTGCCTGTGCGATTTGCCGGTTTCAGGCTATACTCCTGCAATCGTTGCTCTTGAAAGCCCACCGTCAGCAACGATTGACTTGGAATCTTCGCAATTTGGATAATTTATGCGAATATCGGATTGTTTTGAAAATTTTGCTCGCCACACTGTCCAGACTGAATTCCAAGATAATTCAATGAATTATGAGCTTTGGCCAAACCGATACTTTACAAAAGGTAAATGCAATGAACACGCCGACTTCGCCATGCCCCTCCCAAGCTTCCGAATTGAAGATCAGTGCGCCCGTGTGGCGCGGCATTGGCCTCCTAGTCAGGGTACAGAAGATCTGTGGTCGCATCGTACTGCTTCTGGCGGTCAGCCTGACGGTTTACAGCTTTGGGCCGACCTCCGCATCGGCGCAGGAAGCCACAGCCGCCACGACAAAAAGCTTTGACGCAATTCTGGACGGGGCCACCCCGGTTGGCGAAGGCGTGGCGCAAATCTACGAAAAACAGGGGAAAACCCTCCTTGCCGTTCAACCAGAGACATTTGGCCTCTTGTTTCACTGGTATCTCGAGGCGGTTGCGCAGCCTGCACAGATGGTCAGCGTCAACGGCAATGCGATCGGCCAGACCGTCATGAAACTGGAGCGGCGCGGCAACCGAGTTTATGTTCGCGATCTGACAGCCGGACTTGAAAAACGTGCGGCGACCCCGAACGATCCGCAACCTCAGGGCAGCGATGAACTCGGGTTGAAACTCAACCCGATCAATCTGTCCGTGGCTCAGTCCGGTCTGGGCACGATTGTCGTTGGTCTGGACATTCTGGCCGAGGATGCGGATGGAACCGTGTTGCTGGACCTGACGCCATATTTCTCTGCCGATCTTGGCGGGTCGTTGTCGGTCAGGAGCTACCTTGCAGCGGCGGGTCTGAATTTCGTCGCAGTCGATCCCAACCGGTCTTATGTCGAAACGGCGCGATCAAATGGCAACAGCGTGAACATCCGTTCGCAACTGACCTTTGCCACCCCAACGGGCGAGTCAGTTTCGATTGTTGTCGGGCACACGCTTACGGCGTTGCCGGAAAATCCGATGCCAGCGCGCGAGTTTGATGACAGGGTCGGCTATTTCGCGGCCGAATTCGCCGAATTCGGCGGGCAGGAGGTGGTCAGGGACCGTTCGGTGATCGCGCGTTTCCGGCTGGAAAGACCCGATGATGCACCGACCGGGCTGACCGATCCGAAAAAGCCGATCGTCTATTACATCGGGCGCGGTGTGCCGGATCGCTGGCGCCCCTATATCAGGTCGGCGGTCGAATCCTGGCAGCCGGCATTTGAAGAGGCCGGGTTCAGCAATGCCATCATTGCCCGCGATGCGCCCACCGCCCAAGAGGATCCCAACTGGTCCGCAGAGGACACCAACATCAACGTCATTCGCTGGATCGCGCAGCCCTTTGAAAACGCCATAGGGCCGGTGGTGATCGATCCGCGCACCGGGGAAATTCTGGGCGCGCATATCCTGCTCTGGCCGCAGGTGCTTGACTTCTTTTCGGCCTATTATTTCACGTTGCACAGTTCGGTCGACCCCGAGGCGGCGACCTTCCCGCTTTCGGACCAGAAGAAAGGTGAATTACTGACCTATGTCACGGCGCATGAACTGGGCCATACACTGGGATTGCGGCACAATCATCTGGCCTCGACCGCCTATACGGTCGCCGAGCAGCGCGATCCGGAATTCGCCAACCTTTATGGCCCGTCCCCCTCGATCATGGCCTATGGCCGCTTCAATCAGGCGGCCCAGCCGGACGATGGGATCACGAATTTCATTCCCGGCATCGGTCCCTATGACAAGTTTGCCATAAAATGGGGTTATTCACAATTCCCGGACCTGTCGCAGGCCGAGATTGACAAGACACTGGACGGGTGGGCGACAGAGGCCGAAGCGGATCGTATGCGCCGTTGGGCGGCGGGCGAGGCACCCAGCGAATTCCGATCCAAGTTCGATCCCCGGTTGCAGAAGGAGAATACCGGTGCCGAACGGATCGAGGCCACGCGTTTTGGTATTTCCCGCCTGAGTGCCACCGTGGCCGCCCTGCCCGGGGTCACGGGGCAGGACTGGGACCGCACAAGGCTGATTTATGAACAGGCAATGGGGACGCACGCCACCTTTCTGCAAAGCGTGGTTACCCTGATTGGAGGGGTGATCGGGGATCCCGGTGCCGCAGAGCGATATGGCTTTGTTGCAAAATCCAAACAGCAGGAAGCGGTTCGCTATCTTCTGGGAGAAGGCTCGCAAACGCTGGAGATTTACGCCCGGGACGAATTGCTGCGCAATCTTGAACCGGTCGGCGGCCTGCGCCAGATCGACGCCAACCGCGAACTGCTCATGCTGCAAATGCTGAATGGTTCGAAACTGGCGCTGCTGGAAATGCAGGCCCGATTTGATCCCGATGGCTACAGCGTTCCGGCTTACGGCGATGACATCGTTCAGGCTCTGTTTGGCGATCTGAATTCTCCGTCGCGTGGCAAGCGGGTCCTGCAGGTGTCGTTTCTTGATAACGTCCAGTCAATTCTGAGCGCGCCCCCCACAAGAAACCAGCTTCCGGCCTCATTTGCCAAATTGCTTAAGCTCGGGAACCCCAACAACCTGCAGATCCAGACGGCGGCCGGCGGCGGCACTCTGTTTCCCGCTTGGGCAAGAATGACCTTGCCGTCACTGGCGCAACGTCTGGAGGTAGCTGCCGATGCTGCCGAAACCCAAAGCGTCGCTCTGCATTACCAGGCACTGGCTGCCCGGATGCGCGAGCTTGCAAGGATCCCAATCGTCAAACAGGCCCAGGCGGGCGAGCCCTAGGCTCGGGGCGACCCAAGTCACGGTCCCTGCTCTGGAATGGACGCCCACAATCCGGGGCGCAAAGGGCAGTAATGCTTTGGTGCGCCACTGCTGCCAAACCCCATACCAGTCCCACAGGCGGTTTTTCAGAAATTCGCCCCCCCCCCCCCGAAGG
>JAKITO010000029.1 GCA_021648025.1 Paracoccaceae bacterium
CTGCCGCCCGGCAAAGGTGCGTCCAATTGGGTGCGGGTCCAGTCCAGCAGCGGCATGAAATTGTAACACACCACCTTTACCCCGCATTTCGCCAGGTTTTGCAGCGACTGGCGGTAATTGGCGAACAAGCAGTCCAGATTACCGGTGCCGCGCTTGATATCCTCGTGCAGCGGCAGGCTTTCGACCACATTCCAGACCAGCCCCGCCGTCTTGTCCCTGGCTATCAACCTCTGTCGGGTTCGGATCGCGTCGACGCCCCAGACCTCGCCGTAAGGAATTTCATGCAGCGCCGTGACCACCCCGGTGGCGCGGGTTTGAGCCACTTCGTCCAGGGTGATTGAATCAAGCGGGCCGAACCAACGCCAGGATTCCATCATGATCCATACTCCAACACACAAGAACCGGCACCACGCCGGGCCAAATTAGTATAAGATGCGACAACCGCCTTTTGAAACTCCGGGTTTTCGGCCAGATTGGCCGGGAATACCTCGCGTAGCGCCAATATTGACCCGACTTTTTCTGTCACTGATCCTGCCTTGTCGCTCAGGGTTTTCAACCGCGCCGCCAGCGGGTCCTGAACCTTGATCGGCTGGCCGTTTTCGTCCGTTGCGCCGACATACCGCATCCACGCCGCCACAGCCAGGATCAGCCCGGAACTGTCGCGCCCCGCCTTCAGGTTTTCGCTGATCGTTGCCAGAATTCGCGGCGGCAGTTTTTGTGATCCGTCCATGGCAATCTGGTGGGTCAGATGGCGGATGGCGGGATTGCCATAGCGCTGAAACAATTTCCCGGTGTATTCTGCCAGATCGACGCCTTGGGGGGCATCAAGTCCGGGGGTAATCTCGGACTGCCACAACCGGCGGCAATAGGTGGCAAAAGCGGGGTCGGAAATGGTGTCGAATATGGTCTGATGCCCGGCCAGATACCCAAGATAGGCCAGCGCGGAATGGGTGCCGTTCAGGCAGCGCAGTTTCATATGTTCAAAGGGGCGAACATCGCGCACCATATCGGCCCCGACCGCTGCGTAATCGGGGCGCGCATCACCAACAAACCAATCCTCGATCACCCATTGGCGAAACGGTTCATGCATCACCGGTGCGCGGTCCGTGACGCCGGTTTTTTCCGCCAGCTCAGCAATGTTTTCCGGCTTTAACGCCGGAACAATCCGGTCGACCATGGTCGATGGGAAGGCACCGTTCAGTGCAATCCAATCCGTCAGCCCGGGGTCGACCAGCCTTGCGAGTTCCAGCACAATACCGCGCAGCATCACCCCGTTTTCCGGCAGGTTGTCACAGCACAATACCGTAAACGGGGCCAATCCGGCGGCGCGCCGCATCTGCAAGGCCCGCACCAGATACCCCGGGGCCGAACGGGGCAGATCATGGGCCAGATCATGGACCACATCGGGGTGGTCCCGGTTCAGCAAACCGGTTGAAGGCAAATGACAATAGCCCTTTTCAGTCACCGTCAGGCTGACGATCCGAATGGCCGGATCAGCCATGGCTGACAGCACCGCCAATGGGTCTTCGCGCGCCACCAGCACATTCTGCAACACCTCGACCACTTGCGGTGTCTCACCATCCGCCGCCAGTTCCACGGCCGTATAGGCAAACCCCTGGGGTTGCAGCAGATCGCGTTGTGTCGGGTGCCTCAGGCTTACGCCGATAATGCCCCAGTCCCCGCCGGATTTGGCCATCGCCTCGGCGGTATAGATCGCCCCGTGCGCGCGAAAAAACGCGCCCAGCCCAAGGTGCACGATACCTGCCTTGGGGCGTGTCGCGGCGCTGGCCTTCAGCAAGGGCGCGTCACCGGGCAAGCCAGCCCCCATCGACATTCAGAATTGCGCCGTGAATGTATTTCGCAGCACCCGACGCCAGGAATACGGCGCTGTCGCCGATATCCGCAGGGGTGCCCCAATGGCCCGCCGGAATCCGCTCCATGATGGCCCGGTTGCGCACAGGGTCGGCCTGAAGGGTCGCCGTGTTGTTGGTGGCTATATATCCCGGCGCGATGGCGTTGACGTTGATGCCCCGGGCGGCCCATTCATTGGCCAGCAGCTTGGTTATCCCGGCCACCCCGCTTTTTGAGGCGGTATAAGACGCCACCCTGATCCCGCCCTGAAACGACAACATTGACGCAATGTTGATGATTGCCCCGCCTGTATCGCGGGCAAAGGCAGATCTGGCAAAGGCCTGACTCAGGAAAAACACCGACTTCAGGTTGACGTCCATCACCTCGTCCCAGTCGGCTTCCGAGAATTCAACCGCGTCCCCCCGCCGGATCACACCTGCGTTGTTCACCAGAATATCCAACGGCCCGCAGGTCGCAAGCGTGGCCGCCGCCGCCGTCGGGTCCGACAATTCCAGCCTCAGGTATTCACCCTGCCCGCCACCCCCGGAAATAGACGCCAGCGTTTCGTCGCAATCCGAGCGCCCGGCGCAGATCACCCGTGCGCCCGCCTGTGCCATCGACAGGGCTATCGCCTGGCCGATGCCGGTATTGGCGCCGGTGACCAACGCCGTTTTTGTGGCCAGTGAAAACGGATTTCTCACCGTAAATCCCCCATATCAACCATATCCATATCGGTAAAATCCACGTTATCCCCGGCCATCGCCCAGATAAACGCATAAGCCGCGGTGCCAGCCCCCGAATGAATGGACCATGGCGGCGAAATGGCCCCCTGTTCATTGCGGATGATCATGTGGCGGGTCTCATCCGGCTGTCCCATCAGATGCACTACCGCCTGATCCTCGGGCAGTTCAACATACAGATAGGCCTCCATCCGGCGATCATGGGTGTGGGCCGGCATGGTATTCCAGACCGACCCCGGCGCCAGTCGGGTCATGCCGACCACCAACTGGCAGGAGGGCATCACATTGGGGTGGACAAACTGGCGGATCGTGCGGGCATTTGCGCCCGCCTGCGACCCCAGATCAACCTGAACCGCATCCTCCAGCGTCACCAGACGGGTGGGCCAGGTCTTATGCGCCGGGGCTGACAGGATGTAAAACCGCCCCGCGCCCGCAAAGGTCACGGCACCCGCGCCCATGCCGATATACAGCATCTCGCCATTGGCCAGGGTATAATCCTGTCCGCCAACCCGCACTGCGCCGGTATCGCCAATATTGGCGATAACCATTTCACGCCGGTCCAGAATAGACTCTGTTCCGGCTTCCTTGACCTTGTCCAGCACCAGATCCTGCCCCGCAGGCACCGCCCCGCCAATGATCATCCGGTCATAGTGCGTATAGACCAGATTGATCTGCCCCGCACCGAACAAGGCCCCCAGATGGAAATGCCGACGCAGGGTATCGGTATCAAACCCCTTGGCAGTCCGGGGGTCGATCGCATAGCGGGTTTCAACGTTCAGCATTGGTATCTCCTATCAAATGAACAGCCCCATCAGTGAAACAATGATGGCAGCCAAAGCGACAGCACCGGAATATAGGTCACCAGCATCAGCGTACCCAAGGCGGCGAAATAGAATGGCCAGATTGACCGCATCACCGCCGAAATCGGGATTTTCCCCACCGCACAGCCAACAAAAAGCACCGCCCCGACGGGTGGCGTACACAGGCCAATCCCCAGGTTCAGGATCATGATGATGCCGAAATGCACCGGATCAATGCCAAACTGGACGGCCACAGGCAGGAAGATCGGCGTGGTGATGACGATCAGCGGCGACATGTCCATGAATGTGCCCAGCATCAACAGCATCACATTTATCAGCAGCAATATGACAATCGGATTATCCGAGAAATCCAGCATGAGATCGACCAGCGTCGCGGGGATGCGCAATATTGCCAGCAACCACGCGAACGAGGCTGCACAACCAATCACCAGCAACACCATGGCGGTGGTGCGAACCGAACTCATGACCGCCTCGACAAACCCGTTCCAGTCCAGCGTTCGATAGACCGCGACCGTGATCAGCAGCGCGTAAACCACCGCAATGCTTGAACTTTCAGAGGCCGTGAAAACACCCGAGCGCACCCCGCCAAAGATAATCCCGATCAGGATCAGCCCGGGTGCTGCGACCACAAACAGGGTGCCGACCATACGCCACCCCGGAAAACTGCCGGTGCGATAGCCGCGTTTGCGGGCGACGAACCACGCGGCGATCATCAGGGACATGGCCAGAATGAACCCGGGGATGATCCCCGCGGTAAACAGATCGGCAATCGAGATTCTGCCGCCTGCCGAAATTGAATAGATGATCAGGTTGTGCGAGGGCGGCAGCATCAGCGCAATGATCGAGGACACCACCGTGATGTTGACGGAATAATCAACATCATACCCGCGTTCTTTCATCTGCGGGATCATCAGCCCGCCAATCGCCGAGGCATCCGCCGCCGCCGACCCGGACACGCCGCCAAACAGCGTCGAGGCGACAATGTTCACCTGCCCCAACCCGCCGCGCAAATGCCCGACCAGCGATCCGGCAAAACCCACCAGACGCCGGGCGATATCACCCCGCACCATCAGTTCACCCGCGAATATGAAGAACGGGATTGCCATCAGGGCAAACACCGAGACGCCGGAGTTCAGCCGCTGAAACACCACTTCCGGGGGGAACCCCATGTAAACGACCGTTGCAAAAGATGAAATGCCCAGACAAAATGCAACCGGCGTGCCGATCAGCAACAACACAAAAAAGGTGCCAAACAGAATTTCCATTTCCATTTCTATTCATCCACCAATTCGGTTTCGCCAAACCGGGCCGTCGGCAGGCCAACCAGGCGGCGCGCCAGCCGTTCAAGCGAGAAAATAATCATCAGGATACCGCCGGTCAGGATGGGTAAATAGGCCACCCCGCCAGGAAACCCAAGCGACGGCAATGTTGCCTCCCAGGCCAGTACAGCCAGACTATAGCCGAAATAAACCATGCCCACGCTAAAGGCGATAATGGCGATATCCGACAGTGAATACAAAACCAGTTTGGCCTTTTGCGGCAGCACCATCAGCAGCACGTCGAAACTAAGGTGATAGCCCTGGCGAATGCCAACCGCCGCCCCCAGCATGATGAACCAGCCCATCAATATGACGGCCATCGGTTCAGTCCAGCTGGGGCTGTCATTCAGAACAAACCGGCCAAACACCTGCCAGGCTATCAGCACTGTCATCAAAACCAGACCCGCGCCTGAAAACCAAAGCGACAGGCGGGCGACCACCGCCAGCAACCGCCCCGTTTTTATCAACGTTTCCTGCATTCTAAATTCCTGGAAAAAACGGCCCACAGCACAGTTGTACCGCAGGCCGGTATTGGCGTGGCGTTATTCAGTCGCCTGAATGCGCTTTACCATGTCTTTCAGACGATCCGTATCGACATATTTCGCATAGACCGGCACCATGGCCTCGATGAACGGGGTTTTGTCGATGTCAGTGATGATCTCGACACCGGCGGCACGGACCTTGGCCTCGGAAACCGCTTCGCGTTCGGCCCAGAGCTTGCGCATGAAGGGCACTGAATCCCTGGCGGCCTGACGCACCAGCACCTGATCTTCGGGCGACAGTTTGTTCCAGGCTTTTAAGGACATGACCAGAACTTCGGGCACAATCAGATGCTGATCCAGCGTGTAAAACCCGGCAACTTCATAGTGACCGGACGATTCAAACGATGGCCAGTTGTTTTCTGCCCCGTCAATCACGCCCGTCTGGATCGAGGAATACACCTCTCCGTAGGGCATCGGTGTTGCGTTTGCGCCCAGTGAATTCACCATGTCGACAAACAGATCCGATTGCATCACCCGGAACTTAAGGCCTGCCAGATCTTCGATCGATTCGATCGGACGCACGCGGTTGTAAAACGAACGCGACCCACCATCGTAGAACGCCAGACCAACCAGATCATAGGCCTCGAATGCCGCAAGGATTTCCTGACCAATCGGGCCGTCCATGACGCGGTGCATATGTTCGGTAGACCGGAAAATATACGGCAATGACGGGATTTTGGTTTCTTCGATCAGGTTGTTGAATGGCCCAAGGCTGACCCGGTTCAGGTCGATAACCCCCAGGCGGGTCTGCTCGATCGTGTCTTTCTCTTCGCCCAATTGCGCCGAATGGAAAATATCAATGCCAATGCGCCCGCCCGAGCGTTCCTCAAGCAGCTCTCCCATATATTCAACGGCGGCAACCGTCGGGTAGCCATCGGGATGGGTATCGGATGCCCGCAGCATCAGTTCTGCCGCATTGGCCGCCATGGCAGACGCCACTATTGCCGCCGATGCCAACAGGGCGGTGCTTAGTCTTCTCCAGGATTTCATATCAGTTTCCTCCACTTGGTTTTACCGGTCATCACAACCGGTATGCTTGCTTTGCAAGTCGATAGGCGAGGTCATGTGCAACCTCATGTGCCTCGTCCAATGCCAGCCGCCCTGTGGCGACCAGCGTGGCGAGGTATGCGCAATCCACCCGCCGCGATACGTCGTGGCGGGCAGGAATTGAACAAAACGCGCGGGTGTCATCATTGAACCCGACTGTGTTGTAGAAACCGGCGGTTTCGGTGCTGGCCTCGCGGAAACGGCGCATGCCTTCCGGGCTGTCATAGAACCACCAGGCCGGGCCAAGGCGCAGCGCCGGATAGACGCCGGCCAGCGGCGCCAGTTCGCGCGAAACGGCCGCTTCATCCAGGGTGAACAGGATGATGGTCAAATCGGGGTTGGTTCCCACCGCATCCAGCAAGGGGCGCAAGGCATGGACATAATCGGTTTGGGTTGGAATATCGCAGCCCATATCGCGCCCGTGCATACCCATGATTGCCGGTGAATGATTGCGATATGCGCCGGGATGGATTTGCATCACCAGCCCGTCGTCAATGCTCATCCTGGCCATTTCGGTCAGCATATGGCCACGAAACGCATCCGCCTCTTGGGCGGTGATATTGCCGTTACGGGCCTTGTCGTATAGGGCGGCAGCCTCGGACAGGTCCAGGTTTTCGGTGCGGGCGTTCGGGTGGCCGTGGTCGGTGCTGGTGGCCCCGTTTGCCTTGAAGAACGCACGCCGAGCCCGGTGCGCGTCAAGATAGCCCTGAAAGGTGCCGGTATCGCAATTGCTCAGCTCACCCAGCTTTTTAAGGTTATCGCCAAACCCTTCAAATTCCGGGTCAACCACGGCATCGGGTCGATAGGTGGTGATCACCCGCCCGTTCCAGTCCGAGTCAGCGATCATCCGGTGCCAGCGCAGATCATCAAGCGCGCTTTCGGTGGTGGCAATCACCTCAAGGTTAAAGCGTTCGAACAAGGCGCGGGGCTTGAATTCGGGTTTTGTCAGGCTGTCGGCAATCTGGTCATAGATTTCATCCGCCGTAGTGCCGGACAATCGTTTGGTGATGCCAAAGACATTTTGAAAGGAATGTTCCAGCCACATCTGACTGGGTGTGCCGCGCAGCAAGTGAAAGTTTTCTGCAAACAGCCGCCATATCTTGCGGCCGTCAGTTTCCACCGGCCCGCCATCCCGCCGGGGCACGCCAAGATCCGCCAGTTTGATGCCCTGAGAATACAGCATCCGAAAGACATAGTGATCTGGTGTCACAAACAACTGTGCTGGGTCGGGAAAGCAATGGTTTTCCGCAAACCAGCGCGGGTCGGTGTGGCCATGCGGGCTGACCAGCGGCAAGGGCGAAACTTGCGCGAAAAGCTCTTGGGCGATGGCCCTTGTGGTCAGGTCCGTGGGAAACAGGCGGTTTTTGTCAAGTAAGCTCATGGCAATTCCCGCCCCCAACTGTAAGTTGCCCAAACGCAGAAATTGCGTGACAGCTAAACTGGTATTCTAGTATGCCAGACTTGTCAACGGAGGGATAATGGCCAGAGAAATGCAAATGTCGTCGATTGCGCCGCTTCGCACCATGTCGGTCGCCGAGCAGGTATTTGAGTCTCTGCACCAGCAGATTTTGACCTTTGAATTGCCGCCCGGTGCCAAGATGTCCGAAGTCGAAGTGTCAAATCAGATGGGCATATCGCGCCAACCGGTACGCGAGGCGTTTTTTCGTCTGTCGCAACTGGGTTTTCTGCTGATCCGGCCACAGCGGGCGACCATAGTGCGAAAAATCTCGGGCATTGAAGTGTTGCAGGCAATGTACATCCGCAGCGCCCTGGAAAGCAAAGTGGTGCACGAGGCCGTGACAACCCTGACAACAAAGGGGCTGGACCAACTGTCATTGCTGCTGGAGCAACAGGAGGTCGCTGCCAAAGCCAGCGACAAGATCCAGTTTCACCTGTTGGACGACGCCTTTCACAAAACGATTTGCGACGCGACCGGGGTCGGATTTGTCTGGACCCTGATCAAAGAAAAAAAGACCCATATGGATCGTGTCCGCTATCTGTCCTTGTCGTTTGGTGTCGAATTGGCCCTGAGCGAACATAAGGTGGTTTTTGAAGCGCTTCGGGAACGCGACGGCAACAAGGCTGTCGAGGCAATCCGCAAACATCTGTCGCGGATCAAGGTCGATCTGCCCCGCATCCGCCAGGAACACGAACATTATTTTGCCCAGGAAGACGAATGAGGCCTCAGGATAAATTGTTCCTGTCGATTGGCGAATGTATGGTCGAATTGTCGCCCTTGGACCAGGGCACCTATTCGATGGCTTATGCGGGGGATACGTTTAACACCATTTGGTATGCCAAACGGCACTTTCCTGCATCCTGGCAATTTTCGTATCTGACCCGTGTCGGAATGGATGCCGTATCGGATGGCATGGTCGAATTCATTCGGGATGCCGGGATTTCAACCAACCACATCACGCGCATCGACGGAAAAACAACCGGTCTGTATATGATCCACCTGAAGAACGGCGAGCGTAGTTTTTCCTATTGGCGCAACAGTTCCGCAGCCCGCGATCTGGCCAATGACCCCGGCCTGTTGAACCGCGCCATGAAATCTGCCGGGGCAATCTATTTTTCCGGTATCACCATGGCTGTCCTGCCCAAGCATGGGCGGGACAATCTGATATCGGCCCTGTCCCGCGCCCGCAGGGACAATCGCCGGATAATATTTGATCCAAACCTTCGCCCGGCGCTTTGGCCGGACTTGGATACGATGCGCCATGAAATCGGCCGCGCCGCCAGCGTTGCCGATATTGTGCTGCCGTCATTTGACGACGAAGCCTGCCATTTCGGCGATACCTGCCTGACCGATACAATCGAACGGTACCGCGATCTTGGTGCAAGGCTGGTTGTGGTCAAGAACGGCGGTGACATTGTCCTGGCCGCAGATTGCGCTGGCAAAAGCTACAGCCACACCCCGGAATCATTGCAAAACCCTGTCGACACAACCGCTGCTGGTGATGCCTTTAACGCCGCCTTTCTCGCCACCTATCTGAATGGTGCCAATATCCAGGCCGCCCTGGCGTCTGGTTGTGATCTTTCGCTTGTAACGGTTCAGAAACGTGGTGCGCTGGTGGATGTGAACCACCGCTGAAATCCTGACCCTGGCCTATTTGCAAGCCGAATGATGTGATCGTGCAGCGCGGGCGCGTGAACTGGAAACGTGGGATCATACTCATCGTAAGAGGTGTCCCGTTCCCACCTATCCCTTGAAACAAAGGAAAGCCATAACAGGTGGGTCATTTTCTTTAACCGGCGACCCGGGTCATTTTTACATCGACGCTAACAGCGACGGACACTGCCCTTTTTAAGATTTATGGGCTTGGAATTATTCATTTCCAAGGTCGCTTAGAATGCCATCAGCATTAATTATCGAATGAGCAATTTCCAATGTAGTGGTGCGCTTTGCCATCGCCTGTTTGCGTATAATGGCGTAAGCGTCTTTATCATTTATGCCGCGATGTCGCATCAGAATGAATTTCGCATCATTTAATTTTTGGATATTGTCAACTCGCGCCCTGGCCTTATCCAAATCTTTGCGGAGTGTCTTGTTCTCCGACCAAATTCGTCGGGCCATCAGGATCGCGCTCATTACGCCGGTTGCACGCAGGGGCTTGGTTAGGACAGCATGTGCACCAATGTCAAAAAGCCCTTCCAGAACGGATGGGTTCTCATAGTCGATGATCGCAATAATCGCAGGCGGGTCGCCTTTCATCTTGTTCAAGAGAGGTTTGATTTGCTTCGGGTTGGTTTCGTCCACATCGACAAAGAGTACATCAACATTCTTAGGCATTTTGCTGGGAATTGGCCAGATCGCCTCATGCCCACACCCGATCCTGTGAATTTGGCGTATCAGTTCCTCTGCATTTTTATCACGAGGATGCATCACCGCGACGTTGAGCTCACGTAGGTTTCTAATAAAATTGCTCATCGGTCGTCTAACCTCCGATCACTTTCTGAAGTTGAAGGCTCCAGTCGTTGATTTGCGGATAAACAAGATAAGGGTCCGGCTTAATCATATGACGGACTTTGCTCCGGATGGTAAACTCACCTTCCTGATTTACGATGGCAATTCTGGATTGTAGATGGGTGTGGTTATTGTCGGGGTCAATCTTAATCTCGCCCTGTGGGGCTTGGAAGTTCATACCAAGCAATGCATCCCGCATTGCATCAGTATCCATGCCACCACAATCCTGCAGGGCGCTGGCAAACATGTGCATCTGGGAATATGCGGCCTCGCAACAACTGGTCACATCCAGGGTGGTCCCGAATTTTTTTTCATAACGCGTCAGGAATTTTCTATTTGCATCAGAGTTGATAGACCTGAAATAAGGTGCAGCAGTAATGTGGCCAACAGCCGCCGCAGCCCCTATTTCTGCGATTTCTGCTTCGTTGGCCGTTAGACTGGCAATGGGGCAATCCAGTCCTCTACCACCAGCCTTGTAGTAGGCGGTATAAAAGTTAATGCAGCCCTGGCCGACAACTGTAGAAAAAATTGCATCCGGTTTTTTGCGAAGAATGTCTTCGACAATGCTTTTGAACTTTGGAATCCCAGCGTTAAGGGGTACATATTCCTCCCCTAAAACTTCGCCTCCACCCTGTCGGATCACATTGCGCATGACGCGGTTGGATTCACGGGGGTAGATATAGTCGGAACCGACGAAATAGATTCTATTCCCATGGGTTTCCATTAAATATTTTGCTAACGGCACGCTATTTTGATTGGGGGTGGCACCTCCGTACATGACATTCGGAGAGTACTCGAAGCCCTCATAGAGGGTTGGATAAAAGAACAGAGCGTTTCTACGCTCGACCACTGGCAATACTTCCTTCCGAGAGGAGGACATATAGCATCCAAAGATGACATTGACCTTATCCTCAACAATCAGGGTTTCTGCGAGTTCACCATATTGTTTAACCACGGACCCGGGATCATAGATGACAGGTTCTATCATTTTTCCCTGCACACCGCCGGCAGAGTTGATTTCATCAATTGCCAGCAAAGTACCATTCAGTTGCGATTTTTCGATGATAGATGTTACGCCGGATGTGGAAAACAGAATTCCAACTCTCCATGTGTTTGATGCTGTCACTGTATAACCCTTACTTACAATTGTTCGAAATTTAGCTGATGACCATCTAGTTTGGCAATGATTTGTCGTTCACAATTTGTGGTATTCTCCCCAGTGGGGTTTGTAAGCAGGAATTCGGCAAGAGGGAATTCGAGATGCTTACGTATCATTCGGCGTAACCCACGCGCACCGAACCGTTTGTCGTACCCCTGAGACGAAATGAAACTGATCACTTCGGGGTTAAGCGTGATCTGGCAATCATGCTTGCGCAATCTGCGGTTAAGTTTCTCGATTTCTACATTAATGATCGCGGGGATCGTCTGTGAACCCAGCCAATTAAATGTTTCGATATGATCGATCCGGTTGACAAACTCGGGTGGAAAGCGTGCCAAAAGACTGTTTTGCACGATTTCAGAGGCTTTACGGCGTTTTCCCCAGTGCAGGGCATCCGGGATTAGCTGTCTTCGTGATTGCAGCTTGATAAGATCAGAGGTGCCAAGGTTGCTGGTCATGAAGATGATAGCATTGCGGAATGAGAACGTGCGTTCGCCAGATGCAACAGTCAAAATGCCATTGTCAAAGACGTTGAGCAAGGCAAGGACAACCGCATCGCTCGCTTTTTCAAGCTCATCAAAAAGCACTATGCCGGGTAAATTTCTCGTGCCCTCGATTTTCTCCTGATCCAGAATCGTCGTGCCTTCTTTTGACCCGACATATCCTGGTGGTGCGCCTGTGAATGACGCAGAATAATGTTCTTGGGCCAATGTGTTCATATCTATCCGACAGACTGCATCGGCGTCACCGTATATTGCGCGCGCAAGTATGCGAACGGTTTCTGTTTTGCCTACGCCAGTAGGACCAGCGAACAAGATCGTTGCAAGAGGTTTGCGGGGATCGCCAATATCGGCACAAATGACTTTGAGATGTTGGAGCAGTGAATCAATTGCCTGATCCTGCCCAACGATAGAGCCGCGCAGTTCAGTTGCTATGTTGGCCAAATCAAAATTGAAGCGAGAGTTTTCCAGGCCGCGTGTTTCGCGCGCCGGATTTACGGGTGAAGATGCGCGATTTTCATCATCCAAAGCGCGTTTGGTTAAATCACCCTGTTTTGTTTTCTGAATTCTATCCGTCAAAAACGGCATATTTGTTGCTTTCGGTCCAAAGGGTGAATAGTCCTGCACAAGCGTCGGCATGGTCCTCACTCAGAATGAGATGAAGACCATGCCGAAAATCTTGTTAGTCGGCCTCTTTTTCCTTGGCCGAAGTTGGAAGGTTGCCAACGGGACATTGCGCAACCCCGATTGTTGTTCGCGTTATCTTTTCGACGTCCTCACGGGTCTTTTCCGCGTCGTTCACCCAATTGCGATAGAATTCGAACGGACAGTCAGCCACGCCTTTGTCGCCATCACCTGCCGCATGAACCCCGGTGTACCCGCGATGCAGCAGTTTAAAGAGATGGTTCTGTGATTGGTCGTTTGCCCGTGCGTCGCGGATTTCAGGGATGGACAGTTGCGCATACTGAATGCCCATTTCCTCTTCACCACATTCACCCAGCGTGCGGCCATCAAAGCCGATAATCGCGGAATGGCCAAAGTAGCTGTAAACCCCGTCGAAGCCGGCAGCGTTTGCTACAGCAACATAACAGTTATTGGCCCAGGCCATGGCCTTGGACATCATGACCTGCTGCTCCTTGGCCGGGTACATGTACCCCTGGCAACGGACGATCAACTCTGCGCCCTTCATCGCACAATCGCGCCATATCTCGGGATAGTTTCCGTCATCACAAATGATCAGGCTAATCTTGAGCCCTTTTGGACCGTCGCTGACAAACGTCTCGCCCCCGGGGCACCACCCTTCGATCGGGCACCAAGGCAGAATCTTACGGTATTTCTGTACTATCTCACCCTTGTTATTCATCAGGATAAGTGTGTTGTAGGGGTTCTTGCGCGGGTGGTCTTCGTGCCGCTCGCCAGTGATTGAAAAGATGCCCCAGGTGTTCGCCTTACGGCAGGCACGAGCAAATATTTCCGTCTCATCGCCGGGAATGGTTGCCGCTGTTTCCATCATCTCATCGGCGTCATACATGATGCCCTGGGTGCTGTATTCCGGGAAGATCACCAGATCCATCCCCGGCAACCCGGTTTTCATTCCGATGAGCATTTCACCAATTTTTTCCGCGTTCTCCAATACCTCAGCCCTAGTGTGAAGCCGCGGCATTTTATAGTTTACAACGGCTACGCCAACGGTGCTGTCACTGCTGGAAATGTCACCATGTCTCATAGTTGTGTCCTCTCTTCTTGCTGGTATTTGACGAAATTATTGGAAACAATTGCCTAGAAAGTCAGATGTTCATTGACGACCTCGTCGGTCAGATCATCCTTGCCTCCGGTCATGGCAACTCTGCCTTTGTCCATGACGATGAATCGATCCGATGACGCCCGGGCAAACGGGATATTTTGTTCGACCAGAATAACGCCTAGCCCGCGCTCCTTGTTAAGGTGGACGATCGCTTCTTCGATCTGTTTCACCACATTGGGTTGGATGCCTTCTGTGGGTTCATCCAGAATCAACAGCTTTGGGTCCATCGCAAGCGCGCGAGCAATCGCCAGTTGCTGCTGTTGGCCTCCTGACAGATCACCGCCGCGCCGGTTCAGAAATTCGCGCAGGATTGGGAACATGTCGAACAGGTACTCCGGTATGTCCCGTTTCCCGTCTTTGCGCGCATAAGTGCCCATCACGATGTTTTCGCGCACGGTTAAATTCGCGATGATCTCACGGCCCTGTGGAATGTAACCAATGCCAAGTTTAGCACGCTCATGGGTTTTGGCGGTCAAAATATCTTTGCCATTAAACAGAAGTCCGCCGGTGGCGTGATCTGTCAGCCCCATGATCGTCTTGAGAAGCGTGGTTTTCCCGACACCATTGCGGCCAAGAACAGACAAGAACTGACCTTCTTTTACCTTAAACGATATATCCTGAATAACAGGGCTTTTGCCGTAGTAGGAATAGAGGTTTTCAGCTTGAAGGATATCCATAATTCAATGTCCCAGATAGGCGGATTTGACAGCCTCGTTGTTTTCAATCTCAGTTACGGTTCCCTCGGCCAGTTTCTTGCCTTGGGCCATCACCGTGATGCGATCCGCCACTTGGCGAACAAACGACATGTCGTGTTCAACCACGATTAGTGCATGAGTTTTTCGAAGCGATTCAAATATTCTGGCTGTCTTGTCGGTTTCCTGAATGGTCATCCCTGCTGTTGGTTCATCCATCAGGATCAATTTGCTGTCCTGTGCAATCAGCATGGCAATCTCGAGCCATTGGGTTTCGCCATGGGATAAATTTCCGGCCATGTCAGCGCGTCTTGTTTCAAGCCCGACCAGTTCTAAAATCCGCTCGATTTCGGGGCTGTGCCGGTGCCTGAACTTGCTAAGTGTCTGAAGCAGGCCGCTGTGCTTTGAACGAGCCACCTGTAGATTCTCATCAACCGTCAGTTCTTTGAATACAGAGGGAACCTGAAATTTGCGACCGATACCATATCTGACCCGTTTGAATTCCGGAATATTCGAAATTTCATGTCCGTCAAAGCGGATCGATCCACTGGTGAGTTGTGTTTTGCCGCATATCAGATCAAGCGTTGTAGATTTTCCCGCTCCATTCGGTCCGAGCAGGCACAGGATTTCCCCCTGACTGACATTCAGGTTCAACCCATCGACGGCACGCAACCCCCCGAAATCAACGCGCAGGTCTGTTACTTCCAAGAGATCCATTTCATTGCCCCCCTTTAATTTCTGGGCGGCTTTTCAAGTTGGAATGCTTTGCATTGGATACTCTGGAATCTTTACGACGTGCGATCCAGTCGTTTGCACCTGCAACCACCCCATGCAGACCGCGCGGCATAAACATAACGATGAGAACAAAAGTCACGCCCAAAATGAGGTTCCAGCCTTCGACAAAAACATCCGAGAGCCGCACTTCGAGAAGATTGACCACAATCGCGCCGATTGCTGCGGCGATTATTGATTCGCGACCGCCAACCGCACACCAAATGACAATAGCCAAACTGAAAGAGACGCTCATATAGGTGGGAGACGCAAATTCCAGCACCAGCGTGTACAACATGCCCGACCAACCGGCGAGTGCGGCCGAAATGCAAAATGCCGCAGTTTCGTAAGAGGCAACATTGTAGCCAAAGAACCGGGTGCGGTCTGCGTCTTCACGGATAGCCCGCAAGATCAAACCGAACTTGCTGTGAACCAGATAGATGCCAATCATAATGGCCACAAACAAGCAGGCAGCAATCAGATAGTAGAACGACAGGCTGTAGATATCCACGGTCCAACCCAGCAAGGTTAGCGGTGCCAATCCCGTCAACCCGTTCTGCCCCCCGGTATAGCCTTGTTGTTCGATCACCAGCAATTGGAACGCCACCAGAAACGCCAGGGTAATCACGGCAACGAACACGCCTGATATACGCGCCCGAAACATGAAAATGGCAATGATGCCTCCGATTGAAGCGGGAATCAAAAGCCCGGCCAACAAAGTGAAAGAAAGCGAATGGAAGGGAACCCAAAACCAAGGCAGTTCCTCAACGTTGTTCCAGCTCATGAAATCAGGCAGGCCCTGGCTGGATTTGAGTTTCAGATGCATCGCCATGGCATAGGACCCCATGCCAAAAGTAGCGGCCTGACCGAGGTTCAGAATGCCCGCAGTGCCCCAGGAAAGTGCCAATGCAAGCGAAACAATGCCAAGACTCAGGTAGCGGGCAAAAGTGTTCAGCTCGTAACCTTCAAAATTAAGATATGCTGGAACAGCCAGGAAAATGACTGCTGCAAACAGTGCATATGCGACAAGGTCATATTTTAGTTTCTTAGTCATGAGGTTTTTCTCAATTACGTGTTTTTCCGGGGAACAGACCGCGTGGGCGCAAACGGATCAGAAGAATGATACAGATCAAAACTGCGATACGTCCCAGTGTGTCATTCATAACGATCGAAAACAGAGCCGTGGCCTGGCCTATCAGCACAGCGGCCAGAGCCGTTCCGAACAGGCTGCCAAGTCCGCCAACGATGACGACGAGGAAAGCGTTCACAACCAACCCGGTACCCATGGTGGGGATGGTGCTGAAGAGCGGAGTAATCAGCGCACCGGCGACCCCGGCCAAACCAGCACCATAGGCGAAGGTCAGCGAGTAAATCCGTTCGGATTCGATTCCATAACATTCTGAAATACTGCGGTTCTGGATGACGGCGCGTAGTTTGGTGCCAAATTCGGTCCGGGTCATGATTGCCCATGTGGCACCGAGTATTGCGATCGAAAGTACGATAACAAAAATTCGGTAGTTCGACATGTAGACATTGCCGATTTGAATATTACCGCGCAGGATTTCCGGGCCGCTGACAAATCGGGATTCAGGACCGATTGCGATCCGTACGATCTGTTGAAGTATTATGCCGATGCCCCAGGTCGCCAGAATAGTATCGAGCGGTCGGGAATATAGCCGTTGCACAATGATTTTTTCGATCAGCCAGCCAACCGCGCCTACTGCGACAAAAACGAATGGCAAAGCAAGCAGAATGCTGAAACCAAAAAAATGCTGCAATGCCCAGGTTGCATATGCCCCCAGCATCACGAGCTCGCCGTGCGCCAGGTTGATAACCCCCATCGACCCGTAAATGATCGCCAGGCCAAGCGCGATAATGAGCAGAATCGAGGCCATGCTTAGGCCAGAGAACAGCTGATTAAAAAGAACGTCCATTTTTTACCCCTTGTGGGCGGCCCGATGCGCAAACACCGGGCCAGGTGGTTCCTGAGGGAAAAGACACTCAGGAACCCAGGTTTTTAGGCCTCTACCAGGCCGGCACCGGTACAGGACTGGCCGTCATAAGCTGCGTAAGGCTTAGGAGCGACACGTTCTTCCGTTCCGAAAAGCACCTGAGCCTGGCCATCAGCTTGCCATTGCGCTACTTTTGGCCACAGATGCGTGTGCAGGTTCTCGTCGATCAGCACTTCGCCCTGTGGGGCCATCAGTTTGGTGCCTACGGCTGCCGCACGGATCGTTTCCGTGGTGACATTTTTCGGATCCAACGCTTCCATCGCAGCCTTGAATTGGTAGACTTGGAAATAGGCCGCTTCACTGACGAAATGTGTCACCTGATCGCCGCCGTAACGGCTCTTATAGGCTTCCACAAAACGCTCGTTCTCCGCAGACGCATGGTTCATAAAGTATGGCGCAGATGAGAAGTGACCAGCAGCGGCTTCACCACCAATTGCTTTCACTTCAACTTCGGACCGGGTGAGGCTGATCACCGGCATCTTTTCCGGGTCCAGCTCTGCTGCATGATACTGGCGGGCGAATGCCACATCAGAATCGCCAACCACTGTGGCAAAAATCACATCAGGTTTTTCAGCGCGGATGCGGTTGATAGCAGAGCTAAAGTCTGAATGGCCCAGGGGGACATACTCTTCGTGAACAACTTCGCCGCCCAGTTCTGACAGTAGCTTTTTGCAATAGTTGTTTTCTTCTTTGGGATAAACATAGTTATTCCCGATAAGATAAAAGCGGGGCCCGAAGTTTTCGACTGCCCAAGCTATCATATTATCTTGCTGCTGGTTCGGAACGGCGCCGCCATACATGATGTTTCGCGAGCATTCACGGCCCTCATAAAGGGTTGGATACCAATAGAGGTTATTGCGCTGTTCAACGACAGGAAGCACAGCCTGTCGGCTGGCCGAGGTGTATGAACCAAAAACGCTAACGCATTTATCCCGGATCATCAAACGCCGTGCACGGTCGGCATATGTCGCGGGATCAGAAGCGGGATCCTCTACAATTGGCCGCAGCATGCGACCGTGAATGCCACCCTGCGCATTGATCTCATCAATCGCCATCAGCGCGGCGTCATGCAAAGTATGCTCGACCACCGCAACAGAACCCGTTAGCGAGAACAGTAATCCAACCGGTATATCATCACCAAGCGCATGTGCTGGACGCGTACCCAGCAACAATGCGGGTGCTGAAAGTGCCCCCGCGGACCCGGCAACACCCAAAGCGCTGACCCGGCTTAGAAACTCACGTCTTTTCATCTTAATTCCTCCCTTTTCGTTACAAAACGAATTCCACAAACGCGAAAGGGCCCCTTAGACATCAGATTACCCTGAGTGTCTAAGGGGCCCTTTTGCCCGTATGCAGGCACTCGCATTTGAGCACCTAAAACGAATATTCCCTGAATGCCCGAGAAAATCAAGGAAAATGTTGCTATATTAATCAAATGGTTGGCCCCGTGGCTATTAACCAGATGTTGTAGGGATATCGATAAGTTGACGGCCTGTTGGCTCAGCTTTAGACACCTGCCATGACCAAACGCAAGAATTCTCCCGGCTTCAAAGGTCACCGCTTTCCCTCAGAAATTATCGAATACACCGTTTGGCTTTACGTCCGGGCACCTCTATAAATTGCACCTGACCTGAACGCGCTGTAGATTTACGGGATGAAGTGGCTGAGGCGGCAAAAAGGTTTTAAAAAATGTTGGCCGACGGCGGAACGGCCATCAGACCGATGAAAATCCACCCTCAATCATGATGACAGAGCCGTTTACAAGCTCTGCCGCCGGCGACGCCAGATAGAGCGCCAGATCGGCAATCTCGACCGGTTCGCCGAACCGCCCAAGCGGGGTTTTTTCAAGAAACGGCCCGCTTTTTTCCGGCGGGTTCCAGAGTTTTTTGCCCATCGGGGTCAAAACCACGGTCGGACAAATTGCATTCACCTGAATATTATGCTCGGCCCATTCGGCCATCAGGGATTTGGTAAGCGCATTCAACGCGCCCTTGGACGTGGCATATGCCGCATGATCCTTTAGCGCGATAACCCCCGTCTGCGACGAAATATTGATGATCTTGCCCCAGCGCTGCGCGATCATTTGCGGCGCCAGCGCCTGGGACAGCAAAAATGGCGCCCGCAGATTGACCGCCATTGTCTGGTCCCAGTCCCCAACTGTCAGATCCAGCGCCGGGTCAATCAGCGCAACCCCTGCACAATTCACCAATATGTCGATTGTTCCGAACTGAGCAAGTGCTGCGCGCGCCGCAGAACCCGGGCCATCCGCGCTGGCAAGATCAGCCGTGAGTGTCAGGCATTCGCGCCCGGTCGCCCGAACCTCATCGGCAATATTTTCCAATCCTTCAACGTCCCGGGCCAGCGCCACGATATCCGCTCCGGCATCGGCAAACACCCGGCAAATCTCGGCACCAATGCCTTTGGATGCGCCAGTTACCAGCGCGACGCGCCCTTCCAGCGAAAATCGTTTGTGCCAGTCGGCCATTGCTTACTCCAGATTTGTATGCCTGGCGCGCATCGCACCGGCGCTGATCTCCAACTGCTCGGCCAGCATCAGAACCAACAGTTCACAGGCCAGAAACATCACCCCTTCGTAAAGCGAACCCATGGGCAGAATGGATGTATCCGCGCCGCTGTCACTTGCCATGGTCTGGGCGGGAAGGACCAGGGTTTTGTCACAGATACCGGGCAGTTCGGCGTTTGGCTGGGCGGTCAGACAGGCAGTTGTTGCCCCGGCTTTGCCAGCAACACCGACAAGCCCGGCAACGGTCGAAAACATGCCCGGCCCGGCGCTGACGATCAACAGATCCCCGGGTCCGACCGGCGGTGTGCTCATGTCTCCGACCACATGGGCATCAAGCCCCAGATGGTAAAGCCGCATTGCCAGCCCCCTGATCATCAGCCCTTCGCGCCCGACGCCATAAAGCGCGATGCGTTTCGCGCCAGAAATTAAGTCGGCCAGTGCCGCGACTTCATTCGGGTCGATCGCGTCGACGCAGGCGCTGATTTCCTTGATCGCGCCAGCACCGGTTTTTGCAAAATCCATGGCCTGTCCCCCTGTTATTTGGCCGCATTTTCCGGACGCGAGATTACCGCATCGACCGCCTGGGTCAAAAGGCCGGTTTCCTCAAGCAGATCAGGCAGCGTATATCGGGTGCGGATGAACCGGCTGGCCAGATATGTTTGCCGCAGATGTTCGGGCCCGACGCCGATATCGGCGGCATTTACCGGTGCTCCGGCCGCGCGCAGCAGTTTTGCCATTTGCCCGCTGCGCATCATATGGGTGCGCAGACGGCTGCTTAGTTCAGGCCATTTCGTCCTGAGCAATTCCAGACGCGCACAAAGCGCCTGGCGCGACAGGTGCTTTGCACCGGTTTCGATTTTCGCCCGGGCGATTATTTTGGGCTCACTGAATGCGGCTTCGATCTGGACATGTTTTGCTGCCAGGTCTGGTGCGTTCCGGGCGATTTTTTCCGGGTCTAGTTTGCTCAGATCCTGCTCGATCAACCAATCAAACATGGCAAGCGAAGTCATACAGCCCACCGCAACCCCGGCCCCGTGCGAAACCATCTGCCCATCATGCTCCAGTCCGGCCATTTCCCATAAATGGGCGATCTGATGGTCCGCCCCGGATGCCGGGCGCGACGAGCCGTGAAACTCCATGGCCAGCCCGACGACGCTTAGCCCTGAAAACAGCCGGGCCACCGCGGCAAAATCGCCATCGGCCAAAGCGCCCGGGTTGGCCAGCCAACCGGCCAGATTATTCTGCACCAGTGGCCAGGCAACATCGTCAATCGGTTCAACCCCCAGCGCATCCGCCAGGATCCAGTCGCCCCCCGCGGGCACTTTGCCGGCCAGATCGCCGTATCCCCAGCTGGTCATCGTGCGTGGTGCTGCGGCAATGATATCAAGATCAGCCAGAATGACGCGCGGTGCGCGGGTTGGAATGGTAATCTTGAACCCGTCTTTGGCCAATGGTGCGCCGGCTGACGCATAGCCATCCATCGACGCCGCCGTCGCGATCGAAAAATAGGGGCAGTTTTCCCGATAGACCGCGTATTTCACCAGATCATTGATGACCCCGGATCCAAGAGCAACCGGGATAATTCCCGATGCTTCCAGAAACGGCCAGAATGTTTCGGCAAGATCGACACTGGCCTTGGGCAGCGGCCGGGCGGCGATCACATGGCATGAAACCGGAAAACCAGCGGCTTCAAAGCTTTGCACAGCCTGCTTGCCGGCGGCGGCGAACCCGGCCTCATCGGCAAAAATCACGATGCAGTCGCCGTCAAAATGGTGCCGTGCAACTTCGCCTGCGCGCTTCAGCGCGCCACGTTCGATAATCAATTCCCGGATCGTCGCGGATCGTTTGACCGCCGGCAGGACAACCCGTTTCAACTCGTCACTCCAATCTGACATCGACTGTACTCCTGTCAGCTCCGTTCAATTCTCAGCCCGGAACCATCGAACTGATGCAGACGTTGATTTGGGAAATCCAGACCGATGATCGCCCCGGCACTGGTGGTATCGTCACCATCGGTTTTGACCACGATATCCCCCCCCCCATCCAGGCCGGCATACAGATAGCTTTCACCACCAAGCTGTTCTTTCAAGACAATTTTCACATCCAGCACGCCCGCCCCCGGCTGGCAGATATGCACATGCTCGGGCCGGATACCGACCCGGGTTGCCTGCGCCTCAAGCGCATCCCCCAGATGCCCGGGCAGTTGCGCCCGATCCAGAAAATTCATTGCCGGAGAACCGATGAAACCGGCGACAAATTCGGTTCTGGGGTGATGATACAGATCCAGCGGGGCGCCAACCTGTTCAACCCGGCCCTGGTTGAGCACAACGATCACATCGGCCATGGTCATTGCCTCGACCTGATCATGGGTGACATAAATCATGGTCGCGCCAAGTTGTTTATGCAGCGCCTCCAGCTCTATCCGCATCTGGATCCGCAGTTTTGCGTCCAGATTTGACAGCGGCTCATCGAACAGGAAAACTTTGGGGTCTTTTACAATTGCCCGACCGATTGCCACTCGTTGGCGCTGACCCCCGGAAAGCTGGGCGGGCTTGCGATCCAGATAATCCTCAAGCTGAAGTATGCGCGCCGCATTGGCGATGTTGCGGTCACGTTCCTCGCGCGGGATTTTGTTGACTTTCATGCCGAATTCGACGTTCTGGCGGACCGTCATGTGCGGATAAAGCGCATAGGACTGAAACACCATCGCCACATCCCGGTCTGACGGTGCTACATCGGTAACGTCCTGCCCGCCGATGGAAATCTTACCGGACTGGATACCTTCCAGCCCGGCGATAGCGCGCAGCAAGGTTGATTTTCCGCAACCCGAAGGCCCGACGAACACCACAAAAGCACCGTCCGCAACCTGTAGCGAAACATCAACAAGCGCCGGAACGCCGGCATAGGATTTGTTGACGCCCTCAAGCGTGACTTCAGCCAAGGCGACCCTCCGGATTTAGCTGTGTGGGCAATGATGCGTGGCCCCGGTATGCGCCGATTGTCGGATTTATGTTGACAGAAGGCAAATTATTTACATATGTATTGATCATTATACAAATGAATGTCAATCCAAACTTTCTCACGGGAGGGAGAAATGAAAATAAAAACTTGTGTTAGCGCCATCGCGCTGACGACCGGGCTGGCGCTCGGCACCGCGCAGGCTTCAGAATGGACGCTGGAAAAGGCGGCCGAACCTTACGCGGGCACAATCGTGGACGTGGTATTCCTGCTGCGCCCAGGGTATGAGGCGGCCGAAGCCATGCTGCCGGATTTTGAAGCCAGAACCGGCATCAAGGTCAATATCGTCAAACACCCTTACGAGAACGCATTGGGACAGCAAGTGCTGGATTTTGTCGCTGACGGTGATTTTGACATCGCGCTGATCGACCTGGTCTGGATCGGCAACTTTGCCGAAAATGACTGGATCGTTCCGGTGTCCAAGTTCACGTCAAACCCGGATCTGGCTGATCCGGAACTTGACATGGACGATTTCTTTCCGCTGGTTCTGAACGCTTTTGGCGGCTGGAACGGGGAGGTTTACGGGCTGCCGTTCGACAATTATTCGGGCCTGATGTTCTACAATGACTGCATGCTGAAGGACGCCGGCTTTGACGGGCCTCCAAAAACCTGGTCCGAGCTTAAGGACGTATACGGCCCGGCCCTGACCAAGGATGGCAAATACGCTTTTGCCCTGCAGTCCAAGCGCAACGAAACCCAGTCTGCTGACAGTTTTGCCCGCATGCTGTGGCCCTTTGGTGGTTCGTTTCTGGATGAGGATTTCAGATCCAACCTGCTTTCCAAAGAAAGCCAGGCCGGGTTGAATTTTCGCCAGGATCTGATGCAGTACATGCCCGACGGCATCGTATCATATGACCATGCCGAGACGGTCAATGCGTTTGCTCAGGGCGACGTTGCCATGATCACCGAATGGTCGGCGTTCTATTCGTCGCTGAAGAACCCGGAAACCTCCAAGGTGGTGGATTGCATGAAAATTGCACCCGAACCCATGGGCCCGGCTGGCCGCAAACCCGCCCTTGGCGGCTTTTCACTGGCAGTCGCATCGCAGGCTGACGAAGACGAACAGGCGGCAGCCTGGCTGTTCATTCAGTGGGTGACATCCAAAGCCAACGCGCTGGAATATCTGGAGCGCGGCGGCGTACCGGCCCGTCGTTCGGTTTATGCCCAGGACGGTATCGCAGAGAAATTCGACTTTGTGCCGGCGCTGGTTGAAAGCTGGCAGGACGGGGTGCCGGAATTCCGGCCGCGCTTTGCCGAATGGCCGGAAATCACCGAGATCGTGCAGGAATGGGGCACCAAGATCATGCTTGGTGATGTGACCACCGAAGAAGGCGCACGAATACTGGGCGAACGTATGGAAGCAGTCCTGGAAGAAGCAGGCTATTATTCAGGCGACAAACCACTCGCCCAGTAATACAAATCCAACGCTAGGGGGGCGCCCACAACGGGCGCCCTTTATTTTCATAATTCAGGGTGTAACCTGATGCCTGCCACAACCAGTCGCTCTACGATATTTGCCTTTCTTGGCCCTGCGGTGATCTCTTTGGCGGTCATCGGCATCGTGCCGCTGCTATATGCGTTTTACACCAGCCTGTATTTTTTCAACCTGACAAAGCTCAAGAATGCGCGCTTTATCTGGTTTGAAAACTACGGCAGCGTTCTTACCGATCCGGTATTCTGGGAGGCGATGGGCAGAACCTTTCGCCTGCTGCTGATCTCTTTGCCGCTGCAGATTGCCCTGGGTCTTGTCATTGCGCTTGTTCTGCACCGCCCCGGGCTTGGGTTTCTGCGGGTTCTGACCAGGCTGTCGCTGGTGCTGCCGATGGCGACCACCTATGCGGTGGTCGGCCTGTTGGGGCAGGTCATGTTCAATCAGAAATTTGGTGTGGTGAACCAGCTGATCGGTTTTTTGGGCGTCGAGCCTGTCAACTGGATCGGCGATCCGTTCAATGCATTTGCCATGATCATATTCCTGGATGTCTGGCAATGGACGCCGTTTGTTGCGCTGGTCCTGCTTGCCGGTTTGACGACGGTGCCCGGCGAGGTCGAGGAAGCCGCGCGTCTGGAAACGAAAAACTGGTGGACGATCCTGCGCCATGTCCAGCTGCCGTTCCTGATGCCGGGGCTGGTCGCCATCCTGATTTTGCGTACCGCCGACACGCTAAAGCTGTTTGACATGGTGTTCACGCTGACCCGTGGCGGCCCCGGGTCGTCGACCGAACTGATCTCACTGATGATCCAGCGGGTCGGGTTTCGGGCATTTGATCAGGGCGTGGCCTCGGCGCAAGCGATCATTTTGTTGATCATCACCATTATTCTTGCTCAGCTTTATATCAAGCTGCTTTACAAGGAAGTCTGAGATGGCGGCAGAACCCGGCACATCACGTTCTCTGGCAGCACAAATTGCGCTGATGCTGATCATCATCCTGTTTTGCGTATTTCCGTTCTACTGGATGGTGACAACATCGCTGAAAACCCAGGTGATGGCGCTGGAAGCACCGCCGGTCTGGCTGTTTGAACCAACCTTCGCCAACTATGTGACGGTGTTGTTCGAGGATGGGGTGCTGCGCACCTTGATCAACTCGTTGATCGTTGCGGTTTCGACCACGACCCTTGCGATCATGCTGGGCCTGCCAGCGGCTTTTGCCTTGGCGCGGTTTGAATTTCGCGGCAAGAAGGACCTGTGGTTCTGGTTTATCACCAACCGGATGATTTCCCCGATCGTGCTGGCGCTGCCGCTCTTTCTGATCGTGCGCAACCTGGGGATGTTGGACAGCCGGATCACCCTGATCCTGATTTACCTGACCTTCAACCTGCCGATCGTGATCTGGATTTGCACTGACCAGTTCCGCTCAATCCCATACGAACTTGATGAAGCGGCGTCACTGGAAGGGGCGTCCCAATGGCGGATATTCCGCTCAATCTGCGTACCGTTGGCAATGCCCGGTATCGCAGTTTCAGGGATTTTTGCCTTTATTTTTTCTTGGAATGAGCTGATGTTTGCCCTTGTGCTGACCCGCAATAATGCCAAAACAGCGCCTGCGATGGCTGTCAGCTTCATGGAAGGCTATAATTTGCCCTACGGAAAAATAATGGCCACATCGACTTTGATCGTGATCCCGGTTCTGATCTTTGCGCTGATCGCCTCAAAACATCTGGTGCGCGGATTGACCATGGGGGCCGTAAAGTGAAAACCCGCGCCAGAATGCCGGGCAAACGCTGAATGGCGCGCGCTGCCAACAGTCTTCGGATCGATGAAGAAGAAAGGCTGCTTGTGCGCATTGCCTGGGCCTGCGAAATTGAGGGGATTACCCAGGCGGCGGCGGCTGAAAGGTTCGGCATTACCCGGCTTCGCGTCAATAAATCGCTGGCCGAGGCGCGACGGCGCGGTATCGTTCGCATCTCGATCAATTCGATCTACAGCCCCTGCGCCGAACTGGAAGTTTCCCTGGTCGAACGTTACAATCTGGACGACGCCCGTGTTGTTCCCACCCCGCGCGATCCGGCTGCGATCCAGACAATTGTCGGCATCGCCCTGGGTCACCACCTGACATCGCTGCTGATGCGTCCCGAAATCCGTCTGTTCGGCATGTCCTGGGGCAATACACTTAATCTGGCGACCCGGCACATGGAGCCGATAAACCGGCCGGATCTGGAAATTGTTTCGGTGATGGGCGGGCTGAGCAAGGGTTCAGAGCTGAACGGTTATGAAATTACCCAGCGACTGGCCGAGCTGTGCAACGCCGACCACAGCTATTTCACCGCACCTATCTATGCCGATTCAGCCGAAAGCCGCGATGTTCTGATTGCCCAGAATGTTTTCAAACGCGGTATCGAAAAAATCCGCAGCGCCGATGCGCTGGCGATGGCCGCCGGTGACATGTCGCAATCACTGTTGATCCGTGATGGGTTGCCCGGCGAATTCAGCGCCAATGATCTGATCCGGGCAGGCGCCGTTGGTGATATCCTGGGCTATATGCTGGATCGCGATGGGAAATCCATTGATCATCCGATCAACAACCGTCTGGTGGGCATTGATCTGGATGATCTGCGAACGATACCCGATACCATTCTTGCGGCTGGTGGGGCACATAAAATAACGATCATGCAGGGCTTTCTAAGCTGCGGTTACGTCAATACCCTGGTGACCGACGAAGAAACCGCGCGGTCGCTGCTATGACGCTCTATGCCGGAATTGATATCGGCACGTCGGGCATAAAAGTCGTGCTTGCCGACGGGATGGACAAGATCGTTGCCGAGGCGGCCGTGGCCATCAAGGTGGATCGCCCGCAACCGGGATGGAGCCAGCAACACCCCGACCTGTGGTGGCGCGCGACATGTTCCGCCTTTGACCGGCTGGCCGCAAAGCACCCCAATCTTATGCCCGAAATTCAGGGGATCGGCCTGAGCGGTCAGATGCTTGGCGCAGTGCTGTTGGATGCACAAGACAAACCAACCCACCCGGCGATCCTGTGGAACGATCAGCGCGCGCTTGCAGAATGCGGTGAACTGCTCGGAAGGGTTCCGGATATGGGAATGCGCACCGCCGGCCACCCCGATCCTGGCATGACGGCGCCAAAATTGCTGTGGCTTGCCAAACACATGCCCCAGGCGATTGAGCAGGCCAGCGTTCTGATGCTGCCCAAGGATTATGTGCGCCTTTGCCTGACCGGAGAACGCGCAACCGAGCCATCGGACGCGGCCGGAACCTTGATGCTTGATTGCAAAACCATGACCTGGGACGCAGAGCTAGCCGGGGCAGCCGGGTGGGACATCCAGCGCTTGCCGCCTTTGGTCGCGTCGCACGCTCAGGCAGGACAGCTGCGCCAGACCTTGCAGACCCGCTGGGGCATACCGAAATCCGTCGCCGTTGCGGCAGGTGCCGGTGACAACATGGCCTGCGCATTGGGGGTCGGGGCGACGGTGTCGGGTGATGCGGTGGTCACAATCGGCACATCGGGTGTGCTTTGCGCGGTTGATGCCGGGTTTCACCCGGCGGCGCATTCTGCGGTTCTTACCAACCCGCACGCAGCCCCCGGCACCTATCTTTCGCTTGGGGTGGTGATGAGCGCGACCCAGTCGCTGGACTGGCTGGCCGGGCTATGTGCAACCGACGTTCCCCGGCTGGCCGCGATGGTTGATGCGATGATTGCCGAAAAAGGCATCGGGCACGCCCCGGTCATGCGCCCCAGCCTTACCGGTATAAGAACCCCCGACAACCGCCCCGATGCCGCCGCCTCGGTTTCGGGAATTGCGGCAACCACGGATGCCGCAGCACTTGCTTATGCGGTCATGGAAGGGGTGGCGTTCCAGTTTCTGGATTGCCTGAATGCGCAACAGGGCGCCGGGGTGCCGGTTGACAGGATAACTGCCGTTGGCGGTGGTTCAAAAAACCGAACCTGGGTCGGTCTTATTGCCACGTTGTTTGACAAAACCATTGACCTGCCCAAGGAAAGCAGTGCGGCCGCCGCGATCGGTGCCGCCCGGCTGGGAAGCGTCGCCTGTGGTGATTTTTCAGCCAGCCAGGCGCTGCCGCGAAAATCGGAAATTTCGTCGACCATCCCGCCTGATCCGCAACTTAACGAGACCCTCAGGCGCCGGTATGAGCTTTTCCGGTCACTACCAAAATAGCACATCGTCCCGGCTGGTGTTGATCCCACCAGCCTAAGTGTCTGATCCACACCGCCAGTAGCCCACCCATTCAGCACATTCCTGTCTTCGAAAATACTCACAGTAAGGGCGCAGTCTGTACGACCCGCACAGCGCCCGCCGCCTAAAAAACATCAGGGTTAACCTGCGATTCGCGACAATCGTCAAAATCGCAATGCACACCACCACGCAACACCTTCCCATCCCATCAAATCTGCTGTATGGCCGCAGAATCTGAAATCAGATGCCCGGACACCAGCATCTGACCAATATGATATCGGAGTCAGGGGGAATTCGCCCCCTATGCAATGGCCCATGCGGCCAACTTGAGGAACCTAGATGTTCAACGTAACTAAGAAATCAATCGAATGGGGCGAAGAGACGCTCACGTTAGAAACCGGCAAAGTTGCCCGTCAGGCGGATGGCTGGGTCATCGCGACCCTGGGCGAGACGTCGGTGATGGCCAACGTGACCTTTGCCCGCAAGGAAAAGCCGGGTCAGAACTTTTTCCCGCTGACCGTTCACTATCAGGAAAAATATTACGCCGCCGGCAAAGTGCCAGGTGGCTTTTTCAAGCGCGAAGCGCGCCCCACCGAAAAAGAAACCCTGACTGCGCGTCTGATCGACCGGCCAATCCGGCCGCTGTTTGTACCCGGCTTCAAGAACGAAGTTCTGGTGATGTGTACCGTGCTTAGCCACGATCTGGTCAATGATCCTGACATGGTGGCAATGATCGCGGCCTCCGCCGCCTTGACCATATCCGGCGCACCCTTCAGGGGGCCGATCGCCAACTGTCGCGTGGGCTTTGAGGATGGTGAATACATCCTGAACCCCACGGTCGATGATATGCACGAATTGCGCCAGAACCCGGATCAACGTCTTGATCTGGTTGTGGCCGGCACCAAAGACGCCGTGATGATGGTAGAATCCGAAGCCTATGAACTGTCCGAGGCAGAAATGCTGGGGGCGGTGAAATTTGCCCACGAGCAGATTCAGCCGGTTCTGGACCTGATCATTGATCTGGCCGAAGACGCCGCAAAAGAGCCGTTTGACTTTCAACCGGCTGATTATTCGGATCTGTCCGCCGCTGTTGCCAAGGCTGGTGACAAAGACATGCGCGCGGCCTTTGCCATATCCGACAAGCAAGAGCGTACCGCAGCCGTGTCTGCCGCGCGTGACGTGATCAAAGGCGCCCTGAGCGAAGAGCAACTGGACGACGCCAACCTTGGCTCGGCGATGAAAAAGCTTGAGGCAGGTATCCTGCGCGGTGATATCGTCAAGAACGGCAAGCGGATCGACGGTCGCAAGACCGACGAAATTCGCGCGATTTCAAGCGAAACCGGCCTTTTGCCACGGACCCACGGTTCGGCCTTGTTCACGCGCGGTGAAACGCAAGGGTTGGTTGTGACCACGCTGGGCACCGGGGATGACG
The DNA here is from genome assembly GCA_021648025.1 of Paracoccaceae bacterium. Taxonomy (GTDB): domain Bacteria; phylum Pseudomonadota; class Alphaproteobacteria; order Rhodobacterales; family Rhodobacteraceae; genus NVQY01. The sequence continues at coordinate 29,849 of JAKITO010000029.1, forward strand.
AACAGTTCATTGATGCGCTGCACGGCAACTTTAAATCCAACTTCCTGCTGCATTATAATTTCCCACCCTATTCGGTTGGTGAAGTTGGCCGCGTCATGGGCCCGAACCGTCGCGAGATTGGTCATGGTAAACTGGCATGGCGTGCGTTGCAGGCGGTTCTGCCGGCCGCCACTGATTTCCCGTATACCATTCGGGTTGTCTCGGAGATCACTGAATCCAACGGCTCGTCCTCGATGGCATCGGTTTGCGGTGGTTCCTTGTCGATGATGGACGCCGGTGTGCCTTTGAAGTCGGCTGTGGCCGGCGTTGCCATGGGTCTGATCATGGAAGAAGACGGATCGTATGCGATCCTGTCCGACATCCTGGGTGACGAAGATCATCTTGGCGATATGGACTTCAAGGTTGCAGGCACCGAAGCCGGTATCACCTCGTTGCAGATGGACATCAAGATCGCAGGCATCACGCCCGAGATCATGGAGAAGGCCCTTGAGCAGGCCCGCGCAGGCCGTTTGCACATCCTGGGCGAGATGGCCAATGCGCTGACCGAGGCGGCTGATTTCAGCATCCACGCGCCACGGATTGAGACCATGCAGATACCAACCGACAAGATCCGTGAAGTGATCGGGTCCGGCGGCAAGGTGATCCGCGAGATCGTCGAAGTGTCTGGTGCCAAGGTTGATATCAACGACGAAGGCATCATCAAGATCGCGTCGCCGAATGCCGATTCGATCAAGAAAGCCTATGACATGATCCACTCGATCGTGGCCGAGCCTGAGGCCGGGGTGATCTATACCGGTACGGTCGTCAAGATCGTCGATTTCGGTGCATTTGTGAACTTTTTCGGCAAGCGGGACGGGTTGGTGCATGTCAGCCAGATCGAAAACCGCCGGTTGAACCATCCTTCGGATGTGTTGAAAGAAGGTCAGGAAGTAAAGGTCAAGCTGCTGGGCTTTGACGATCGCGGCAAGGTACGCCTGTCGATGAAAGTGGTCGATCAGGAAACTGGCGAAGAGGTCCAAAGCGAAGACTAGGTCGATTATCGACCCTCTTTGAACTGACAATTTGAATGCCCTGGCGGAAACGCCGGGGCATTTGTGTATGGTTTGTCCGCAATTGTTATCCATAAACTTCTAATGGGTATCACACTAGTCACAAACACATTTGGCAATGGTATTTTGAAGGATATTACCGTCAACCTTGACAGAGGTTGGCGCAGCATCCACAAACCAGTTTATGAATATTCCAAACCAAATTACTATTGGCAACACAACATACGATGCTTCTGAGGCTGTCGGATACCATATCGGTGCCTTTCCGCCGGCCGCATTGCAGCTTGAAAAGCTAATTGGCCCACAAACCGATGCTGCCATGGCACTTGTCCGGTTCGACACAGAATTGCGCCAACTTCCAAATAGCGAACTTTTATTGGCCCCCTTGCGTGCCAGAGATGCTGTTGTGTCTTCCCGGATGGAGGGCACAATCTCAACTTTGGAAGAGGTGCTGCGGTTGGAAGCAGATGCCGATGCGGCGGGCCTTCCTGCGGCGGGCAGAGAGGCGGATAAGGAAGTGGCGCTTTATGCCCGTGCGCTGAAACAGGCAGAACTGGCCTTGCGGGACGGTTATCTTATGTCCGACCACATAATTCGGTCGGCGCATAAAACGCTGTTGTTTACCGGGCGTGGCGCGCGTAACCGGCCCGGCGAATACAAAATCGAGCAGAATTATATCGGCGAAAAACGCACACGGCGCATTGATTATATTCCTATTGCGCCAGAACAATTGCCCGGCGGGATGGAGCGGCTGTTTCAACTGACAAATACAGATCGGGAAAAGGACGGTTTGCTGCCGCTTCTTCGGGTCGCGCTTGTTCATGCGGAATTCGAAGCTTTGCACCCGTTTGACGACGGAAACGGCAGGCTTGGGCGCATGATGATACCTTTGCTGTTGTGGCAACTGGGCCTTCTGAGCGCACCGCACTTTTTTGTCAGCGATTATTTTGAACGCAACAAGGATGAGTATATTGAAAGGCTCCGGCGGGTATCGTCACATGGGGAATGGTCTGAATGGTGCGTATTTTTCTGCGTGGCACTTAGCGAACAGGCAGAGGCAAACATAGAAACGGTAGGTCAGATCAAACAGCATTACGAAGACATGAAAGAGCGGTTTCGCGATATTTTGCGGTCGCGTTGGTCGAATGATGCGCTTGATTTTATTTTTGCAAATCCGATTTTCAGGAACAATCGTTTTAAACAGAATGCGGGAATCCCATCGCAAACGGCCAACGGGTTTACCAACCGCCTTGTGGACGAAGGTTTGCTAAGGATTCTAATACCACCATCCGGGCGGGCACCCGGTATGTATGTCTTTCCAACGTTGCTTGATATCGTGATGGAGCCCTGACCGAAAGCCATCGGGCCAAGAGATAAAAACCGACGTTCAATCGTCGGATCAAGCAAGAAATCGCTCAAATTCTGCCGGAAACGGCGGGGTTTTTTGATATCGGCAGACGTGCCAATCGCTTGCCATATTTGCGCCACTTTGCTGCCCAGGTCGGCGCGCAGACATCAGGGTGATCGGGGACAGCGCCTGGTAAATCTGGTGTTGAAGGGGGGAATTTTGGGTGCCGGGAAGGTCCGCGCGCCGCTGTCTGCAAGGAGTTCCCAATGGACAATACCCTACTTTTGGATACCGTTCGCGCCGGGCATCTGGTTGGTCTGGCATTAGGGTTTGGCCCGGCGATTTGCGCTGATGTGCTTGTGGCCAAATCGTTTTTCCGCCCGATTCGACAACGCGATGTTGACCTGCTGAAATGGCTGCACATGATTGTATTCGCGGGGGTGGCTCTGTTGTGGATAACCGGTCTTATCCTGCTGCAAATCCGCACCGGGTTTGATCTGGCCAATTTTTCACCCAAACTGATGACCAAGGTTTTTGTGGTTGTCCTGTTGACCGGCAATGCCATGGCGATTGGCATCTATGCCTTGCCGCGTTTTAACGATCATGTGGGCGTGCAATTTGGCAAGATTGACCCACCGACCCTGATCAACCTGACGCTCATGGCCGGGGTGTCGATGTCTTGCTGGCTTAGCGCCCTGGCGCTGGGTGTCTTCAGCCAGTTAAAGCCGTTGTCGTCCGAGGCGTTGCAGGCCATATTCACGCCGGTATTTTCGATCGGGTTGGCAGGTGCCATTCTGGTCGGGTTGGGTGCGGTTCTGATTGCGCGGGCGGGGGCCGGGCGCGAAATCTGGCACCTTTCGCATCGGTCATAACCGGGGTAAGCAGGCCCTATGCGGTCCTATATCATCCATATGCGCGGCGAACAAAAACGTCAGGAAAATGTCAGACGCCTGCTGAAGATCCTGCCGAGGGCGCAAATTGCGGATGCGGTGGCGGGTCGCGATGCCTTGGGCTCTACGACCATTGCCCCCGGCACACACCACCTGCCACGATATCCTTTTCCGCTTGCTCCGGGTGAGGTCGGTTGCTTTCTAAGCCACCGTCAGTGCTGGAAGAGTATTATCGCGGCGGATGTTGAATATGCGCTGATCGCCGAAGATGACCTTAGTGTTGACCCCGACATCTGGCCTGACGTGCTGGACCTGATCAATACACATGCAAGTGCTGATACCTACATTCGCCTGCCGGTCAAAGATCGTGAACACCCAGCATCCACAGTTGCCGAACGCGAGAAAGCCAAGTTGTTTCTGCCCCGTGTGATCGGTCTGCAAACCGTGTGTCAGGTGGTTGGGCGCCACGCAGCCGCCCGGCTGTTGGCGGCCAGCGATGTTTTGGACCGCCCGGTTGATACCTTTGTGCAAATGCACTGGGCCACGGGCCAGGTGGTGCATACGATCCATCCAAACGGTCTGCGAGAGCTGACCGGCGAATTGGGCGGATCCACCATTCAAAAGAATACCCGCACCACCAATTGGGCGACGCGGGAAATCAACAGGGTAATCTATCGGGCGCGCATAGGCGCGCGCCCGCAAAATATTTAGCTGGGGGCCGCAGTGGTGCGCAGGTAAGGCAGAACCGTTTTAAAGTCGCCAAACTTTGCCTTGGCGTCTTCGTCGCTGACGGTTGTTGGCACGATCACATCGTCGCCGACAGTCCAGTTCGCCGGGGTTGCCACGCCGTTGCCGTTGGCCATTTGCAACCCATCCAAAGCGCGCAGAACTTCGGCAAAGTTACGGCCCACATTCATCGGGTAAACCATCGACAGTTTCAGTTTCTTGTCCGGTCCGATGATGAACACGGCCCGCACTGTGGCGCTGTCGGCGGGGGTGCGCCCGTCGGGCAAATACGCCTCGGCCGGCAGCATGTCGAAGGCTTTGGAAACGGCCAGATCTTCGTCGGCAATGATCGGGAAACCGGCGGGTGCGCCACTGGTTTTCTCGATGTCGCCTTTCCAGGCTTTGTGATCTTCCACGCCGTCAACCGACAGGCCAATCACCTTGGTGGCGCGCTTTGCCCATTCATCGGCCAATTGCGCCACGGCGCCGAATTCGGTGGTGCAGACGGGGGTGAAATCCTTGGGGTGGGAAAACAGGATGGCCCAGCTGTCGCCGATCCAGTCATGAAACTTGATGGTGCCCTGATCGGTTTCGGCGGTAAAGTTGGGGACGGTGTCATTGATGCGAAGTGCCATTGGGTTCTCTTTCTTGGGTGGTGTTGCAGTCGTATTCGGAATATCGGATATATGATTGCAATGAGGCTATATTCCCACCCCTTGCGGCCATTTGTCCAGACTGACAAGATGCCACGATTGTGGGGGCTGCCGGGGAAAGGGTTGCGCGGATGATTATCACCCGACTGCATGGTCGTTTGGGCAACCAGATGTTCCAATTTGCCGCCGCAAGCGGGCTTGCCAAACGGCTGGGTACGCAGGTTGCCCTGGACCCGCGTAACGCGCAAAACCGGGGCGAGGGGGCGTTGACCGACGTGTTTGATCTGCCGGTCGCCAAGGACGCCGGGTTGCCCCCGGCCCGCCATCTTGCGCCGCTTCGATATCTGGTTTGGCGCCTGACCGGACAACGCCCGGTGTTTCGCCGTGAAAAGGGGCTTGGGTTCAATCCGGGCATCAACCGTTGGGGTGATGACAGTTATTTGCACGGGTATTGGCAATCCGAGCGGTATTTCTTGGATATTGCTGCTGATATTCGTCGGGCGTTCCGGTTTCCGGACTTCAGCACCCGGCAAAACGCCGATATGGCCGGGCGGATCGCACAGGGTGTATCGCTTTCCCTGCACGTTCGGAGGGGCGACTACCTGACACTGGGCGCGCATGTTTTGTGTGATCAGACGTATTATGAGGCGGCATTGCGTGCGGTCCTGGACGGGGTCGAGGGTACGCCGACCGTCTACGTCTTTTCCGATGACCCAGGCTGGGCCAAGGAAAACCTGCCGCTGCCCTGCAACAAGGTTGTGGTGGATTTCAACGGGCCGGGGGCGGATTTTGAAGACATGCGGTTGATGTCATTGTGCCAGCACAACATCATCGCAAATTCGTCGTTCTCGTGGTGGGCGGCGTGGTTGAATGCGCATTCGGGCAAACGGGTGGCTGGCCCGGCCAATTGGTTTGGCGATCCTAAACTGTCGAACCCGGATATCCTGCCGGAAAAGTGGCTGAAAATCCGGGTCTAAAGCGTGCCCGCGTTGAATACTTGAATCTGATCAAAGGCAACACGCTCTAAAATGGCGTTTTGGCCCGAAATTTCAGTGATTTACCGCTGTTCGGGTGTTTTATCCGCAGCTCTTCTGCATGCAGCATCATCCGGTCAAAATTCCGGGCCTCGCCGTCGGCATAAAGAGGGTCGCCAAGGATTGCATGGCCCAAGGCCATCATATGCACCCGAAGCTGATGGGTTCGCCCGGTTTTGGGGGTCAGCCGGACCCTTGTCGTATCCCCTTCGTAGCGCAGAACGCGCCAATCGGTCTGCGATGGTTTGCCGGTCTGGTGACAGATCATTTGGCGTGGTCGGTTGGGCCAGTCGACGATCAGGGGCAGATCAACACAACCGGTTTTCGGGCCCAATTGGCTGGTTAGGCGGGCCACATAAGATTTGCGCGCCGTGCGGGCCTGAAATTGCGCGTTCAGGTGGCGCTGGGCGTGGGGGGTCAGGGCAAACACCATCACGCCGGATGTATCCCGGTCCAGGCGGTGCACCAACAACGCGTGCGGAAACACCAGCAGGATCCTGGACATCAGGCAATCGGCCAGATGCGCCCCGCGCCCCGGTACGCTCAGCAGGCCTGCGGGTTTGTTTACGGCCAGAACCTCGGCATCGTCGTGCAGGAAATCCAAGGGGTCGTCGGGCGGGGTATATTCAGATGAAACGGGCATGGGGGCTGCCTAGCGGTAAGGACGCACAGGGGCAAGTTCCCCGACGTCGGGCTTGCCTGTCTGGTCGCAGATGGCAAAACTGTCCTTGTTCGACAATGGGAACCATAAAGAGGACCAAGCCATGCACCCCACCATCATAAGAATGCAGGAGGTTGTGGCCTTGGGCGATGATAGCCTGATTGCCGGTCTTCTGGCCGAAGACGTGCGGTTTCTGCCGCCGACCTATTACAAAACCTGGACCGGACGCGATGCGGTGGCGGCGGTATTGGGCCACGTCGGGCAGGTGTTCAGCGATTTTCGCTATCGCCGGGTGATGGGTGAAGGGCGGGACTGGGCGTTGGAATTTCAATGCAAGGTTGGTGATCTGGATGCAGTTGGCGTGGACCTGATCACGCTGGACGAGGCCGGGAAAATCGCGGTGTTCGAAGTGGTTATGCGGCCGCATAAGACCATCGGCGCCTTGCGCGAGGCGATGAATAAACGGGTGATGTCCGACCCGCGGTTTCTGAAATTCCGTGACGCACTTGGCTGAACATTGATTCCGTTGGATGTTTTGGCGCGCCCGGTATTGCTGCCTGTGTTGTTGACCCAAGGCAGGGCCGTGCGCCGCAAGGCGTTGATATTGCCGGAACCCGGCGGCCCGCGTTCCGGCCAGACCGGCACCGGCCCGGCCTTGAGGGTGTTGATTGCCGGGGACAGTTCCGCCGCCGGGGTGGGCGCAAAAACCCAGAACGACGCCCTTGCCGGGCAGGTGGCGGCGGCCTTGGCACCGGACTTTGCAGTTGATTGGCGACTGGTGGCCGAAACCGGGGCCTCGACCGCGACGATGCATGCAACATTGAGCCAGATGAACCCCGAGCGGTTTGATGTTGCCATTCTGGCCCTTGGGGTCAACGATGTGACGGGTGCTGTGACACGGCGGCGCTGGATTGCCCGGCAATCCGGGTTGCACCGCATGTTGCAGGGTCGGTTTGGAGTTCAACGTATCTATGCCTCGGGGTTGCCGCCGATGGGTCTGTTTCCGCTATTGCCTCAGCCGTTACGCTGGATATTGGGCGCGCAGGCGACCCGTTTGGACAAGGCTCTGGCCGGGATCGCCGCGCGTGACGAGGTGGTGCATCACATACCTTTCGATTTGCCACATGAGGCGCGGTATTTTGCCGAAGACGGCTATCATCCCAGCCCGCCGGCCTATGCGCTTTGGGCGGGTGTTCTGGCTGGTTTGATCCGCCGCGATCACCCCCGTGGCATTTCAACCAACTGAGGGTATAATCCGGTGAGACCTGCCATTTTGCCCCACGGAAATGAGAGAGATTTGAGATGACCTATTTCGCACGCCTTTGTTGCACGACCGCGCTTGCTCTGACTTTGATCCCGCGCGTTGGCATGGCCGGTGTCACGGCTGATGATGTCTGGCGCAATCAAAAGGATTTAATGGCGACATTGGGCGGAGATTTTGTAGCCTCTGTAAGGCGTAGCGAAAATACGCTGACGATCTCGGACACGTCGTTTGCCTTTGGGATGCCTTTTGGTCTTGGGGGTGTCAAAATTACCTTACCGACCCGCGATCTGGTGGAAAATGGCGATGGCACAGTTGCCGTGATTTACCCCGAGCCGATTACGATCGGGGTTGCTGTGGATATTACCGGCAAAGGGTTATTTTCCACCAATATTGAATTTGAGACGGAAGGCTATGAAACAGTGGCGTCGGGTGAGGCGAATGATGTGACTTATACCTGGTCGCTTGATCGGATGGACATGCGCATCGTTGATCTTGAAAGTGATTTCGAAGGCGACTCTGGTCAGAAGATGAAGGACCTTAAGCTTACCGGAGACGGCAGCTTTTACGACATGACCGGTGTTGCGAGGGTTAAGGTCGGTAGTATGGTTGAGATTCAAAACAGCTATACCACCGGCCGCCAGGAGATCCGAATTGCTGGTGAGCTTGCAAGTGATCGGTTCAATCAGGTGTCTGGGGCAAAAGGTGCGAATTTGAATTCCACACTGGTTTTGCCACGTAACGGCATGGAGATTCTGAATCTGGCGGCTGCGGTGCAGGACGGTCTGACGTTTGAGGCGACGTTGGTGACGAAAGGGCAGCATACCAGCCAGATCAACGAAAGCGGTGGTGTGGTGACAGGTGATCAGACCACCCGCACGAAAGAACAATCGTTCAATTACGGGCTGGACCGGGCGGGTCTTCGGTTAAAAGGCACTGTGGTCGACGCCGAAGTCGACATGAAGTCAAGCAAGGAACTGCCTTTCCCGCTGCAGTTTTCTGTTGATGAGGTCAGCGCCAATGTTGTTTTGCCGCTGTTTGAATCCACCGGGTTGCAGGATTTCACCTTTGCCGTTTTTCTTGAGGGCCTTGAGGCGGCAGATGACCTTTGGGCATTGTTTGATCCGCAGGAAAAACTGCCACGCGAGTCGGCGAATGTGACAGCCGACTTTACTGGTAAAGTCCTGAATAAAGTCAACTGGCTGGACTTTATGACCGTTAGGGCGATCTTTGATAAAGGTGAGGTGCCGATTGAAATACATGAGGTTACTTTGGGTGGTTTGCTGCTGGAAGTGGCCGGGGCCAAGCTGAGCGGGACAGGCTTGGCGAGGTTTGATAACTCGGAGCTGGAAAGTCGCGGCGGGATGCCGACACCCAGTGGCGTGGTTGACCTTGTGCTAAGCGGTGGCAATGGCCTGCTGGACAATCTGGTGGCGATGGGGCTGTTGTCGGATCAGGATGCCACCGGCGCGCGGATGGCGGTTGCGGTGTTTTCCCGACCCGACCCGGACGCTGGCAAGGATGTTCTGAAATCCCGGCTGGAAATGACCGAAGAAGGGCATATTCTGGCCAACGGGCAGCGCATTCAGTAGGGGCCGGCTCAGGCCCAGACTTCAGCGGCGAAGATCGCCTTTTCGCGGCGTCAACCGGTCGCGCAACAGACCTACGGGGTGCGCCTTCAGGCTCAGGCGCATGGCGACGTAATCCTCGATCACCTCTTCGCCGATGTGCATCTTGGGCAGGTGGGCGGCCGGTTCGTCGATTGCCTCGCCTTCCAGGTTGCGGGCAAACAGCGGTAAGGGCTGTGCGCTGGCGATGGCTTTGGCCTGCCACAGGGCCTCGCGTCGGTTCAGGTCAAGGGCGGCAAACACATCCGCCTCGGCCAGCCGTTCGATCACCGCCGGGCCAAGCCCGGCGCGCCGCCAGACATCATCGACCGCCGTATAGCCATTGCCACGCGCCGCCGTGAGCCAGGCGGCGTCGTCTTCGCGCAGGCCTTTGATCTGACGAAAGCCAAGGCGAAGCGCCAACCCGCCACGCCCGTCCGGTTCCATGGTATTGTCCCAATAGCTGGCGTTGACGCAGATCGGGCGCACGGTGACCTGATGCGCGCGCGCGTCCCGGACAATCTGGGCCGGGGCGTAGAACCCCATGGGTTGGGAATTGAGCAAGGCACAGGCAAAGATGCCCGGGTGGTGGCATTTGATCCAGGACGAGGCATAGACCAGCAGGGCGAACGAGGCCGCGTGGCTTTCGGGGAAGCCGTAAGAGCCGAAGCCTTCGATCTGGGAAAAGCAGCGTTCGGAGAACTCTTTGTCATAACCCTTTTTGGCCATGCCACGCAGGAACAGGGCGCGAAATTTGCTGACTGATCCGTGTTTCTTGAAGGTGGCGAGCGAACGGCGCAAACGGTCGGCCTGATCCGGGGTAAAGCCTGCGCCGATGATGGCGATCTGCATGGCCTGTTCCTGAAACAACGGCACGCCGAGGGTTTTGCCCAGGACTTCGCCAAGTTCGTCCGAGGGGAAGCTGATCTTTTCTTCGCCATTGCGGCGTCGGATAAACGGGTGGACCATGTCGCCCTGAATCGGGCCGGGCCGGATAATCGCCACTTCGATCACCAGATCATAGAAGTTGCGCGGGCGCATGCGCGGCAGGAAATTCATCTGGGCGCGGCTTTCGAGCTGAAATACACCGATGCTGTCGGCGCGGCACAGCATGTCGTAAACAACCGGGTCTTCGGGCGGCAGGGTGGCCAATGTGTGGGTGGTCTGATGGTGCTGGGCGATCAGGTCAAACGCCTTGCGGATACAGGTGAGCATACCAAGCGACAGCACGTCCACCTTGAGGATACCAAGGGTGTCGATGTCGTCCTTGTCCCAACAGATGACGGTGCGACCTTCCATCGTGGCATTTTCGATCGGCACAAGTTCGTCCAGCCGCCCGTCGGTGATGATAAAGCCGCCAACGTGTTGCGACAGGTGGCGGGGAAAGCCGATGATTTCATGGACCAGTTGCATGGTCTGGTTCAACCGGCGGTCGGTGGGGTCAAGACCGATCTCGGTCATGCGCTGGGCCTCCAGCCCTTTGGAGCTGAAGAAACCCCAAAGCTGCGAAGATAGCGCACTGATGGTGTCTTCGGTCAGGCCCATGGCGCGGCCCACCTCGCGAATGGCGCGTTTGCCGCGATAATGCACCACGGTGGCGCACAGGCCGGCCCGGTGGCGGCCATAGCGTTCATAGATGTGTTGGATCACCTCTTCGCGGCGTTCATGTTCGAAATCGACGTCGATGTCGGGGGGGTCATCGCGGGCCTCACTGACAAAGCGTTCGAATACCATGGCGCCGATTTCCGGACTTACGCTGGTGACGCCAAGGCAATAACAGACCACCGAATTGGCCGCGGACCCGCGCCCCTGACAAAGGATGTTACGCTTGCGGGCAAAGTCGACGATATCGCGCACGGTCAGAAAGTATGGTTCGTATTTCAGCTTGCCGATCAGTTCCAACTCATGACGTAACATTTTGTGCACCCGTTCGGGCGCGCCCGAAGGATAGCGCCAGTTCAGCCCTTCATGCGCCAACCGATGCAGCCGCTCTGATGGGGTTTCGCCCTCGCCTGCCTCACTGGGGTATTCATAGCGCAGCTCATTCAGCGAGAATGTCAGGCGTTGGCCAAGGGATGCCGCACGGTCCACCGCCGCCTCATGCCCGACAAACAGGCGGCGCATTTCGGGTTCGCTGCGCAGCCGGGCCTCGCCATTGGTCAGGGCATCGGTGCCCAGATTGTCGACCTTGCGGTGCAGGCGGATGGCGCAAAGAACATCCGCCAGCCTGCGCCGGCCCCCGTGGTGCATCCGTGGCGCCGCACTGGCCAGGGTGGAAAGCCCCATGTCTTTGGCCATCTGTTCCAGCGCCTCAAACCGGGCCCGGTCGCGTCCGTCATAGCGCGGGGTCAGCAAAAGGTGCATGTTCGTGCCAAAACGGCGCGTCAACCGGCGCGCATGCGGCAGCCACCCGTTCGCGCCGGGCCGGGAGGGGGGCGTTTGTGGCCAGAGCAGAAGGTGGAGGCCGTCCGGTCGGCCCATCAGATCGGCGATTTGCAGGTCGCAACGGCCCTTTTGTGCCCTGAGCCGGCCGGTCGAGAGGATGCGGCACAGGTTGCCCCAGCCCGTACGGTTCAGCGGCAGGACGGTGATTGGCGGGGCATCGGTAAAGATCAGCCTGGCCCCCGGGATAAGGCGCGGCGAAGTGCCGAGCATCAAAGTGGACGGAATTTCAGGGTGGAGTGGGCCGATGGGGGCATTGGCCGCGTCCCAGTTACGGCGTTCCCGCAGTTCGCGGGCTATTGCGCGGGCCTCGGTGTGGGCACGCACGATGCCGGCGACGGAATTGTCGTCGGTTATGGCAATCGCGGGCAGGTTCAGCCTGGCCGCACGCTTCATATACTCCTCGGGGTGAGAGGCCCCGGTGAGAAAGGTGAAGTTGGAAGTGATCGATAGTTCGGTATACATCGCCGGTGAGGTTTATATTCACCTTTTGTTCTAGCAGTCTGTCAAGGTTAGGGCAATTGCTTGATGTCGCAGTTTATCAATCTGATCATGCCCCTGCGGTGGAAGGGTGGTTCGAACGAGAACACCACCGGATTGCTACGCCAGTTCATGGGCTTTGTTGCACAAATTGGCTGATGGGATTCATTTCATGAATCCAGGATGATAGCTGTTGTTCATGAGCAGCTGGACCCCAACGAAATATAAGACCAAGAACTGGTCGAACTACAACCAAGCCTTGAAGCGGCGCGGTTCGCTTTCGATCTGGTTTGATGCTGAGATGGCTTGGGAAGCGCAGCCTTCAGGCAGGCGTGGTCGCCAGCAGGCCT
>JAKITO010000030.1 GCA_021648025.1 Paracoccaceae bacterium
GGAAAGTGTTCAGCGACAGGATGTCACCGCGTTGCAACACCCGCCCGTTCACCGGATTATGCGCGCCGTCCGTGTTGATGCCCGACTGAAACCAGACCCAGGTATCGCGGTATTCTGCCTCCGGGAACCGATTGGCAATCTCGGCCTCCATCGCGTCGCGCCCGGCCATGGCCACATCAATTTCCCGCACCCCCGGTTTGATCGCGTCACGGATGGCATAGCCACCCACGTCGGCCACGGCGGCACCCTGCCGGATCAGTGCGATTTCAGCCGGGGATTTGTGCATCCGTTGGCGCATGGTGACCGGTGCCAGATCGACCACCTTGGCCGGGGCCAGAAATACCTCCAACTTATCGCGCTGCACCAGGGTCAGATGATCGCCCTCATAGCCGATCACCCCGCCCGTGCCCGCCACCGATGCAATCACCCGCCAATAATTGTCGCGGGTCCAGTCGGTATAGGTGATATTGTCGCAAAAGCTCTGCCGCCAGGGCTGGCCTGCGTCGATGCCCGCACTGACGGTCACACAGTCAGAGGCGGTCACCACCAATCCATAGGGACGCCCGAACGCGCAATACAAGAACCCCGAGTAATAGGCGATATTGTGCATCGAGGTGAAAACTGCGGCCTCAACCCCCAGCGTTATCATTTGCGCCCGCAATCCTGCGATGCGGGCCTCATATTCAGCCGCTTCAAACGCCAGCCGGGCCTTTTGCCCATTGTGAAAGCGATAGGATTCAGGGCGTATTTCGGCCCGTGTTTGGGTATGTGTGGTCATGATTGACCCTCCTTCTCAGAAAGGTCCCGGCGTTCAGGACAGCCTTGGGCGCATCAAATCCATGCGGCGACGCCATCGCCTGTGCCCTCCGGCAATTTGCGACGAAAGTGAACGTGCTGCAAGCGTTTTCGCGGTCTATCCCGGGCCTTGCTGTGCTCCAGTCAGGCGATGCACCATGTCGCTTGTCGCGTCACCCAGCGCATCAACCACATCAAAATGGTGTTTGCCCGGATCAATGACGTGATCCACCCCCCAGCCGTCGGCCAGCCACCGCGCCTGATCCAGAAACGCCGGACGCTCATTGCCGCCAACCCATACGGTCACCTTGGCCTTGTGACGGTCCGTCATTGCCGTTGGGCTTTCGGCCTGTGCCTCGGCGCGGTCCAGGCCAAAATCATCGTTCATCGAGGTTTGCAGCAACGGTTCCAGATCAGACAGTGGCGAAATCGGAATAACCGCATGAAACCGTGCGCCAACCGTGCCCGGGATCAGGGCACGGTCCAGCATCCGCGCCACAAGATGCCCGCCCGCCGAATGCCCAACCAGTGAAAGTGGCCCCCTTGTGCGCCGGGCAATCGCCTGCACCGCTGCTGCTAACTGGCGGCTGATTTCGTTGATCGAGACATCCGGGCACAGATCATACGACGGCATCGCCACCGCCCAGCCATGCGTCAAAGGCCCCGCTGCCAGATGCGACCAACTGGTCCGGTCAAACGCCCGCCAATAACCACCATGCACAAAGATCACAGTTCCTTCCGGCGTGCTTTCAGGCAAGAACATATCGTACTTTTGCCGCTCTCCCGGCCCATAAGACTGACCTAGTTGCGCCCGTGCACCCAAAGCTGCGCGAAACTCTGCGGCCGCCGCCGCCCAGCGTGGCGGATAATCCGCGGCCCCGTCGATATAGACGCCGTTGGCATATGCATCGTCCAGTTCCATATAAATCCCCTAAAACGTCATAGACAATTCATGCCTCACCTGATCATGCTACGCGAGTAAAATCTTACCCAAGGGGAAATCTGATGCTGGACGCAACCACCGACCTTAAGTCATTGCTCAAGGACCCCAGCCTGCTGGCCACTCAGGCCTATATCGGCGGCAAATGGGTCGACGGCGATGGCGGCACCTTTGATGTCACCAACCCGGCGCGCGGCGATGTGATCGCGCAAGTGGCTGACCTTAGCCGCGCCCAGGTGGCCGGCGCGATTGACCAGGCAGTAGCGGCGCAAAAGGAATGGGCGTCATGGACCGGCAAGGAACGCGCGGCGATCATGCGCAAATGGTTCGACCTAATGGTCGAAAACGCCGATGATCTGGGCACCATCCTGACGGCCGAACAGGGTAAACCACTGGCCGAAGCGCGCGGCGAGATCGTCTATGGCGCGTCGTTTGTCGAGTTCTTCGGCGAAGAAGCCAAACGGGTCTACGGCGAAGTCATTCCCGGCCACCAGCGTGACAAGCGCATCATGGTGCTGAAGCAGCCCATTGGCGTTGCCGCTTCGATCACCCCGTGGAACTTCCCCAATGCGATGATCACCCGCAAGGCGGCACCGGCATTGGCCGTGGGCTGTGCCTTTGTCGCGCGCCCGGCAAGAGAGACGCCATTATCGGCCTTGGTGCTGGGGGTTCTGGCCGAACGGGCCGGTATTCCGGCGGGGGTGTTCAATGTGGTGCCATCGTCGCGGTCGTCCGAGATTGGCAAGGAGTTTTGCGAAAATCCGGGGGTGCGCAAGCTGACTTTTACCGGCTCAACCGAAGTGGGGCGCATCCTGTTGAAACAGGCCGCCGACCAGGTGATGAAATGTTCGATGGAACTGGGCGGCAACGCGCCGTTCATCGTGTTTGACGACGCCGATCTGGATGCCGCCGTAGAAGGTGCCATGATGTGCAAGTTCCGCAACAACGGCCAGACCTGCGTCTGTGCCAACCGGATTTATGTCCAGGCCGGGGTTTATGACGCTTTTGCTGCCAAGTTGAAGGTGGCCGTAGAAGGGCTTAGCATCGGTGACGGGCTAAGCGAAGGCACCACCACCGGCCCGCTGATCAACGCCGATGCGGTTGACAAGATCGAGGAACATCTGGCCGACGTGGTGGCAGGCGGCGGCGCGGTTTTGACAGGTGGGAACCCACATGACCTGGGTGGCACGTTCTTTCAGCCGACCATCGTCACCGGCGTGACCCAATCCATGAAGGTTGCCCAGGAAGAAACCTTTGGCCCCCTTGCCCCCCTGTTCAAATTCGAGGACGAGGATGAGGTGATCGCCATGGCCAATGACACGATCTTTGGTCTTGCCTCGTATTTCTATGCCAGCGATCTGAGCCGCGTCTATAAAGTGGCCGAGGCGTTGGAATACGGCATCGTCGGGGTCAATACCGGCATCATCTCGACCGAGCTTGGTCCGTTTGGAGGGGTCAAACAGTCGGGGCTTGGCCGCGAAGGCAGTCATCACGGGATCGACGATTATCTGGAGATGAAGTATATCTGCATGTCGGTCTGAGGTGCCGGAGGGCTGCTCTTCAAGCCCTGAAGTAGGGCTTTCCTCGCTGTTTCTTTAGCCGCACAGGCTGTTGTCAATCACTTTGCCCAGCCGCCCGATGCCGATGTCGATGGCCTCGGGTTTAGAGTTTGAAAAGCTTAAGCGAAGCGTATTGGCCCCCGATCCATCGGCGAAAAAGGCATGGCCGGGAACAAAGGCCACCCGCTCAGACGCAATCGCCTGCTGCAAAAGGTCGGCACCGTTCAAGTGGCGCGGCAACGTCACCCAAATGAACATCCCCCCTTCGGGGCGGGTCCAGCTGACCCCGTCGGGCATATGGCGCGCCAGGGCTGCAAGCATGTGGTCGCGTCGGGTTTTATAGGCTTCCCGGACATGGGAAAGATGCGCGTCGAACCCGGCCTTGGCCACGTCAGCCACGGCCATTTGGTTCAATGTAGGCGTATGCAGGTCGCCCGCCTGTTTCATCAACACCAGTTGGGAAACCACCGTTTGCGCCGCACAGACCCAGCCAACCCGCAATCCCGGCGACAGGGTTTTTGAGAAACTGCCGCAATAGATCGTGCGACAGGCGTCGATATTGCCCTTGCGTTGCAATTCCAATGCCAGCATCGGCGGGATCGGCGCACCGTCATACCGCAACGCCTGATAGGCCGCGTCCTCAATCACGGCGCAATCCATGTCTTCGGCAAGGGCCAGCAGGTTTTCACGTTCCACAAGGGTCAGGGTTTGACCGGTCGGGTTGGCAAAATCGACCGAGAGGTAGGCGATTTTGACCTTTCCACCCCGTTGCCGGGCGGTTTCGATATAATCAGAGGCAGGGCGGTTAGTCGCAGGATCAAGCCGATCAAAATACGGCTCGTAAGCGTTGAAAGCCCCCAATGCGCCAAGATAGGTGGGCCAGCCGACCAAGGCCGTATCCTCCGGCGACAGGAACAGTTTGCCAAGATAATCAAGCGCTTGCTGAGAGCCAGAGGTGATCAGGATGTTGTCGGGCGTGCAGGGGATGCCAAGGTCTGCCATCTGCCCGGTGATCCATTTTCGTAAGGGCAAATAGCCTTCGCTGGTTGAGTATTGCAATGATTGCGCGTGCGCGCCGTTGCCTAACGCGCGGCCCATCGCCTCTTTGAAAGGCGTCGCCGGGAACAGGTCCGGGT
The DNA here is from genome assembly GCA_021648025.1 of Paracoccaceae bacterium. GTDB lineage: Bacteria > Pseudomonadota > Alphaproteobacteria > Rhodobacterales > Rhodobacteraceae > NVQY01. The sequence continues at coordinate 4,431 of JAKITO010000030.1, forward strand.
CCGGGATGCCACCGGCAAACGAGACGATGTCAGGCTGATCCAGCAGCTTCAGCAACTCGCGAATCTCGGAGGCTTTCATGCGCTGGGCGCGGGTGGCAAATGTGTGGGTCAGGGTCATGTGGCCTCCGAAAGGTTAAGGTGTCAGGGTTGGGTAATTGGCAAAATAAGTCAATATAGCTGACATAAATCGTGATCCAGACGTCAGAGAGTTTTTTGTATGTGACCGCCAAGGATTGACCATTGGCGCGCGTCCTATGATCGTGATGCGCATGAAAGTAAGCGACGAGGAATTGGCCCGCGCGGCGGCGGATGGCGATGGCGAAGCCTTTGCCAGCCTGTTGGCGCGCCACTATGACGGGTTGTTCCGGCTGGTGTTCCGGCTGACCGGCGCGCGCGATCAGGCCGAGGATCTGACCCAGGACATTTGCGCCGCTTTGCCTGCCAAATTGGCAGGCTTTCGGGGCGAGGCGCGTTTTACCACCTGGCTTTGGCGGGTGGCGGTGAACGCCGCCCATGACCGGCGCAGAAAAGCGGCGACAAGGGCGCGCCATGCGGATGGCTGGGGCGATTGGGAAGTGAACCGGCGCGCGGTCGCGCAAGAGGCGACCGAGGCGGTGGATTGGCTGACCCAGGCCATGAGCGCGCTGAATGATGAGTTGCGCGATACCCTGGCACTGGTGCTGGACGGGATGACGCACGCCCGGGCGGGCGAGGTGCTGGATGTGTCCGAAGGCACGATCAGCTGGCGCATCTCAGAGGCAAAGAAACGACTGCGCGATATGCGCGAATTGGAGGATCAGACATGAGCGATGATCTGGACGATCTGAAGGCGGCAATGGATGCGGCCACCCCTGCGCCTGATCCGGCGCAAAAGGTGGCGCATTTGGCGTTGGCGCAGAAAAATTTCGAACACCTCCAAGGATCGAAGGATGACAAGCGTCTTACTTCTGTAGCCCCCAGATGGGGCGCGTTCACAGGAGTAGCAAAGATGTTCAGTAATTTTTCCGTTTTTTCCACCAAAGGCGCGCTGAGCGCCACCACCGCATTGGCCGCTGTTGGCCTGTTTGTGTTTGTGCCGCAATGGGGGCAGTCGCCGGAGGTTGACCCCAGTGTCCGCCCCAGTGTCCGCCCGAGTGTCAGCCCGAGTGCTGGCCCGAGTGTTGGCCTGCCGCAAGCGCAGGTGCCGGGGTTGAAAGAAGCGCCTGCAGTGGCACCCAAATTAGGCAGTGAGATGGCCGAGACGGAGTCCGACAACGCATCGCCAGCGGCCGAAAGTTTGGCGCAATCGGGTCTTGGGTTTGCGGATGCGGACACAGGTGCCCTTGTCGGACGCGTGCAGCCTGGGGCATCTCTACCGGCTCAGGCCCCGGCTCCGGAGGTTCGCATCCAGTCCAGCGAAGCACCGCGCACACGTCTTGCCCAGCCGGTCAATGACTGGGTGCAGCCGACTGAGGCTGCTGATACCGAGGCCTATCCCGAGTCCGAGCCAAACCCGTTGAAGATCACCACTGAAACCCCGGTTTCGACCTTTTCGATTGATGTGGATACCGCGGCTTATGCGATTATCCGGTCGTCTTTGATGGGCGGGTATTTGCCACCTGAAGGTGCCGTGCGGATTGAGGAAATGATCAATTATTTCCCTTACGACTACACCGCCCCGAACGCAGACGGCCATCCGTTCCGCCCAACGGTAAACGTGATCGCAACACCGTGGAACCCGAATACGCAACTGGTGCATATCGCCATTCAGGGCCGCAATCCGGTGATTGAAAACCGCCCGCCTCTGAACCTTGTGTTCCTGATTGACACCTCGGGGTCGATGCAATCCGCGAATAAGCTGGAGTTGTTAAAGCAAAGCCTGGCCTTGATGCTGCCCAAGCTGAATGACCAGGATCAGGTGGCGATTGTCGCCTATGCCGGTAGTGCCGGGCAGGTGCTGGCCCCAACCAAGGCCACCGACCGCACGGCCATTCTGGGGGCGCTGAACAACCTTTCGGCGGGCGGGTCCACGGCGGGGAAACAGGGGCTGCAACAGGCCTATTCGGTGGCAGAATCCATGAACGAAGAGGGTGAGGTGACGCGGGTCATTCTGGCCACGGACGGGGATTTCAATGTTGGGCTTTCCGACCCTGAGGCATTGAAAAAGTACATCGCCAACAAGCGCGACAGTGGCACCTATCTGTCGGTCATGGGCTTTGGCCGCGGCAATCTGGACGATGCGACAATGCAGGCCCTGGCCCAGAACGGCAACGGGCAGGCGGCCTATATCGACACCCTTTCAGAGGCGCAGAAAGTGTTGGTGGATCAGTTCACCGGCGCCCTGTTTCCGATTGCCAACGACGTCAAGATACAGGTTGAATTCAACCCGGCCACCATCGCCGAATACCGGCTGATCGGCTATGAAACCCGTATCCTGCGGCGTGAGGATTTCAACAACGACAAGGTGGATGCCGGTGACATCGGTGCCGGCCATTCGGTGACGGCCCTTTACGAGGTGACGCCGGTTGGCTCGCCTGCGCAGCTTAGCGATCCGTTGCGCTATCAGCCTGCCGAAGTGGCGGCTGAGAGTGACGAGCTTGGGTTCCTTAAACTGCGCTATAAGCAGCCCGGTGCGGCGGAAAGTCAGTTGATCGAACTGCCCATTCGCGCGCAGGGTGAGGCCTCGGCTGATATGCGGTTTTCTGTGGCGATTGCCGGGTTTGGGCAATTGCTGCTGGACAGTCCGTATCTTGGGGATTGGGGTTACGATCAGGCGATCACACTGGCCAACGCGGCCAAAGGCGACGATGCGTTTGGCTATCGTGCTGAAGCGGTTCGGTTGATGCGGTTGGCGCAAAGCCTTTCTCAATAGGTAAGGTGGGGAAAATGCGCACCCTGCAAATCGCTTATTGCCCGGCTGCCAGCCGGGCAATGGCACCCCAATGCAGCCAGATCGCCGAGGCGGCCAAAGCAGCACCCATCACCCCAAAGCCAAGGTCATGCAATGGGTCCCAGACCCCGTGACGAAGTGCCAACCAGATCCGGGCCGGATGTACCAAAAACCCGGCCAGGCCCATGGCGGCAATGACGCCGATCAGGCCGAAGGCGTTTACCCCCACTAGCAGCAAAGTCACCTGAACCACGGCGCGGATGGCCGAGAAGACAAATAGCGACCGGCTGTCGCCTGCTGCCAATGCCGCCTGATCATAGGTCATGCCGATGACTGCGGGGATCAGGGAACAGGCGATCAGCGTCACCATGGGGCCAGAGGACAGGTAGCGGTCATCATATAGGAATGCGGCCAGCCACGGCCCCGAAAAGGCCATGATCAGCAATAGCCCAAGGGCGCCGCTGGTCAGAGCAAACCGCAGTTTGCGTTGTTGCGCGCGGTTCTCTGCCGAGGCCCTGACGGGCCGGTCACGGTAAACCGGGATCAGCACCCGCTGGGACACCGTGTGCCCCAGCATCACCGGGAAACTGCCAAGGAAGAAACCGATGTTATAAATACCCAAGGCCTCAAGAGACAGAAATTTACCCAGGATTGCCCGGTCGCCCTGACTGGTGACAAACCAGAAAGCGGTGCTGAGAAAGATCCATTTACCAAAGCGGATCAGTTCCTTTGCCGCTTGTTTCTCCCAGCGGAAATGGTTGATGTGGCCAGGCAAGAAAACATGCGTCAGAATAAGTTTGGCCAGCGCCTGAATCACCCCGCCCACCACCAATGCCAGAACCGAGCCAGTGGCCAGGGCCAGACCCACCATACTGACTACACCAATCACCTGGCTGGTCATGTCCAGAACCGTCAGTCGGCCCACCAGCAAATGGCGGTTTGCGGTCTCGATCCTGGTCGGATTGAACCCGGCCACCACCAATGAAATCCCGGCGATCGGCAGGAACAATGCCAAATCTGCCTCGCCGTAAAACTGTGCCACCGGCCAGGCCAACAAGCAGGCACACAGCCACAAGCCAAAGCCGCGGATCACCTGAATGGTCCAGGCGGTATCAAGGAAATCCGGGTCATCGCCGCGCGCATTCTGGGCAATTGACGGGCCAATGCCCACGTCCGAGAACAGTTCCAGTCCAATGGTTACCACGCTGACCAAAGCCATAAGCCCAAATGCCTCGGGAAACAGCAGCCGTGTCAGGATCAGGTTCGCCGCCAACCGTACGACCTGAGAGCCGCCATAGCCGATCAGCACCCACGACGCACTGCGCAGAACGCGCGCCATCAGGCCGCTACCGCGGAACTTTCGGGTGAATGCTGAGGTCATATCGTTCATATTAGGTGGCCGTCTGATTGGAATCAATTGATTTGCCAGGGTAAGAATATCCGGAATGTCGGCAGGATGCGCCCCGCCGATCGGTCAACAACCGGCACAATTCCATTCAATTTTGAAACAATTCTCTGACTTGCGTGGGATTACCCCTTTGTTTGCCAGCCTTGCTTTTAATGCGGTGGTTCTGCGGCTAGGGTCAGTCATCCTTGATCAACCGGTGCCTGTCTTGAAAATTGCCTATATTCTGAACACTTATCCCCAGCCATCGCACAGCTTTATTCGCCGTGAAATGCGCGCACTTGAAAAGGCGGGTGTTACGGTGGTGCGGTTGGCAATGCGGCGAACTGGGATGCCACTGGTTGACCCGGGTGATCTGAAAGAGGCGCAACTTACCAGTTATGTGCTGGATCGCGGGGCGGTTGGGCTGTTTGGCGCAATGGTACGGCAGGCCTTGCGCAGGCCGGGTGGTTGTTGGCGGGCTTTTCGGCTCGCGTGGCACTGTGGGCGGATTTCACCGCATGGCATGCTGCGGCATCTGATTTACCTGGCTGAGGCGGCCGAGGTGGTTCGCCGGTGCCGCGCCGATGGGGTTGACCATCTGCACGCGCATTTTGGCACCAATGCGGCCACGGTGGCGATGCTGGCAGGGGTTCTTGGTGGGCCGGGTTATAGTTTTACAGTGCACGGCCCCGAGGAATTCGATGCGCCGGTCGCCTTGTCGTTGGGGTTGAAACTGGACCGGGCCGCGTTTGCTGTCGGGGTCAGTCAGTTTGGCCGTAGTCAACTAATGCGATGGGCCGGGTTTGAGACATGGCCCAGGCTGAAAGTGGTGCATTGCGCCATCGAACCCGAGGCGTTCAAGGCGGCAGGCCCGATGCCAAAGGGGCCTTTGCGGTTGGTATCCATCGGCAGGTTTGCCGAGCAAAAGGGCCAGATGATCCTGATCCGGATGATGCAGGCATTGAAGAAACAGCACCCGGACATCCACCTGACGCTGGTCGGAGACGGTGAAATGCGCAGCGATCTTGAGGCCGAAATTTCCCGGTTTGGCCTTGAAAGTTCGGTCACCCTGACCGGATGGCTGGATGAAGACGGAGTCCGCCGCGAGATCGCAAATGCCCACGCATTGATCATGCCAAGCTTTGCCGAAGGTCTGCCGATGGTGGTGATGGAGGCAATGGCCTTGGCCCGTCCGGTGATCGCCACCTATATCGCCGGCATTCCAGAGTTGGTTCAACCGGGCATTACCGGTTGGCTGGTTCCGGCTGGGGATGTGGATGCCCTGGTGAAGGCGGTTCAGGAATTGGCGCAATCGGCACCTGAGGCATTGACCAGGATGGGACAGGCGGGGCGGGTGCGGGTATTGTCGCGTCACGATGCAGATATTGAGGCGGGGAAATTGGTCGGGCATTTTCAGGCGGCTATCGACGTATCTTAACGCCCGCGAACCCAGGGTTTATCCGTTTGAAACAACGCGGTTTTCACAGCCAAAGACACGCCTGCATATGCAGCAAACCCCAAAGGGTCGCGCACCATTCGGGACAGCAGACCGGGCAGGGTCAGCCTTGGTTTGTCGTCATTGTCCAACAAATGGGGAAAGCGCGCGGCGATTTCTTTTACGCCGTCATCCTGACGCCTGCGGACCCGGACCAGATTGGTGAAACCTTCGACCATTGGCCAATGGTAAACACTGTCGACCCGTATCCGTTCGTCGGCCTTAAAACTTAGCCGGGCAAAGGTATCGTCGGAAATGATATCGGGCCACTGCCCCCACCGTGCCCGTCCGGCCGCGTTCATTGCAAAGATACCAAACCCGGGCACACCACTTGTTGCAAATGGCAAGGCTGCCCAGAACCGGCCATAGGAATGGGTTATGCGTGACTGCGCCGGGCTAAGGGCGGGGTGACCGCTGGCATACCGGGGTGTGTCGCTGTCGAGGGTTTTAACCAATTGCCCAAGCAAAGAAGGGTCAATCGTCACATCCGCGTCAAGATAAGCGCGATTTGTGCCACGGGCGGCCTTATCGGCGATATTCAGCGCGTTCAGTTTGCCACCGCGGGCCTCGTCAAAGACGGTCAAGGACCAGCCCCGTGCAGTTGCCTGGGCGGCGTATTTCCCGGCAATGGCGGCGGTATCATCCTTGCAGCCATTGGCAACCACCAGAACGGCTATCTGCCAGCCTTCAGGCACTCTGTCCGAGGCCAGGAGGGACCCCAGGCACTGACCGATCAAACCCGCTTCATTGTGGGCCGGGATGATGACGCAAAAGGTTTTCATTGGGCGGCTACAATCGCATCCCAGCGCGGATTGCTGTCAGAAAGAAAGCGCAGCGCCCCCCAACTGCCCCACTTTGATGGGCGTGATACATCCGAAAACACGTTGAACAACCGCCCGCCCAGATCGCGCCAGCCGTGGATCAGCGTGGTATACAACCCCCCCATTTCCCGGGTGTAATTGAGGTGGGTAAAAAACCCGGTCAACACCGGGTCATCAACCCCTAAACCGATGCCAACCACATGGGTGCCGCCTTCGTACATGATCAGATCAAGCCCGTATTTCCGCGCCACCTCAGCGTGATATGGCAGAGTTCTGCCCAAGAGGTCCTTTAAAGTGTCCTGAGGATCGCCACTTACTGATCCATCGCGCAGTTCAAGCGCGGCCTGTGTTGTGGCCAGGTCATATTTGTGCGCCGCTATATAGGTCTGAAGGGCCTCGCCCATAAGACCGTCGTTCGCGCCGCTTTGTCTGGCCGCATCCAGGCTTTCCCGGATCCAGTTGTGAACCAGGTCACTACGTTGCTCTGTCCCCAGAACACCTCCGAAATATCCGGTTACTGCATAGGCTTGAAACGCCTCTGCCGGGGTGGGGGTGCCCGCCGGACGGGCAGGCGCGTTCAGAAGCATTTCTTCAAGCCCCAGCCACCCGGTCTGGGTCGAGATCACATTGATTAGTCGCTCAGGCGCCGCAATGCCATAAATACCGGTCCATATTTGCGCTACTTCTGCTGCGCGCACGCCGTAATACTGAACACCTGCATCCCTGGCCCCCCACTCGGTCCGGGCGGCGGTATCGGCCCAGGTGGTTTGCGCGAACCCCCAGTTCCAGACTTCGTTGGAAAACTCGACATAGGCGTTGCGTTCCGGGGGCAGGCTGTCGCGGGTCATTGTCGCAAAGTGGGTTACATAATCGTCATCTGCAAGGTGCGGCATGTTGAACCAAGGATCGGTTCCGGTGCGAACTGATAGGGCCAGCATTATCTCCAACGGGACGCCCTTCACGCCCCAACTGAAATCACTGGTCTTGGGGCGGTTCGCCCAGGCCGCTTGGGTAGAGTGATTGGTCTCCATCCAGTCCATGAAGCGCAGTACCTTGAACCCTTTCAGCCGCGCCAGCCAGTCAGGGTTGAAAATCGCACCTGCCTCATATGCGTCAACGTGGTCAAGTTTGACAACCGCGATGTCACGCACATAATCGGCTGCCTTTCTGCCACGGTTGCGCTGAATGCGGATGTCCACATGGCCGGGACCGGGGGTAAAGTCGAACAGGACCTGCCCCTTGCCATACCGCACATTGCGCACGCGACCCGAAACTTCAACAATGCCCTGACCCGAGAACGTCAGCCGATAACGTCCGGCCAGCAATTGGGCCTGTTCCGGCAGGTCGGTCAGGATCAATGTGCCGATAGACCCAAGTGTGTCGGGTATGTGCATTGGCCAGCCAGCGTCATCCAAAAGCCCGGCTTTCGCAAGTGCATCATGTTCAACCCCGCCCCATTGGCGCGGCTTATGGCCAATCCACCGACGGGCAGTTTTCATGACGTTCAAGAACGGTTGCTGAACGCTCCAATCGTTGACGGGTGCAAGACCGATGGCCATTGACGCTGGCGAAAATCCCGACACAGAAGTGCTTTGAACCCGTTGGGTTTCGGCGCGCAATCCGGTGCCGGGCGATCCCAACAGGGCCAGACCAACAAGCAGCATAAAGGCGGGGCCGACAGGGGAAGACAGCCAATTCACGATCCGACTCCGGTCTTGGGATACTCACGTACCACCTGCCAGATGATTTCCTGCATCAGCCGCGCGGCCTCTGGCCCCGGCGCGTCGGCCGGGCTGCCATCGGCGCGCATCAGACGGTGGGGCAGGCCAACCGGTGAACGGCGGTACAGCACTGCGTAATGGGTCAGCGCCACCAGATAAGCGCCCAGATCAGACAGGTGGATCAAATCCTGTTTGCCGCTTGGTTCAAGGGCAAACAGCGCATAGCGGTCGGCAATGTTGCCAACCCCGCCCGCCTGCTCGATGGCGCGGACAAAGCGGGCCATGACCTGCCCGGCGGGAATGACCCGGACCGGGCGGCGGTCGGACCCGGAGTGCCGCAGATCGGGCAACAGCACCCCGTCTTCCCAGTACCGGCGCAAATCCTTGTCCAGCCGGGCCAGCCAGCCCTGATCATCATCCAGCCGATGCCAGGTTTCATACAGATAGACCTGTGTTTCCGGCCCCGCGCTCCGCGCCAGCCCGGCCCAGCGTGACAGATAGGCGGCACTGTCATGGGAACGGATCGCGTCACGCAACTCGACCATCTCGGTCAGGACTACCGCGCCGTACTGCCCCGAGCCAATCGCTTCGCTTGCCGGGCGAAACCGGGCGTGGTCGTTTTCCTGTGCAAAGCCATTTATCTTCAGGTCCGGTTCCCAATGCTCTTTCAGCGATGTGCCCCAGCCCAACTGACTATCATAGGCATGGCCGCTTCCGGCCAGCTGGGCCAGCATGGCCGGCATGTCGCGCCCAACCAGAGAGTGACCAAGATGATAGACCCTTAGTGGCGCAGATTCGGCGGGCAACGGCGTGTCATAGGCCGCCCTGATGGTTGCCGCATCCGGCCCGCGCGGATAAAGCCAATAGGCGATCGCAGCCAAGGCCAGCGCAGTCGGCAAAAGGATCAGCAAAGAGCGGTAGAACATAAAGCGTGGGTTTTCTTCCGGTGATTTCATGGCCGGATGGTCATGGCTGTCACGATCAGGCCCCGGCCCATGGCAAACCGCCCATGAAGCCGGGTTCCGGCGGGGAAATGCGGGACATCGGACAGGAATGTTGCTTCGAACTGGCCACTTTCCGGATCTGGCGTCACGCACAGCGTGTCAAAGCCGAACAGGGTTTTGGAACGTGGATATTGACATTTATAGGTACACTCCTTGGCGCTGAAGATCAGTTTTGCCAGAACCCCGGCTTGTGTTTTCGATTGTGCCGATAGCCATGCGCGTTCGTCAACCGTGCAAACGATTGGCAACAGATCACTGTCCAGATTGCTGTCTTCCTCTACATCCACCCCAAGTGCTGCAACCTGGTCCAAACGACCAAGTGCGGCAATACAGCAAGTTTGCGAATGGCTGATGCTGCCGGTCAGGCCTTTGGGCCATAGCGGTGCGCGGTCCGGTGCCATCAGCACTGGCGCGCGCGGATGGCCAAGCTCGCGCATCGCGCGGTGTGCGGCGGCGCGCCCGGCGGCATAGGCCTTTTGCCGGACCGGGGCCATGCGGGCCATGGGCCCCGATTCCTGCGCCAATGTCCGGTTATGCGCCGCGCGCGGGTCGGTGGCGGCGACTGTGATGCAATCGTCGAACAGTGACCGCGCCTGCGCGTACCCGTGTGGCATTGGGGTATCCTGCATCGCAAGTGTCATCCGGTCGAGGCCTTGCGACGGGCCCGCATGGCCTGACGTTTGGACATGGTCTCGGCGCGAACCGGGCTGGTGGTGTCCGGGGCTTTGGGCGCATTGGAACCGGGGTCACGCCCCTTGCCCAGATGTGCCGCCAATGCCCCAAGCGTTGGAAAGCGGAAGATGTCGGTGATCGACAACCCCGGCAGGTCCAGCTTTTCGCGCAACGCCCGGTGTGCCTGAACTGCCAACAACGAATGGCCCCCCAGTTCAAAGAAGTTATCATTGGCGCGAATGCCACTTACCCCCAGAATAGCAGTCCAGATCTTGGCAATTCCGGCCTCAAGCCCCGGCCCCGGCACCGCCGCGACGGGCCCGGCAGGGGCAAGACGCCTTTGGGTGGGATCAGGCAAGGCCGCGCGGTCGATCTTTTTGTTCGGCGTCAATGGCAAGGCATCCAGCCGGACAACATGGGCCGGCACCATGGCGGCAGGCAGGTTGGCCTTGAGGTGCGCCATCAGCGCGGGTTCCGACAGATGTTCAGGTGCTGCCACATATGCCAGCAGGCGCATGTCCCCCGGGGTCAGTTCGCGGGCAATGGCCACGGCGGCACTTACCCCGTCAAAGCGGGTCAGTTGGGCCTCGATCTCGCCCAACTCGATCCGCTGACCGCGGATTTTGACCTGTTGATCGGCGCGCCCCAGGAAGGTGATCTGGCCGGTGGTCTCCCAGCGGGCAAGGTCTCCGGTGCGATAGAGGCGCGCGTCCTTCGCGCCGTCCACAAAAGGATCGGCCGGGAAACGTTCGTCGGTCATCCCGGGACGCTGCCAATAACCACGGGTGACACCGTCACCGCCGATACACAGCTCTCCGGTCACGCCGATGGGCGCGGGCTGGCCTTGGGCGTCAAGGATATAGACCGACGTATTGGCAATCGGTGCGCCAATGCTGACCACGCCGTGACCAGCCTTTGCAATGCCGGTGGTTGACCAGATTGTGGTTTCGGTCGGCCCGTACATATTGGTCACCTTCGCATTGGTAACACTTTGCAGGTCGCCTGCCAGATCACCTGGCAGGGCCTCGCCGCCCAGCATCAGATGCTGCACCCGGCCAAGCGCCATCCGCGCCTCGTCGTTCATCGAAATGATCCGCGCCATCGACGGCGTGATTTGCAGGTGGGTCACATCGTGGCGGATAATCTGCGCCGCCAGTGAAAAATCGTCCCTGGCCATCTCGCTTGGCACTTTGGCGCGCCTCAAGACCTCGGCCAGTGGTTTCAACCCTTCCATCACCAGATCAGGCGCAATGCCATAGTCGATCAGACAGGCGATTTCATCAACGCCAATGCGCTTGAGCTGCTCGGTCCGGGCCAGCGCGTCATTGATGGTGCCAAACATGCCAGAGTCCTGGAAATACCGTTCAAAGGCGAAATCCAGTATTGCCTCCAATTCATCGTCCCCAAGGGTGCCAAGGTCCATTTCAAACGCATTGTCCACGCCCTTGGGCCGCTTGAAGGCCGGGAAAACCCAGGCGAATTGTTTGATCAGACCGGCGGCAGAGCGCAGGTAATCCTTCATCGGCTCGCGCGCGATCTGTTCGGCTTCTTCGCGGGTATCCGCCAAATATGTGTGCAACATCAGCGACACTTTGAAATCCGCCGGATCATGTCCCGCCTCACGCAGCGCGGCGTGATATATCTTGATCTTGCCGCCCACTTCGTCGATGGACTGGCCCAAAAGGTGGGTCAGCACATTGGCACCAATTTCGCCTGCCTCTTTCCAGGTTTCCGGGTTTCCGGCGGTGGTCACCCAGATCGGCAGCTCCTTGGAAACCGGACGGGGTTGGGTGACAACGCTGTGCATTTCGCCGTTTTCTCGGGGGAACTCAACCGCTTCGCCGCGCCACAGTTTGCGCAGGGTCTCAATTGCCTCGTACATCGCCGGTTTGTTGTTGGGGGGCGTGTTTTGCGGGCGCAGCAAAAAATCGTCCGGCTGCCAGCCCGCAGCAATGCCAAGTCCGGCGCGTCCGTCCGTCAGATTGTCGATCACCGCCCATTCCTCGGCGATCCTTGCCGGATGGTGCAGCGGGGCGACGCAACTACCGGCGCGTACCGACAGGTTCGAGGTGACGGCAGCCACCGCCGCACCGGTGACCGATGGGTTCGGATACGGCCCGCCAAAGGCGTGGAAATGGCGTTCCGGTGTCCAGACCGCGTTAAAGCCGTTGGCATCGGCAAAACGCGCGCCGTCCAGCAACAGTTTGTATTTCTGCGGGCCAGGTCCGTCGTCGTTGCCCCAATAAAACAGATTAAAGTCGATATTGCGGTCGGACGTGGGCAAGGGACCGTTGGAAACGGCAGCGCGGACCTCGTCACCGCTCAGGATGACCTTAAAGCCGCGCGCGAGGGTCCAGAACAGCTCCAACACCGAAATATCGAATGACAAGGACGTAACGGCAAGCCATACTGATCCTTGGTCGTGGTCAATCTGGTCATCCATCCCGGCAAAGAAATTGGCGACGTTGCGATGTTCAACCATCACGCCCTTGGGCGTCCCGGTGGAACCAGACGTATAGATCAGATAGGCCAGATCATCCGGCCCGGCACCCCCATCGACGTTGGCATCGACGTTGGCATCAGCCGTTGTGGTCACCGCGTCAATCACCAGGCGCCGCGCACCAGAGGCGGGCAATTGGTCCTGAATATGGCTTTGGGTGATCACCACGGCGGCGTCGCTGTCATTCAGGTAATGGGCGATGCGGTCGGCTGGATAGGCAGGGTCCAGCGGCACATAAGCCCCACCTGCCTTGAGGATCGCCAATGCGCCAACCAGCATATCGGTTGAACGCTGGACAAACAGGCCCACATGCACGCCGGGTTTGACGCCCAGTCTGACCAGTTCGGCGGCCACAGCGTTGGCGCGCTGGTTCAGGGCGTGGTAGGTAAGTTCCTTGTCCTCAAACACCAATGCTGTGGCGTCAGGTGTCCTGGCTGCCTGCGTTTCGAACGCTTTGTGGACCGTCACGGTGCGGTCATAGGCGCGTGCGGTCTGGTTCCAGGTGGTAAGGACCTGGGCACGTTCGCCATCCGGCAGCACCGGCAACGCGCCAATGGTCAGCCGTTGGGTCTCAGGTTGGGTAAGGGCGGCCATCAGGTGACGCAGGCGGTTGGTCAACAGGGTGATCGCCGCGCCGTCCAGACGGGTCCGGTCGAAATGCAGCGTGATGGTTTGCGTGCCCGTCATGGCAACGGTGATGCAAGACCCCACGATCGGGTCCGCGTTGCCCAGGTTGACGGCGACATCCGGCTGTCTGAACCCGGTGATTTTCGGATCACGGGTGATCAGGTCGGCGGCGTATCCTGCGGTTTTGTCGGCTTTGGCGATCTCTTGGGTGAACCGTTCAACCGTATCGCTGAACCGGTCCGACTGGTGGGTTTTCAGCGGCACCCACGGGGCGACATACCCCGGTAATTCGGCGGCTGCACTGGCAATTGCCTGATTGCAAAATCCCAGATCGCCTTGCTCCTGACCACTGGACCGCAGCGCCCATGCGGCAATGGTTGCAACAGCACTTACGCCATCGGCCCCCTGCGGCAGGGTTATTTCAACCCGGGTCCAATCGGCTGATTTCCCATCATTTTGCGTCGCCAAAGGCAGGTCCACAGGGTTCAGGTTCTGCAAGGCTTTGCGCCAATGCGCCTCGCCTTTTGCCATGCGTTTGACACCCGCGTTCAATTGTTCGGTCTGAGCGGCGTCCGGCACGCACAAAACCTGTCCGATCTTTGTCAGCGCCGTTGGATCAACAAGACCCCCCTCAGGGGTGCTAAGCCCGGACAGATGCAGGTGCCCGTCGCCAGTCGCAACCGTAATCGACCCTGCATCGCACCCCAGAACAGTCCCCGGTGCATTCGCGCCAGGCCCGGTAATGGCTTCTGCCTTGGCGACCAACACAACACGACCCCCAGCCTCAATTTTCGCGCAAAGCAACGGGTTGTGGTAACCACCAAAGTCCAGCGCCCGAACCAAACCCGCAAGGTGATCCGCCGAACGGGTGAAATCCAACCGGCCAGCGGCCTCGGGGCGGGCAATACGGGCGAAATAGCTGCGGCTGGCCATGTCCTGGGCGTGGCGCTTGGGCGCGCCGCCCTCAAGCTGCGTCACCACCGAGGTAAAGCTGTCCATCCCCGCTGCGTAACATTTTGAGTTCAGTGAATAGGCGGTTTCGTCCCCGGACACATCAAACATCGCCTGTTCGACGATATCACCGGTATCAATTCCGGATTCGGGCCCGGATTCCAACATATGCCAGGTCACGCCATACCGTGTCTCGCCATTGATCAACGCCCAGACCGGCGCGTTCAGACCGGCATACCGTGGCAACGGCGCGTCATGAAAATTTAGCGCGCCGCGTGCAGGCAGGGCCAGAACACTGTCGGGGATCAGTTCAAGATTGGCGATGCTGAAGAGCCAGTCAAAGTCCCCCCCTTTGAACTGACCCTCCAGTGCTGCGATATTCCTGACCACAGGCAGGCTTTTGGCCGCTGCCCAGTCGAGAATATCGCGGTCCTGTGAAACCACGGCCTGGATGGTGTGGCCGCGTTCAAGCAGCGCATCGCCGCATCCAACCAAAAGAGATTCATTGCCAATCAGCAGGCAGGAAAATAAGGTCATCGTTGGTCCTCCGCAATGGTTTGTGGTATGATTAACTCGGGTCGTTCCGGTTGATTTTTGCGCCACATTGATTGCCAGCACGCAGCTATGGAATGGCCAACAAGATCGCGCAAAAACTTCGGTGGGTCGCCTTGTGGCTGGTTCGGAGACAAGCGGCGCAGCCTCCAGATCAGACTTCCAAGCATCCGGGCAAATGTTGCCTTGGCCGCGTAAACTCCGCCCCGGGTTTTGGTGAAATAATGTAGGCGGGAATCGAACCAGTATTCTGGTGTGCGCCGCCAGGTTTTCATACCGGTCGAGGCGGACCCAATATGCACCACTTCGCTTGAGGGCACATAGTGCGTGCGCCATCCGGCTTGCATCGCGCGGTGGCAAAGCTCGGTCTCTTCAAAGTAAAGAAAAAAGGTTTCGTCGAACAGGCCGATCTGGTCCAGCATCCGGCGGCGCAGCATCATGCTGGCGCCCGCCACCCAATCGACCTGGACTGTCGATTTTGGCATTGGCAGCGGGATAACCGCGTTGTTGAACATCCGGGTGATAAACCCGGTCCTTGCGGCCCCTTCGAACTCACCGGCGGCGGTGGGAAAGCGAAAGGCGGTCTGGTGTGGCTGGCCGTCAACGCCGCGCACATGGCTGCCGGCAATGCCGACGCCGGGGAACGTGACCATAAAGTCCCGCAACCGGGCAATGGCCCCGGGTTGGGTAAAGGCATCCGGGTTCAGCAGGAAATAGAAATCGGGCCGCCCGCCGGTCGATAGCCCCGCATTCATGCCCGCGTTATTGCCAGCCCCAAAGCCGCCGTTGTGACCCGATTGGATCAAACGGACCCGGCCTTGTTTGTTCCAGTCCGGGTCATCAACGGCGCGTGCAATCATCCCAAAACTGTCATCCTTGGAATCGTTGTCGACGATGATAATCTCGCCCTTGACGCCCTGCATTTCACGCATGGCCGCAGCGGCGGATTTCAGCGTCAGTTCCGGCGTGCGATAGTTCAGGATGATGGTCAGGACGGTTGGGTCGGTCATATGTACACTCCGGGTCATTCTGCGGCAGTTCCCAGCCATTTGGCTGTATCGGGGTCAATTTTTGCGGGCTGTTCACCCTGTTCACCTTGTTCGATGATCTCTTTCAGGTGTTCGGCCAACACGGTTACATTGGGCACCAGCACCATGTTGTAATGATCACCCGCGACCTCGATAACTTCGGTTTGCGGTGCCCATTGGGTCCAGTTGTTGTCGTCAAAGACATACTCGCGCTCGCTGTTGACCCAGTGGCCATTCGACACTTTCCAGTGGCGATCCAATGGCGGGCGGAACAGGGTCAGCGGCCCGTTCCAGGGTTTCGGATCATAACTGGTCAGTGCGGCGCGAAAGGCGGTCTCGATCTTGTGGGTGTTGAAATCCGCGCGCGCGTTGCTGTCGCCCATGACCGGCTTGCGCTGTTCAAGTTCCCATTTCAGACGGGCCGCGAACCATTCACCGAAATACCCAATGCCCTTGCGCCGTATTTCATGCAGCTTGATGATTGCCTTGTCGCGACGGGTAAGGTTCGGGCGCACCGGCACCGGCGTGTCAATCATCGCCAATACGGCCACGTCTTCACCCGCCGCCTCAAGCTGTTGCGCCATTTCATAGGCGGTGATGCCGCCGCCGGAATACCCACCAAGGAAATATGGCCCATGTGGCTGAATGCTGCGCATCTCGGCAATGTAATCGGCCGCGGCATCTTGCATGGTGTCATGCGGCTCATCGTCACCGATCAACCCGCGCGCCTGAAGCCCGTAAACCGGCCGGTCCCGGCCCAACATCAACGCCAGATGACGCAGGTTCAACACGTTGCCCAGCATTCCGGCAACCATGAAGAACGGCGCCTTTTGCCCGGTTTTTCCAGTGTCACCGGTGGTCAGCGCCACAAGGTGGCGGTGTTTTTCAGTCCTGTCTGCGCTGGGCAAATCGGCCCCGGTTGTCGTGTCTCCACCCACCTGTTCTGCGATCAAAGCGGCGCATTTGGCCACATTCGGGGCTTCAAACAGCACCGATATCGGAAATTGCACATCATAAGTGCGCATGATCCGGGCAAACAGGCGAACGGCGATCAGCGAATGACCACCAAGGTCGAAAAAGCTGTCGTTGACGCCGACCCGAGCCAGACCAAGAAGGGATTCAAAATACCCGGCAACGGTCTTTTCGATGTCTGTTTCCGGTGCCTCATATTCGGTGTCCAGATCAGGCCGCTCGAAGCTTTGATCCTCTGAATTGCCCACCTCAGACACCTGATTGGCCTGCGCGACCAACCCCGGCAGATCAAGCGATGAAACCACCACCTGAGACAACCCCGTGGCCAATGCCCGGCGCAACGCCAATGGCCCTTCAGACGCACGAATACCCTGAGAAATGTTGTAGTGCAGGCGCTGTTCGTCCGGCGACAGGGCCTGTGCCTCGCCTTGCTCCAAACCTAAGGAAACCGCATCGGCATCCGCCTTTTCCGGCTGGCTAAAGTCCAGCCCGTCAATCATACGTTTGATTTGAAAGCCGGAAATCTCGACGCAAACCTTGCCGGTCGCGTCTGCCAGCGTCACCTCGAACGAAGCAAAACCGTTAATCGGCGTCGCCCCTTCGCTGGGACGCACCCATGAGATCACTTTGGTGCCCAATGGCGCAAATACCCGGATCGACCGATAAGAAACAGGCACCCAAAGGTTGTTGGCGCCATAACCCGGCACAAGGTCCATCGCCCAACCGGTCGCCAGATCAAGCAGGCCGGGATGCAGCAGATACCCCTCGCCCGGATCACCCTGCGCCGCCTCTGGCAATGCCAGATGCGCCAGACCTTCACCGTCACCCAAAGCAATGCGTTCCAACACATGCCAGCGCTGCCCAAATTTCAGATGCGCCTCTTGTGGCGACGCCAGGCGTGCGTCAGGCGTAGAGATGGCTTTGGTCAGGCAACGCGCGGCAATCTGGTCGATATTCAGATCGGCCGACCCCCCGCTGTTCAATGTGTCGTTCAATGTCGCGTTCAACAACACGATGCTGGCCTGCGCATTCAGTTGATAGCCGCCGGTTTCAAGGGTGGAATATACGCTGAAATCAAACCCGCCATTGGTCTGTTCCAACCGCACCACCATTTCACGCGTGGCGTTGTCATCCACCTGCAACGGACGCATGAAATAAAGGTCGCAAAGGTCAAACGGGCCGGTTACCCCATGCGCGTCCAGCGCCTGCGCCGCCAGTTCCACAAACCCGGTACCCGGCAGCAATGCCACGCCCGCCCCGGTCCGGTGCTGGTCCAGAACCCAGTGGGTCTGTGGGCTTAGCGTGGTGAAAAACACCCGGTTGCCAAAAGCGTCAAACCCGGCAAGGTCCAACAACGGCGCATCAACGGCCACGCGCGCCTCGGGCACGGGGCGACCCAACCGGCGCGTCATCGCATCCGCGGCCATGCCCGCATCCGACCACACCCCCCAATTGATGGCGCAGACCTTGGTGGCCGCCCCTTGGCGACCGGCGGCAAAGGCGTTCAGATATTCGTTGGCGGCGACATAGTCGATCTGACCGGCGGGGCGGGTGGCGGTGCTGGTTGACGCAAACAACACCATCAGCTCCAACTCACCATCCGGGAACAAGGCGTCAAGTACGCGTAAGCCGGTGATCTTGGGGCCAAACACCGCTTCGGTTTCGGCAATGGTTTTGGTCAGAACCGGCGCGTCATTGATCTGGCCGGCTGCGTGGATCACCCCGGTCAGCGGGCCAAAGTGTTCGATCACGTGTGCTTTGGCGCGGCGCATTTGTTCGATGTTGGTGACATCGGCCACGACCACCATGATTTCCCCACCGGCCGCCTCCAACGCCTGTACGGCATGAATGCGACGGGCGGTTTTGTCGTCCGGGCTGTGGCTGGTCAAATAGGCCTGCCATTGGTCGCGTGTCGGCAGGGCATCGCGCACCAAAAGGGCGATATTTGCGTCGTTCTGCGTGATCAGATCATTTGCAACCGCAAGACCAATACCGCCGAACCCGCCAGTGATCAGATAGGTGCCCCCGTTACGAAAAACCGGAGCATCCTGGTTGTCATCAAGGTTCACATGGCGATAAGCCCGCTCGCTCCGCCGGTCGCCGCGCCATGCGGCCTGGGTGTTGGACGGGGCTGCCAGCAAGTCCTCAAGCAGACGGTTGGTCAGGGTGTCGGTGACCGCAACAGCCACGGGTTTACGCAAACCGCGCAACAGACCGCGCGCCGGTTTGGCGGCGTTCAACTCAATATCCAATGTGCTGAACGTCAGCCCCGGCATCTCATGCGGGATCACCCCGGCGGGGCCGGAAATCATCGCCTTTTCAGGATAGGGCAGGCCCTCATCCCGGACCTGTGCCGCCCCGTTTGTCACCACAGTGACATGCACCGGATCAGGCGTGTCGGCACTGTCCAGGGTCTGGGACAGCGCCTGGGAAAGCGCCATCAGCGAATAGAACCCGCGTTCAAGGTTCTGGTCGTGGAAACTACTGCCGGGGCGGACGGTTTGCGCACCGTCAAGAAGCCAGAAATGCGCGATTCTCGTGGGGCTGCGACCAGCCTCGGCCAGATCATGGATCAGCGCGTCATAACCTTCGCGGCCCTGTTCTGGGGCAAGACAATAGCGACCTTCGCCAAGCCGGGCAAAGGCGTCGCCCGGAGCCACACAGGTGACGGTTTGACCGGCTTTTTGCAGCCGTTCGACGACAGCGGCGGCCACCCCGGTGTCATCTTCAAAAATCAGCCAGTTTTGTGGCTCCAAACCGGCCAGGCCGCCCTCAATATCCCAATCACAATCGGCGAACCTGGGCTTCCAGACCGGGCGATAGCCCCAGTTTTCAAGGCTATCATCCCGCGTCAAAGTCGGGGCCGCCTCGGTTTGCGCCTGTTTGCCCGGCTCAATGAAATAGCGCGCGCGTTGGAAGGCATAGGTTGGCAACGGCAGACGATGGCGCGTGGCCTCGCCCCAGATCTGCGCCCAGTCGGCGGTAATGCCCAACGCCCAAAGCCGCCCGATCACGCCAACAAAATAGGCGTCATCTGCGATGTTCTGATCCACATGGCGCAGCGACGAAAGCGTCTGGCCAGGGCTGACATCGGCGTGCATCGCCGCCAGCGAACTCAGGGTTTTACCAGGTCCGACCTCAAGGTAAACCCGTGCCTTTTCCTCGGCAAGGGTGGCAATTCCATCGGCAAAATTGACCGTATGGCGCAACTGGTCGACCCAATAGGCGGGGTCAGTGGCGTCGGCGTCACTCAGCGGTGCGCCGCTCCGGTTCGAGATGATCGGGATTTGTGGCGGGCTGAGGGTGATCGAACCCAAAAACGCGCGGAATTCAGCCAGAACCGGGTCGAGCATTCGTGAATGTGCCGCAATGTCGATTGCCACCCGCTGGAAACCAATATCGTTTGTCTCCAACCTCTGTGCCAATTGCGCCAATGCTTCTTTCGGCCCGGAAACCGTGGTCAGTTGGGCCGCGTTTACCGTGGCGATGTCCAGATCGTCCCCCAACAGCGGGCGCAGATCGTGCGCCGACAACGTCACGCTAAGCATGCCACCCGAAGGCACCGTATCAAACAGACGTCCGCGCAGCAGGACCAGGTCAATGCAGTCTTCAAAGTTGATCACCCCGGCCAGACAGGCAGCGGTGTTTTCACCCATTGAATGGCCGATCAGAACGTCCGGCCGCACGCCCCAACTGATCCAAAGCTGGGCCAATGCGTATTCGACCAGCATGATCAACGGCAACTGCGCCGACGGGCGCTTCAACTGCACCTCAGCCGCTTGTTTCGCATCCGTTTCCGGCAACCACAAAGCCCGCAGATCAAAGTCAAGTTGTGGTGCCAGATGTGCCAGGCCGCGATCCATCCAGTCGGCAAAAACCGGCTCGGTTTCGTACAAATCACGCGCCATATCGGGGAATTGCGCACCACCGCCGGGGAACATGAAAACCAGTTCCGGGTTGGTGATGTGATCATGGGTAAACACCCGGCGAGGGTCATTCTGTTCCAAAAGATCAGCGGCTTGCGCGGAGGTTTCGGCCACGACAACGCGGCGTTTGTCGAACCCCCGGCGACCCTCTTTCAGGGTAAAGGCAACATCGGCCAGGTTCTGATCCGGGTTGGCCCGCAGGTGTGCGACCAAGGCGTCAGTATTGGCATCAAGGGCGGCGCGTGTGCGGCCTGACAGGCACAGCGTGTGGAACGGAAAGTCGGACTCTTCTGACGCCCCCCGGTTAGGGGCCTGTTCCAAAACCGCATGGGCGTTGGTGCCGCCAACCCCAAGTGCGTTGACCCCGGCGCGGCGCGGGCCTTTGTGCGAAGTCCAGTCGCGCAATGTGTCATTGACCCGGAACGGGCTGGTTTCAAAATCAATCGCCGGGTTGGGGGCTTCGTACCCCAGGGAAGGTGGGATTTTTCCATGGTGCAAGCCAAGGGCGGTTTTGACCAACCCGGCCACGCCTGCGGCGGTGTCCAGATGGCCGATATTGGTCTTGACCGACCCGATGCGGCAATAGCCGGTGTCGTCGGTGGTGGCACGAAACGCTTCGCTTAAGGCCGAAACCTCGATCGGGTCGCCCAGATAGGTGCCGGTGCCGTGGCATTCGACATAGTCGATTGTATCGGCGGGCACGTTTGCCACCTCCAACGCGCGGGTGATGGCACTGGCCTGACCGTCCACTGACGGTGCCAGATACCCGGCCTTGGCAGCGCCGTCATTGTTGATGGCACTGCCTTTGATCACGGCCCAGATGTGGTCGCCGTCCGCCACCGCGTCCTCCAACCGTTTCAGGGCAACGGCACCTGCGCCTGACCCAAACACCGTGCCCTGGGCGCGGTGATCAAACGCGTGGCAATGGCCATCCGGGCTTAGAATCTCGTTTTCTTTGAAAAGATAGCCGCGCCCTTGGGGCAACTCGATGGTGACACCCCCCGCCAGCGCCATTTCGCATTCACCGCTGCGTAGGGCGGCACAGGCGTAATGCACCGCGACCAGAGATGTGGAACAGGCGGTTTGCAGGTTGATTGATGGGCCTGTCAGGTCAAATATATGGCTGACCCTGGTGGAAAGGAAATCCTTGTCGTTGCCGGTGTGACGCAGCAGGAACATGCCCACATCATCGACCAGGCCCGGGTTGGAACAGATGTTGAAATAAAAGTAACTGCCCATGCCACAACCGGCATAGACGCCAATCGGCCCATCCACGGTTTCCGGCGGATGCCCGGCAATCTCCATCGCCTCCCAGGCGACTTCCAGGAACTTCCGGTGTTGCGGGTCAAGAATGGCCGCCTCTTTCGGGCTAAAGCCAAAGAACTCGGCGTCGAACATGTCAAAGCCGTCCAGCCGCGCGGCGCTGGGCACATAGTTCTTATGGGCGATCAGATCGGGGCGTTCCCCGGCCTCCAACAAGGTATCTTGGTCCAACACCTGAATGGATTCGACGCCGTCGCGCAGATTGTCCCAGAACTGCGCAGCAGATGCCGCACCCGGAACGCAGACGGACATGCCCACAATGGCGATATCACCGCCAAACGATTGTTCTTTCACACCACTATTCATTGCCTGACCAAACGATCCAATTCTCGCCTAACTCAGCCCACCACCCAAGGAGGCTTTACCGGATCAATGTCCTATCCCCTACATTCAATTTTAGGGGGGCACCCGTAAATCACCCTAAGCAATTGAAATGCATTAATAATCACTTTGGTTGAAATTAACGTTTACACCCGGATCCCGAACAATACCGGACTTTGGCCCGGATTGTTCCTGGTTCGCGGATAATCGGCCAGCGGTACAGAATCAGAGATGGCTGCGGAGTGCTTTGTCATCCTTGGGTTTCGCCCGGCCAATCGCCGGACCCTCGCCAAACAATCGTCTTTTGCCGACATTGCCCCGAGGGTTGTGCGATTGTTCGACATAGCCCAAAATCGCCCCTGCACACATCCAGGTGATCGGGATCAGGGTGGCGTTCAGCAGCATATCCAAAATGGTTGCGGCCAGTATGATCGCGACCGGGGCGACGTATGGCGATAGCGGTTTGTTTTGGGAAACGCGCCGGCCCAGCAAAAGCAAGGGCAGGGCAAGCAACCCCATTTCGGCCAGATAACCGACCCAGCCGAATGTGCCGAACACGATGATCCAGCGTCCGTCCGGGATGGTCAGAATCTCACCTGTCTCGGTGTGGCGCACCAGGTTTCGACCCCATTGACCCCAGCCGAACCACGGTTTTTCATGCGCCCGTTCCAGCAATTGTTCTTCGTTGCCAAAGCGATAGCCAAGTGATTGCGCCCTTTCAGGGCTGAACGCCTCGGCCTGCGCCATGATGGCGTCAATTGGCACCAATCCGGTGTTGCGCAGCATTGGATAAATGATTGCGACCATGGCCAGCAGTACCGCCAGCCGGATTTGCATTCTGGGGCTGGCCAACAGGACAACCGGGGTAAAGGCGATGCCATAGGCCAGCGAAGCAAGGCTTTTGCATAACACCAGCACCCCGGCAAGATAAACCGTGGCCAGCAGATACCGCAGCCGTGTAATGCCCTGAGCATTGCGCGACAGGGCGGCGAGGGAAAACAGCGCTGTGGCCATGAAAAACGCCAGCCAAAGCCCATGCGGCAGGAACACGATCGGGCGAAAGCCGCCCTGACGGATGGTCTGAGCAAAGTCATGCTGAAAAAAGCCATAGACCCAGGTATTGATTTGCGGACTAAGGCGGATTTCGATCAGTGAAGGGATCGAATAGATCAACCCGCCAATGGCCAGCGCCAGCAGTAATTCACGCAGGCCGGTTTCTGAGCCAAGATACTGGCGGGCCATGAAAAACGGCAACAGCACGATCACCTGGGCCACCAGAACCGAGAACAGGTCACGAATGCCAAGCCCGGGCAGTTGATCGACGACAAATGAGATTGGCTCGCTGTTGGCCATGACCATGAACAGCAACGGGTCGGCGTTGTTGGCCACCGTGGGAATGACGCTTGCCACCATCAGGACGACCAGAACTCTGGCCAGCACCGAGCGCGGCCAAAAGGAAATTTTGCGCTTCAGGACAAAAGCGCAGATGACGAAGGCGCTGATATTGGGGATCGAATATTTGTCCATTGCCGGGACCAATGGCAAATCGAAGTTGGCCAGTGGCGGCAAGACAAGGTATCCGCCCAGAATGCACCAGATCATCGCCCGCTCAAGCGGCAACCGGCGAAACATGATGATGCAGGCCACCGGCCAGATCATCAGCATTACATAGGCAAACACGTTGGGCATGAACGCTCGTGTCGTTGTTGTGGTTGCGGGTTTTTCTGCTGTTTAGCACCCCTTGGCCGGGCTGTCGTGCCCGGTTTTGGATGGCAAGTCAGGACAATGGTAATGATACAACGCCTCTGGCTTGGGCGCGCTGTGCTGACTGGCCCTTGCAACCGGGACCGCCTAGGCTTGGGTAACCCAAGCGGACAGGCGCACCCCCATGGAATTCAATTTCAAAGATCAGCGGATTTCTCTGGATACAGACAGTCAAACCGCTGTGTTGGATAAAGTGGCGACGCGGTTGCGCAACGGCGAAGGCTTTGCTCTGGCAACGATCAACCTTGATCATCTGGTCAAACTGGCCAGCTTGCCCGAGTTTCGCAAAGCATACGCGCGCCACGATATTGTTGTCGCTGACGGGCGCCCGATTGTCGCCCTGTCCAGGATGGCAGGACGCACCGTAGATCTGATGCCCGGCTCTGATCTGATCCTGCCTTTGTGCTGGGTGGCCGCGTCAGAAAACGTTGCCGTGGCTCTTGTCGGCAGTACCGACATGGCGTTGGCGGATGCGGCCAGGGCCTTGAAGCAATATGTGCCGGGGCTCAACATATCCTTGTGCCTTGCGCCATCGGGTGCGTTTGACCCGGATGGGGTTGAAGCCGGGGCGATTCTGGACCAACTGGTGCGGGCGAAAACCGGCTTGTGTTTTCTGGCGTTGGGGGCCCCAAAACAGGAAATATTTGCGCAGCGTGGGCGCGGTTTGGCCCCGCGTGTCGGGTTTGTGTCCATCGGTGCCGGACTTGATTTTCTTGGCGGGCATCAACGCCGCGCCCCCAAGGTGATGCGCCGGTTGGGGCTGGAATGGTTGTGGCGCGCGCTCAGCAGTCCGTTACGGTTGGGACCGCGGTATGTGAAATGTCTGTTGATCCTGCCAGGTCAGATCGTTCAGGCTCTGCGCCTTCGGGTGGGTAGGGGCGGTTGAACCGGATTACTTATATTCGACGATTGCCGACTTGCGCCCAAACAGCCGGTTGCGGTGAAATTGCATCACACCCAGGGCCTCGGGGAATTTACCCAGAACGCTGAAAACGGCCAACCCCCAGTCGTTGGTTTTAACAGCCAATCGCAAAACCTGCGCCGGATACACCAGCAGCAGCAACAAGCCCGCCACAAAAGATACCATTGCAAAAATCCCTAACGTCACGATTGGCAGCCCAAGCCCCCAGAACAACGCCCGCCTTGTTTCGCGCACCCAGTGGCGCTCGGGCGGTCGCCCATGCAGATATGCCCCTTCGGCAAACGCATGACCCGCCCGCCGGCTTCGGGCCCACCACTGGCCAAAACGCAGGATTTGGGCATCATGGGTTGTCATTTCGTGATCAAGGCGTTCAATACCCCAGCCTTCGCGCCGCAGGCGCAGGCAAAGTTCCGGTTCTTCTCCAGCGATCAGGTCTTCGCGAAACCCGTGGACCTGGTTCACCGCCGCGACCCGCATCAGTGCATCACCGCCGCAGGCCAGTGCCGGGCCTGTGGGCGTGTTCCATTCAATGTCGCACAGGCGGTTATAAATCGACGCCTCTGGATATTGTTCCCGGCGGCGGCCACAAACCACGGCCAGTTTTGCATGGTTTGCCAGATGTTTGGCAGCGTATGCAATCCACCCGGCATCGACGCTGCAATCACCATCGACAAACTGGACAAGGTCGGCCCCGTTCAAACGCGCCAGCCCGGCGTTGCGCGCGCGCGCCGCCGTGAAAGGGCGGGACATGTCAAGGTCAACCACCTCGGCCCCGGCATTTCGCGCCGCCTCGGGGCTGCCGTCGGATGATCCGGAATCCACATAGATGATGCGCCGCACGCGGCCTTGCAGCGAGTTGAGGCAAGACACCAGGCGCGCACCTTCGTTGCGCCCGATAACAATGGCGTCGATGATGGGCGGGGTGTCAGGCATCGGATTCCTCGTGGTCATCGCCCAGCCTAGTGTTTTGCGCTTCGAACAACCAGAGCCAGGATCATTTTGGCCCGGGAAAAATCGGTGACTGGGGTGCGACCCTACATCTGTGTCGCGCGAAACCAGCGGGCAATGGCGGCCCGGTCTTCCGGTTCCATGAACGTCACATTGGCCGGGGGCATGGCATCGGTGATGCCTGACTGAAGATAGATCGCCTTTACATTGCGGGCGATATCGGCGCGGGTTTCCAGCAACACACCATTGGGGGCCCAGCGGATACCGTCCCAATAAGGCTCTCGTGAATGGCACATGGAACAGCGGCCCAGCACGATGTCATGGGCCTCATCAAAGCCATCGGCACTGGCCATGCGTTGTTCAAAGGGGGTTAAGTCACGGGCCTCGGCCTGTTCGAGGGTTTCGAACATTTTGGGTGTCGACAGCCAGACAATCACGATAAACAGGATTGCCGTAACCAGCCAGGTCCAGGTCGGATTGCCCTTGCGTGCATGAAGCGTGTTGAAATAATGTCGGATGGTCACGCCCATCAGAAACACCAGTGACGCGATGATCCAGTTGTATTCAGTGGCAAACGCCAGCGGATAATGGTTCGACAACATCAGGAAAATGACCGGCAAGGTCAGGTAATTGTTGTGGGTCGAACGCAGCTTGGCAATCTTGCCATACTTGGGGTCCGGGACGCGCCCGGCCTTAAGATCAGCCACCACAATCCGCTGATTTGGCATGATCACATGCGCCACATTGGCCGTCATGATGGTGGCGGTGAACGCCCCCAGGTGCAGCATCATCGCCCGCCCGGTGAACACTTCGTTATAGGCCCAGCCCATCACCACCAGCAGCACAAACAACAGCAGCATCAGCAGGGTTGGCCGTTCGGCCAGCCCGGATTTGCACAGAAAGTCATAGACCAGCCAGCCAATCGTCAGCGACGCCGCCGAAATCGCAATCGCCTGCCAGATCTCCAGATCGGCCTTGGCGCTATCAATCAGATACAATTCCGCCCCGGCCCAATAGACGATCATCAACAACGCCGCCCCCGACAGCCAGGTGGCATAGCTTTCCCATTTGAACCAGGTCAGATGCTCGGGCATCTCAGCAGGGGCCACCAGAAACTTGCGGATATGGTAAAATCCGCCGCCATGCACCTGCCATTCCTCGCCATGCGCGCCAACCGGCAGGTTGGGTGCCTGGCGCAATCCAAGGTCCAGCGCGATGAAGTAAAACGAAGAGCCGATCCAGGCAATCGCCGTGATCACATGCAACCACCGCACGGCAAAGCCGATCCAGTCCCAGAATACAGCGAGATCATACATTTTAACGGCCTCCATGATGGTTAAACACAGACTAGGCAAAACCACGTTTATTCGGTATTCCTTTATAGTATCAAGCTGTATCAAAAATTCTGAGATAATGTCCTACCTCGCTAATATTCGAACTTTTGTGCGTGTCTACGAGTTGGGCAGCATGTCCGCCGCCGGGCGCGACCTGCGTATTTCGCCTGCCGTCACCTCGGCGCGGATTTCCCAGCTTGAGGCACATCTGTCTGTTCGCCTGTTCCAGCGTACCACCCGCAACCTGAGTGCGACCGAGCAAGGCAAGGCATTTTATGCCGGTGCCGTGACCGTGTTGGACGCGGTTGAAGACGCCGAGGCCAACGTGGCCGGGCTGACGGACAATCCGCGTGGCTCTCTTTATGTCGCTGCCCCCTTGGGGCTGGGGCGGCGGATGGTGGCACCTGCGGTGCCTGCGTTCCTGGCCGAGTTCCCCGAGATTTCCCTGCGCCTGCGTCTGAGTGACCGGGTGGTCGACCTGACCACCGAGGGGCTGGATCTGGCATTTTTCCTGGGGCAGCCTGCTGACAGCAACCTGCGCATCCGTAAGATCGCCGATTGCCAAAGGGTCATGTGCGCGGCCCCTGCCTATATTTCGGAACATGGCAATCCAGGCTCGGGAACCGAATTGGAGAAAGGCGGGCATGAATGTCTGAACCTGCGGTTCCCCGGTGCGCCAGAGTTCCAATGGCGTCTGATGACCGCCGACGGCCCGAAAAAGTTTGCCGTGTCCGGGCGTTATGAATGCGATGACGGCGAGGTTCTGACCGATTGGGCCTTGTCCGGGCAAGGCATCATCATCAAGCCGATTTATGAGGTCGCCACGCATCTGTTGTCCGGGGCATTGGTGCCTGTAGCGACGCAAACCCCGCCCGAACCGGTGCAACTGGCCTGCCTTTACACCCATCGTCGCCATCAGGATCCAAAGACCCGCCTGTTCATGGATTTCATGGGCGATCGGGTTGGCCGCGCGGTCAAAAAAGCCGAGGCGCGGATGTCTGATCGGATTTCTGCGCGAAACTGACCCTGAAAGAGACGCAATTGTTTACCAAAGACCATGTCGAATATCAGGCGGTGGACTTGCCTGAGCGTATGTCGCTGACGGGCGCCAAGATGCTGGCCAAGGCGACCGTGTTCCATGACCGAATGAAATGCAGTCTAAAGTGCGCGGCTATTCTGACCGCAAGGTCGACCGCCCGGTGATCGGGTCCTGTATCCGCACCGTCGGCACAGCCCCTTCGGGCGCAAACCGCCAGCCCTGGCCTTTTGTCGCCATCCCGGGCGTGGAGTTCAAGCACCGCATAAGGCTGGCCTCAGAGGAGGAAGAGCGCAAGTTCTATGAAGGCGGTGCCGGTGATGAATGGTTCAAGGCGCTGGAACCGATTGGCATCAATGGCGACAAACCACATCTGGACAAGGCCCCTGGTTGATTGTGGTGTTTGCCCAACGCTGAGGCAGTTTTGATGATGGCCAGCGGTTCAAAAACTATTCCGCGCCCGAAAGCGTCGGCATCGCCACGGGGTTTCTTTTGGCCGCCCTGCATCATGCCTGTCTGACCCGCCTGACTCATACACCAAACCCGATGCGATTTCTCAATGAAATGCCGGGACGTCCGGCGTCGGAAAAACCCCACTGGATGAAACTCTGACGGTCGCGGATTACAGTTTAACGCCAGTCCACCCAATGGGTGACTTGTCACTCAACCTTGATGGTAACGAACCGCTGTTTTCCGGTTTGGATTGATCAAGTTGGTTTCAAGTTCAACATTCGCTGGTTTTGCTATGTCATTGCCAGCCGGTTATACCCCTTACTGATAACATGTCATATATGACATGTTATCAGTAAGGGGTAATGATCGTGGTGAATTGCTTGCGACTGAGAGTAATTTACCGTGCGGATGACCGGCTGGTGTTTGGGCGACCGGGCAATCCCAATTCGCCTAATAAATGACCCGGCATTGATGTGCGGATTGGCTCAACCTTCCTTTTTACATACCAGATAAATATGCACATAGTCCATGGCGTGCCCGGTCGGGTCGGCACTGACCAAATCCTGATAACGCTGATAGAACGTGTTGATGATATCGGCCCTTTGCGTCGCCGGACGACCCGGGTTCAACCCATTGGCAAAGGTAGGTTCCGACCATGACCGCAAAGTCGGAATATAATCTCGCGCAAAGTCCTCTGCCGCGCCGCCATTTTCAGTGAATCCTGCTCAAACGGGCAGCGCACCACCCGGGCCTCCACGTGTTCCAGTCGCAAACCGGCCTGGTAAACGGGCTTTCAGGGTCGTTAAGGGGCCGACAAACTGGCTTTGCGTCCGGTAACACTGGGGAAAGTTGGCATTTGTGACCTCGTCCCCGGTGATCAGACCTTCATCGCGCATGGCCTTCCACAATTGGGCAAACGTATCGAACATGTTCACCCCGCCGGTATTACCCAGATAACGCCCTGCCTCGTCGATGCCAAAGTTGAACAGGCACAATCGCGAGGTGAAAAGACGTGGCCGATGCAAGCGGGTACATGTCCGGCACATTGTTCATAAACGTGCCTTCACCGGTTTGCCCATGTACGATTTGGAAGGTCTGACTGAAATCATTGCGCGGTAAATCGGTATAGATAATCTTGATCGGCCGCGAGGCAACATTTGCCCTGATATGGCCAAGAACCTGCCCCCACATGCCCAGTGACGTGCCCAGTGACGTGCCCCCATCCGCGGCCCCCATGTCGGTGACCCGGAATACTGACCCGTCATCTGCCGGGGCCATCCGGTCAACGGCTGCAAGCACCAGTTCCGCGGCGTTATCCATGACGTGTTTTGCGCCAACCGTTGCCTTGGAATAATACCCGGCGCCCTTCATGGCCATGAACTCAGTTGTGTCCTTGCGTGCCATGAATGCAATCCCGCCCGTGTTGATGACGCATCACCAATCACGATTGCAGGTTTATGCCGGGCCTTCAACTCCCTCGATAGGTCGAATACCCAAACGGCGACAACAACAAAGGCACATGATAATGTGACGCGTGCGCCATGCCAAAACGGATCGGGATGATGTTCAGGAACCGGGGTGCCCCGGGTGGCGTGCCATTTGCGTCCAGATATTCACCGGCGTGAAATACCAGTTCATATTCACCGGTGGCAAACTCATCCTCGGGCAGGATTTGCCGGTCGGTGCGCCCGTCTTGGTTGGTTTCAAGCGTGCGGATATGGGCGCGTGTGGTCCCGTCAATCCGAAACAACTCGATCCGCATCCCCGCAGCCGGGCAACCCCGGGCTGTGTCCAGAACGTGGGTGGTCAGATATCCGGTCATGTGCGTGCCTCCTGTTTCAAGCATGGGTGTGCCTTAGCCGACAGTATTTGGCAAACCCCAGGTTTTTGACAGTCTTTTTGACATTTTTTGATAAACTGCGCCATTGTTCTGATTTACAAGCGAGATAACCGGAGAGAGGCAACCATGAACAGATATCCGCGCGACATGATCGGCTATGGTGCCAATCCGCCTGATCCTCAATGGCCGGGGGGCGCAAGGATCGCGGTTCAGATCGTGCTGAACTATGAAGAAGGCGGCGAGAACAATATCCTGCACGGCGATGCGGCATCTGAGGCGTTTTTGTCCGAGATTGTAGGCGGGGCGCCTTGGCCCGGTCAGCGTCACTGGAACATGGAATCGATTTACGAATACGGAGCGCGTGCCGGATTCTGGCGGCTGCACCGGTTGCTTAGGGATACGCCGATTACGGTCTATGGCGTGGCCACGTCACTGGCCCGTTCACCGGACCAGGTGGCGGCGATGAAAGACGCGGGTTGGGAGATCGCCAGCCACGGGCTGAAATGGATTGATTACAAAGACGCCAGCGAAGACGATGAACGCACCGATATGGCCGAGGCGATCCGCCTGCATACGGAAGTTGTCGGAGCCCCCCCGCGCGGTTGGTACACCGGGCGCTGTTCGATCAACACGGTGCGCCTTGCCGCAGAAACTGGCGCGCTGGATTATGTCGCCGATATCTATTCCGACGACCTGCCGTATTGGTCACGCTACGGGGAACGGGATCAGCTTTTGGTGCCCTATACGCTGGATTGCAATGATATGCGCTTTGCCACGCCGCAAGGGTTCAATTCAGGTGATCAGTTTTACACCTATCTCAAAGACAGCTTTGACGCGCTTTATGCCGAAGGCGGTATTGGTGCCGCAAAGATGATGTCAATCGGCCTGCATTGCCGTCTGATTGGCCGTCCAGGGCGGGTGATGGCGTTGAAAAGGTTCATGGATTATGCGCGCGGGTTTGATGACGTGTGGTTTGCCACTCGGTTGCAGATTGCCGAACATTGGGCCGCCACCCACCCACCAATTACCCTTCCCCGCCCGTCATTGATGGACCGAGACACATTTGTGGCGACCTATGGCGGGGTGTTTGAACATTCCGCCTGGATCGCCGAACGGGCGTTTGACCTGGAGTTGGGGGCGGCGCATGACACCGCCGGTGGTCTGCACAATGCGTTGGCGCGGATGTTCCGCTCGGCCAGCGATGAAGAACGGCGCGGGGTTTTGCGCGCGCATCCTGATCTGGCGGGGAAACTGGCGCAGGCCAACCGGTTGACGGCTGAAAGCACGGCGGAACAAGCCGGGGCAGGGCTGGATGGGTTAACGGACCGCGAACGCGAGATGTTCACGCATTTGAACGGGCAATACACCAAAAAGCACGGGTTTCCTTTTATCATCGCGGTGCGTGATAACACCAAAGCCTCGATCCAGGCGGCGTTCGAACGGCGAATAGGCAATGACAGTGCGACCGAACTGGCCGAGGCCTGCAAACAGGTCGAACGCATCGCTGAATTGCGCCTGCGAGACCTGTTGCCATCATGAGTCACAGCCTGAACCCCGAGCCGATGACGGCAAAAGCCTTTGCGCCGTTTGGCGATGTGATCGAGTTGTCGGGCGCGCCTGATGTGGTCATCAACCAGGGTATGTGCGGGCGGTATCACGACCTTGCACGGCTTGATTTCGCGGATGGGCGCGCCGGAATCAGCCTGTTTGATGCCAAGGCACGCGCGTTCCCGTATGTGGTTGATATGGTAGAACGTCACCCGATGGGCAGTCAGGCGTTTGTGCCGGTTTCCAAGGTGCCGTTTCTGGTGGTCGTCGCCGAGGACGAAAATGGAACACCGACCCGGCTGCGGGCGTTTATCACCCGGGAAGGTCAGTCGATAAACCTGCATCGCGGCGTCTGGCACGGGGTGCTGGCACCGATCAATGCGCCGGGGCAATACGTTGTAATTGACCGGATCGCAGAGGGTGACAATTTACAAGAGCATTGGTTTGAAACGCCATATGTAGTAGAATAACCAAACCGGACGCAACATACAGAAATAGCGCCGGACCAACAGACAACAGCCGAGGGTAGAATAATGACGGATAATTCCATTGGGACGCCGGCCCAGCTGCGCGATCCCAACTTTACGCCACCGCTATACAAGGCGGTTCCGCTGGGGATTCAGCACGTTTTGGCGATGTTTGTGTCCAACGTGACCCCGGCGATCATTCTGGCCGGGGCGGCGGGGTTTGGCTTTGGCTCAAACTCGCCCCATTTCCCGGAACTGCTTTATATGATCCAGATGTCGATGCTGTTTGCCGGCATCGCCACGTTGCTTCAAACGGTGACGCTTGGGCCGGTAGGTGCGGCGCTGCCGATTGTGCAAGGCACAAGTTTCGCGTTCCTGCCGATCATGATCCCGCTGGTGGCGGGCAAAGGCATTGACGCCTTGGCAGCACTTTACGGCGGGGTGATCCTTGGCGGGATATTCCACGCGTTTCTCGGGACGATCATTGGCAAAATCCGCTTTGCCCTGCCGCCGTTGGTGACAGGTCTGGTGGTGACGATGATCGGGTTGGCTCTGGTCAAGGTGGGCATTCAATACGCCGCCGGTGGCGTGCCTGCCAAGTTATCGGGGGCGGCTGAATATGGCTCGTTGCTGAACTGGTCAGCGGCGTTGGTCGTGATCTTTGTCACCCTGGGATTAAAGTTCTTTACCAAGGGCATGTTGTCAATATCGGCCGTTCTGATCGGTTTGTTTGTCGGCTATCTTTATGCGCTGGGCATGGGCATGGTCACCTTTGACTCGATTGCCACAAGCTGGGGCAGGGCCTCATCTTTTGCGTTGCCGGTACCGTTCAAATACGGGTTTGAGTTTTCGACCGCGGCCATCATCGGCTTTTGCCTGATGGCGTTTGTATCGGCGATTGAAACCGTCGGCG
The DNA here is from genome assembly GCA_021648025.1 of Paracoccaceae bacterium. Taxonomy (GTDB): domain Bacteria; phylum Pseudomonadota; class Alphaproteobacteria; order Rhodobacterales; family Rhodobacteraceae; genus NVQY01. The sequence continues at coordinate 37,825 of JAKITO010000030.1, forward strand.
ATGTCAGCGGCATCACCAAAGGCGGGGCAGGGCGCGAAGCCACCGACAAGGAAATCGCCGGGGCCACCTATGCCGACGGTGTTGGCACGGCAATTGCCGGCCTGTTTGGTGGGCTGCCCAACACCTCGTTCAGCCAGAATGTCGGGTTGATCGCCATGACGGGGGTGATGAGTCGCCACGTTGTCACCATCGGTGCGATATTCCTGATCCTGGCCGGGCTGGTGCCCAAGGTGGGCGCAATCATCCGCACAATACCGATCGAGGTACTGGGCGGCGGTGTGATCGTGATGTTCGGCATGGTGGTGGCGGCGGGCATTTCGATGCTGTCGGATGTGGCCTGGAACCGGCGTAACATGGTGATCTTTGCGATTGCCATGTCGATCGGGTTGGGGCTGCAACTGGAACCGGACGCGGTGAAATACCTGCCGGAAACCGTGCGTATCCTGATGACGTCGGGTCTTTTGCCGGCGGCATTGATCGCGATTGTTCTGAACCTGATCCTGCCCGAAGAACTATCGGACGAAGCAACAGATGAGATTTCGGGCGGTCATGCGGGCCATGATGGCTGAAAAGCTGCGAAGAGCCCTTCTTCAGGGCTTGATGAGCGGCCCCGGAGGTTTCTCCGGGGCCGTTTTGGTTTCTGCCGTGAGGCCATGATCAGTTGACGGTTTTGGTCTCGACCACGTCCTGTTTCAGGGCTTTGGTTCCGGCAATCTCGATCTGACGCGGTTTCAAAGCCTCGGGGATTTCGCGTTGCAGGTCGATATGCAGCATCCCGTCGACATGGCTCGCGCCACTGACCCTTACGTGATCGGCCAGGGTGAACCGGCGTTCAAACGCACGGGTGGCGATGCCACGGTGCAGATAGGTGCGTTCGTCGTCGTCTTCGGCCTTGCGTGCCGTGACGACAAGCGCGTTTTCCTTGACCTCAACACCAAGGTCAACCTCCGAAAACCCAGCCACGGCGATTGAGATGCGGTAGGCATCGGCGGCGGTTTTTTCGATGTTGTAAGGCGGATAGGTGGACTGGCTGACATCATTGGTCATGACCCGGTCCATCAGATCAGCGATCTGGTCAAAGCCAATTGTGGCGCGGTGAAGCGGTGCAAAATCATATGTACGCATAGTGGTATCCTCATATTTCGAGCGATAGATATGTTGCCCTCCAAAAACGGACGGGCATGGGTTGATATCGGGCCCCGGTTTGGCGACCCGACAACAATGAAATGGGAATGATGCGGGCAAAGTTCAAGTCAGGGTCTGACGAACTTGGCCCCGGTGTTGTTGCGTGCCCCACCAACCACGATCCGGGTCACACCCGGTGCGGCGGCCACGGCAAAGCCTTTGCCGTTGGCCAGTTCGGCCCGCAGCCGGGTCAGGGAATTGTCAAGAGAGGTGCCCAAAGCAACCATTTCTCCCTTAACTTCGGCCTTGGCGGACACCACCGAAACAATCCGGGGCGTGCCACTTGCAAATGAAAATACCGGCGCGCCAGATGAACCGAAATCAACGTCACAGGACATCACCAACACCCCCTGCTGGCGGGCCAGCACGGCGCAGACCTGTTGCAGCGACGGTGCTTCGGCGCGGTCATGCGCATAAGACACCACTCCGACCTTGTCGCCCTTTCGGGGGTGCGCTTCGGTCTGGAACGGGTTTACGGTCGTGTTGCGGATCGGACGCTCAAGCTCTAACAGGGCGATGTCATTGCGCACCCGCTCTGACGACACGTCCTGCGCATAAACATAATCCGGATGCACCACCGCCCGGCGAACCCCGCGGTAAGCCGCCGCGCGCCCATTGCGCCACCCGGCCAGAAATTCGATTGCACCCGGGTCCACCTGTTTACCGGTTGTTTTGTCAAACAGGCAATGCGCTGCCGTCAACACCAGATCGGGGGCAATCAGCGCCCCGGTGCAAAACCCGGTGCCGTTGATATCAATCCGCCCGACGCCCTGCCATTTGCGGCCCTCGTCAGTGGTATCAAGCGATTGCAAACCCGACCCTCCGGCCATGGCGGCCGTTGCCCAGACACTTAGAATCAAACTTGATATTAACCCACGCACCAGAATTTCCCTCGCTGTTCGAGGGATGGTGTAAAAGCCGGGTTAGGCGGAAATGCGGCGATAGGCGGGCAAAATCAGGGGCGGTTGGCACCCACTCCTGCGGCAACCAGGGCGGGGGGCTTTGGACCACCGGTTGCCCAGTCAAGCAACTCAACACTGTGTACCACCGCAATTCCCGTGCCCGAGCCGATCTGCATCATACAACCGATATTACCCGCTGCGATCACATCCGGCGCGCGCGCCTCAAGCGTGCGCACTTTTCGCGCCCTGAGTTCCTTGGAAATCTCGGGCTGCAACAGGTTGTAGGTCCCGGCCGAGCCACAGCAAAGATGCGCATCGTCAGGCTCTACCACCCGAAACCCGACGCGTTTCAGCAAGGTTTTGGGCGTGCTGACAATTTTTTGCCCATGTTGCAACGAACAGGCCGCGTGATACCCCACGGTCAGGCCGGTGTCCTCGCCCTTAGGCAGGTCAAGCTGTTTCACCACCTCGCTCACATCCATGGTGATGGCCGAAACCCGTGCCGCATCCCCGGCCAGATCCCCATCCTGAAACATATGCCCGTAATCCTTGACGGTGGTGCCACAGCCACTGGTGTTGATGACAATTGCGTCCAGCCCCGCACCATCCATCTCAGCCACCCAGGCCCGGATATTTTGTGCCGCACTGGCATGGCTTTGATCGCTTTTGCCCATGTGATGGGTCAACGCCCCGCAACAGCCCGCCCCCTTGGCCACCACCACCTCGCAGCCCAGCCGCGTCAGCAGGCGGATCGTGGCATCATTGATATCGGTATTCAGCGCCTTTTGCGCACACCCCGTCATCAACGCCACCCGCATCTTGCGCGGGGCCGTGGCGGCAAAGCTTTGCGGATCGTCATTGCGGCTGACCACAGGAATGCGCTTTGGTGTCATTTCCAACATCGCCCGAAGCCTTGGATCCGGGATCAGACCCTTGAAAGGCCGGGCCAGTTTGGCACCCAGCAAAGCCAGGCGAAAAATTGTCGGGTTGGGCAGGACAC
>JAKITO010000031.1 GCA_021648025.1 Paracoccaceae bacterium
CGGGTGGCGTGGTCGCCGAGCAGGTGATCCGCCCGACCGGGCTTGTTGATCCGGAGATCAAGATCGTGCCAGCAAAGGGGCAGGTGCCGGATCTGCTTGTGCGCTGCCGCGAACGCATCGAACGCGGCGAGCGCGTGCTGGTGATTGCGCTGACGAAGCGTTTGTGCGAAGATCTTACAAGCTATCTCGACCAGCAGGACATCTCATCGCGGTACATGCACAGCGACATCACGACACTCGAACGCACGGAGATCCTGACCGATCTGCGCAAGGGCGAATACGATGTCTTGGTTGGTGTGAACCTGCTGCGCGAGGGGCTGGACCTACCGGAAGTGTCATTGGTTTGTATTCTTGACGCGGACAAAGAAGGATTTTTGCGGAGTTCGACAAGCCTGATTCAACAGATGGGCCGGGCGGCAAGGAATGTAAACTCGACGGTCATCATGTACGCCGACAGGATTACGAATTCGATGCAGACGGCGATGGATGAAACAGATCGCCGGCGGGCGAAGCAGATCGCGTACAACACCGAGCACGGCATCACGCCCAGGACCATCGAAAAATCGATCCGCCAGGGCATCGAACTGGAACTCAAAGCAAGACGGACAGCGCGGGAAGTCATCGGTGCGGATGATGATGCGTTTGAGGCCGAGGAACTGGTAAGGCAACTCGAAGAAGAGATGCTCGCGGCGGCTGAGAAGACCGAGTTCGAGAAGGCAGCCCAACTCCGCGACCAGATCAAACTTGTCAGGCAGGGCAAGGTGGGTATTGATGGCAAGGTCAGGCGATCGGAACTGAAAAAGAAAACAGGCAGCCGGGCGCAGGGCAAATCGGCGGGAATGCCGGGGGTCCACGCCAAGAAGAGGAAGAAACGCTGATTCTGCTGGCTCAATTTCCGTGCAAATCCTACGGCTATGCCGATAGGAAAAGCATGGAAAAAAACCAGGATATACAGATCACGTTCGATCACAGCACCGCGGTTGCGTTTCGCTGGCTCAAAACCAGCTACTGGCGGCAGGTCTGGCTGCGTGCCGCGGCAGAAGCCGGCGCTCGACCGATTGTAATCTACGGCGGCGGGCGGCACACGGTGAAATTTATCCGCTTCATACAAAAGCTCGAAGCAGGCCCGACCGTCCGGGCAATCCTGGACGACATGCCTTCATGTGAAGATATCGGGGGCTTTCCGGTCGTCAAACCGAGCGAGATTGACCCCAAAGACATATCGCTTGTATTGATAAGCTCGGACTGGATTGAGGATACACTGGCCATTCGCGCCAACGAGTGGTCCGGCGGCAAGGCGCCGGTGATCCGCATGTACGAGCAGGTTCCAACGCAAGTGCTGCACGCACTGGACAACGCGGGCGAGATCGTGCCCTTTCAACCAGGCTTTCAGTGTCCGAAATCCTGCCTTGTCATTGCCGAATTGGTCTTGTCACGGTTACGTTCCGGTCTCTTTCGAGCAATGTTTGCTATGAAGGAGATAAGAAATGGCAACGGGTTACACCGAAGAGTTTCGCCATGATGCGGTTCGCATCGCAACAACCAGTGGCCTGACCAGGCCGCAGATAGCATCAGATATGGGGGGCGGGCTTTCGACGCTGAACAAGTGGCTTTTACCGATATTCGCGTAACCCTCAGTACATTGCCGATATTGGCATTCTGGTCGGCTGGGCGGTTTTGTCGGGATCCCAAACGGCATTGCCGGTGGTAAGTGCCGGGATTTTGGTTTTGCTGGTCGCGCCGCTTGCAGAAGAGCCATGGCTGAGGAAAACCTATGGCCAGCGGTTCAAAGATTATTGCCAACATACGCGGCGTTACCTTTAGCTGTCGAGGTGCCCGTGAGAACAGAATCATCCCTGAATGGCCAAACAACCTGAGAACGAGAACCGGGTGATGAAAACTGAATGGCGCTTTATCCAAAGGATGGTGATCGCGCATGATTTCCGATAAGAAACACGCCAAACCTGAATCGTTTGCTGCAAACCCATGAGAACCGCCCCGCCCCCCAAAATCGCCTGTCGCGCCAAAGGCCTTGGCCCGACGCCGTTCACCAAACCGTACCTTGCCACTCTACCCGAAGGGTCCCCCACCTGAATGTTCTTGTCTGTCTTCGATATGTTCAAAGTCGGCATCGGTCCGTCGTCGTCCCACACCATGGGACCAATGGTCGCCGCCGCAAGGTTCCTTGACCTGATGCGCGCTTCGCCGTTTGAATTTTCTGGCGTGCGGGTTTCGCTGCATGGCTCGCTGGCCTTTACCGGGGTCGGCCACGCCACCGACCGGGCGACCATTCTGGGGCTGGCAGGGTTTGTGCCCGAAAGTTATGACGCCAAGACAGCTGAGACTGCCCTGAGCGATATCAGGTCCACCGGCACAGTCACTCCCGATGGGCTGGGCACGCTGCACTTTAATCCGACCCGGGATCTGACATTCGACTATGATACCATCCTGCCGGGCCATGCCAATGGAATGATTCTGATGGCCACCGATGCGCAGGGCGACGTCACCCTGCGACAGACCTATTATTCGATTGGTGGCGGGTTTGTGATGTCTGAACAGGAACTGGCCGCAGGCAAGGATACCGACGAAGGCCCAGCCATCCCGTTCCCATTCCAATCCGCTGCTGAAATGCTGGACATGGCCGCACAAAGCGGTAAATCCATCGCCGCCATGAAACATGCCAACGAGGTTTCCCGAGGGTGCAAGGCCAGCCTTGGCAAAGGCACGGCCCGTCTGTGGGAGGTGATGAATGCCTGCATCGAACGCGGTCTTGACACACCCGGTATCCTGCCGGGAGGTTTGAACGTCAAACGCCGTGCCAAAGGCATTCACCAGGCATTGATGGCTGAATCGGGCCTGAACCAGACCGCGCCGCATGTCATCAACGACTGGATCTGTGTCTATGCCCTGGCGGTGAACGAAGAAAATGCCGGTGGCGGGCAGGTTGTCACCGCCCCCACCAATGGCGCCGCAGGGGTGTTGCCGGCCACCTTGCGATACTACCTTGACCACGTGCCCGGCGCCACGCCCGCCCATATCGAAGACTTCCTGCTGACCGCAGCCGCGATTGGCGGGTTGATCAAGTACAACGCGTCTATATCCGGGGCCGAGGCCGGCTGTCAGGCTGAAGTCGGCAGCGCCTCGGCGATGGCCGCCGCCGGCCTTTGCGCCGTCCTGGGTGGCACGCCGGAGCAAGTGGAAAACGCCGCCGAGATTGCCCTGGAGCATCATCTGGGCATGACCTGCGATCCGGTGCGCGGGCTGGTTCAGGTGCCATGTATCGAACGCAACGGGTTGGGCGCGGTCAAGGCCGTCACCGCCGCCAGCCTGGCCTTGCGCGGTGATGGCACCCATTTTGTACCGTTGGATTCCTGCATCGAAACCATGCGCCAGACCGGCCTGGACATGAGCAGCAACTATAAGGAAACATCGCTTGGCGGTTTGGCTGTGAATGTGCCCAATTGCTGAACCTCGCAAACAACCCGCTTTAAACGTGTAAAATTTCAGGCATCACGCAACCATTGCTTGCATTTTCGAATTTTGCAGCCTAGCGTCAGTTTTATGCAAACTGACAGGCCTGTTCTGGGTATCCTTCTTATGCTGGGATTTTGTATCGTCGCACCGATGGGTGATGCGGTTGCCAAGCTACTGGGGCAGTCAGTACCTTTGGGCGAGGTTCTGTTGGTACGGTTCGCACTTCAGGCTGTTGTGCTGATTCCGCTGGTGATCATTTCGCGCCGGGCCTGGCGGATGGGTCCAAGGGTTTTCAGCCTCGTTGCCTTGCGCACAGCCCTGCATATTGTCGGTATCGCCGCAATGTTTACCGCCCTTCAGTATCTGCCCTTGGCGGATGCGGTGGCTATTGCCTTTGTGATGCCCTTCATCATGCTACTTCTTGGCAAATATGTTCTGGGGGAAGAGGTCGGCAGCCGCCGCTTTGTCGCCTGCATGGTTGGCTTTATCGGCACGTTACTGGTGGTTCAGCCCAGCTTTGCCGCCGTCGGCCTGCCGGCCCTGCTGCCTCTGGTGGTGGCGGTGGTGTTCTCGTTGTTCATGCTGGTCACCCGCCAGATCGCCAAGCAAACCGACCCGATTGGCCTTCAGGCCGTCAGTGGTGTGATGGCAAGTGTTGTGCTTTTACCGGCCCTGTTGATCGGTCAGGCGTTTGGGATTGCCCCGCTGACAATGATCGCGCCTTCGGCCAATGAATGGATGCTTCTGGTTGGAATTGGTCTTCTGGGCACAACGGCGCATCTGCTGATGACATGGTCGCTGCGTTATGCGCCTTCGGCGACGCTGGCACCGATGCAATACCTGGAAATACCGGTTGCCACCCTGATTGGCCTGCTGATCTTTCACGACCTGCCCAATACATTGGCGTCGGTCGGCATCTGTATCACCATTGCGGCCGGCATCTATGTGGTCTTGCGCGAACGTTCTCTAAGCATATTGCGCAAACGCGCCGCCGCCTTACGCCCTGCCACCGGGCTTAACCGGGGCGAAGCGCCCGCATAACCGCATCCAGGGATCCTCGCGGCGTGATCATCAACAGGCCACCCGGATCATTCGGGCCACCCGAACCATCCAGCTCCAACACAACCCGCCCCAGCGCCCGGTTCGAGGTGGCAACCCGCCCGCCCGGAGACAACTCCAGCCCGTCAATCGGCCACGCCAATCCCTGGGAACGCCCGCTAACCAACCGCATTGGAAACAATGACACTACGTCGCCCGCCGCCAAACCTACCTCAATCTTTGGCGGCACCTGAAAAACCAATTCTCTCTCGCCAATCAGAATGCACCGGTGATCGGACTGGCGCACCAGGGTATTGAACGCCGCAAGCTGATGATCAATCCGCCCCCCCAGAAACCCGACCCCCAACACCAAAGGTGCTGCGATATGGCGCAGAGCCTTGTCGAAATCGGTGCTGTCCTGTTCGGCAATGGCAATCATCCGTGCCTCAGGCAGCGCCGCCCTTGCAGCGTCAGTCAGGCTGTCAAAGTCACCGATCACCGCCACTGGCCTATGTCCCAGCGCCAACGCCGTATCCGCCCCACCATCAGCCGCCACCAAAACAGGCGCGCGTTCCAGCGCCAGCGCCAAATCGCCTTCGCCAACTTCGCCCCCGCCAATCAGGGTTATTGGTTCCAATTCGTGAACAATCGGCGCTGTCATGCCGGAATTTACCTTATATTTGGAATTTGGCCACATTTTAAACACAAAATGATACGGTAAATTGCACAGATTCGGGCCGGTTTTGACGCGCTGGACATGGTAAACGGTGTTCAATAAGACTGTAGAGGACGAGCATCCCATGGTACACACCAATAAAATACTTACCGTATCCTACGGTACATTTTCCTGCACATTGGAAGGGTTTGAAGACTCTTTCGATACAATGAAATCGATTGCAGAGTACTTCCGCGATCTGGCTTCGGACGACCGGTACTTTGGCGCGGAACCGCCGCAACCGGACGCTGACATGCTGGCGCGTATCGCCCAGCGCGACATGTCCCGCCGGGTCGAAGCCCATAGCACCGACACCGGTACAATTGTTCTGCGCGCCGCAGAGCCAGACACAGCACCCGACACCGTTACACAAGCCGCACAGGCAACCGCCGCAGTTGCCATCACAGAGCCTGTGATCGAAATCATTTCAACGCCGGATACGCCACCTGAAGTGGCCGAAGCGGACCCCGGCAATACCACCGAACCACTGGGTGAAGAGATTGAAGTGGTTGAAACCCCGGACACTGGCGAAGCCGATTCTGAGGAAAATACGGATGAGCCCTCGGATGAAAAGGTCGAAATCATCGACGTGCCCACCCAAGAGGTCGCCCAAGAAGTCAATGACAAAGATCTGGTCGAACAGCCACTGCCTGAGATCACCGAAGTCACAGAGCAGCAGCAAGAGCCACCTGAAACAGACGCCGCGCCTAAGGTTAAAGTCGAAGACGTTGGCGAAGTTCAGGACACGCCAGAATTGACAGCGGACGATCTGACTGAGGGTGCGCCAAAAGACGACGTGGAAATCGACAAAGCGCAGGTAGTCGCCCCAGCCCGGGAAACCATTGCCGCTGTCGATTCGATTGCCGCCAAGCTGCAACGCATTCGCGCAGTGGTTTCGCAAAACGACTCCATGGCTCAGATGGGCGACTATACCGAAGATCAGCACGCGGATGGCTTTGTTGCTGACGCCGCTCAGGATATTTCTGAAGCGCTGGAAATAGACGACGAAACTTTGACGCCCCCCCACGATGTGGACGATACGGATGATCAGGTGTCCCTTATCCTGAATCAGATCGACGCCGATGCGGCACGGGACACAACAAAAACGGAAACAGCGCCAAAAACTGAATCCGAAGAAGACTTCTTCGGCGCGGCGAACCAGCCCGAGATTGAGCCTGTGGACGAAGACGTTGACGATAAATTCAGCGATGCGGATATTTCCGGGTTTGTTTCTGACCAGGTTTCAGCACCTCTTCAGGCCCGCGTCGTCAAGGTAAAACGCACTGACCTGGAAGCAGCAATTGCCAGCGGCCAGCTGGAACAGATGGATGACGGTGACGATGCCGACGGGGCAGATATCTTTGCGGATCAGGCCCCGGATCAGGCAACAGAAAGCTCTTTGTCCGCCGAGGACGAAGCCGACCTGATGCGTGAACTGGCTGCGGTTGAAGAGGAAATGGCGGTTGAACAGGGCGTGACTGGCGAAGTGGCCGACCACGAAACTGACGAAGCGCTTGATTTTGACAATGCGGACCCCGAGGCGGAAATGGTCGAAGCAGAAGAGAATATCTTCGGCGATGATATCATTTCGGATGAACCGGCCCACGCCGCCTTGCAGCAGAGCGTTTCAGAAGACGAAGACGATCTGTCGCGTTTGATGAATGCCGCTAACGAAAAACTGGATGATCCGGAAACCTCATCGCGCCATGAAACCTATAGCCAGCTGCGTGCGGCTGTGGCTGTGGCCGAGGCCGAACGCAACGCCGGTGGCGCAATTGACGCCGGTTCCGAGGATGAAGAATACCGCCAGGACCTGGCTCAGGTGGTGCGCCCACGCCGCCCTTCGGCTGATGGTGCCCGGGTCGCGGCCCGCCCGGTGGTTGATACCCGCCCGGCCCCGCTAAAGCTGGTGGCAGAACAACGGGTCGATGCTGGTGCCGACACTGCAAACCTTGGTCCGGTGCGTCCGCGCCGGGTCATGGGCGATGCCGGCACGCCGGATTCGACCGGAACCGACCGGGCATTCGCCGAGTTTGCCAACCGCGTCGGCGCCACCGATTTGCCGGACCTGCTTGAGGCCGCCGCGGCGTATTTGTCGTTTGTCGAAGGTCACGAAAGGTTTTCGCGCCCGCAACTGATGAACAAGGTGCGGCTGATCAAACAGGACGGCTACAACCGCGAAGACGGGTTGCGGTCGTTTGGCCAATTGTTGCGCGACGGCAAGATCGAAAAGAAAGGCGGCGGTCGTTTTGCCGCCTCTGGCGATATCGGTTTCCGCCCGGATGACCAGCAAAGCGGACCAGGGGCTGTTGACGGCCACCGACGCGCATTGGTTTGACAGGTTTCCTCCTGACAAGGTAAGGGTCGCCAATGGCCTGAGGAACAGCCCCGAAGGCTGCGAAATAATAGTGGGCTATATCAATAAGATGTAACGCAAGCAGGGTGAGTTCCGGTTTCAGACCGCTGCTTCGTGATGGCGATACAGCCATAGACGCGCAGGGGGCAAATTCCAAAAAACAGTGGTAAGGTGGCTGACCGAGAATCTGCCTGGCCGGGCAGGAACCGGCGGCGACAACCCATAGGAAAACTGGACCATCGGGCGCCCCGGCTCTAACAGGTCAAGAACCGCGTCGACCAGTTTGACCCTTTGTTCGACCGGGAAATTTAGCAACGGCAAGGCCGAGATCACGGTATCAAACCTGCGAATTCCCAACTCTCGGGCAATTCTTGATATGTCGAACGCATCGCCAAAAATAAAATTGACCCCCGAATACCGCTGCCGCAGGGTCGGCAGAAAGCCCTCGGAATATTCGACAGATACCAGGTTTTCCGGCGCCACGCCCTGATCAAGAATTGCCTTTGTTATCACCCCGGTCCCTGGCCCCAGTTCCAGCACCGGCAAGTCACTGTCGGCACGTGCCACGCCGGCCATTTCCCGCGCCATGACGGCGCTGGTCGGCGCAATTGCCCCTATCTTTCTGGGGTTCATCAACCATCCGTGATAAAATGCCTGCATGTTGCCTGATTTTCCCGTCATCTTCATCAAGTCCCGATAATGGCAAATGAACAGGCGACATGCCAGCCTGAAATCAGAGCGGCCACCCGGTCAGTCCTCCTGATCCGGGTCGACCTGTCCGATGCCGCGAAACACCGATTTGAACGGCAATATCCAGACCATGCCCAGCACCACATAAACCAGCAACTCTACCAGAAACGGCGGCTGTCCAATCCAGTTCAGCACCGTGACCACGGTGACGATATAAACCGGCAGACCGACCAGAAGGATCACCAGCGACCAGCGCTTGCGGGCCTTGTAGCTGAGTTTTGAACCAATTCCCATCAGTCGGCAAACGGGTCGGTGACAAGGATGGTGTCGTCGCGTTCGGGCGAGGTCGATAGCATTGCCACCGGGCAGCCGATCAGTTCTTCCACCCGGCGCACATATTTGATCGCTGGTGCCGGCAGATCGGCCCAACTGCGCGCGCCTTCGGTTGATTCGGCCCACCCCGGCATTTCTTCGTACACCGGAATACAGCGCGCCTGATGATCGGCCGCCGTGGGCAGATAGTCGATGCGCCGCCCGTCCAATTCGTAGCCGACACAGATTTTCAGGGTCTCGAACCCGTCCAGCACATCCAGTTTGGTCAGCGCGATGCCATTGACCCCGCTGGTGACGCAGGTCTGGCGCACCAGGACCGCATCAAACCAGCCACAGCGGCGTTGACGCCCGGTGACGGTGCCAAACTCGTGCCCCCGCTCGCCCAGGCGTTGCCCATCCGCGTCGGTCAGTTCGGCCGGAAACGGCCCTTCGCCAACCCGTGTGGTATAGGCTTTGACGATGCCCAGGACAAAATCAATTGCGCCGGGGCCAATGCCGGTGCCGGTGGCCGCTTGGCCCGCGATGACGTTGGACGATGTGACAAACGGATAGGTGCCAAAATCAATGTCCAGCAAGGCGCCTTGTGCGCCTTCGAACAGGATGCGTTTACCGGCCTTGCGTTCGTCGTTCAGAACTTTCCAGACGGGGCCCGCATATTCCAGAACCTTGGGGGCAATTTCACGCAAGTCCGCCAGCAAACCATCACGGTCCACCACCTCCATGCCCAGCCCCCGGCGCAACGCATCGTGATGCACCAACGCCCGGTCCACCCGCAACTCCAGCGTGGCGTCATCCGCCAGATCCGCCACCCGCACCGCGCGCCGCCCGACTTTATCTTCGTACGCAGGCCCGATGCCGCGCCCGGTGGTGCCGATCTTGGCCACTGAATTCTGCGCTTCCCGGGCCCGGTCCAATTCACCGTGGATCGGCAGGATAAGCGGCGCGTTTTCGGCCACCATCAACGTCTCGGGCGTGATCGTCACCCCCTGCCCGCGCAAGCCTTCGATCTCTTTGATCAGATGCCAGGGGTCCAGTACCACGCCGTTGCCGATCACACTCAGCTTGCCACCGCGCACGATGCCGCTGGGCAGCAGGCTCAGCTTGTAAACCTCGCCGTCAATGACCAGGGTATGCCCGGCATTATGCCCGCCCTGAAACCGGGCGATCACATCCGCCCGCTCAGAAAGCCAGTCAACAATCTTGCCTTTTCCTTCGTCACCCCATTGGGCGCCGACCACAACGACATTGGCCATATCCGGTCCTTTGACATTTCGTAAAAACCAAGCGCCGTATAGCGGGACCAAGCACACAGTGAAACCTAATTTTCACAACCTGCGACCAAGGGGCTGGACACAAGCCATGATAAGCGTGAATTTCAACGCCTTTAAGGGTCGGATCGGTGTCGATGGCATCACCAATTCGGGGTTCATTTCAGATGGCATCATGTTGGCCGGGGTGATGACAGGCTCAGGTTCCAAGTCGCACGACATCCCCATGCGGCGTCGCCAGATACGCCGCCTCCCAGGCCTTGCGCATCTGTTCGACCTGATCCGGGCTGGTCTGGCCCAGTTCGGTCAGCAAACTTTCCAGTGTTTCCAGCCAGGCGTTGAAATAATCCTCGCCGCCGTCCAACTCGCGGGTCAGCCCATGCGCCTTTAATGTGGTCGAAAACCGCGCAGCCCAGTCGGGCCAGTCGAAATGCCCGGCCTCGTTCAGATAGACCGTCAGGGCAAATACCTGCGCGTGCCAAGGCTGTGAAAATACCGGTTCGGGTGCAGTGTTCATGCCGGTTCCAGATACGATTGCCACAGGTCCAGCGTCACCTCGTCGCCGCGATGCTCTGGAGCCGCCCAAAGCTCGGATGCCTTGAATACCACAGTATAAAGCGGCTCTGCCGCGTCGCCCAACCGGTGCGCGTTGCTGTCAGGCAGAACATGCGCGCCGTGCTGCAACAGGATCCGGCCCTGCGCCCCGGCGGCATATTGCGGCAATCGCGTATGCCCGCCCTCGATCAGCCGGTTAGCAGCCGGACGCCGCGTGCGCACGGTGTCGCCTACAACAAACGCCGGGGCAATATCACTGTCACGCGTCGCCGGACCGCCTTGCGCGATCGACCGCGCTATCCTTTCGCCAGTCACCGGTTCTTGGTCGCTGCGCCCAATCGCCTGCCCGCTGGCCAGTTCCCCGGCACTTACCACCCCGGTCTCTACCAGCAAATCCGCCAGTGCGGCGATCCATTTCTCGTAGTAGCTGAAGGCGGTGTAATCCTTTACCGAAAGGCTCTCGCGGGCATGTCGTCCAATGTCGATGTTCCACTTGCCAAGCCCCCCGGCAGCCACGGTCAGCGCCAATGCGCCCTTGTGCCAGTCCGCTTTGAATTCGGCCATGCCTTGCGGTTCCGGCACCACAGGTCCATCGCCAAACCGCCCGCCCATGTCATGCACCCGGGTCATGCGCCACCACCCGGGGCAAGCGCCAGACCGGTGCCGATCATACTGTCGCGCGTGACCAGCCGGGCCAGATCTTCGCGCCCCAACCCCTCGCTGCCTTCGGGGCGCATCGGCAGCACCAGATAGCGCACCTCGGCGGTTGAATCCCAGACCCTGACGGCGGTTCCCCGGGGCAGGGTGACGCCAAAATCCGCCAGCACCTTGCGCGGCTCGCGCACCGCGCGGGCACGGTAGGCGTCAGATTTGTACCAGCCCGGCGGAATACCCAGCAATGGCCACGGGTAACAGCTGCACAGGGTGCAGACGACCATATTGTGCTGCTCGGGCGTGTTTTCGACCACCACCATATGTTCACCCTGGCGTCCGTAATAGCCAAGATCAGCCACCACCGGGGTGGCATCCTTCAGCAATGCTAGGCGAAAATCGGCGTCACTCCAGGCGCGCGCCACCACATCGGCGCCGTTCTGGGGACCGATACGATTTTGATAGGTATCAATGATTTCATCCAGCGCACCGGGCGTGATCAACCCCTTGCCCGTCAGAATGGTTTCCAGCGCTTTGACCCTAAGGGCCGGATCAGGCGGCAAAAGCGCGTGCGGGTGTTCAGAATGATCGTGGGGCATAAGCCCGACAGTGGCAATCAACCCGGTCATTGTCCAGAACAAACAACCTCTCTTGCCCCCCTTGCCCCGACTTGCAAAGACGCCTACATACCGCTCCGTACATTGAACTTGCCACCCAAAGCTTTCACAGGTCCCACATGGAAAACGTCGTTCTTATCATCCACCTTCTTCTGGCCATCGGACTGATCGGTGTTGTCTTGTTGCAGCGCTCTGAGGGCGGTGGTCTTGGCATGGGCAGCGGCGGTGGCGGTGGCGGCGCGACATCGGGCCGGTCAGCGGCGACTGCATTGGGCAAGGTGACCTGGGTATTGGCAATCGGGTTCATCATCACCTCGATCTCGCTGACCATTCTGGCGGCGCAAAAGGCTTCGGGCACCTCTGTGCTTGACCGTCTGGGCACCTCATCCGCACCGGCCGATACAGACGCACCGGCCGGCGACAGCCAGCAAAATAGCCCACTGGGCAGCGACTTGTTGCCACCAACACAAGGCGACAACGCGCCATTGACGCCAACTGCGGATTAATCAAAGACTTGAACCGGTCTCTCCGGGGTCTCGGGTGTTCCTCAGCGTTCGGCAAAATTCAAGAGCAACCACCGGGACTGCGCGCCCCTAAACCTTGAGGTATCAAAGTTAGTCACAACATCATGTTGCGTTTGACTTGCGTATTCGTCGCGAATCCTTTATGTCTGGACTCCCGTGAGGGATGGTCAATTTGACGGTTCCAAACAACAGAATTCTTGCTTTTAGACATGCCATCACTGGCAATCACGGGGGTCTTACGTCACCTATGGCGCGATATATTTTTATTACTGGCGGTGTTGTGTCGTCCCTTGGCAAAGGGCTGGCTTCTGCCGCCTTGGGCGCGCTGTTGCAAGCGCGCGGCTATTCAGTGCGCCTGCGCAAACTGGACCCGTATCTTAACGTCGACCCCGGCACCATGAGCCCGTTTGAACATGGCGAAGTGTTTGTCACCGACGATGGTGCCGAAACCGATCTGGATCTTGGCCATTACGAACGCTTCACCGGCGTGGCGGCGCGCAAAACTGATTCGGTCAGTTCAGGGCGGATTTATTCCACCGTTCTGGAAAAGGAACGGCGCGGTGATTATCTGGGCAAAACCATCCAGGTGATCCCGCATGTGACAGATGAAATCAAAGATTTCCTGTCAATCGGCGCGGACGAGGTCGATTTCATGCTGTGCGAGATTGGCGGCACTGTCGGTGACATCGAAGGCCTGCCGTTTTTCGAGGCAATCCGCCAGTATTCTCAGGATCGTGAGCGGGGCCAGTGCATATTCATGCATCTGACCCTGTTACCCTTCATCAAGGCCAGTGGTGAGTTGAAGACCAAACCAACCCAGCATTCGGTCAAGGAACTTCGGTCCATCGGCATCGCCCCGAATATTCTGGTTTGCCGGTCCGAGCATCACATCCCGGAAAAGGAACGCGCCAAGCTGGCGCTGTTCTGCAACGTTCGCCCAGGCGACGTGATTGCCGCCTATGACCTGAAATCCATTTACGAGGCCCCCCTGGCCTATCACCGGGCCGGCCTTGATCAGGCGGTTCTGGATGCGTTTCAGATCACCCCGGCCCCGCGCCCGAAACTGGACCGCTGGGAGGACGTGGCCGACCGGGTCTACAACCCCGAAGGCGAGGTCAAGGTGGCCATCGTCGGCAAATATACCCAGCTTGAGGATGCCTATAAATCCATCGCCGAGGCGCTGACCCATGGCGGCATGGCCAACCGGGTCAAGGTAAGCATCGAATGGGTCGACGCCGAGATTTTTGACGCCGAAGACCCGGCACCATATCTGGAAGGCTTCCACGCCATCCTTGTGCCCGGCGGCTTTGGCGAACGTGGCACCGAAGGCAAGATCAAGGCGGCGCAGTTTGCCCGCGAACACAAGGTGCCGTACCTTGGCATCTGCCTTGGCATGCAGATGGCGGTGATCGAAGCCGCGCGCAATGTCGCCGGGATCAAAACGGCAGGGAGCGAGGAGTTTGACCACGAATCCGGCAAAAAGCGTTTTGAACCGGTGGTTTATCACCTGAAGGAATGGGTGCAGGGCAACTATAAGATCAGCCGTGCGGTCGGCGACGACAAGGGCGGCACCATGCGGCTTGGGGCGTATGATGCGCAGCTCAAAGCAGGCTCGAAAGTGGCCGAAATCTATGGCACCACCCAGATCGAAGAACGCCACCGGCACCGGTATGAGGTGGATATAAAATACCGCGAACAGTTGGAAAAGGCCGGGCTTAGCTTTTCCGGCATGTCGCCGGACGGCAAACTGCCCGAGATTGTCGAATGGAGCGATCACCCATGGTTCATCGGCGTTCAGTTCCACCCGGAACTGAAATCCAAACCGTTTGAGCCGCATCCATTGTTTGCCGATTTTGTCCGCGCCGCGATTGAAAGTTCGCGCCTGGTTTAAACCATCCCGTAGGGCGGGGTTCACCCCGCCACCCTTGCGAAAATCGGCGGGGTGAAACAACGAAAGAGGATTCATCATGGCCAAAGGATACTGGGTTGCCCATATCGACGTCGACGACATCGAAACCTATAAAACCTACATCGCCGCCAATGCCGCCCCCTTCGCCGAATATGGCGCGCGCTTTCTGGTGCGGGGCGGCCAATATGAAAACCGCGAAGGCAAGGTTCGACAACGCACCGTTGTGCTGGAATTCGACAGCTATGCAACCGCCCTCGCCTGTTATGACAGTGTCGCCTACCAAGACGCCAAGGCCCTGCGCGACCCGGTCTCGACCGGCGATATGGTGATCATCGAGGGTTATGACGGCTGAAACCTCTTGGCGCACGGTCAATCAAAGGTTAGGTTCCCTTTATGTTAGGTAAATTCTTTCAATCCCTGCGCACCCCGAAAGAGGGCGAGTTGCCCGACCCCGACGCCGAACTGGCGTTGGGGGCCTTGCTGGTGCGGGTGGCCAAATCCGACAAAGAATATCAGGTGTCCGAGATTGGCATCATCGACCGCATTCTGGCCCGGCTTTATAGCCATAACGCCATTGAGGCCGCGAAAATCCGTGCAACTTGCGAAAAACTGCACGCTGCCGCACCGGATTCCGACACCTTTGCCAAGCTGATCCGCGAAACCACCGACATCGAAGAACGCCTCGCGGCGTTGGATGCCTTGTGGGAGGTGGTTCTGGCCGATGGCATCCTGAACGACAAAGAATTCCGCATTGTCGAAGAGGCGCGCGCCGCCATGGGCCTCTCGGCGCTCGACAGCGAAAAGTCGCGCGAGCGGGCCAAACATACGATCTGAGAAAAACCAGTCCATGCGGGTTCACGCATTCACCTGCCCCCCGAGGCAGCGCTTGCCAGCCCTGCGCGTTCGGCTTGCAGGGTGAATTCATTTGGATTGGATCGGATCTGAGTGAAAACCCGCTTGGCGCGGCTCCGTCGGCCTCTTATACACCCCATATGTTTGCAAATTTACTCAATCGGCTGACCCAGCCCGACCCGCCCCCCCTGAACGATACCGACGCCCGCCTGGCCTTAAGCGCCCTTTTGGTGCGCATTGCCCGTGCGGATGGCGATTATGCGGCTGTGGAAATGGCCCGAATCGACCAGATCATCTCTGCACGGTTCAATCTGTCCCAGTCCGAAACCGCCGCGTTGCGCACCGGGGCCGAAACCCTTGAAACCGAAGCCCCGGACACCGTGCGGTTCACCCGCGCCATCAAAGCAGCAGTGCCTTACGAAGACCGCCGCGCCGTGGTCGAAGCTGCCTGGTCCGTCGCTCTGGCCGACGATGGCCGCGCAGATGAGGAAAACGCCCTGATGCGGTTGATACCCTCTTTGCTGGGCGTTTCGGATATGGATTCAGCGCGCGCAAGAAAGAAAGCCACCAAGCAGTGATTGCACAGTTAAGAATGTACAATCCATCTACGCTGGACGGTGCCAACGACCGCTTTTGGCACGCTATCCGAACCGCCCTTGGCTATGGTCCCCAAACCCTGAGCCGTAACGGCGATCTGCACGAAATCTGGCAATCCCCCGACTTGCTGTTTGCCCAAACGTGCAGCTTGCCGTATCGCGCCTTGTTACATCCTGACATCACTTTGGTCGGCACCCCCGATTATGGTCTGCCCGGTTGCCCGCCGGGCTATTACAATTCAAGAATTATCGTGCGTATAGATGCGCCGGGGGCGCAGCTGGCTGATTTCTCGGGCGCCAGATTTGCCTACAATGGTGCGCTGTCACAATCGGGCTGGGCCGGACCGATGCACCACTTCGCGCAGGCGGGCATCACATTCAGCGATCACATAGAAACCGGCGGGCATAATGCCAGCGCCAACGCGGTGGCCGAAGGGCGCGCCGACATTGCCGGAATTGATGCGCTTACTCTGATGCTGATGGGTGAAAGCGATCCTGATCTGGTCGCGCAATTGCAGGTGATCGACTGTACCGCGCCAACCCCCGCCCTGCCCTTTATCACCGCCTCTGGCCGCGACCCTGCCCCCATCGCCGATGCCGTGCGAACCGCCATATCAACCCTGTCAGGCGCAGATCGTCAGGCCCTTCACCTGCATGGGCTGGTGAATATTCCCGCAGCTGACTACCTTGCCATCCCGACGCCCCCGGGACCGTAAAACCACAGCAAACCGCCAATCCGATGCCTGCGATGCTCCGATTCGCAACAATTCAAGGCAAATTGTCCGGTTTGCGCGTTGCATTAGCCCGGAATCTCGGCCTTAGTACCTGGATCAGGACCATAGCAACAAGTGACACAACCCTTGCCCGATACAACACCGGTGATCCGGATCACCAACCTGCACAAAAGTTTTGGCGCGTTGGAGGTGCTCAAAGGTGTTGATATCAGCGCCAGGCGTGGCGACGTGGTGGCGCTGATCGGCTCGTCCGGGTCAGGCAAATCCACCCTTCTGCGCTGTGCCAACCTGTTAGAGGACTGCCAACAGGGCGAAATCCTGTTCAAGGGCGAAGCGGTAAGCTGGAAAGGCACGCAGGACACCCGCCGCCCGGCGGATGCCAAACAGGTGCTGCGTATCCGCACCAACCTGTCGATGGTGTTTCAGCAGTTCAACCTTTGGGCCCACCTGACCATCCTGCAAAACGTGATGGAGGCGCCCATCACCGTTTTGGGCCGCGACAAGGCTGAGGCCGAAAAATCCGCCCGCACCTATCTTGACAAGGTCGGTATCGTCGACAAATGCGACGCTTATCCGGCCCAGCTCTCAGGTGGTCAGCAACAGCGTGCTGCCATTGCCCGGGCGCTGTGTATGGAACCCGAGGCGTTGTTGTTTGATGAACCCACCAGCGCACTGGACCCGGAGCTGGAGCAGGAAGTGGTCAAGGTGATCAAGGATCTGGCCGCTGAGGGGCGCACCATGCTGATCGTCACCCACGATATGAAACTGGCCGCGGATGTGGCCGGTCACGTTGTGTTCCTGCACCAGGGGCGCATCGAAGAACAGGGCACGCCGGATGACGTGTTCAACAATACCCGGTCAGAACGCCTGCGGGGCTTTCTTTCCGCAACCAAGGCAGCGTAAACTGCCACAATCAAAACTCAGGGAGTACCAACATGAAAAAACTGATACTGGCTACAGCAGCCATGGCTTTGACCGCCTCGATGGCGTTTGCCGGCAGCCATTCAACCACCGTGCGCATGGGCACCGAAGGCGCCTACCCGCCCTATAACTTCATCAACGACGCAGGCGAGATTGACGGCTTTGAACGCGACGTGGGCGACGAGCTGTGCAAGCGTGCCGGGCTGACCTGTGAGTGGGTTAAAAACGACTGGGACTCGATCATTCCCAACCTCGTTTCGGGCAACTACGACACCATCATTGCCGGCATGTCGATCACGGCTGAACGTGATGAGGTGATCGACTTTACCCAGAATTACATCCTGCCCGAGGAATCGGCCTATGTCGCCGCCAGCGAAGGCGTTGACCTGAAAGGTGGCGTCATTGCCGCCCAGACTGCAACGATCCAGGCTGGGTATATCGCTTCAAGTGGTGCGACTCTGGTCGAATTCGCCACGCCGGAAGAAACCCTGGCGGCTGTACGCAATGGCGAAGCTGATGCCGTGTTGGCCAACAAGGAATATCTGGCGCCGCTGGTCGAAGAATCCGGTGGAGCGCTGATATTTGTTGGCGATCCGGTGCCGCTGGGCGGTGGCGTTGGCATGGGCCTGCGTGAAAGCGATGACGAGTTGCGGGAAAAATTTAACGTCGCGATCACCTCGATGAAGGCGGATGGGTCGCTGAATGTCCTGTTGATCAAATGGTTTGGCGAAGGCATCCAGACCTATTGATCTGAGTTAAAAGGCAGGCCCGCCAAAGGCGGGCCTGCCGCCGCCCGCGATTGAAGGCCCTGAAAGGGCCTGAAGAGCGGGCCACCCCCTTGAATACAGGCGCAAGTGCATTTCGCCATGTTGTCGAAACGCAATTCCCTGCCTTTCGCTATCGCTCAAACGGGAATTACGTTGCACAATGATTCAAGATAAAGCCGAAACACTGTAATGTTCGAATATTGCACAGACCCTGGCACGCTCAGTCAGTTCCGCTGGTTCAGCTGCTTTCTGACCACTGGCGTGCATATGTCGTTCTACATCTCGTTCTTCAAAGTCCTGGCTCTGCTTGCCATCACGGCCCCCATTGCCCTCAGCTTCGGCTTTTTCGGCGCCATGGCCGCCCGTTCGCCATTCCTGCCACTCAGTTGGCTGGGCCGGGGCTATATCGCCAATGTGCGCGGCATCCCTGACATCGCCTTTTTCCTGTTCTTCGTCATTGCCCTTGATCAGGCGTTTGAATGGGCGCGGCACAAAATCAAATGCCCCGACTGGGATCAGCCAATCCGTCAGGGCGCGGATTTCATCGTCTGCAAGGCCGCCAAATTGCCTTTGGGCACCTCTCCCGAATGGATGCATGAATCCTACGGCTTTTTCTTGGCCACCATCACCTTCGCATTGGTGTTCGGCGCTTTCGCCGCCAGCGTACTTTACGGCGGTATGCGCGCCGTCCCCCACGCCCAGATCGAAACTGCCGAGGCTTATGGCATGTCACCGCGCCAAACCTTCTGGCGCATCATTGTGCCGCAGATGTGGGTCTATGCCTTGCCGGGTCTGTCCAACTTGTGGATGGTGCTGATCAAAGCCACGCCGCTGCTGTTTCTGCTTGGCATCGAAGACATCGTCTATTGGGCCCGTGAACTCGGCGGCACCAAAACCTCAAAGTTCACCGCCTATCCGCATGGCGACTGGCGCATGTGGTATTTCCTGTTTCTTTTGGTGTTTTACCTCGCATTCACGCGCCTGTCCGAGGTGGTACTGGAAAAGCTGATGACCCGCCTGACCCACGGGCAGGCAACCTCTGGCGGAGAAGCACAACGAAAGGCAACTGTGTGAGCTGCCTGCAAACCATCCAGGACTATGGCCTGCGTTCGATCGGCATTGGCGAACGCTTGCTCCCACGCGAGAATTTCACCCTGTGTGAGCATTTCACCCTGATCGGTTCCGGCATGATCTGGAACATCTATTTCGCGGTCGTCGCCCTGCTCACCGGTTTTGTCTTTGCCACCGCATTGGCCGTCGCCAAAGGCTCTGCCAATCCATGGGCCCGCAAACCGGCAGAATGGTTCATCTTCCTGTTTCGCGGCTCGCCGCTGTTTATCCAGTTCTTCTTCGCCTATTTCCTGTTTCTCAACCTCAAAGGGTCCTTCCCCTTTTTCGACCCCTTCACCGCCGCATGGGCAGGTGCGCTGATCGTACTGTTTCTCAATACATCTGCCTATTCAGGCGAAATCTTCTACGGCGCGCTGCGCTCGATCCCCAAAGGTGACACTGATGCCGCCAATGCCTATGGCATGTCCGGCTGGCCCCGCTTTCGCCGCATCATCTGGCCCACCATGCTGCGCCTGGCCTGGCCCGCCTACACCAACGAGGCAATTTTCCTGTTCCATGCCACCACGCTGGTCTATTTCAGCTCCTTTCCGGCCTGGCAGCAAAAAGGCGATGCGTTGTATTATGCCAATTATTTCGCCGACAAAACCTTTAACCCTTTCATCCCCTATCCGATTCTGGCGATGTACTTTGTCATCTTCACGCTTGTGATCATCACCCTGTTTGGCGCCATCAACAAACGCCTTAATCGCCACCTTCCAGAGGAAAACCGCGCCAAATTGCGGATCCGGCCAAACCTGATCAGATAACAACCATTTGTTCACTGATCTGTGGCAATGTGCCTCAAATAGCCGCGATTGGCCTCAATCCCCCCGAATTCACTTGCGTCATGCGCAGAGTCGTTTATCCGGGATGTCACAAACTATAAAAAGCAGGCGCATGGTCGATATTTCAGAAACATCCGAAACGCCCGGCAAGGCGCGTTCAAATGTAACATTGCCACGTGACTGGGTCAAAGTCTTAGCCAGGTACCGCGAACCCAGCAGTTTGCGCAGTTCGGTTGAACTGGCCATTTCAGCCATTCCCTTTGTCGCCCTGTGGGCTTTGGCGTGGTGGTCGATGTCGATCAGCTATTGGCTGACCATTGGCATATCCGTGCTGAACGCCGGCTTTTTGGTTCGCCTGTTTGCGATCCAACATGACTGCGGCCATGGCGCCTTTTTCCACAACCGCGCCCTTAGCGACTGGGTTGGCCGAATTCTGGGCGTCATAACGCTCACGCCATATGATGTCTGGCGCCGGACCCATTCGGTGCATCACTCGACCTCGGGCAACCTCGACAAGCGGGGAATGGGCGATGTGCATACGCTGACGGTCAAAGAGTTCAACCAGCTCAGCTGGCTCAGACAGCTGGAATACCGCGTCTATCGTCACCCTGTTACCCTGTTTGGCCTTGGCCCGGGATTTCTGTTCTTCCTGCAAAATCGCATCCCGTACGGGCTGATGACCAGTTTCAGGTACTGGGTCAGCGCCATGGGCACCAATCTGGCGATTGCCGCCATCCTGCTACTGGTACTTTGGTTTGGCGGGCTTGCACCATTGCTGTTGATTTTCCTGCCCTCCACCATGATTGCCGCCTCTGCCGGAGTATGGTTGTTTTATGTGCAGCATCAGTTTGAGGATGCCCATTGGGAATCCGGCGATGACTGGCAATTGCACGATGCCGCCCTGAATGGTTCGTCCCACTATGACTTGCCATCCGTCCTGCAATGGTTCAGTGCCAACATCGGCATCCACCATGTGCACCATCTCTATTCCCGCATCCCGTTTTACCGCCTGACCGAAGTTCTGCGCAATCACACAGAACTGGCCACCGGGGCAAAACGCCTGACATTGCGCGAAAGCTTTGTCTGCGCCAAGCTGCACCTTTGGGACGAAGAAGCCAAAAAGTTGCTGTCATTCGCACAGGCCCGCGCCCTTTCCAATTGAGTGTTAGAGCGAACCCAATCCAATTGGATTGGGTTCGCTCTAACCGCTTTAAAACGTCTTGCCCCATGAAACAGCGTTCGTTACCTATGGATTTGATCAAATTCGCAGGTACGCATGAAAATTGGTATTCTACAGTCCGGCCACTCGCCTGACGCCCTTATTGAACAACTCGGAGATTACGGCGATTTGTTCACCGCAATGCTGGCGGATGATGACCTTACATTCAAAGTGTTTTCGGTGGTGGATGGCATATTCCCAAGCGGGGCAACAGCAGCCGACGGCTGGCTGATCACCGGATCGCGCTATGGTGCGTACGAAGATCACCACTGGATTCCACCGCTAGAGGATCTGATCCGTGAAATTCACGCCCGCGCCTTGCCAATGATCGGCGTTTGTTTTGGCCATCAAATCATCGCTCAGGCACTTGGCGGTAAGGTTGAAAAATTCCAAGGCGGCTGGACGGTCGGGCGCACAGAATACGAAATAGAATACGAAACAGAGTATGACATGGGCGGGCAAAAGCTGGCGGTAAATGCCTGGCATCAGGATCAAGTCACACGCCGCCCTGACGGGGCACGGGTTCTGGCCCGCAATGAAACTTGCGAAAATGCAGTTCTGGCGTATGGCGACGTCATCTGGACGATCCAGCCACACCCGGAAATGTCATCCGAATTTGTTGATGGGCTGATCCGCTTCCGGGGGCGCGGCCTGGTTCCCGACCACCTTCTTGATGCGGCACAGGCGCGCAATGAATTGCCCAACAGCAACGCAGATATCGCCACACTAATGATAGATTTCTTCAAGAAAAAGAGGCTCTGATGGGTGACTGGACCGATAACATTCCCGAAGCGGCGCGGGCTTACCTTGACGGCAAGCGATTGGATGAGGTCGAATGCATCATCTCGGACCTGCCCGGCATTGCCAGGGGCAAGGCGGTTCCGGCGTCCAAATATGCCCGTCAGGATTATTTCCATCTGCCCGACAGCATCTTTTACCAGACCATCACCGGCGGCTGGGGCGAGGCGGCGGGCGACGGAGGCTTTATCGAGCGCGACATGATCCTGCGCCCGGATGTGTCCACCACAACGGCAGCACCCTGGACTGGCGACTGGACCCTTCAGGTGATCCACGACGCCTATGACCGTGATGATACGCCGATCCCGTTCAGCCCGCGCAACGTGTTGAAACGGGTGGTCGGGATGTACCGCGCCAAAGGGTTAGTGCCGGTGGTGGCCCCGGAGATGGAGTTTTTTCTGGTCGCACGCAACATTGATCCGGCTGTCGAAATCAAACCGATGATGGGCCGTTCGGGTCGCCCGGCGGCGGCGCGCCAGGCCTATTCGATGACGGCGGTGGATGAATTTGGCCCGGTGATTGACGACATCTATGATTTTGCCGAGGCACAAGGGTTTGAGATTGATGGCATCACCCAAGAGGGCGGGGCCGGTCAGTTGGAGATCAATCTGGCGCATGGTGATCCGGTCAAGCTGGCGGATGAGGTGTTTTATTTCAAACGCCTGATCCGCGAGGCGGCGTTGCGCCATGATTGTTTTGCCACGTTCATGGCCAAGCCGATAGCGGATGAGCCGGGTTCGGCAATGCACATCCATCATTCGATTCTGGACATTGAAACCGGCCAGAACATCTTTTCCGGGCCGCAGGGCGGTGAAACGGATGCGTTTTTTCATTTTATCGCCGGGTTGCAGAACCATTTGCCTGCGGCGATTGCCGTCATCGCGCCCTATGTCAATTCGTACCGGCGGTATGTGAAAGACCACGCAGCGCCGATCAATCTTAGTTGGGCGCGCGACAATCGCACCACCGGCATCCGCATTCCTCTATCGGGACCTGAGGCGCGCCGGGTCGAGAACCGGTTGGCGGGGATGGATTGCAACCCGTATCTGGGGATTGCCGCCAGTCTGGCGTGCGGGTTGCTGGGGCTGAATGAAGGATTGCGCCCCGACAAGCAGACCAAAGGCGAGGCATATGACGGGCAGGAGGACCTGCCAAGAGACCTTATCCGCGCCTTGGATTTGTTTGATGCGGCGGAGGGGTTGCAGGAGGTTCTGGGGCCAGAGTTTGGCCGGGTGTATTCGATTGTCAAACGCACCGAATATGAAGAGTTCCTACAGGTTATTTCGCCGTGGGAGCGGGAACATTTGCTGATGAATGTGTGAGTGGTTGGGTTTGGGTTTTTGAGTTTATTTAGCAAGATGAAGGGGGAGCGTGGTGCTTTTTCTTAGGCAGGTGTGGCTGTGAACCTGTTGTTTTCCAATGATCGCAAGGGCGCGTATCCGGATAGTTGGTACAGGGCGACGGCGCATTTGTTGGAACGCTTTGAACCGTTAAGGGGCGAGACGCGGGCGGATGTTTGTATCGTTGGGGCCGGGTACACCGGGCTTTCGGCGGCATTGCATCTGGCTGAGGCCGGGGTCGATGTGGTGCTGGTTGAGGCGCATAGGGTTGGGTTTGGCGCGTCGGGGCGCAATGGCGGGCAATTGGGCAGCGGCCAGCGGATGGATCAGGGCGGGCTTGAGGCGCTGATGGGACGTGACGAGGCCGGAAAGTTATGGGCGCTGGCCGAGGACGCCAAAGCTTTGGTCAAGGACCTGATCTGGCTGCATGGCATTGATTGCGATCTTAAGCCGGGGGTGGCGGAAACCGGATCAACCGCATCCGAGGTGCGGGATTTGCACGCCCACGCGACACATTTGCAGGATCACTATGGCTATGATCAGATTGAGTTGCTGGACCACGAGGCGTGCCATGCTTTGTGCCCGTCGCCGGATTATGTGGGCGGCGTTGTCGATTGGGGGGCGGCACATTTGCATCCCCTGAACTTTGCGCTGGGGCTGGCGCGGGCGGCGGCGGCGGCTGGCGTGCGGATTTATGAGCAGACCCATGTGCATCATATCAAGGAAAGCGCAGAGATAACTGTGCGAACGGACCGGGGCCGGGTTGTCGCCTCTCAGGTTATTCTGGCCTGCAACGGTTATCTTGGCGGGTTGAACCGAAAGGTGGCCGCACGGGTGATGCCGATCAACAACTTCATTGCCGCCACAGAACCCCTGGGCGACGACGCCGCGCTTGTGTTGACCAAAGATGTGGCCGTAGCCGACAGCAAATTCGTGGTAAATTATTTCCGACTGAGTGCCGACAAACGCCTGTTGTTCGGAGGTGGCGAAAGTTATGGCTATCGCTTTCCCGGCGATATTGCCGGGTTGGTACGCAAACCGATGGCGCGGGTATTTCCGCATCTGCGCGATGTAAAGATCGACTATGCCTGGGGCGGCACCCTGGCCATCACCATGAAACGCATGCCGTATCTGGCCCGCCTTGGCCCCAATATTCTGTCCGCGTCGGGTTATTCCGGGCACGGTGTCGGCACCGCCACCCATGCGGGTCAGCTGATGGCGCTGGCGCTGAAGGGGCAGGCGGACGGGTTTGATACCATGGCCCGTGTGCCCGCCCCGTCTTTTCCGGGGGGGGCGATGATACGCTCGCCGCTATTGATGCTGGCGATGAGTTGGTATGCCATGCGCGACCGGCTGGGAATTTAGAGCTTGGAATGCGACCCATCGCACAACGGTGATTTCCCAGAGGCCTTGCAGCCACAAAAGAACACCTTTTTGTCGGCTTCGGCGGTGTATTTGACCGGCGAATGGCCGGTATCTTTGTGACTGCCATCGCAAAACGGCTGTTTTGAGGATTTGCCACAGGAACACCAGAAATAGGATTTTCCGGCGGTGACTTCGACAGGATACGGGGCTTTCTGGGCCACGATAGGTGCGTCTGACATTTAGCTAACTCCATTTTTGGCTTTTGATAAGGTGAGTGAAAACCACATCTTTTGCAATGGTTTTAAACCAGCCGCCCCCACAGATCGTATTCCCCCGCTTCATCCACTTCGATTTCCACCATGTCCCCCGGCTTTAACCGCTCAAACCCTTGATCAATAAACAGGTTGCCGTCAATCTCGGGCGCGTCGGCCATGGTCCGGCAGGTCGCCGCCTCATCATCGACCTCGTCAACGATCACCCGCATCCGCACCCCAACTTTCGCCGCCAGTTTTGCCTCGGAAATCACTTGCGCCTTGGCCATGAACCGATCCCAGCGGTCCTGCTTGACCTCGGCCGCGACATGATCCGGCAGGGCGTTAGACCGCGCGCCGGCAACGTTTTCGTATTGAAAACACCCGACACGGTCCAGTTGCGCCTCGTCCAGCCAATCCAGCAGGGTTTGGAATTCGGCCTCGGTCTCGCCCGGGTAACCGACGATAAAGGTCGAACGCAGGGTCAGGTCAGGACAAACGCCGCGCCAGGCGGCGATTTCGTCCAGGGTGCGTGCACCAGCCGCAGGGCGGGCCATGCGTTTCAAGACATCCGGATGGGCATGTTGGAACGGGATGTCGAGGTAGGGCAAAATGCCACTTGCCGGATCGGCCATCAATGGGATCAGATCGCGCACATGCGGATAAGGATAGATATAATGCAAGCGAATCCAGGCACCCAGGCGGCCAAGTTCACGGGCCAGATCGGTGATATGCGTGCGCACCTCGCCACCACGCCAAGGGTTCATGTCATACTTGCGGTCCAGCCCGTAAGCGCTTGTATCTTGCGAGATAACCAGCAATTCCTTGACGCCGGACGCCACCAGCTTTTCGGCCTCGCGCAGCACCGCGTGGGCGGGGCGCGATACCAGACGACCGCGCATGTCGGGGATAATGCAGAACTTGCACTTATGGTTGCACCCTTCTGATATCTTTAGATAAGCGTAATGGCGCGGGGTCAGGCGCACGCCGCTGGCGGGCAGCAGGTCAACAAACGGGTCCGGGTCGGGGGGCACGGCCAGATGCACCGCGTCCAGCACCTGTTCGTATTGGTGCGGGCCGGTGACGGCCAGAATGCGGGGGTGGTGTTCGCGGATGTAATCCGGGTCCGCCCCGAGGCAGCCGGTGACGATCACGCGGCCGTTTTCCTTCAGGGCCTCGCCGATGGCACTAAGGGATTCCGCCTTGGCCGAGTCCAAAAAGCCACAGGTATTGACGATCACCGCGTCAGCGCCGGCATAGTCGGGCGAGACGCCGTACCCTTCGGCGCGCAGGCGCGTCAGGATGCGTTCGCTGTCGACCAATGCCTTGGGACAGCCAAGCGAGACCATGCCGATGCTGGGCTGACCAGCCCGGATGTGACCGTCAAGGCGTGGCGTCGGCGCAAGGTCAGGGCGCAAGGAGGGAGGATTGCGTGTCATGGCGCGCGGTATAGCCACCCAGGGCGCCAAAGGCTATGCCTTGCCTGCGATCACCTGCGAGGCGGCGTCAAGTCCGCTGTTCCCATGGTGCCCATGCGGGATCTCCAGCGCCTTTAGGCCGGCATCAATGCCCCCCAACAGCGCCATGATCATCTGGCCATTGACATGCCCCATATGCCCCAGCCGGAAATGCCCGTGCCAGGCCGGATCACCCGGCGTCGCCATGCCCAGCGATATGCCAAGGGTCAGGCCAAGGTTGACCTCGCACCATTCGCGCAAGGCCGTGGCCAAAGGCGGGTCGATGTTGATCGCCGTTACCGCATGCGAGCGGTGGGCAGGGTCAGGCACATTCAACGATAGCGGCCCGCCCTGCCCCCAAACATCGCACGCAGCCCAGATCGCGCGGGCCAGCCGTTCGTGGCGGGCCCAGACATGTTCGATGCCTTCATTGTGGATCAGATCAAGGGCGGTGCGCAGGCCGTAAAGGTGCTGGGTCGGCGCAGTTCCGGCAAAATACTGGTAAAATTCCTCGGGGTCGGCGCGCAGGGTCCAATCCCAATAGCGGCTGACCCGGGGCATCGCGCGCCGGACTTCGGCGGCCTTGTCGTTGAAGAAAACGAACCCCAGACCGGGCGGCATCATCAACCCTTTCTGACTGGCCGTCACGGCCACATCGACACCCCAATCGTCCATCTCAAAGCGGTCACACCCCATCGAGGCGATGCAGTCAGCCATCAACAAGGCCGGGTGGCCGACACCGTCCATCACCCGGCGCAAAGCGGCAATATCATTGCGCACCGACGTCGATGTGTCCACATGCACCGCCATCACTGCCTTGATTTCATGGGTTTTATCCGCGGTCAGCACCTCGGCTATCCGGTCCATGTCCATGGCCGCGACCTTGCCAAAGTCCAGCATTTCAACCTTGCCCCCCATTGCCGATGCCATCTCGCCCCAACCGATGCCAAACACGCCGGTGGCGGGCACCAGCACCTTGTCACCGGGGGCCAGAACGTTGGACAGGGCCGCCTCCCACGCGCCATGGCCGTTGCAGATATAAATCGCCACCTTGTGCTGCGTGCGCGCCACGCGCTTCAGGTCAGGAATAATCGAATGGGTCATATCCACCAACGGCCCGGAATATATATTCGGCGAGGCCCGGTGCATCGCCTGCAAAACCGCATCCGGCACCACGGATGGCCCGGGAATGGCCAGATATTCGCGCCCTTGCGCAACACTCACGTTTGGTTTCATAGCTTTCAGGTGTCCTTTCTTTCTGACCTTAGGCATCGCCGCTCTGAGGTCAATCGCTGGCGTTGTTGTCCACCCCATCAAAACCTGTGATGCTTGCACCCCGACGGATTGCTGCTTAAATGGCTGACGCATGATATTTGTTTCAGAAAGAGCAGCATGAGCGTCAAACCCAAATCTTCGGTCGAATTGATGGGCTGGCTTTGGCGTGGCTATCTCAGGCGGCATTTGCCGATACTGGCGGTTGCAATGTTTTTCATGCTGCTCGAAGGCAGCATGGTGGGCGCGGTCAGCTATATGATGCAACCGATGTTTGACGATGTGTTTGTCACTGGTGACACAGAGGCGCTGCGCTGGGTCGCCTTCACGTTTTTACTGATATTTTGCGTGCGCGGCGGGTCCGGCGTTGCGCAAAAGGTGCTGCTGACACGGATTTCCCAGTTTACGGCGGCGCACCTTCGGATGGACCTTTTGGCGCGTCTGATCCGGCAGGACCCCGGTTTTCACCAGGTACATCCGCCGGGTTTTCTGATCCAGCGGGTGCAGGTGGATGTGAATGCGGTCAACGATGTGTGGCGTGCGATTGTCACCGGTGCCGGGCGCGATGCCATTTCCCTGGTGATCCTGATCGGCGTGGCAATCAATGTCGACTGGCGCTGGACCGCCGTGATGCTGATCGGCGTGCCTTTGTCATTGTTCCCAATCATGATGGCGCAGCGCTATGTGCGTAAAAAGGCGGCGACGGCGCGTGATTTGGGCGCGACCCTGGCGACCCGGCTGGACGAAGTGTTTCACGGCATCGTCCCCATCAAGCTGAACAATCTGGAACACTACCAGACCAAACGCTTTGGCGGCCATACCGACACCTATGTGCAGACCGAAATTCGCGCGGTGTTTGGCACCGCGTCGATCACCGGGATGATCGATGTAATGGCCGGGGTGGGGTTCATGGGGGTGCTTTTGTACGGCGGCTCCGAGATCATATCCGGGGAAAAGACGGTGGGCCAGTTCATGAGCTTTTTCACCGCCATTGGCCTGGCGTTTGATCCGATGCGACGACTGGCGAGCATGTCAGGCACCTGGGCGGTGGCGGCGGCGGCCCTGGAACGGTTGAAAGAACTGATGGAAACGCCGATCCTGTTGACATCCCCGGACAATCCTGTGGCGGCGCCCAAAGGTCTGCCGGGGATTGCGTTGAAAAATGTAACGCTGAAATACGGCGAAGCGACGGTATTGAGCGGGCTGAACCTGGTGGCCGAAGCAGGCAAGACCACAGCGCTTGTGGGCGCATCTGGGGCGGGTAAATCGACCATCTTCAACCTGCTGACCCGACTGGTCGACCCGGTTGATGGGCAGGTATGTATCGGCGGGGTTGCCGTGAAAGACATGGCATTGCCGGATCTGCGCAACCTGTATTCGGTGGTGTCGCAAGAGGCCCTGTTGTTTGACGAAACCCTACGCGAGAATATTCTGCTGGGGCGCGAGAATGTGACCGACAAGCGACTGAAAGAGGTTCTGGATGCCGCCCATGTTTCCGACTTTCTGACCAAACTGCCAGATGGTCTGGATACGCTGGTCGGCCCACGCGGTTCGGCCTTGTCGGGCGGGCAGCGTCAACGGGTGGTGATCGCGCGCGCCTTGCTGCGCGACACGCCGGTGTTGTTGCTGGACGAAGCCACCAGCGCACTGGATGCGCAATCGGAACAGGTAGTGCAAAGTGCGTTGGACAAGTTGTCGGGCGGGCGCACGACGATTGTCATTGCCCACCGGCTGTCGACCATCCGCAATGCCGACAAGATTGTGGTGATGGATCGCGGCCAAGTGGTGGACCAGGGCAGTCACGCTGATTTGCTGGAGCGCGGCGGCATTTACGCCGATCTGTATCGGTTGCAGTTTCAGGACGGAAAATCGCTGGTTGATCCGGCCGGAGTGGCCGCACAGGTGCGCCTGCCGATAGAAGAGCATACACACCGCCCCAGAAGTTGGTTTGGGCGGTTGAGGAAACGGCTGCTCGGGTAAGGAAAGCTGCGAGGAAAGCCCTTCAGGGCTTGATGAGCGGCCAGTCGCAACAGGCTGCTCATCAAGCCTTTCAGGCTTTCTTCGCGGGTGACATCAGCCGCGCAATACGGCGACAACCCGCGCCAGCCGCGCCCCGGCATCTTCGGCCAGGTCTTTCAGCTCAGGCGCGTCCGATATACCCGCCCCACCCAGCATTTCTTCGGCGTCCGGGATGCGGACAACCGTGCCGGTTTTTGTCTGTTCAACTGTGACATTGCACGGCAACAACAGACCAATCGCCGGTGCGACTGTCACAGCCGTATGGGCCAGACCAGGATTGCAGGCGCCCAGGATCGTATAGGGTGGAAAATCAATGCCCAGCTTTTCCTTGAACGCCACATGCATATCAATCTGACTGATAATGCCAAACCCTTCGTCCGCCAACGCCTTGACGACCACTTCACGGGCCGGTTCAAAGTCCTGGTTCAGGGTGATTTCTTCAAATTTCATCGCAAGCCTCATTTCAGTTCAGGGGACCTTCTTATACATATATGTATCTTCGCATGTGTATCAAGCACGTTCTCAGCGTAAGATTGGCGGCTTGTCCGGATCAGACCCGGGCGCGGCCCGTTTTTCGGGGTTTTTCGCGGGCGCCTTAGGTATTTCAATTTTCCGCCCGACCCGAACCATATCGGATACCAGCGGATCAGTTGGCGCGAAAAATCCGACATCCAGACCACCCGAATCCTCTTTTGACTCTGCACCAGACTCTGCACCAGCAAAGATCAACGCCTCCGCCGTTGCCTTGGCCAACGCCGCCTCAGCCCCCGGATGCGCACCGACAAAGCCCAAAAGGCGCCCCTTGCCCCCATCATCGTAACTTGCCTCAACCAGCCACGCGGCGTCGGCCAACCCAGGTGCATTGGCCAGTTTGGCCGCGATCGCCCGGTACAACGCCGCCGACATATCCAAAGGCGGCGAACAGGCAATCACCCGCGCAGTCACCCGGTCCGGCGCCTGCGCCAGCGTCTTGTTCAGCCAGTCGATTGCCTGGGCAGGAATCAGGATCGACGATTCCGCCACCTCAGGGTTCAGCGCCAGTCCAATCCCCTGCCCGCCCAGCATCTGCATAAGCACCCGCCCCGTCAGCCCCGCATAGGGCGTGACCTTACCGGTGAATTGCACCAATCGCTCTTCGCGGTCGAACACCAGCACAAACCGCCCATCCCCGGTCTCAAACAGCTCAGGCGAAATGTTATCGCCTATCGGCTCGCGTTCCAATGCGACGATCAGATGGCTGTCCGCCAGTCGCTCATAAAACCGCAGGCGCGCGGCGTCGCCGCCTTGCGTCATGGCCAGACGGGCCCGATCCAGATCCGTATTCAATTCAGTCTGTTCAACCATTCAGAACTTCCTTTATCCGGGTTTGCAACACCGGCAACAACTCGGCCTCGAACCATGGGTTTCTCTTTAACCAGACAGTATTGCGCCATGAAGGATGCGGCACCACAAATACCTTTGGCGCATGCTGACGCCAATTGGCCACCGTCGCGCTGACCGGTGTTTTCACCCCCAAGTGCCAGCGTTGCGCGTAACCCCCGACCAGAATTGTCAGATCAACGTCACCAAGGCGCGCCATCACCTGACCATGCCATGTACGGGCACAAATCGGCGGCGGTGGTAAATCGGCCTTTTTCGCGTTGTACCCGGGAAAACAAAACGCCATCGGCACCACCGCCACCTTTTCAATATCATAAAACGCAGGCACATCCAGACCCAGCCAGTCGCGCAACCGGTCGCCTGACGGATCGGTAAACGGCCGCCCGGTCTCTTGCACCCTTGCCCCCGGAGCCTGCCCCGCGATCAATAGCCGGGCCGAGGCGCGAAACCATACCACCGGGCGCGGACTGTGGGCAGTTTGGGTCGCTGCAAACCGGGACGCACACAGGCGGCAGTCACGAATGCCTGCTTTCAGATCGATTTCGACTTGATTGCCTGTCACAGTAACTTGACCCTCTTGCGACCTTCTGATTGCCAAAATCGCCGCGTGTTAACCAGAATTCCGGGTTTTTTTACCCCAAGAACCCCAGGAAACCCAGTTTTCCCCAATTGGCATTGGATATTTGCTTCACAATTTGACATAATATGGACAAATATCGAATGTAAGCCGTTAACACACCTCTGCTAAAGAGGGGCACGGTGAATCCGGCGCAGGCAAAACACCCAGGGCGAGCAGTCCAGCAGAATGATATGTTAGAGTTTGAAAACGTCAGCAAGTCCTTTTGGACAGGAAGCCAGTACAAGGTGATCCTGGACCAGGTGTCGTTTCGTGTCGAACTTGGCAATTCTCTGGGCATTCTTGCCCCCAACGGCACCGGCAAGACGACGTTGATCAACATCATGGCCGGGCTGGAAAAACCCGACGAAGGCCGGGTGACCCGTGGGTGCAACATCTCGTTTCCCCTGGGGTTCATGGGCGGGGTGATCGGCAAGATATCGGCGATGGAAAATTCGCGCTATATTGCCAAAATCTATGGTCTGGACCCGGATTATATCGAAAGTTACTGCCGCTGGCTGTGCAACCTTGGCGAATATTTCGACCAGCCAATGGGCACCTATTCCTCCGGCATGAAGGCGCGGTTTTCCTTTGCCCTGATGCTGGCGCTGGATTTCGACATCTACCTGATCGACGAAGGCATGCCCGGCACCACGGATGTCGAGTTCAACAGAAAGGCCGGCGCGATCCTGGAAGAACGCCTCCGCACCACGACGATCATCATCGTCTCGCACCAGGCCAAGACCCTGGAAAAATTCGCCCGATCGGCGGCGGTTCTGATGAACGGTCACCTGCATATGTTTGAAACTTTGGAAGAAGCGAAACAGCTTTATGACTATGAAACCCAAAGCTAGAAAATTCCGCATACGCCGCTCTGGCGGCGACGCCCCGGCCACGCGGGCGGGCAGTCAGGCGGGCAATCCGGCCAGTAATCCGGAGGCGAGTTCCCCGGTGAATCCGACCCGACCCGTAACAAACCATGTCGGCACCACAGTCGATGCAACTGTCGATGCAACTGTCGATGCAACTGTCGATGCCGGGCCGCTAAAATCAGGCGAAGTAACCTCGGCCCGCGAGGCAAAGGGCCAAAACGATATCGACACAATTCGCAAAGAGGGCCTGACCGGTCGGCAATTGCGCATGGCCCGCCGGGTGGCGCAAAAGCACAACCTGCCGGCAACATCTGATTTTGATGCGGTGCGCCTGTTGCGAGATATGGGAATTGACCCGTTCAAACGTACCAACATGCTGGAACTGGTGGTGCCACAGGGTGGCGCCGACGGGCACGAAGGGGGCGCACCCGATGCGATGACGGCCGCGCGCAGTGCTGTCGCAAAACTGGGCGGCGCAGCAAGCACAAAAGGCACTGACAGCCGGGTGCAATTGCCGCAAACCGTGCCGATCGCCAAACAAACCCTGCCCTCGACCGAGTTAAGCCCGGCCGAGCAACGCACCCGTGAAATCAGCGATATTCAGCGCGATATCGCCAAGCGGCGCCAACGCAAGATTCTGCTGCTGCTGACGCGGGTGTCATTCTTTGTGTTCCTGCCGACGCTGATTGCCGCCTGGTATTTCACCGTTGTTGCCACACCGATGTATTCATCCCGGGCCGAGTTCCTGATCCTTCAGGCGGACTCGGCTGGCGGTGGGGGCCTTGGTGGCCTGCTGTCGGGCACCCAGTTTGCCACCAATCAGGATGCCATCGCCACCCAGCGGTATCTGAATTCGATCGAGGCGATGATCGACCTGGACAAAGACGCAGGCTATAAGGCGCATTTCATGCAGGAATGGATTGATCCGATCCAGCGTCTGACCCAGGATCCCACCAACGAACAAGCCTATAATATCTACTCAAAGAACACCATTGTCGGCTATGATCCGACCGAAGGCGTGATCCGTATGGAGGTCAGTGCCGCCGACCCCGCAGTGGCGCAACTATTCGCCAAACGTTTGATCTATTTCGCGGAAAACCGGGTCAATTACCTGTCTCAGACCAAACGCGGCAATCAGATGCAAGAGGCTGTGGCCGCCTTTGAAACGGCCCAGGCCGGACGGCGTGACGCGCAAGAGGCGCTGGTAAACCTGCAACAAAAAGGCGCAATTCTCGACCCCGAAGGGGTGATTGCCACGCTGCGCGGGCAGATCAACAACGTCGAAATCCAGTTGCAGGAAAAGGGCCTGCAATTGGCCGCACTTGAGGACAACACCCGCCCCAACCAGGCCAAGGTGGATGGTGCCAAAGGCGATGTCCGCCGGTTGAATACGCTGCTGGGCCGTTTGAACGCCAAAATGATTGATGCGTCGCTTGGTGAAAATTCACTGGCGCGGCTTTCGGTGCGTATCCAGATGGCCCAGGCCGATCTGGTCAGCCGCGACATGATGCTGCAATCGGCGCTGCAACAGGTGGAAACCACCCGAATGGAGGCAAACCGTTCGGTGCGCTACCTCGCCGTCAATGTCGAACCGGTGGCGGCACAGGAACCCAGCTATCCGCGCAAATTCGAGAATACGATACTTGCATTCCTGATCTTTTCCGGCATTTACCTGATGCTGTCGCTCACCGCGTCGATTTTACGGGAACAGGTAACAAGCTAGTCATGACAGATGTAAATGTTGGCGATCTCAGTATCGGCTCTACGCGCCCATTGACGATCATTGCCGGGCCTTGCCAGTTGGAAACGGCCGACCACGCCCAGATGATTGCGGGTGTCATGAAAGAAGCCTGCGACGCTGCGGGTGCGCAATTTGTGTTCAAGGCGTCTTATGACAAGGCCAACCGCACCTCTTTGGATGGCAAGCGCGGGCTGGGCATTGATGCCGGACTAAAGATGCTGTCGGATCTGCGCAAATCCATCGGCGTGCCGGTTTTGACAGATGTCCATAACGAGGCCCAATGCGCCATGGCCGCCGACGCGGTCGACATCATCCAGATCCCGGCATTCCTGTGCCGCCAAACCGATATGTTGTTGGCGGCTGGCAACACGGGTGCGGCGATCAACGTCAAAAAGGGTCAGTTTCTGGCGCCGTGGGAAATGCCCAATGTGGTGGCCAAGATCGAAAGCACCGGCAATCGGCGTATCCTTCTGTGCGAGCGTGGCACCAGTTTCGGCTATAACACGCTTGTGGCCGACATGCGGTCCTTGCCACAAATGGCGCAAACCGGATACCCGGTGGTGATGGACGCCACCCATTCGGTGCAACAACCCGGCGGGCGCGGTGGGTCCTCGGGTGGCCAGCGCGAATTTGCCCCGGTAATGGCGCGCGCCGCTGTGGCCATCGGGGTGGCGGCGGTGTTCATGGAAACCCACCAAGACCCGGATAACGCACCCTGCGACGGCCCCAACATGATCTATCTTGATCAGATGCCTGCGCTGATTGACACATTGATGGCGCTGGACCGAATTGCCAAGGCCAATCCCGTTCAAATCTGACCCCCTTAAAGAGAATATTTCAATGACCAAACCAAACCCCACTGTCACCCAAAACACCTGGGAATTCCTGCGTGATGCAATGATCACCCCCACGGGGTTCCGCGAATATGACGCCCGCTGGAAATACCCGGACGAAATTAACCTGCCCGGTATTACCGCCCTTGGCCTTGGTCTTGGCACCCAGATGTTTCGCCGTGGTATCAAACCCGAAATCGCCGTCGCCAACGATTATCGCGACTATTCCCTGTCGATCAAAAACGCCCTGATGCTGGGCCTGATGCAGGCCGGCATTGCGGTGCGGGACATCGGCCCGGCAATTTCGCCAATGGCCTATTTCGCCCAATTTCATCTGGACGCGCCCGCCGTGGCCATGGTCACCGCCAGCCACAATCCAAACGGTTGGACCGGGGTGAAAATGGGCTTTGAACGGCCTTTGACCCATGGCCCGGACGAAATGGACGAACTGCGCGACATCGTGTTGAACGGTTTGGGCGAACCCCGCGCCGGTGGGTCATACGAATACGTCGATGGCGTGCGCGAGGCGTATCTTGACGATCTGGTTGGTGATTTCAAAATGTCACGGCCTTTAAAAGTGGTCTGTGCCACCGGCAACGGCACCGCCTCCGCCTTTGCCCCCGAATTGTTCGAACGTATCGGCGTCGAAGTGGTGCCCAGCCATAATGAACTCGACTACACTTTTCCGCACTACAACCCCAACCCCGAAGCGATGGAAATGCTGCACGACATGTCCGCCAGCGTGAAGGCATCCGGCGCCGATTTCGCCCTTGGCTTTGACGGCGACGGCGACCGTTGCGGCGTGGTGGACAATGAGGGCGAAGAGATTTTTGCCGATAAGGTCGGGGTGATCATGGCCCGCGATCTGGCCAAGATATACCCCGGATCAACCTTTGTCGCCGACGTCAAATCCACCGGGCTTTATGCCTCGGACCCGGAACTGTTGAAATACGACATCAAGGCCGACTACTGGAAAACCGGCCACAGCCACATGAAACGCCGGGTTAAGGAAATCGGCGCTTTGGCGGGGTTCGAAAAATCCGGCCACTACTTTCTGGCGGAACCAATTGGCCGCGGCTACGACTGCGCCATGCGGGTGGCGGTGGAAATCTGCAAACTGATGGACCGCAACCCGGATAAATCCATGGCCGACCTGCGCCGCGCCTTGCCCAAAACCTGGTCCATGCCCACCATGTCGCCCTATTGTGCCGACACCGAGAAATACGCCGTGCTGGAGCGGTTGGTGGCAAAGCTGGTCAAGCTTGCAGACGATGGCGGCACCCTTGGCGGGCGCAAAATCACCCAGGTGGTCACGGTCAACGGCGCGCGTATGATTCTTGACAACGGCGCATGGGGCTTGGTTCGCGCCTCGTCCAATACGCCCAATCTGGTGGTGGTCTGCGAAAGCCCCGAAAGCGAGGCAGAGCTGCGAGCGATCTTTGCCGACATCGACGCAATTATCCGCACCGAACCGCTGGTTGGAGACTATGACCAGACGTTCTAAGGCCCTTGAATGTTTGAGCAAATAGCCGAAGCCATCGCGATCCTGCGCGTCGAAGCGGCCGGGTATCCGACGCCTGTCAGGGCATGGATGGGTGTCCTGGCACTGACGTTCTTTTCGGGTCTGATCATCACGTATTGGGATCGCCGCGCCCTGTGGGGCGTGGCGATGGCGGTGGTGACAATATCTTTCCTGATATTCGCCAAAATCACCTTTCCGGAAATGCCCCGCAGCACCGCGGGCGCGATCATCCACCTGACGGCCTGGCCGTTCTGCCTGATTGGTCTGTGGCGCGGTGGCCCGGGCACTTACCGCATATTCAACGGCTGGCGGCTCTGGGTCAGCACAATTGCTGCCGTCTCACTGGTTCTCGATCTGAAAAGCCTGCTTTAGGGCCTCAGGCAACGCCGCCGCAAAGGCATCCAGATCAGCCCTGGTGCCGACAGAAACCCGGATACAACGGTTTTGCGGCGCTGCAAACGGCATTCGGACAAATATGCCCCGCTCGACCAGCCCGTCCAGCACCGCCTTGGCAAATGCCCCGTCTTGCCCGCAATCAATCGTCACGAAATTGGTCGCCGACGCCAGCGGCGTCAGCCCGTTTGCCCGGGCAATCTCACTTATCCGCACCCGCGCCGATGCAACCTTGGCCAGCACATGCGCCAGCCATTCAGTATCTGCCAAAGCCGCCAACGCCCCGGCCTGGGCCGCGCGGTTCATGCCAAAATGATTGCGCACCTTGTTGAACGCCAAAATCAATTCAGGCGCACCAATCGCATAGCCAACCCTTGCCCCCGCCATCCCGTAAGCCTTGGAAAACGTGCGCATAATGATCACCCTTGGATCATTCGCATCAATCTTAATTGCCGTCCCCTCGGGCGCACATTCCACATAAGCCTCATCCAGAACCAACAGGCACCCTTCCGGCAGCGCCTCCATTGCCATCAAAATATCCGCCCCCTTGGCCCATGTGCCCATCGGATTATCCGGATTGGCCAAATAGACCATTTTCGCCCCCACCTCGCCTGCCTTGGCAAACAGCGACGCGGGGTCTTCGTGATCATCGACAAATGGCACCAGATGCAGCACGCCACCAAATCCGGACACGTGGTAATTGAACGTGGGGTACGCCCCGGCTGAGG
Source organism: Paracoccaceae bacterium (assembly GCA_021648025.1). Lineage (GTDB taxonomy): Bacteria > Pseudomonadota > Alphaproteobacteria > Rhodobacterales > Rhodobacteraceae > NVQY01. The sequence goes on from JAKITO010000031.1 coordinate 37,702, forward strand.
TCACCACAGCGTCCCCCGGCCCAACCAGAAGCCTTGCGAGATAGCCGAGCAACCCGTCAATCCCTTCGCCCACAACGATATTTTCCGGCGTTACCCCGTGAAACCCGGCCAACGCCTGACGCAAATCATAATTCTCGGGATCGCCGTACATCCAGATATCCGCGGCCCCGTCCTGCATCGCCTTGATCGCCCGGGGCGACGGGCCAAACACGTTCTCATTCGCCCCAACGCGGGCCACAAACGGCGCACCGCGTGCGCGTTCCTGGGTTTCCGGGCCGACAAACGGCACCGAGGCGGGCAAAGATTGCGCAAGCGGGGTATAGCGTGGATATGTCATACCCGGCAGATAACCCCAGCCACCCGACCTCGGCAAGCCCTGTTACTCGCGCGGCTCTGCGTTCCCGCCCGACATCATCTGGCGCACGTCACCGTCCGGCACCGCATCCCGCGCATATTGAAACGTCCCCTGCCCCATCACCTCGTGCGCTGCCCGGATCATCGCCCCCAGCGCAGCGCGCGCGAACGACCCACCAACGCTGATCCGCTGCACCCCGGCCTCGCCCAACTGCTCGACCGAATACTGCGGCCCGCTCAGGCCCATCACCACATTCACCGGCTTGTCCACCTCGGCGCAAACCGTCCTGATCGCGTCAATATCCGGCAGGTCCGGCGCATAAAGCACATCCACGCCAGCCATGGAAAACGCCTGCAACCGCCGGATCGTTTCGCCCAGATCGCTTTGCCCGTAGGAATGGCCATCGGCCCGCGCGGTCAGCAGAAACGGCTGGCCCCGGGCCGCCTCAACCGCGGCAGCCACCCGTTCAACCGCCAGATCAAAGGCGTGGATTGGGTGGTCCTTATCCCCGGTGGTGTCCTCGATCGACCCACCAACCAACCCGCATTCCACCGCTTTGACGACCGAGGTTGCACAGGCCTCGGGTGCCGCGCCAAACCCATCCTCAAGATCAGCACTGACCGGCAGATCGCTGGCCGCAACAATGGCGCGCGCGTTGGCCAAAATCTCATCCCGGGTCAACGCCCCTTCCGAATCCCGCTTGCCAGCGGCAAAGGCGTACCCTGCGCTGGTGGTCGCCAAAGCCTTGAACCCCATGCTGGTCAAGATACGCGCCGTACCCGCATCCCAAGGGTTGGGAATCACAAACGGAGCATCGCCGTGGTGTAACGCTTTGAAACTCTCATACTTCTCAGTCTGTTGCATAACCCGCCCTCTGTGTCCAAAATCTCTGACCCCAGCCTATACAATTTGAAACAAAACAGGAACATAAATTTCCCCAACGTCGCGCTGGCAAAGGCGGTGCCAATCAGGCCTAATCGGTTCCAACCACCAAGGAGGTTCCAATCATGCCCCGCGTTTCCGTGAAATACCGCGATCACATCGCCTTTGTCACCCTGACTCGCCCCGAAAAGATGAACGCGCTGGACCCGGAAATGGTCGAGGCGATTCTGGCGGCGGGCGGCGAAGTGGCCACCACCGACGCCCGCGTCGTCGTGTTGTCGGGCGCGGGCAAAAGTTTCTGCGCCGGGCTGGATGTGGCCAGCT
>JAKITO010000003.1 GCA_021648025.1 Paracoccaceae bacterium
GTGCATCGCCGCCTGTCTGGCCAGCGTCGCTCTTCTTTCCAAGGCAGAAAGGTTCGATAATGGCCCACTGGGCGTCGTTCAATACTCTTCGCATCAAGGTTGCTCTCCTGTTGTTAGCAACCTTGAATCAGAAATTACTAGGTTTGTGAATCCTAAACGTCAACAGCCCCTAGTTTGATAGCCTAACAAAGAAGGTTCATATTGAATTCAGTTCAACAAAACTGATCTGAAAGAGCCTATCGTGATCGAACATGCAAATCACAGCGCCGAAGCAAGGGCATTTCGCATTGCCCATCTTGAACGCGTCCGCGTAGCGCGTAAGATATTCAAATGGATGATATCCCCGTTTTCCCGCTGATCCGACGCGTATGGTCTTACGGGATTGGGACGGGCCGGTTCCCATGGGGGCCGGCCCTTTTTGTTGCGCGTCTTCGCGTCAGACGAAAAACTGGCCGCCATTGGCCGAAATTGTCGACCCGTTGAGAAAGGACGAATCGTCCGAGGCCAGGAAAACCACACAGCGGGCGATTTCCTCGGGTTCGCCCAAACGCCCCGTGGGGATTTGCGAAATGATGCTTTCGCGTACTTTTTCCGGCACTGCCATCACCATGTCGGTGGCGATATAGCCCGGACAGATGGCGTTGGCGGTGATGCCCGCACGCGCACCTTCCTGCGCCAGCGATTTGATGATGCCCAGGTCGCCCGCCTTGGATGCGGCATAGTTCACTTGCGCAAACTGTCCCTTTTGGCCATTGATCGACGAGATAACGATCACCCGGCCAAATTTGCGTTCCCGCATGCCGGGCCAGATCGGGTGGGTCATGTTGAACACACCGTTCAGATTGGTGTTGATCACCTCATTCCACTGATCGGGGGTCATCCGGTGAAACGGCGCGTCGCGGGTGATGCCGGCATTGTTCACAAGAATGTCGACCGGGCCAAGGTCGGCCTCGACCAATGCAATCCCGGCGGCGCATTCGTCGTAATCGCCGACGTTCCATTTGTAGGTTTTGATGCCGTTGGCCTTAGTAAACGCGGTGGCGGCTTCGTCGTTGCCGGCGTATGTGGCGGCAACGTTGTAACCGGCGTCTTTCAGGGCGATGGAAATGGCGGCGCCGATCCCTCGGCTGCCTCCGGTGACGAGAGCGGTGCGGGGCATGGGCTTCTCCAGTGGTTGGTTCGGTAGCTTAGTTACCTGACGGGGCTGGTTCGCGCAATTTTATTGCGCGACCATTTTTTAGTCCCGTTCAACGCAAAGCGCAACACCCATTCCGCCGCCGATGCACAGGGTGGCGAGGCCGCGTTTGGCATCGCGCCGCTGCATTTCAAACAACAAGGTGTTGAGGATACGCGCACCGGATGCGCCAATCGGGTGGCCGATGGCGATGGCCCCCCCATTGACGTTAACAACCGCCGGATCCCAGCCCATGTCTTTGTTGACGGCGCAGGCCTGGGCGGCAAAGGCTTCGTTGGCTTCGACCAGATCAAGATCTTCGGCTTTCCAACCGGCCTTTTCCAATGCTTTGCGCGAGGCATAGATCGGCCCGACACCCATGATGGATGGGTCAAGCCCGGCGGTGGCGTAGGATGCAATGCGGGCGAGGGGTTGAATGCCGCGTTTTTCGGCGTTGGCGGCGGACATCAGCAGGGTCGCGGCGGCACCGTCGTTCAGCCCCGAGGCGTTGGCGGCGGTGACTGACCCGTCTTTGGCAAACGCTGGGCGCAGTTTTGCCATTGCCGCCATGTTGGCACCAAAGCGGATGTATTCGTCGCTGTCCATTGTGGTTTCACCCTTGCGGGTTTTGATTACAAAAGGGATGATTTCATCTGCGAACTTGCCGGCCTTTTGCGCGGCTTCGGCCTTGTTTTGCGAGGCAACCGCGAATTCATCCTGCATATCGCGGGAAATCTGCCATTTGTTGGCGACGTTTTCTGCCGTCTGACCCATGTGATAGCCATTGAAGGCGTCCCAAAGCCCATCGCGAACCATCGTGTCGATATAGGACATGTCGCCCATCTTGTGACCGGCACGCAGGCACGCGGCGTGGGGGCTGAGGCTCATGTTTTCCATGCCACCGGCGGCAACGATGTCGGCGTCGCCAAGGGCAATATGTTGTGCCGCCAATGCCACGGCGCGCAAGCCAGACCCGCAGACCTGATTGATCGACCAGGCGGAACTTTCCATCGGCAGGCCGGCGTTGACATGCGCTTGGCGGGCCGGGTTCTGACCTTGGGCGGCGGTCAGGACCTGACCAAGAATTGTCTCGCTGACCTCGCCTTTGTCGATACCGGCGCGCGCGACCACGGCCTCCAGCACGGCTGTGCCCAGATCATGCGCCGGGGTGTTGGCGAACGAGCCGCAAAAACTGCCGACGCCTGTGCGCGCGGCGGATGCTATTACTACGTGTGTCATGTGTTTTAAAGTCCTCTGCCATCATGTGACCTGGGCCTTTGAAGGGTGCCAGGGGGAACCCCCTAGCGTTCCCGTGAGTCAGCCCTTGGTGACCCGTGCTTTACATGATTGCTGCACGTGCAGCAAGCCTTGGGGCAGAGCAGAATAGACCGGTGCAGTGCCTGGTATTCAAGCACTGGCCTGGGCATCCTTTTGCGGAATCCAGGGTGGGCGCACGGTGGGCGCACCAAACAGATAGCCTTGCAGGCAGTCGACCCCGATCGAGACCAGAAATTCAGCGTCTTCGATGGTTTCCACAGAGGCCGCCACTGTCAGCATTTCAAATTGCTGGGCAACCGAGACCAGGGCCCGCACCAAAAGCTGATTGTCGGGATTTGTGCTTATTCCGCGAACAAATTCACCGTCGATCTTGACGAGGTCGAACAGGAACTGGCGGAAGTGGCGCACCGCCGTGTCGCCGGTGCCATAGTCATCCAGTGCAAAGCAGATGCCACGGTCCTGCAAGCGGTCCATGAAGTCGACCACCAATTCGGGCAGAAGCATCGCGGACTTCTCTGAAACTTCAAGGATCAGGCGTTCACCAATGGTTTTGTCCTTTTTCAGATGCCGGTCCAGAACCCGCATCCATTTGCGATATCCGATCGAGCGGGCGGACATGTTGATCGAAATACGGATGGACGGATTTTTCGCCAGTGACCGCAGCCCCATTTCCAACGAAACACAGTCAATATCCCGGCCCAGTTCGGTCCTTTCCACCACGCCCATAAAATCGCGTGCCGGGATCACCCGCCCGGTTTCGTCCAATACCCGGATCAGCCCTTCGTAAAAGGCAACTTCGTGCGGCGCGTTGGCCTGCATGATCGGCTGAAACGCCAGCATGGTCTGGTTGTGTTTGACGGCCTCTGTCACCATCTCCAAGGTCGAAAGATCACGGCCCGTAATGGCGGCGTTCAAGGGGCTGTCGGACCCTTCAGGCATGTCGACCTTGATTTTGCGGCGTTGCAGCATTTCTTGGATCCCGTCAAATGGCGATTGAATCGTTTAAGGTTAGAATCACCAACTAGTATGAACCAATGCTTAAGGGTCGTATTTGACGCGAAATTACGGCTAATTGGATGAACAACAGGAAATGCGGGAGAAGATAACAATGGAAAGATGTGGCTGGGTCGGGTCCGAGTTGTTTTATGAGGCTTACCATGATGAGGAATGGGGCGTTCCCGAATATGAGTCCCGTGCGTTGTGGGAAAAGCTTATTCTTGACGGGTTTCAGGCGGGGTTAAGTTGGATCACAATCCTTAAAAAGCGCGACAGTTTTCGCAGTGCTTTTGCCGGGTTTGACCCCAATATCGTGGCCGGTTGGGGCGAGGGCGACGTTCTGAGGTTGCTGGAGGACAAGGGAATCGTCCGCCACCGGGGCAAGATTCAGGCGACAATCGGCAATGCGCAAGCGTGGCAGAAGATTGAGCAGCAACAGGGGTTCGACCGCTTTTTATGGGATTACGTTGGCGGGACCCCTTTGCAGAACAATTGGAAAAACCTGGCAGAGGTGCCTGCCTTCACGCCGCTTTCAACGCAGATTTCGAAGGATCTGAAAAAGGCGGGGTTCAAGTTTTGCGGCCCGACAATTGTGTATGCCTTCATGCAGGCGGTGGGGATGGTGAATGACCATCTGGTGAATTGTCCGAGGCATGCAGAGGTGGGTTCCGGTTATTGAAAACCGGGGGTGTTGCTGTCTTCCGGGTGGCGAACAAGGTGCTTGGCTTTGATGATGGCCGAGGTGTCGCGGCTGGCATCATGGCTGTAGCCTGGCGGGGCAAAGGCGTATTTCAGGCGTTGTTTCAGGGTCAGGTCGGGTTGGGTGGCGTCGCGAAACAGGCCCAGCCATTCGTGGAAAGCCACCCGTAGCGGGTTGAAGGTGCCAATGTTGTGAACCAGGCCATAATCCGGCCTGTCGTGCGCCTGTTCGGGCACAAAGGTGCCGAACATCTTGTCCCAGATGATGAAGACTCCGGCATAGTTGACGTCAAGGTATCGGGCATTGCGGCCATGATGCACCCTGTGGTGCGACGGCGTGTTCATGACACTTTCAAACCAGCGGGGCATTTTGTCGATGGCTTCGGTGTGGATCCAGAATTGATAGATCAGGTTGATGCCGCCAACCAGCAGGATGATGGCCGGGTGAAAACCCAGCAACACCAAAGGTGCCCGCACCAGCATCACAAGGGAAAACGTCCCGGTCCAGGTTTGGCGCAGGGCGGTGGTCAGGTTATAATGCTGGGATGAATGGTGATTGACGTGGGATGCCCAGACCCAGCGGATGCGATGGCCAAACCGATGCACCCAATAGTAGCGCAGATCGTCCAGTATGAAGCAAACCAGGATGACACCGACCGATGATCCCAAGTCCAGCGGCGTCAGCGCCCATAGCCACATGAAGAACCCCCAGGCGAGAAAACCCAGCAGGATGCCGGAAGCCACGCTGCCTGCGCCCATGATCAAGGACGTCAGGGCGTCGCGTGTCTCATAGCGCCCGCCCTTGCCTTTCCAGACGATCCAGCCAAGCTCGGCCAGGATTGCGGCGATGAACAACGGCACCGCCAGTTGGGTAACATCGGGAAAGTTCATTGTGCCGGTCATCTGGGGGCCAGTTTTTGCTGCCAGCGTGGGCGTTCTTTGTCGTTCAATCGCAAGATCACCTGAGGTGCCGTGAAATCATGAAAGACCACCTTCAGGTGGTCGGGTGCCTGGCTTAGCCGATAGTCTTGCAGGTGGCGGCCAACTGTGTCGGCGCCAAAAGACCAGAGCAGGCCCGGGCCGCCGGATGTTTCGACATATGCGGCGTGCCCGTTTTCAGCGAGGATGACAGAGTAAACTTCATCGTCCGGGAAATGGCGATTCCATGCATGGCTGGCACTTGGCGTGCTTAGCACCGTCAGGCGGGATTTTCCCAACCGGTGCAGCAACAGCGCGATCATGGATATTCCGCCAATGACAAGCAGCAATAGAATATAGAGTGGCATGGGCACCTTCCTTGGTATCCATTCTGAAGCGAATGCAGCCTCCGTGTCAAAGGTGGCGTGGCGTCAGCTCTAGCTTGCCGGCAGTTTCATCAAAGCCGAGATGATTGCCCTTGCGCTTTCGGAATTCCATTCGGCATCGCCATGCATGCGGGCAATTTCCACGCCCTGCGGGTTCAGGATCACGGTGACCGGCAGGCCAAGCACGGCCATGTCACGGGCCACTGTCTGTTTCGGGTCACGGTGACGTGGCAGATTGGTTATTCCGACGGAATCGAAGAATTCAACGATACCAGAGGGGGAGTTACGCCCCGTCGCCAGGGTCAGCACTTCGAAGTTATCGCCACCAAAGCTGGCCTGGAGTTCCGAGAAGTACGGCATTTCCTTGCGGCACGGCGGGCACCATGTGGCCCAGAAATTCAGCAGGATGTATTTGCCTTTATAGTCGCCGAGGGTGGCCTCGCCGGTCCCATCCTCAAGCAGGAAACTTGCTTGCGAAACGGGTTTCGGTTCAGAGTGAAACTGTAGCTTTTTCATGCTGCCTTCACGAAGGGCGGCGATGTCGGCCATATCACCAAGAACCAGCGTCGGAGCAGCAATTGCGCTTAAGCTAAGGGCGATATAAAGGGTCAGACTATGTAACAGACGCATATTTTTCCTCGCGAGAGTATCATGACAGACAAAACCTCAAACCAGATGTGGGGCGGCCGCTTTGCCGCCGGGCCGGACGCGATCATGGAGGCGATCAATGCCTCGATCTCGTTCGATCGACGGTTGGCGGCACAGGACATTGCCGGTTCAAGGGCCCACGCGGCGATGTTGGCCGCAACAGGCGTGATAAGCGATAGCGATTCGGAGGCGATCAGGGAAGGCCTACTCACCGTATTGTCAGAAATTGAGGCCGGAAAGTTCGAATATTCGGTGGCGTTGGAGGATATTCACATGAATGTCGAGGCGCGCCTGAAGGAAATCATTGGCGAACCGGCGGGGCGGTTGCATACGGCACGGTCCCGAAATGATCAGGTGGCCACAGATTTCAAACTGTGGGTGCGCGACCAGCTGGACGCAAGCGAGGCGGGCCTCCTCGCGCTGATAAAAGCGCTCCTCGGGCAGGCCGAGGCGGGGGCCGATTGGGTGATGCCGGGCTTTACCCATTTGCAGGTGGCGCAACCGGTGACATGGGGCCATCACATGATGGCCTATGTCGAAATGTTTGGCCGCGATTTGTCCCGGGTGCGCGATGCCCGTGTGCGGATGAACGAGTCAGTTCTGGGTACGGCGGCACTGGCCGGGACATCGTTTCCGATTGACCGCGATATGACCGCCACCGCGCTGGGCTTTGACCGCCCCTGCGCCAATTCTCTGGACGGGGTTAGCGACCGGGACTTTGCGCTGGATTTCCTTAATTGCGCCAGCATTTCGGCGATGCACCTTAGCCGCATGGCCGAAGAACTGGTGATCTGGTCCTCGGCCCAGTTCCGTTTTGTCGCCCTGTCGGACCGGTTTTCCACCGGGTCCAGCATCATGCCGCAAAAGAAAAACCCGGATGCGGCCGAACTTATCCGCGCCAAGGTGGGGCGGATATTTGGTGCCAATACCGGGCTGATGATGGTGATGAAAGGCCTGCCGCTGACCTATTCCAAGGACATGCAGGAAGACAAGGAACAGGTATTTGATGCCGCCGACAGCTGGATGCTGGCCTTGGCGGCAATGACCGGCATGGTGCAGGATATGACCGCCAACCGCGATGTTTTGGCGGTGGCGGCGGCAACAGGGTTTTCAACCGCAACCGATCTGGCCGATTGGCTGGTGCGTGTTCTGGGGTTGCCGTTTCGCGAGGCCCACCATGTGACGGGGGCTTTGGTCGGGCTGGCCGAATCCAAGGGCTGTGACCTGCCGGATCTAAGCCTTGAAGACATGCAATCGGCCCACTCAGACATCACAAGTGACGTATTTGGTGTTCTTGGCGTCGAAAATTCGGTAAACTCGCGTGTATCTTACGGCGGAACTGCCCCTGAACAGGTGCGATTCCAGATTAAAAGGTGGAAAGCGAGGCTTTGAAATGGTCCTGTTACGCGTGGTTCCGACATTTCTGGTACTGACGGTCCTTATGGGCTGTGGCGCTGATGGCGAACCCATAACACCAACATTGAATGCCGGGGTTGCCATAACACCCAACGGAATATCGCCCCGACTGGGTGTCGGATTCAATCAGGGGCCGTTTTCGATCTTGTTTGGGTTGTAATATATGTCGCCCTTGCGGATGATCTACCTTGGACTGGCCATTCTGGGCGCGGTGGTGCCGATGGTCTACTTTCCCCAGTGGTTGCAGGCAAATGGATTTGATATCGCCCGGTTGCTGGAGGATGTTCGAACAAACGCGGCTGCGGCTGCGGTTTTCTGGACACTGATGATTTCCGGTTCGGTGCTGAGTGTTTTTGTCGTGGCCGAAGTATCCGTGCGGCGCAACTGGGTTGCTTTGGTGGCGATTCCGGTGACCTTGTTGATCGGTTTGGGCTGTGGCTTGCCGCTTTATCTGTTCCTGCGTACCCGCCCGACGGGGTAAGCCCGTCGGGCAGACCCAAGCATTTCATCAATGCCCCCATTGATCTGGCCCCCGGATTCGGTCTAAGCGCGCGGGATGGATCATTTTCTTTACCGCGACGGCGCGCTGTACGCCGAAGACGTCAGCATAAGCGAAATTGCCGCCGCAGTCGGCACGCCGTTTTATGTCTATTCCACCGCCACTCTGCTGCGCCATTTCCGCCTGTTTGATGACGCCCTGGAAGGGCTGGATCATCTGGTTTGTTATGCCATGAAGGCCGCCAGCAATCAGGCGATCATCAAAACGCTGGGTGACGCAGGGGCCGGCATGGATGTGGTGTCGCAAGGCGAATACCTGCGTGCCAGGGCCGCCGGCATTCCGGGCAATCGCATCGTGTTTTCCGGCATCGGTAAAACGGCAGAAGAAATCCGCACCGCCCTGACCGGCGGCATCCGCCAGTTCAACGTGGAATCCGAGCCGGAAATGGCGGTGCTGAACGCGGTGGCAATCGAATTGGGCGTGATCGCCCCGATCACCATCCGCGTCAACCCGGACGTTGACGCCCGCACCCACGCCAAAATCGCCACCGGCAAGTCCGAGAACAAATTCGGCATCCCCATTTCGCGCGCCCGCGCGGTCTACGCCCACGGCGCCACCCTGAAGGGTTTGAAAATCATCGGTATCGACGTGCATATCGGCAGCCAGCTGACCGACCTTGCGCCGTTCGAACAGGCCTATACCAAAGTCGCCGAACTGACCGAAATCCTGCGTGGCGATGGTCACGAAATCACCCGCCTTGATCTGGGCGGCGGCCTTGGCATCCCTTATGCGCACTCCAATCAGGCCCCGCCATTACCCACCGATTATGGTGCGGTGATCAAGCGCACCGTGGGCCATCTGGGCTGTGAGATCGAAATTGAACCGGGCCGTCTGATTGCAGGCAACGCAGGCTTGCTGATCACCAAGGTCATCTATGTCAAATCCGGCGAGGACCGCGAATTCATGATCCTTGACGCCGCCATGAACGACCTGATCCGCCCGGCGATGTATGACGCGCACCACGACATCATCCCGGTGATCGAACCCGCACCCGCCACCCTGCCGCAGACCTATGACATCGTCGGCCCGGTCTGCGAAAGTGGCGACACCTTCGCGCGCGACCGTGCCATGCCGCCGGTTGTCGCCGATGATCTGATCGCCTTTCGCAGTGCCGGTGCGTACGGCGCTGTGATGGCCAGCGAATACAATTCCCGGCCCCTGATCCCCGAAGTTCTGGTGAATGAAGATCAATTTGCGGTTATTCGCCGACGCCCGACCTATCAAGAGATGATAAACCGCGATACCATGCCCGCGTGGCTGTGACGTAATCCTGCGTCCTGGCCCGTTAGACATCTGGCCGGAGACCTGAATGGCCAATATAACAAGGCCCAACCAAGTCATGCGCTCTTTGCGCCTGCCTTTGCTGCTGACTCGTGCGGGTCAGCTGGCGGAACAGGTTTTGCGCGCCTTTTGGCCGTTGATTTCGATCTGCCTTGTGGTTCTGGCGGCGCTGATGCTGGGCCTGCACGAGATTTCAGGCATTGAAATCGTCTGGGGCACGGGTGTTATCAGCCTGCTGGCCGCCCTCATGGCCCTGATCTGGGGGGGGCGCCGTTTCCGCTGGCCGACCCGTGCCAAGGCTTTGGCGCGCCTTGATGAAACCCTTCCGGGCCGCCCGATCGCGGCGCTTTTGGACGATCAGGCAATCGGTGCCAATGACCCGCAATCCCTGGCCGTCTGGCGCGCACATCAACGCCGCATGGCAATCCGCGCCGGGCACGCCCGCGCACCGGCACCCGATATCCGGCTGGCCCGGCGTGATCCGTTTGCGTTGCGTTATGTGGCGCTGCTGGTTTTTGCGGTGGCCCTGTTGTTTGGGTCATTCTGGCGCATTGGCACGGTCACGGCGTTGGGACCGGCGGTGGCGGATACTGTCCTGACGTCGTCCTGGGAAGGTTGGATTGAACCGCCGCGATACACCGGCCAACCAACGCTTTATCTGAACGACCAGACGGGCAAGGATTTGCGTATTGCCGAAGGCAGCACCATCACTGTCCGCCTGTACGGCGAAGTTGGCACGCTGACTTTGGCCGAAACCATTTCCGGTGGAACCGGGGCCGGTTCCACCGAAGAGTTGTCTTCAGCCGCCGACCCGGCGCAGGAATTCATCGCCAAACAAAGTGGGGACCTACGAATAGATGGGACCGGTGGCCAAAGCTGGCAGGTCACCGTGGTTGAAGATACCGCACCACAGATATCAGTGGCCGGCCCGGCCAAGGCCGCCGCTACCGGCGAGATGACCCTCGCGTTCACCGCCAGCGATGACTATGGCGTGGTGGCGGGTCAGGCGGTGATTGCGCTGGACCGGGATGCATTGGAGCGCCGCTATGGCCTGGCGCTGGACCCGGAACCGCGCGAGCGGGTCAATGTGGAACTGCCGATGCCGATCTCTGGCGACCGGTCGATGTTCACCGAAACCCTGATCGAAGATTTTTCGAGCCACCCCTGGGCCAACCTGCCCGTTACCATATCCCTGACAGCCGAAGACGCCGCCGGTCATGTGACCCACGCCCCCCCCTTTGCCACTATCCTGCCTGCCCGGCGTTTCTTTGACCCGATGGCGGCGGCGATTATCGAAATGCGCCGTGACCTGTTGTGGACGCGGGGCAATGGCCCGCGGGTGGCGCAGATCCTGCGGGCGATCTCGCATCGGCCCGAAGACGTGTTTCGCAAAGAAACCGCCTATCTGCGCCTGCGGGTGCTGCTGCGCCGACTTGAGACATTCACCCGGTTTGAATTGAAACCCAATCAGCAGGAAGAGATCGCCGAGGCGCTTTGGGATTTGGCGATCCTGCTGGAAGAAGGTGACATTGGCGACGCCCTGGAACGGTTGCGCCGCGCCCAGGAACGCCTTTCTGAGGCAATGAAAAACGGCGCCAGCGATGAAGAGATTGCCGAACTGATGCAGGAATTACGCGATGCCAGCCGCGAGTACATGCGTCAGATGGCACGTCTGGCGCAGGAAAATGGCGAGGTTCGGGAACAAGGCGAAATTCCGGAAAACATGCTGCAAATGGATCAGGCCGATTTGCAAAAGATGATGGACCGCATTCAGGAACTGATGGAGCAAGGTCGCATGGCCGAAGCCGAACAGGCGCTTCAGGAATTACAGGAACTGATGGAAAACATGGCGGTGACCAACGCGCCGGGCCAAGACGGTCAGAGCGAGGGTCAGCAGGCGATGGAAGGGCTGGCTGATACGCTGCGTGAGCAGCAGGGCCTGTCAGATCAGGCGTTTCGTGATCTTCAGGAACAATTCAACCCCAACGCTCAGGCAGGCGAAAGCCAGGAGAACGAAGGTCGTAGCGGCGGCCAGGGCCGCGGTGAAAGCCATGAAGGACAGGGGGGGGCTGGCACTGGCGAAGGCGAGGGTGACCAGGGTCAGAGCGAAGGGCAAGACAGCCAGCCAGGTTCGCTTGCGGACCGCCAGCAGGCTTTGCGCGATGAATTGACGCGCCAACAAGGCCAACTGCCCGGCGGCGGCACGCCTGAGGGCGAGGCCGCGCGCGACGCGATAGAGCGGGCAGGGCGGGCAATGAACGGCGCCGAGGACGCGCTGCGCGAGGATGACCTGGCCGGGGCCATCGACAAGCAATCCGAAGCGATGGAGGCGTTGCGCGAAGGCATGCGCTCGCTGGGCGAGGCATTGGCCCAGCAGGAACAGCAAAACCAACCGGGGCAAGGCACCGCCGAAAGTGATATGCGCAGCCAGAACCGCGATCCTTTGGGGCGCAACCCCGGGGCACGCGGCTCAGCCGGCACCGATGAAAACCTGTTGCAAGGCGAAGACGTGTACCGGCGTGCGCGCGAGTTGCTGGATGAGATCAGGCGCCGCTCAGGCGACGGTAACCGCCCGGACATCGAACTGGACTATCTGCGCCGGTTGCTGGACCGGTTCTAAGCGGGCAGGAGACACCCTGGCAATCGACCGAATGATTGGGTGAAATCACAGTTGGTATGTAAGGGGCTGAACCCCGTCCTCAGTTTCCAGGCGTGGGCACCATGGCACCGATCCTTGTATCCAGCCAAATACGCCCCTGATCAATCATGCCCACATAGGCGTTCAGCGCAGGTTCTGCCACTGGCAGCACGTCGGCGATCATTGGTGCCTTGGCATAGATCATCGTCATCACCACGCCCAATATTACGATCATTGCGAACCCCCGGACAAACCCGCCGCGCTGTTTTTGTGCCTGTGCCTGTGCCTTGGTAAGTTCGCTTGATTGTGCCTGGCCATCGTTTGGATTGTCCCAGGCCGAATTTATGTCTTCAATATCCGGCAGCAAGTCACGGCGGGTTTCCACAGCCACATCCGACTGTTCTCCGCGCAGGCGCGCCATCCGGCTGCGGGTCGCTTGTCCGGGCTGGTCTGATGTGTCGCCACCATCGTCCAACCCCAGGTCAGCCTGACTTTCCAACGGGCCACTTTCGGCGCTGCGCAAATTCACTTCCCGTTCGGCCTCTTCGCGCAGAATGCTGGATATGCCGGCGTCAATGTCCGGCTTGGCATCCGTGAGCTGTGGCTCCGGCGGGTCTGCTGGCGCCTCGATGGTCTCTGGCTGGCTTGGCTCTGGCCCCTCCTCATCTTCATCCCCATCCTTGGGTTTGGGTTCAGATGCAACCACCTCGGTCTCAGGCATCGGAGCCTCGTCAGGCGTGTCCAGGACAGTATCCGGATTGTCCGGATGACCGTGAAACCAGGTATCACCGCAATTCGAACATTGCACATCGCGCCCGTCAAACGGGATCACCTCGTCCGGCACTTCGTACTGAGCCCCGCAATTTGGGCATGTCAGCCGCATTCTACTCTCCTCAAAGGCTTGTTCACCTTAGCATTATTTTTTTAACAAAGCATATGGGGTTGGGCCGCGCCGCGAAAGAGTCAATATCAAATGCTGTTAACTTCTTGCCAGACCGTTGCAACTACCCCGGCTCTAAGGCACAAGTCACCAACCGGATCCATACAGAATACATAAAGGCAGGCCACGTGATCGAGCTGGAAAATGTCGGATACTCTTACGGCGGCGGAGAGTTGCTGAGCGATGTATCGGTTCAGCTGATCCCCGGCTCGTTCCACTTTTTGACCGGCCCATCCGGGTCCGGCAAATCCACCCTGTTGAAACTGTGTTACGGAGCGCTGACCCCAACCACGGGACGCGTCCGCGCATTTGAGGCGGATATGCGTGATCTTGACCGGGATCAAATGGCGATGTTGCGCCGCCGGATTGGTGTCGTGCATCAGGATTGCCGGTTTCTTGATCATTTGCCTTTGGCCGACAATATTGCCTTGCCATTGACCGTGTCCGGGCCTGATGCAAGCCAGGAAGGCAGCGATTTAAAAGAGTTGATGCAATGGGTTGGCCTGTCTGAACGCGCCCATGCCTTGCCACCGGAACTGTCGGGCGGCGAACGCCAAAGGGCCGCGTTGGCGCGCGCGGTAATCATGTCGCCAGATGTCATTCTGGCGGATGAACCCACCGGCAATGTTGACTGGGAAATGTCGCAACGACTGTTGCAATTGCTGGTCGAGTTGAACCGCATGGGCAAAACCATCCTGATCGCCAGCCACGATCTGGCACTGATCCGCGCGGCCAAAAGCCAAGTCCCGGTAAGGGTCTTGCGCATATCCGACCGGCGCCTGCAACTGGCCGGGGCCGACCTGTGAGCCGGGGGTCGATCCGCACCCTGATGCTGGGCGATGCCCAGGCGGCGCGGGTTGTCCCGCCCAGTGGGTTCACCGCCCAGTTAACCCTGTTTGTCTCGGGCGCAATGGCGTTCCTTGCGGTGTTTGCCCTGGCTTTGTCGTTGTCCGCAGGGCGTTTGGCCGACCGTTGGGCCGAAGAACTTGCGCGCAGCGCCACCTTGCGGATCAACGCGCCCGCCGATCAACGCGCCGCCCAAACCGCCGCCGCCCTGAAAATCCTGACGCAAACGCCGGGCATTGCCCACGCCCGCGCCTTGACGGCTGAACAACAAACCGCCCTGCTGACCCCGTGGTTCGGGGCCGACCTTGATCTTGACGATCTACCAGTGCCGCAACTGATCGAAGTGATCGAGGCAGACCCGGGCTATGACGCTGCCGGGTTGCGCCTGCGCCTTGCCGCTGAAGTGCCCGGTGCGGTGCTGGACGATCACACCCGTTGGCGCCGCCCGCTGGTTGAGGCCGCTCAAAGCCTGCGCCGCCTGGGCTGGTTTGCAATCGCGCTGATCGGTGGGGCAACCGCTGCGATGATCACCTTGGCCGCCAATGCCGCCCTGTCCGCCAACGCGCAGGTGATCGAAGTGCTGCGCCTGATCGGTGCGCGCGACAGGTACATTGCGCAGGCGTTTGTGCGCCGTTTCACCCTGCGCGCCCTGATCGGCGCAACCGTCGGCGTGGCATTTGGCCTGGGCGGCGTAATGGCCCTGCCCGAAGCCTCGCAAGAGGGCGGGTTTCTGACCGGCCTAGGTTTTCAAGGCCTTAGCTGGTTGTTACCCCTGCTGATTCCATTGCTCGGCGCGCTGGTTGCCTTTGTCGCCACATGGTCCGCCGCACATCGAACTCTGAAGGAGTTGACCTGATGCGATACACCATCCAATGGCTGCGCTCGCTGCTGTTTGTGATCCAGATTTACACCATGATGCCGATCATCGGCCTGGCCTTTGCGCCTTGGGCGCTGTTCAGCCGCACCGGCGCGCGGGCGTGTTGCAAAACCTATTCCCGCTGGGTGTTCTGGAGTGCGTCCTGGATGGTTGGCATCCGCTGTGAAGTGCGCGGCACACCGCCATCGGGCGAGGCGCTGATTGCCGCCAAACACCAGTCCTTTCTGGATATCATGATGATATTCACCGCCCTGCCCAAAGCCAAATTCATTGTCAAAAAGCAAATCATGTACACGCCGGTGATCGGCCAATACGCCAAGCGTCTGGGCTGTGTGGCGGTGGATCGCGGCAAACGCGGGGTGGCCATTGAAAAGATGGTCCGCGAAGTAAAAGCGCGACACGAAGACGCCGGCCAGCTGATCATCTATTCGCAAGGCACCCGGGTCGCGCCGGGAACAAAGGCACCTTATAAGGTCGGCACCGGCATTCTTTACGGGCAATTGGGCCAGACCTGTGTGCCGGTGGCGACCAATGTCGGCGTATTGTGGCCAAAACGCGGGATTTACCTCAAGCCGGGCGTGGCCGTGGTCGAATTCATGCAGCCGATGCCACCGGGTCAGGACCGCACAGAGTTTCTGGCCGAACTGGAACGCCGCGTCGAAGAAAAATCCAACGTCCTGATGCAGGAGGCCGGGTTTGATGCCCTACCAACCGATTAAGGACATCGCCAGCTTGGAAGCGCTGTACGGCACCCCCGGCGTGGCCGCGACCCGCAAGGTCGCGCGCCGGATGACGCCGACTTATCGCGCCTGGATCATGGCTTCGCGATTGTGTGTGCTGACCACTGTCGGTGCGGATGGCACCGATGGCAGCCCGCGTGGCGATGACGGCCCGGTGGTGATGGAACTGGACCCGGGCACTTTGGCAATGCCCGACTGGCGCGGCAATAACCGTATGGATTCGCTGCGCAATATTGTTTCAGACGGGCGGGTATCCTTGATGTTCATGGTGCCGGGGTCAAACAATGTGGTGCGCCTGAACGGTACTGCCGTGGTCAGTGCGGATGGCGCCTTGCGGCAAAAGTTCGCCAAAGCCAACCGCCTGCCAGCCACGGTGATCGTGATAACAATCGTCGAAATCTACAGCCAATGCGCCCGTGCCCTGATGCGCGCCAAAACATGGGACTCAGGCGATCAAAGCATCGGTTTGCCGACAGTTGGTGACATGTTGGCCGAAATGACGAACGGCGAAGTCGGCGGCGCCGAATACGACCGGTTGTGGGGGCCGCGGGCCGCCATAACCATGTGGTAACGGCCCGCTGTGGGGCGATATTACATATGAATTGCCCCGTCACCACAGGCCAGCGCCGCCTCGCGAACTGCTTCTGAAAATGTCGGATGGGCGTGGCACGTCAGCGCCAGATCCTCGGCCGAGGCCCCAAATTCCATCGCCACGCAGACCTCGTGAATCAACTCTCCGGCAGCCGGGCCAACAATATGCGCGCCCAGAATCCGGTCAGTTTTACGGTCGACCAGGATTTTCACAAATCCTTCGGCGGCGAAATTGGTCTTGGCGCGGGCGTTGCCCATGAATTGAAACTTACCCGCCTTGAAATCAACTCCGGCCTCTTTCAGCGCCTGTTCGGTCTGGCCCACGCTTGCCACCTCGGGCGCGGTATAAATCACCCCCGGAATGACCGAATAATTGACGTGCCCGTGTTTGCCCGCCAGCTGCTCGGCCACCGCCATACCCTCATCCTCGGCCTTATGCGCCAGCATCGGCCCGGCGATGGTATCGCCAATGGCATAAATGCCTTTGACGCCCGTCTGCCAATCCTTGCCGACCTGAATTTGCCCGCGTTCCATCACAACACCCAACGCTTCCAACCCCAGCCCATCGGTAAACGGTCTGCGCCCGGTGGCTACCAACACAGTATCGGCCTCAATCACATGTTCGCTGTCGTCCTTCAGCAACTTATAGGTCAGTTTCGCCTTGGTCTTGCCGGCCTCGGTCTTTTGCACTGCTGCCCCCATGATGAAATTCAACCCTTGCTTTTTCAGGCTGCGTTGCAGGGTTTTCTGCACGTCCTTGTCCATGCCCGGCGTGATTTCCTTGAGGAACTCAATCACCGTTACCTGTGCGCCCAACCGCGCATAAACACTGCCCAACTCCAACCCGATCACGCCGGCACCAATCACCACCAACCGCTTGGGAATCTTGCCAAGCGCCAATGCCCCGGTCGAGGTTACAACCACCTTTTCGTCCACCTCAACCCCCGGCAACGTTGATGGCTCCGAACCACTGGCGATGACGATATTGTTCGCTGTATGGATGTCATCCCCCACCTTGACCTGACCCGCGGCGGGGACCGAACCCCAGCCTTTAATCCAGTCTATCTTGTTCTTTTTGAACAGGAATTCGATGCCTTTGGTGTTGCCTTCAATGACCTCGTCCTTATAGGTCAGCATCTGTTTCCAGTCGATGCTGGGCGACTTGCCTTTCAGCCCCATCCTGGCAAAATTATGCTGGGCTTCGTGCAGCGAATGGCTGGCGTGCAGCAACGCCTTGGACGGAATACAGCCCACGTTCAAACAGGTCCCGCCCAGGGTTTCGCGCCCTTCAACCACAGCCGTTTTCAGCCCCAGTTGCGCGCAACGAATGGCGCAGACATAGCCGCCGGGGCCTGCGCCGATGATGATTACGTCATAATTTGCCATTTTCCATCCAACCTTTGTCCAAATCCATCCGTAGGGTGCGTGATTTCACGCACCATCACCTGCTTACAAATCCATCAACAACCGGCGCGGATCTTCCAGCGCGTCCTTGACCCGCACCAAGAACGTCACCGCGCCTTTGCCATCAACAATCCGGTGATCATAAGACAGCGACAGATACATCATCGGCCTGATCACCACCTCGCCATTGATCGCCATGGGCCGGTCCTGAATCTTGTGCATACCCAGAATGCCCGATTGCGGCGGGTTCAGAATCGGCGAGGACATCAGCGACCCATAAACCCCTCCATTCGAGAGCGTGAACGTCCCGCCCTGCATTTCCGCCATCGTCAACTTGCCATCCCGCGCACGCCGACCCTTTTCGGCAATGGCCTTTTCGATCTCGGCAAATGACATCGAATCCGCATCGCGGATCACCGGCACCACAAGGCCGGTGGGGGTGCCGGCCGCCACGCCCATATGCACAAAGTTCTTGTAAACAATGTCGGTGCCGTCAATCTCGGCATTGACCTCGGGCACCTCTTTCAGGGCATGGCAACAGGCCTTGGTGAAAAACGACATGAAGCCAAGCCGGGCACCATGTTTCTTCTCAAACTGTTCTTTGTATTTCGTGCGCAGGGCCATGATTTCGGTCATGTCCACTTCGTTATAGGTGGTCAGCTGCGCCGCCGTGTTCTGACTTTCCTTCAACCGTCTGGCGATGGTCTGGCGCAGGCGGGTCATCTTGACCCGCTCTTCGCGCGCGGCATCGTCTGCGGCTACGGGTGCGCGTTGGACAGACGGGGCGGGCGCGGTCGGCGCAGCCGCAGAAGTTGTCACTGGGGCCGATACCGCTGACACAGCTTTTGCCACGTCTTCTTTCATCACCCGCCCGTCACGGCCCGTTCCGGTGACAGCATCGGCGCTGATCCCTGCTTCGGCCATGGCCTTCTCAGCCGACGGCGCGTTTTTCATGTCCGCAGATGTGGCGGCTGCTGCTGGTGCAGCGGCGGGTGCCGGGGCCGAAGCGGCCACAGATCCAGACGAAGAAATCACCGCCAGCTTGGCGCTTGCATCTACGGTCGCGCCTTCTGGGGCCAGGATTTCTGCCAATGTCCCGGCGGCAGGGCTGGGCACCTCGACCGAGACCTTGTCAGTCTCAAGCTCGCACAACATTTCATCCTGCGCGACCACATCGCCAACAGCCTTAAACCAGGTGCTGACAGTTGCCTCGGTTACCGATTCGCCCAAGGTCGGCACCATCACATCAACTGAACCAGACGCCGCATCCGCCGCCTGCGGTGCTGGGGCGGCAGGGCTGGCAGCAGCCCCGGCCCCTTCGGCAATTGTCGCCAGTAACGCGTCAACGCCAACGGTTTCCCCTTCGGCGGCGATGATCTCGCCGATAGAACCGGCGACCGGGCTGGGCACTTCGACGGTGACCTTGTCAGTCTCAAGTTCGCACAGCATTTCGTCGACGGCGACCGGATCGCCCGGCTTTTTGAACCAGGTGGCAACCGTGGCTTCGGTAACGGATTCGCCCAGGGTGGGTACGCGGATTTCGGTTGTCATCAGTTTGATCCTTCGATGGTCAGTGCTTCGTCAACAAGGGCTGCTTGCTGGAGTTTGTGTTGGCTGGCCATGCCCGTCGCAGGCGAGGCTGACGTGGCGCGACCGACATAACGCGGCCTTGAGTGATCGGCCTCGATCCGGCCCAGCACCCATTCGATATTGGGTTCAATGAATGTCCAGGCCCCTTGGTTTTTCGGCTCTTCCTGGCACCAGATGATTTCCGCGCCCTTAAAGCGTTTCAACTCATTGACTATGGAATTCGCCGGGAACGGATAGAACTGTTCCACCCGCATCAGATAGATGTCGGTGATGCCACGTTCATCGCGTTCCGCAAGCAGATCGAAATATACCTTGCCGGAACACATCACCACCCGTTTGATGGCCGCGTCTTCAACCAGTTCAGTATCGGAATTGCCCTTTTGCGCGTCATCCCAAAGTACGCGGTGAAAGCTGGAGCCAGTGGTGAAATCATCCGCCGTGCTGACCGCCAGCTTGTGACGCAACAGCGATTTGGGTGTGACCAAAATAAGCGGTTTTCGGAACGTCCGGTGCATTTGTCGCCGCAGGATGTGGAAATAATTGGCCGGCGTCGTGCAATTGGCAACGATCCAGTTGTCCTGACCGCACATTTGCAGGAACCGTTCCAGCCGGGCCGAGGAATGCTCAGGCCCTTGCCCCTCAAAGCCATGCGGCAGCAGAACCACCAGGCCAGACATGCGCAACCATTTGCTTTCGCCCGACGAAATGAACTGGTCAAACATGATCTGCGCGCCATTGGCGAAATCGCCGAACTGCGCCTCCCACAGCACCAGCGCGTTGGGCTCGGCCAGAGTATAGCCGTATTCGAACCCCAGCACCGCGTATTCTGACAGCATGGAATCGATCACATCATATTGTGCCTGACCCGCGCGAATATTATTCAGCGGAAAATACCGTTCTTCGGTGTCCTGATTGATCAGTCCGGAATGGCGTTGGCTGAACGTGCCGCGGGTGGCATCCTGGCCGGACAGACGAACCGGAAAGCCTTCGGTCAGCAACGCGCCAAATGCCAACGCCTCGCCGGTGGCCCAATCAAACCCCGTGCCGGTCTCGAACATCGTCTTCTTGGTTTCGAGCAGGCGGCCAATCGTCTTATGCAGTGCAAAGTCCGCAGGCGCGCTCGATAAAGACGCGCCAATTTCGGCAAATGTTTCCGGCGGGATCGCGGTCTGACCGCGGGCATATTCCTCTTTTTTCTTGTTCAGATGCGACCAGCGCCCGTCAAGCCAATCGGCTTTGTTGGGTTTATAGTTGGTCCCGGCCTCAAACTCTTGATTAAGATGCGCCTGAAACGCCGTTTTCATATCCTCGATCTCGCCTTCGGGGATCAGCCCGTCGCGCACCAGCCGCTCGGTATAAAGGCTAAGCGTGGTTTTTTGCGTCTTGATCTTCTTGTACATGATCGGGTTGGTGAACATCGGCTCGTCGCCTTCGTTATGACCAAACCGGCGATAGCAGAAGATATCCAGCACCACGTCTTTGTGAAACTTCTGACGGAACTCGGTGGCGACGCGGGCGGCATGCACCACGGCCTCGGGGTCGTCGCCGTTAACGTGGAAAATCGGCGCTTCGACCATCAGGGCGATGTCGGTCGGGTAGGGCGACGAGCGGCTGAAATGTGGTGCCGTGGTAAACCCGATCTGGTTGTTGACCACGATATGCATGGTGCCGCCGGTCTTGTGACCCTTCAGGCCGCTTAGACCAAAGCATTCCGCCACCACGCCTTGTCCGGCAAACGCCGCGTCGCCGTGCAGCAGGATTGCCAGCGTCGCGGTGCGGTCCTGGTCGCGCTGCTGATCCTGTTTGGCGCGCACCTTGCCCAGAACCACCGGATTGACCGCCTCAAGGTGGCTTGGGTTGGCCGTTAGCGACAAATGCACCGAATTGCCGTCAAATTCCCGATCCGAACTTGCGCCCAGATGGTATTTCACATCGCCCGATCCATCCACATCTTCGGGTTTGAACGACCCGCCCTGAAATTCGTTGAAAATCGCGCGATACGGCTTTTGCATCACATTGGCCAGTACCGAAAGCCGCCCCCGGTGCGGCATGCCGATGACGATGTCGCGCACGCCAAGCGCCCCGCCCCGCTTGATGATCTGCTCCATCGCCGGGATCAGGCTTTCGCCGCCATCCAGACCAAACCGCTTGGTGCCCATGTATTTCACATGCAGGAATTTCTCGAACCCCTCGGCCTCGACCATCTTGTTCAGGATCGCCCGGCGCCCCTGCTTGGTAAACTGGATTTCCTTGCCATATCCCTCAATGCGTTCCTTCAGCCACCCGGCTTCTTCGGGGTTGGAAATATGCATGTATTGCAGGGCAAACGTGCCGCAATACGTGCGTTTGACAATATCCACGATCTGGCGCATCGACGCCATTTGCAGGCCCAGAACATTGTCGATGAATATCGGCCGGTCCATGTCGGCGTCGGCAAAGCCAAAGGTCTTGGGGTCCAGTTCCGGCGTCAGTTCGGTTGAACGCATGCCCAGCGGATCAAGGTCGGCCACCAGATGACCACGAATACGGTACGCGCGGATCAGCATCAGCGCCCGCAAACTATCCAGAACCGCGCGTTTGATCTGTTCTTCCGAGACCTCGACACCTTTTTCAGCAGCCTTCGCGGCAATCTTGCGCCCAGCCGCCTTGGCCTCAATCTCAACGCCATTGTCGTCTTCTGGCCACTCGCCGGTGATGGCAAGGGTCAGATCGTCCTGCGGCACGGGGGGCCAGTCGGCACGCGCCCATGACGGGCCTTTTGCCTCGGCCATAACGTCAGAGTCCGCATCGCCCATCTGACTGAAGAACTCGCCCCACGCGGCATCAACCGCGCCGGGATCATTGGCATATTGGGCGTATAACTGCTCCAGATATTCGGCGTTATGGCCTTGCATGAAGGAGGTCGCGTGGAATTGATCATTGGGGATTTGTTCGGTCATTTTTTCCTCGTTTTGCTGGTTCAATTGAACCATGCCATCCAAAGTGGAAATTCAATCACTTGGTACGACGCATACCAAACTGCAATGAGGCCGATGAACGCCAATCAGGGCGGAAGCCACGGCGCTTTTATCGCGTTCCTGGCCCCACCGAAAAGCTGTGAAACCCGCGATGAACGGCGTTGTGATCGTCAACCAATAAAGTGTCTTGGTCACCGTGTTCCTCCAGTGCCTGAATTGTTTCTATCCAATCGCTTCCAACACAGCCTCGCCCAGCCCCGCAGGACTTTCGGCGACAATGACCCCAGCGGCGCGCATCGCTTCGATCTTGTCCTCGGCGCCGCCTTTGCCACCGGCAACAATTGCGCCCGCGTGGCCCATGCGCCGCCCCGGAGGGGCGGTGCGTCCGGCAATGAACCCGGCTGTCGGTTTCCAACGGCCCTTTTTCTTCTCATCAATCAGGAATTGCGCCGCTTCTTCTTCCGCGCTGCCGCCAATCTCGCCGATCATGATGATGCTTTGGGTCTGATCATCCGCCAAAAACATCTCCAACACATCAATATGTTCGGTGCCTTTGATCGGGTCACCGCCAATGCCCACCGCCGTCGATTGTCCCAGCCCGTTGTCGGTGGTCTGTTTCACCGCCTCATAGGTCAGCGTGCCGGAACGTGACAGCACCCCGCACGACCCGGCCATATGAATATGCCCCGGCATGATGCCGATCTTGCAGGCCCCGGGCGTGATGATCCCCGGACAATTCGGCCCGATCAGACGCGATGCAGACCCTTCCAAGGCGCGTTTCACCCGCATCATGTCCAGCACGGGAATGCCTTCGGTGATGCAGCAGATCAGCGGGATTTCTGCGTCAATCGCCTCAAGAATACTGTCGGCCGCAAACGGCGGCGGCACATAGATCACCGTGGCGTTGGCCCCGGTTTTGGCCATCGCTTCGTGCACCGAATTGAATACCGGCAGGTCCAGATGCGTCTGCCCGCCTTTGCCCGGGGTCACGCCGCCGACCATTTTTGTGCCATAGGCGATCGCCTGTTCAGTGTGGAATGTACCTTGCGAGCCGGTCAGGCCCTGGCAGATGACTTTGGTGTTTTGATCGATGAGGACGGCCATGTTTGTGGTCCTTGAGTTACAGAGGTTGAGATTTACGCAATAAAACCGAGATGTTGTCGTCTATTGGCAAGGTGACCCTGTTGATCAGTTCAACAGAGAACCCGGCCCGTCCGGCAACATCCCGAAGGCTTTGCAATGTGAAATAGTTTACGTGGTCAGGATAGCGGAACCCGCACCATTTTGGCCCGATCACCCGTCGGTTAAGCGAGCCAAAGTTGGGCACGCGGATGAACACAGCGCCGGTTGGTTTCAACGCGCGATTTGCGCCTTTCAGCACGTCCATTACTTGGGTTTCATGCTCCAGATACGAAAACATCACGATACCGTCGAACATTTCAGGATCAAATTCACCAATCGCCTCGGCTCCGGGACCAAACAGGCAATACCCGCCGCGCGCGCGCATCACCTCATCCGAAATCTTGTGCAGGCTGGTGGATAATTCGATGCCATAAGGGGTCATCGGTGGCTGGATGCGCTGGCCCCAGCCACAGCCGATATCAAGGACATGACCGTTGTTGAACCACCGGCCAAACGCGCGGGTTTTGTCGCGGTACATGCCCAGCCCATTGCGAATGCGCCGTGCCAGCGGGCTGAAAACGGTAGACCCGCGAGAGGTTGCCTTTTTCGCTTCATAGGTTTTTTCCCAGGCCGATTCCTCTTTCAGCGCTTCGTAGTCGGGCGGGTTGCGCAGATAGACAAATCCGCACGCCTCGCAGGCCGCCACGTTCCAGTCCTCTGGCGAATAGGCCGCCAGGGTTGCGGCCCCTCCGGACGCGCAGGCCGGGCAATTGCGATGTGGTGCATTGTCAAACATTAGTCATTGCCCCGTTTTGTTGTGCCGGCCGGTTGATAATAAATCAGCCCATAGCGCGAGAAATTGCCAGGTTCTAGGTCGCGCTGTGTGGCGACAATGGCGGGTGGATCAGAGGGCACGGCCCAGGCCTGTTCGATATTGTGCCAGAAAGTTCCCGGCGGCACGGGTTTTGCCCGGGGAAAGGTATTGGCGATATAGGCCCGGAATTTATGCGTCTGCCCGGTGCGCGACCGCGCCTGCACGACACAGATGTTCTGGGTTAGCGCCACAAGGGGTCGTTTGTTATCAATCACATAGACCCTTGTTTTGTTTTGCCCGCGCCTTGGCCTTGGTACATAATTGGACTTGCGAAGCAGCGCATCCGCAAGGGTCCGGTCGCGCGGGCCATTGACGCAGTATTTATCAAACGCATGCACCAACGCGCCGGGGCTGGATTTAGGGACGATGTTAGAACGCTTGATATTGGCCACCTCAAGTGCATCGGGGCCAAGGCCGGCCGTGGTGCAACCGGCCAAAAGGGATACCCCCAAAGCGCCAATGTGCCGCCAGGAAGATGTTTGCAAGGGATTGCGAGTTGTGACCGTCACGTTTGCTGCCTTTTGTTCATCATATCCCTGGTCCTAGTCGTCAAGTGCCGCGACGCTGGCGATATTGGTTCCATCGGCCGAATTGAACGAAATGGTGACAACGGTTTTTGTCCCGTCCCCGTGTTTTGCGATCCAGCTTGTGACCTTGGGCTGATTGTCAAAGACGTGGGCGCCAAAGCGTTGGGTGAATCTGGTTTCGATCTCCTGAATTAAAATCTTATAGCCGTCATATCCAAGATCAGATGCCTTGATGGCGGCGGCGCATGACACTGACGGGTCATCCGGGTCATTGTTGTAGTTTGAGATAAAGTAGGTGCCCGACGGGTCGCCATAAAACCCCGACAGCGGGCCTTCGTTGACGATCGCCAACCCTGCGGCTTTGATAGCCGCGTGTGAGCGAGGCAACTCAAGCTCGGGTTGGAGCGTGCCAAAGATACAGGCCGTGTCTATTAATCCGGCGACGGCAATGGGGTTTGCTTGTGCGGTCTGGGCGGATGCGGAAATTGGTAAGATCAAAGCACCGATCAATGCGACCATGGTTGAATAAACTCTGGGTAACCTTTTCATTTCATTCTCTTTTGTGATCGGTGTTGTCTAATGAAATTGACTGCAATGGCATCGAACCCATGTCTGAACCCGACCTGAAAGGCAGGCTGCTTGACAGAGTTCGAGGCTTAGTCCGAATAGGGATAGAGCTTCTCGAACTGATGGATACAGTGATTTCGTCAATATATGCGGTCAAATTTCTAAACCTCTTCATTTGAATTGCATTGTATGAAATGCGACAGGAATAATGTCGCAGCGAGAAGAATCGCGGCAATCCCGAAGCCTATGCGAGCGGCAACAATCAATACTGCTTCGGTCAGCTGTCCACCACCTGCTCCGCCGCATGGTAAGGTCACACTTTCTGGACCATTGATGATA
This sequence comes from Paracoccaceae bacterium, assembly GCA_021648025.1. Taxonomy (GTDB): domain Bacteria; phylum Pseudomonadota; class Alphaproteobacteria; order Rhodobacterales; family Rhodobacteraceae; genus NVQY01. The sequence continues at coordinate 25,368 of JAKITO010000003.1, forward strand.
GGAGTGCAGCGCCCTGCCAACCAGACAGAAAAAGCTGCGATGAAGATCGACATGCCGATACCCCACTTCTTCAACCAAATTACCCCTTCACCGCTGCCACAATTTTCAGCGCCCCATCCTTCAAATCATCCGCCGCGATCACGTCCACGTCGGAATTGTTGATGATCGCCTTGCCTTCCTCAACATTGGTCCCCTCAAGGCGCACCACCAACGGCACCGTCAACCCGACCTCTTTCACCGCCGCAACCACGCCCTCGGCGATCACGTCGCAGCGCATGATGCCGCCAAAGATGTTGACCAGAATGCCCTTTACCTTGGGGTCGGATGTGATGATCTTGAACGCCTCGGTGACCTTTTCCTTGGTCGCCCCCCCCCCCACATCCAGAAAGTTGGCCGGTTCGGCCCCGTACAGTTTGATGATGTCCATCGTTGCCATCGCCAACCCGGCCCCGTTGACCATGCAACCAATTTCGCCGTCCAAAGTGATATAGTTCAGGTCGTACTTGGCGGCTTCCAGCTCTTTTGGGTCTTCTTCGGTCTCGTCGCGCAGCTCGGCGATATCGGCGTGGCGGTACATGGCGTTGTCGTCAAACGCGATTTTCGCGTCCAGCACCTTTAGGTCGCCGGTGTCAGACACGATCAGCGGGTTGATCTCAAGCATCTCCATGTCTTTTTCCACAAATGCGCGGTACAAAAGCGCCATCAGCCCGACGCATTGTTTGACCTGCTTACCCTTCAGCCCCAATGCAAACGCAACCCGGCGCCCATGAAACGGCTGATAGCCGGTCGCCGGATCAACCGAGAACGACAGGATTTTCTCGGGTGTTGATTCTGCGACCTCTTCGATGTCCATCCCACCTTCCGTGGAACACACAAAACTGATCCGGCTCGTCTGACGATCGACCAGCAGGGCAAGGTACATTTCGGTCTCTATTCCGGCCCCGTCTTCGATATAAACCCGGTTCACCTGCTTGCCGGCCGGCCCGGTCTGATGGGTCACCAACGTGCGCCCCAGCATCTTCTTGGCTTCCTCTGCCGCTTCCTCAACTGATTTGGTCAGCCGCACACCGCCCTGATCACCGGCATCCGCTTCTTTGAAACTACCCTTGCCGCGCCCGCCTGCGTGAATCTGCGCCTTGACCACCCAAAGGGGGCCGTCCAGTGCGCCTGCCGCCGTCTTGGCATCCTCGGCTTTCAGCACCGCGCGACCGTCCGCAACCGGCGCGCCAAAGTTACGTAAAAGCGTCTTGGCCTGGTATTCGTGGATGTTCATGAAATATCGTCCCGTCTGATGAGAATGCTGGTCGTTATAGTGATCCTTAAGGCATGAAGTTAAACGAATATTTTACGTGAGCCTGCGAAATCAGTAAAAAACCGACATTTGTGATCACAGCATTTCGACGTGTGATCACAAATCCCACCGAGGAGGACGAAATATGGTTAACGAACAATTCACCAATAGAATCATCTGGGTGATTCCGGCGCGAACATGTTTCCAGATCAGGCAGAGAACGATGCGCATCGTCTAATTGAACAACAACGCAAACCCCCCGGCATTGCCAAGCGACAACCGCTGAAACGTCCGCCAGTTCTGTATCGACAGGCGGGGGCCGATGGCGGCGTGTCGATAGGCCCCAATCCCATGTAGCCAATTCACCAGATCCAGCGGCGTCGGGTCAGCGACATAGGCAGGCAGGCTGATGCCATACCCTTCGGGCAGAACTGGGTGCGGGATCAGCAATTTGCCCTCCAGAACCGCCTTGATGTCCTTGAGAATGGCCTGCCAGCCGGCCGCCAGCCCCGGCGGGATGGTCAGGGGCAGGGCGGATGTCTGGGATGGGTTTGGTATCCACTCATGGTCATTGTCGGTTTCCTTTGCCACGCGATCCCAAAACACCCGATTATGGGCAATCATTGCGGTCAGATGGGTATGAACGGCGCGGATGCGCGCCGCATCGGGCTGTTGTGCCAATGACTTGATGGCCACATAGATCATGTCAATCGCGGCTTGCTGCTGTAACACCATCTGTTGAATTTCGCCGGTTACGGGCGCCAGTTTGGACCGGGCCGCATCAAGTTCATTCCGCATCAGCCTTAACACAGGCCTAACCTGGCGCTGCTCAGACCGCATGGCCATTTGCTCGTGCATTTTAGCCGCGAGGCGGGCCCGGGCTTTGGCTTTTTGAGTGGAGTCCTCGGTCTCGTCGACTTTGGCGCTGAGGTTTTTGATGACGCCACTGAGTGATGCAATGTCTTGATCCATTTCAGCCAGCTGCGATTTCAATGCGGCTATCTCAGGCTCCAATGTTTCAATCCTGGCCTGTATTTCCTCAGGATCATAATAGTTCGCAATTTCCGGCGCGTCCTTCAGCCCCTCGCGTTGGTGCATCAGATCGCGCAGAACAGGCTCTGGATCAAATGCCATGAAAAGATTGCCAACCCCCGAAAGCATATGAGTGTAGGCCAAAAGCCACGCATGATCCGCCGCATCAAACCGAATGGTCAAGGGCTGGCTGGCCTGATCCGACTTGCCAAAGTCGCGAAATGCCCGCCGCCCCAGAACCACCTCGCCCAGCGTCGCAATGGCGCTTTCGGTGTCCTGGCGGGTGCCGTTGGCGTTGATGTCAAACCAGATATCCCCCAGCGTCATCTCAAACGGTTGAATACCTGCCACTTCGGCATGCTCTAACGCGGCCCGTGCCGTGCCTATATCCGACACAAACCCATCCATGATCCGGGAAAGCGTCGCGGGGGTGGTCGGTGTCGGCGATGGGTTCACGACCCCGCCGGTATCCAGCCGCAAAAGCGGCAGATTGGCCAGACTCTGACCCAGCCCGTATTCATACCGCGCCTGCAGGGTCTTTTCGACCGCCCGCAAGGTCCGCAACATGCCCAGTTCGAACCCATGCGCATCTGGATCACTTGCAAGCTGTTTGATAGTCGCTTGCAGGCCATTCTGGGCAAGATTGACCTGAGCCTGGACTGAACCGGCCCAAAAGGCGAAGGTGAGAATAAGAAAACCGCGCATCAGACACTCCTGGAAACAAAAAAGGCACCCCAGATCTGGGGTGCCTCAGGGTCAGATGCAAGTAAGGTATTCCTTAGTTCAACGAAGGGTCGATCGCTTTGCAGGCGTCAACCAACCCCTGCACGGCGGCCACCGAACTGTCGAACATCGCCTGTTCGTCCGCTGTCATCTTGATGTCGATCACCTTTTCGATGCCACCGGCACCAATCACCGTCGGCACGCCCACATACATGCCCTTCAGGCCCAATGCGCCGTCCACATAGGCGGCGCAGGGCAACACCCGCTTTTGGTCTTTCAGATACGCTTCGGCCATTTCGATCGCCGAGGTTGCAGGCGCATAAAACGCCGACCCGGTTTTCAGCAGGCCAACGATTTCCGCGCCGCCATCACGGGTCCGCTGAATGATCCCGTCCAGCTTGTCCTGCGTGGTCCAGCCCATGTCCACCAGATCGGGCAGGGGGATGCCGGCCACGGTGGAATAACGTGACAGGGGCACCATCGTGTCACCGTGCCCGCCCAGCACAAAGGCGGAAACGTCGCGCATGGAGACGCCAAATTCAAGGCTCAGAAAATGCCGGAACCGGGCCGAATCCAGAATGCCCGCCATGCCGCAGACCTTTTCATGCGGCAGACCGGAAAATTCGCGCAACGCCCAGACCATCGCATCCAGCGGGTTGGTGATACAGATCACAAACGCGTTCGGCGCGTGATCGCGAATTCCTTCGCCCACTGATTTCATCACCTTGAGGTTGATGCCCAACAGGTCATCCCGGCTCATTCCCGGTTTGCGCGCGACCCCGGCGGTGACGATGCACACATCCGCCCCGGCAATATCGGCGTAAGATTGCGTGCCCGAAAGGGTCGCGTCAAAGCCTTCGGCAGGGCCGGCCTCAGAGATGTCCAACGCCTTGCCTTCGGGAATGCCCTCGGCGATGTCGAACATAACAATGTCGCCAAGTTCCTTGATCGCTGCGAGGTGGGCAAGGGTGCCGCCGATCTGTCCGGCACCGATCAGTGCTATTTTAGGTCTGGCCATTTGAAATGTCTCCGGTTGGGTGAATGTTGCGGTTTGAATATTGCCAATCGTGGGCGTGCGCAAGTGTTCTGCGCTGCGGCATAAACCTCTGTATCGCTTGCTGCTTCGGCCTGCGTTATTTAAAACTGTTTGAAAAGAAATGAACTCGGGACCATTGAATGTTTGATCTGACGCCAGCTTTTTTCGCCATCGCCGCCCCGGCGGTGCTGTTTGCGGGGGTGTCCAAAGGTGGGTTTGGTTCGGGTGCGGCCTTTGCATCGGCGTCGATTCTGGCGCTGATCATCGAACCGGGTGCGGCACTGGGCCTGATGTTGCCCTTGCTGATGCTGATTGATCTGGCCACCTTGCGCCCCTATTGGCAGCGGTGGAGCTGGCCTGATGCGCGGGTGCTGATCCTCGGCGGCGTGCCGGGTGTGGCGCTTGGATTTGCATTGTTCCGGGTGGCGGATGCCGACCTGTTGCGCCTGCTGATCGGCCTGTTTTCCCTGGGGTTTGTGGCCTGGCATTATGGTCAGAAAACCGGCGTGATCCGCCCGTTTGCCGATAAATTGCCATTGCCAATTGGTCTGTTGGCCGGGGTGGTGGCCGGGTTCACCAGTTTTGTCAGCCACGCAGGCGGCCCGCCGGCCGCGTTTTACCTGCTGTCGCAACGGATTGACAAAACCACCTATCAGGCCAGCACGGTCCTGGTGTTCTGGGTTATCAACATCGCCAAATTCGTGCCCTATGCCTTCCTCGGGCTGTTCACCATCGAAACAGCACTTGCCAATCTGATCCTGGCCCCTTTTGCCTTGGTCGGCGCATGGTTGGGCGTTCGTGCGCATCACGCAATTCCGGAACGGGCATTCTTTGGCGTGACCTATGTCTTGCTCAGCCTGACTGGTGCGAAACTGATCTGGGATGCGCTTACCTGAAGTACGGCGGGGGTGAACCCCGCCCTACCAACAGGCCGTAGGGGCGGGGTTCACCCCGCCGCTGCGCTTGGTTTACGCGTCGTTGCCCCTGGCCGGTAAGGCCTCGGCAATTGTCTCAAACGACTGACCCGATGCCACCAGGCAGGTCAGCCCGTTGGTGGTCGTGACAGTAATTGTCCATGACCCGGTGTTGGTTGAGGCAAACACCTCGACCACTGCGTTATTCGCGCCAAGTCCAATGCTCTGCCTGGTCTCGCCGTATTTCTCTGCCAACCGCTCCAGCACAATTTCGCGCGGGGCGCAGTTTCTGTTGCCTTCAGCTGCGGCCTGGCTTGCTGCCAGTACCATCACAGTCAGGCCCACAGCCAAATTTACCACAGTCATTTTTAACCTGTTCGTCTTCATGGGTTTTACCCTTTCCCCTGAGGTCGGTTCGCCCGGTCAGGCCGCCGGTTTCCCGGTGTGCCAGGCGGCCCGCCCAGTGAATTCAAGGTGTCAGCCCCGCTGCCCGTTTAGATCGGCGGCCCTGCCGAACCGGCCCTCCCTTTTTGGGTCTGACCCGACAAACTCTGCCAAAGAGGTGCAAAGGAAGCGTTAATGCCCCGCTCGCAACGCTACAGGCAGATTTGATGCTGCATCGCGGCGCGAATCTGCTTGAACTTTCCGGTCAAAAATGTCCATTCCTGCGCAACAATATAACTCAACGCCTTTTCAGGAGGCCTTCATGACCACAGCCCCACGCCCCTATCGTTCGGTGCTTTATATTCCCGCCTCGAAACCGCGCGCATTGGACAAGGCCCGCACGCTTGCGGTTGATGCGATCATCTTTGATCTGGAAGATGCGGTGACCAATGCGGAAAAAGAAAATGCCCGCACGGTGTTGGCCGGGGAGCTGGCCAAAGGCGGCTACGGCAACCGGGTCAGAATCGTGCGGATCAACGCATTGAACACCAAATGGGGTCACGACGATGCTAAAGCTGTGGCCGGAATGGACGTTGACGCGGTTTTGCTGCCCAAGGTTGATACGCCTGAGGATCTGGACGCATTGGCCGCCATCACCGGCAACATGGACATCTGGGCAATGATGGAAACGCCGCGCGGCATGTTGAACGCGGCCAGAATCGCCGCCCACCCGAAAATACGCGGCATGGTCATGGGCACCAATGATCTGGCCAAGGAACTTCAGGTCAGGTTCCGTGCCGACCGCCTGGCGTTGATGACCTCATTGGGCCTGTGCCTGTTGGCGGCCAAGGCCGAAGGGCTGGTGATAGTTGACGGCGTGTACAATGCCTTCAAAGACGCCGACGGGTTGGAACTGGAATGCATCCAGGGCCGCGACATGGGTTTTGACGGTAAAACCCTGATCCATCCCGCACAGGTGGACATCACCAATACCGCCTTTGCCCCGTCGCCGGATGAGGTCGATCTGGCCCGCCGTCAGATCGAAGCGTTTGAAGCGGTTGAGCGTGACGGCCAGGGGGTGGCGGTGGTTGATGGCGGCATCGTCGAAAACCTGCATGTTGCAACTGCCCGCGAGATACTGGCAATGTCTGACGCAATCGCCAACCTGAATTCGGAGTAGCCACATGACCCTTCTGATCCTCGGCCTGATCCTATGGATCGCCGCGCATTTTTTCAAACGTGTCCTGCCCGATCTGCGCGCGCGGCTGGGTGACAAGGGCAAAGGTCTGGTGGCCCTGATTCTGATCGCCAGCCTTGTCCTGATGATCAACGGCTTTCGCGGCGCCGAAATTGTTCCGATCTGGGAGCCACCAACCTGGACCCGTCACCTTAACAATCTGATGATGCTGTTCGCCGTCGCCCTGATGGGGTTGGGCCACAGCAAGGGCCGCCTGCGCGGGTTGATGCGCCATCCGATGCTGATCGGGGTCAAACTCTGGGCGGTGGCACATCTGCTGGTCAATGGCGATCTGGCTTCGATTGTGCTGTTTGGTGGCCTGTTGGGCTGGGCTGTGGTTCAGGTGATCGTGATCAACCGGGCCGAACCGGACTGGACCCGCCCCGAACCCGGTCCATTGGCCGGGGATATCAAACTTGGTGTGATCACCATTGTTTTGTATGGCGTGATTGCCGGGGTGCATGCCTGGCTTGGCTATCCGGTATTCGGAGGGTAACCTTATGAAATTATACCGGTTCCTTAGCGAAGATGACACCAGCGCCTTTTGCCACAAGGTAACTGACGCGCTGAACAAAGGTTGGGAACTCCACGGCTCTCCCACCCAAAGTTATTGCCACGCCAATGGTGTGATGCGCTGCGGTCAGGCCGTCGTGAAAGAGGTGGACGGCACCTATACATCCGACACCAAACTGGGGCAGCACTAGATGAAAACCAACCCAGGGCATTTTTTCGAAGACTACCATGTTGGTCAAACCATCATCCACGCAGTGCCCCGCACCATTTCCGGCGGCGAACGCGCACTTTATCACGCGCTCTACCCGGTGCGTCATGCGCTTTATTCCTCGGATGAATTTGCCCGCGCCTGCGGTCTGCCATCATCCCCCCTGGATGACCTTGCCGCGTTTCATGTGGTGTTTGGCAAATCGGTCCCGGACATATCGCTGAATGCGGTGGCCAACCTTGGCTACGGCGAAGGGCGCTGGCTGCACCCGGTTTATCCGGGCGATACCTTGCGATCCGAGTCCGAAGTGATTGGGGTGAAACAAAATTCCAACGGCAAAACCGGTGTTGTCTGGGTGCGAACCCGTGGCCTGAACCAACGCGACGAGGTGGTGCTGGAATACACCCGCTGGGTGATGGTGCGCAAACGCGACCCTGATGCCCCGGCACCCGAAACGGTGATCCCAGCCCTCGCACCCGCAGTGCCCGCGTCGCATTTACCGATCCCCAAAGGTCTGGATTTCACCTCCTACAACTTCGCTCTGGCGGGGGAAACGCACCGCTGGGATGACTATGACATTGGCGAACAGATCGACCATGTGGACGGTGTCACCATCGAGGAGGCCGAACATATGCTGGCCACCCGCCTTTGGCAGAATACCGCCAGGGTGCATTTCGACACATCGGCGCGCCCTGACGGCACCCGCCTGATCTATGGCGGTCATGTGATTTCCATGGCCCGCGCCCTGTCGTTCAACGGGCTGGCCAACGCCCAGATGATTGTTGCCCTGAACGCAGGCGCGCATGCCAACCCAGCCTGCGCCGGCATGACAATCCGTGCCTGGTCCGAAGTGCTGGACAAGGCCGAAACAGATGCACCGGGGGTGGGTGCCATCCGTTTGCGACTGGTTGCAACCAGTGGTGGTGCGCCTTTTGCCCTGAAAGGCGAGGATGGCAAATACCTGCCCGAAGTCCTGCTTGACCTCGACTATTGGGCGTTGATGCCCGTTTGAGCGCAAAGCATAATTACCATTATTGCGCCTCCAGACCACTTGGAATCGTAATTCACGACCTTCGCTTTGTTCAAAGCCGATGCGGCTAAATTCCTGCTGATCGTTGCCATTGTCCGCACCGGCTTCCCGGGCGGCCTTGTGCCTTGAAAATTCGCGTACCAATCAAGATCGCAAAACCTCTGGATATATTCACATAACACTATATATAGACGTCATCTTTCCCCGAACAGGTAAACCGCACGCCAAATCCAGATCTGCCCCATACTGCCCCAGACCAGCCAGAACAAAAAAGAGCCGCAATGGATCCCCTTACCCTGACTACCGAGATGATCGTCGTGCTCTGCGTGCTTGGCTTTACCATGTTCCTGTTTGTCAGCGAGGTTCTGCGGGTTGATCTGGCGGCGGTGCTTGTGATGGTAATCATCGGTGCGCTGAGCTATGCGCCGGGGCTGGAAAACATTGCTGACGTCAATGAGTTGTTCACCGGCTTCTCCTCCAATGCGGTAATTTCGATCATTGCGGTGATGATCCTTGGTGCCGGGCTCGACAAGACCGGGCTGATGAACAAGGTGGCGGCGGCGATCCTGAAATACGGCGGCTCGAGCGAGGCGCGGATCATCCCGATCATTTCGGGCACGGTGGGGGTGATTTCCTCATTCATGCAGAATGTCGGTGCGGCGGCGCTGTTTTTGCCGGTGGTCAGCCGTATTTCGGCGCGTACCGGCCTGCCGCTGTCGCGGTTGCTGATGCCGATGGGCTTTACGGCGATTCTGGGTGGCACCATGACCATGGTCGGCTCGTCGCCGATGATCCTGCTGAATGATCTGATCGTCACCTCGAACGCTGATCTGCCGGACAAGGACAAGATGGCAACCTTCAGCCTGTTTGCGCCGCTGCCGGTGGGGCTGGCACTGGTTGTCACGGGTATCTTGTATTTCGTGTTGTTTGGCCGCTGGGTGCTGCCCTCCACCACCAAGCGCGAAGATGCGGCCGCCGGGCAATCCATGGCCGATTTCCTGAAAAGCACTTATGGCCTGAAGGCAGACCTGTTTGAGGTGATCGTGCCAGAGGGCAATATTCTGGTCGGCCAGACCCTGGAAGACATCATGCACGCCCACAGCCTTTATATCATCGGCACCTATTACGCCGGCCAAAAGGTGGTGGCGCCCCGGGTCGAAACCGAGATCCTGACGCCTTGCCGACTGGCCATTCTGGGCCGCCAGAGGGTCATTCGGGAGATATGCGAGATTTACGGGCTGGAGGTGCGCCCGGCGTTAGAACATTTCGCCGAGGACTTTTCGCCGACCAAGGCCGGTGTGGCCGAGATCGTGGTGACGCCCGGTTCGGCCAACATCGGCAAGACGGCCAACGATCTGCATTTTCGCCGCACCTACGGCATGAGCCTGCTGGCCATCCACCGGGGCGAAGATACCATGAGCCTGGTGGAACATGGCGATCATCACTCCACGCTGATCGGCAAGGTCCCGCTTCAGGCTGGTGACACACTGGTGGTGCATACGCCCTGGGATTTTCTTACCCGGATGAAGCGCAACCGTAATTTCGTGGTGGTGACATCGGATTTCCCCGAAGAAGAGCTGCGTCCGAAAAAGGTCGGCTGGGCGTTGGGGTTCTTTGCGGTGGCGTTGGCCCTGGTGCTGTTCACCGATGTGCGCCTGTCACTGGCGCTTTTGACCGGCGCTGTGGGCATGATCATATCCCGGGTGCTGACCATGGACGAAGCTTACCGCGCGGTTGGCTGGAACACGGTGTTCCTTTTGGCCTCGCTGATACCTCTGGGCATGGCCGTGCAGAATACCGGCACCGCCGCCTGGATCGCGCAGAATGTTCTTATCCTGCTGGACGGCTGGCCGATCTGGGCCTTGCAGGCCGGGGTGGCCGTGCTGGCCACCGGGTTCACCCTGGTGATGTCAAACGTCGGCGCTACGGTTTTACTGGTGCCTCTGGCTGTCTCTATTGCCGTGGCTGCGGGTGGCAATCCGGCGATGTTCGCCCTGACCGTGGCCATCTCCACCTCCAACAGCTTTATCATCCCGACCCATCAGGTCAACGCGCTGATCATGGGACCTGCGGGCTACCGGGTGGTTGATTTCCTGCGTTCGGGCGGGGTCATGACCCTGCTGTTCCTGGTGGTTTCGCAAACCATGCTGAACCTGTTTTACTGACCCCGACCTTTGGTCACGAATTCAGATCCTTGTCACTTTGATAAATGCCACGACAATTCCCCGGCGCCCACAGAGATTTGAGCCACAATTGCGGTGAACGTGTTAGACAGGCTGCATGGGCTTTGGTTTGCGTGCGTTATCGGGTTTCCTGGGCTTGCTTGCCAGCAGTCCGGCTTTTGCCTGCGACCTGGCTTTGGTGCTGGCCGTGGATGTGTCCGGCTCGGTAGACAAAAGCGAATATCGCACCCAGATGGACGGGCTGGCCGCCGCACTGCGCGATTCGGTTGTGTCCGAGGCGCTGGTGCTGGCCAACGCCGAACTGACCCTGATCCAATGGACCGGGTCGACCCGTCAAAAGATCACCATCCCCTGGACCACCATCGACAGCTTCACGGCCTCAGACAATTTTGCAACCCGCGTTGCAGGCGACCCCCGTGTCTGGCGCAATTATTCCACCGCCATAGGCGAGGCGCTGGACTTTTCCATGGCCGCTTTCAAAGACGTACCACACTGCACCCGCCACCTGATCGACCTGTCCGGCGATGGGCTGTCCAACGAAGGCATCGACCCAAAGACCGTCCACCAGGCCCTGAAAGACGCAGGCATCATCGTCAACGCCATCGCGATTGAGGCATCCGAACCGGAACTCACCGCCTATTTCTATGAACACGTGATCACCGGCGAAGGCGCATTTGTCGTCTCAGCCGCCAGTTTCGAAGAGTATCCCAGCCGTATTCGCAAGAAACTGCTGCGCGAAGTGACCCACCAAACAGCGGAAAATCAATAATTGACCCGCCGGTCTTACGGAAATATTAACCATTTTGAGATTGTGATCACTACAGACAGAACTGTGATCACATATTGACTTAAATCTAACCTGAGGCCTGAAAACCGGCGCATTTTCACTTTGTTCCACGTGACAGTCGGTGAAAAACCTTTAGAATCAGCGTCAGCTACTCAGGACCAAGGAGCCAACATGGCCGATACCAATCCTCGCGCGCGCCCACTTTCGCCGCATCTGACAATTTATCGAACGCAATTGACATCCATTGCGTCGATCCTGAACCGGCTGACCGGGATTTCCCTGATCGTGGCTGCGTTCCTTGCGGTCTGGTGGCTGTTGGCGGCCGCCACATCGCCTGCGGCTTATGATCTGGCCAATGGCTTTGTCACCTCGTGGTTTGGCGATCTGGTAATGACCCTTTCGCTTTGGGCGCTTTGGTATCACTATCTTGGCGGGCTGCGGCATCTGCTGTTCGATGCAGGCCATGGGCTTGAGGTTGAAACGGCTGAAAAACTTGGCTGGGCGGTTATCGCCGGGTCAGTGATCCTGACCATCCTGACACTGTTCATCATTCAATAAGGGGGCAAGCCCATGCAATTCATCACTGACCGCAAACGCGCAACTGGCCGTGGCTCTGCCCATTCCGGCACTGAGCACCACCGCTACATGCAGATCAGCGCCGTTGGCCTGGCCCTGATTGTGCCGACTTTCCTGTATATCTTCGGGTCCGCGCTGGGCGCAGGTCACGCCGAGGTTCTGGCAGTGTTCTCGCGCCCAATTCCGGCGATTGTCACCGGCTTGATGCTGGTAATCGGCATGCAGCATTTTCGCAAAGGCATGCAGGTGGTGTTTGAGGATTATACCTATCACTCCACCCGCAAGGTGTTGATCCTGATCACCACCATCCTGAGTTATGGCCTGACGGCTACGGGGCTGTTTGCCCTTGTAAAATTAGCACTTTGAGGGTCTGACACAATGGCAACTTATGAATATGAAACCCATGATTACGACGTTGTGGTTGTCGGTGCTGGCGGCGCCGGTCTGCGCGCCACCTTAGGCATGGCCGAACAGGGCTTGCGCACCGCTTGCGTCACCAAGGTTTTCCCGACCCGGTCCCACACAGTTGCGGCCCAGGGCGGCATTGCCGCGTCACTATCCAACATGGGACCGGACCATTGGCAGTGGCATATGTACGATACCGTCAAAGGTTCGGACTGGCTGGGTGATATGGATGCGATGGAATACCTCGCCCGCGAAGCCCCCAAGGCGGTTTATGAACTGGAACACTATGGCGTGCCATTTTCGCGCACCGAAGATGGCAAGATTTATCAGCGCCCCTTTGGCGGCCATACCACCGAATTTGGCGAAGGCCCGGCAGTGCAACGAACCTGTGCCGCCGCCGACCGCACCGGCCATGCCATTTTGCACACGCTTTACGGCCAAAGCCTGAAAAACAACGCGGAATTTTACATAGAATATTTCGCCATTGATCTGATCATGTCCGACGATGGAGTTTGCCAAGGTGTGGTCTGTTGGAAGCTGGACGATGGCACCATGCACGTCTTCAACGCCAAAATGGTCGTGCTGGCCACTGGCGGCTATGGGCGGGCGTACTTCAGTGCCACATCGGCCCACACCTGCACCGGTGACGGCGGCGGCATGGTGGCGCGCGCCGGTCTGCCCCTGCAAGACATGGAGTTCGTGCAATTTCACCCCACCGGCATCTACGGTGCCGGTTGCCTGATCACCGAAGGTGCGCGCGGCGAAGGCGGTTACCTAAGCAATTCCGAAGGCGAACGGTTCATGGAGCGCTATGCGCCGCAATACAAAGACCTGGCGCCGCGCGATTATGTCTCGCGATCAATGACCATGGAAATCCGCGAAGGGCGCGGGGTGGGGCCTGATGGCGATCACCTGCATCTGAATCTAAGCCACCTGCCGGCCTCGGCCTTGGCCGAACGCCTGCCCGGCATATCGGAAAGCGCAAAAATCTTTGCCGGGGTGGACGTGACCAAAGAACCAATTCCGGTGCTGCCGACCGTGCACTATAACATGGGCGGCATCCCCACCAACTATTGGGGCGAAGTTCTGAACCCTTCGAAAAAAGACCCCAATGCCCTTGTTCCCGGTCTGATGGCTGTAGGCGAAGCCGGATGTGCATCGGTTCATGGGGCCAATCGCCTTGGTTCAAACTCGCTGATTGATCTGGTGGTGTTTGGCCGCGCCGCCGCCATCCGGGCCGGTAAGGTGGTCGATGCCGATGCCGCCCCTGCGCGCCTTAACCAGGCCAGTGTTGACGCGGCATTTGACCGGTTCGATGGGCTGCGTAACGCCAATGGCGCCACGCCCACGGCAGAGTTGCGACTGGAAATGCAGAAAACCATGCAGGCCGACGCGGCGGTGTTCCGAACCGGAAAAACCATGGCGGAAGGCGTTGAAAAGATGGACGGCATCGCCGCCAAGATCGACGATCTGCATGTCACTGACCGGTCGCTGATCTGGAACAGCGATCTGATGGAAACGCTGGAACTGACCAATCTGATGCCCAACGCCCTGGCCACCATTGCCGGCGCCGAAGCCCGCCATGAAAGCCGCGGTGCCCATGCCCACGAAGACCACCCTAAACGCGACGACAAGAAATGGCGCGTGCACACGATATCCCGGGTTGATGATCGCAAAGTCGCGCTCAGTTACCGCCCGGTGGTGACCGATACTTTGCTGGCGGAAAAGGATGGCGGCATCAGTCTCAAGAGAATCGCCCCCAAGGCGCGCACGTTCTAAGGGACACACAAGGATTTGGCACAGGCTCAGCACATCTCTACGGCAGCCCCTCTGCAAGATCGGCTTGCGCACAAGGACCAATGGGATCAGTTGGGATTTGTCCCCGGTCTGGTTGTACGCGCCTGCGGCATGCGCCGCTCGGGCAATCACGCCATCCTCAACTGGCTCCAGCGCAACGCCCCGTCCCAAGGGGCGGTATTTCTGAATAACTGCAAACCCGGCGCCAACCCGATCGACAATTTCGCCACCATTGAAATCAATGCCAAACAGATGTTTCTAAAGCCGGGCAAGGACCGGCTGGTCGCCGCCACTGCGCCAGTCAGCGATGGTGCGATGTTCCTGTTTTCGATCGAAGACAATTCCCCGGCCGATTTCCTGCGTAAACGCGCCCTTTCAGGCAATTTCGATGCAGCCCAAATTGATGCCGATCTGCTGATCTACCGCAGCTTTTTGAACTGGTCCGCCTCGCTGTTGAAAAAGATGCAGCCCAACGATGGCTATTCCCTGTCCCGGCGCACTTCGATCATTCTGCATGCGATTGACAAATACACCCGCTTGCTGGACTTGATCATGCAATCGGAAGGCACACAAGGCGTGGTGCCAATCTGCTATGACGCCTGGGCTACCTCACTAACCTATCGCGCCGATATCCTGAATCGTCTGAACCTGCCCATCCGCGACAATTCCCTGGGCGCTGTGCAGCATTACGGCGGTGGGTCGTCCTTTCAGAAACAGGCGCAAAGCCCCCAAGATCTGCAAACCGCCCGGCGCTGGCAACAAATGTCCGACGATCCCGAATTTCAGGCCATCGCCCTTCTGGCCTCGCAGGACGCGGCACTTACCCGGCAACTGACCCAACATTTCCCTCAGGATGCGGCCCGCCTCGCGCAAATTTCACATCAGATATCGCTGCCACAAGGTGATCTGCAATGACCCTGAACACACCCCAAACCTGCTTTCTCTCTCATATCCTGCCCCTCAAGGAGGCCACCCAATGGTCGAACTGACCCTGCCGAAAAACAGCCGCATCATCACCGGCAAAACCTGGCCCAAGCCGCAAGGCGCCACCAACCTGCGCAAATTCCAGATTTACCGCTGGAACCCGGATGACGGCAAGAACCCGTCGGTCGATACCTATTTCGTTGATCTCGACACCTGCGGCCCAATGATCCTTGACGCTCTGATCAAGATCAAATCCGAAATTGACCCAACCCTGACGTTCCGGCGGTCCTGCCGCGAAGGCATCTGTGGGTCCTGCGCCATGAACATCGACGGCATCAATACGCTGGCCTGCATCTACGGCATGGATGAAATCAAGGGCGACGTGAAAATCTATCCGCTGCCGCATATGGAAGTGGTCAAAGACCTGATCCCCGACCTTACGCATTTCTACGCCCAGCACGCCTCGATCATGCCGTGGCTGGAAACCAAAACCAACCGCCCGGCCCGCGAATGGAAGCAATCCATCGAAAGCCGCAAGAAACTCGACGGGCTTTACGAATGCGTCATGTGTGCGTGTTGCTCAACCTCCTGCCCGTCATACTGGTGGAACTCTGATCGCTACCTCGGGCCTGCCGCCTTGCTGCATGCCTATCGCTGGATCATCGATTCGCGCGACGAAGCAACCGGCGAACGCCTGGATGAGTTGGAAGACCCGTTCAAACTCTATCGCTGCCACACCATCATGAATTGTGCCAAAACCTGCCCCAAGGGGCTGAACCCGGCCAAGGCCATTGTCGAGATCAAAAAGATGATGGCCGACCGGGTGCATTAATGTGCTGACCCGCATTCTACTGGTTCTTTTGACAGTTCTGGTGTTTGGCGCGGCTTTGACGGGAAACACCTTTGGCGCCTTTTACCCGATTGTGTTTTTTGATTACCTGCATCTTGTTCTGTGGCTGGTTGGCTTTGGGGGCGGTGCTTTGGTCGGGCTGTTGTTGGCATGGCCATTCATTGTTGCCGAAGTTTGGTGGTATAAGATCGTGGCCGAATTTGTGCCGGATCAATTGTCATCTCAAAGGTTTATCACCTCACTTCGCAGCGCCCCTGCCCAGTTTCAACTTACCTTGCATTCGGTCATGCGCAAACAATGCGCGTCCTTTGGGTAGAGCTATCGTGAAATGGTCCCGTATCCGATACCTCAGCGTGCTGTGCCAAACACAGTTCCCTTGGCCTGGATTGCGGATGGAACCAGATGTGGACAGGTGTCGCAATAGGGGCCAGGATAACTGAATGACCAAGTTGAAGACGCTTGGATCAACCCACAGAATTTTCCAATCTTGACAGCCAAAATTCAAACGCCCAATCTTTTGGTCACCGCTTTTGCAACAATTGAGAACGCTATGACACTTCCCTCCGACGCCGAGGCACGCCGCGCGGTCGCGCCGGTGACATGTTATCCAACGGCTACGCTGCCCAAACCCGATCTAAACCTGTATCGCGCCGCGCGTCTTATGGCGCAAAAATGTGATGAGGTTGTCGTCGCCCCGCGCCATGCCGCCACTTTTCACGCCCCCGCGGGCCACTTCGCACGCATATCCTGCGTCGATGGCCCGCAAGTCGGCGACCTTAACCTGTGGCACGCCAATGACCTGACCGAACGCTTCTATTCCGGCAAAACCCGCGCCCTGCACGGGACTCACGTCACCTCCGGCGACCGGCTCTGGAGTAGCTTTCCCAACTTGCGCCCAATGGCGACCATCATCAAAGACACGCTGGACTGGTACGGTATCGACCAATTCGGTGGCTCGGTGCATGACGTAATCGGCACCCGCTGTGACCCCTATACCGGTAATTTGCTTGATGGCGTTCATTATCACCACTGCTGTCATTCCAACCTGACCCGCGCTTTGGCCGCCCACCTGAACCTGCCGCCTGCCAAGGCCGAACCGCTTGTTCACGACGTGATGAACGTATTCATGTGCACCGGTTTCACCCGCGACACCGGTCAGTATTTCATGAAAGCCAGCCCGGTTCGTCCCGGCGACCACATCGAATTTTTTGCCGAGATTGATTTGTTGGGCGCGTTAAGTGCCTGCCCCGGCGGCGATTGTTCGTCCGGACACACCAGCGATAAAGCGCATTGCTATCCGCTTTTGGTTGAAATTTTCAAACCTCAGAATGACGCCTTGCAAGACTGGCAAAGCCCGTGGCCAAATCAATACGACGCCAGCCACGGGCGATAATTCAGGTAAACGCCGCGTTCAAAGCAATCTCGACCATATCGCCAAAACTGGTCTCGCGTTGGTCCGAAGGCAACGCCTCGCCGGTAATCAAATGATCTGAAACGGTCAAAACCGCCAAGGCCCGGCATTTGTGACGCGCCGCCAGAATATATAATTCCGCCGCTTCCATTTCCACGCCCAAAACCCCGTGCCGCACCATCTGTTCATTCAGATCGGGGCGTTCATCATAAAATACATCCGACGAATAAATCCCGCCAACATGTGTCGCTACGCCCTTATTTTCGGCCGCCTTAACTGCCGCCTGCAACAACGACCAATCAGCACAAGGCGCATAATTCAATTCCCGCAATATCCCCCGCGAAGGGGTGGACAGCGAACTGGCGGTCATTGCCAAAATGACATCCCGCACAGCCACGCTGTCCTGCATTGCGCCACAGGACCCGATGCGAATAAGGGTTTTCGCACCATAATCCTTGATCAGCTCATTCACATAGATTGACAGCGATGGCATCCCCATGCCGCTGCCTTGAATGGTGACCTTATGGCCATTCCATGTACCGGTATAACCCAGCATTCCGCGCACTTCGTTGACCAGCGCCACGTCCGATAAAAACGTCTCAGCCGCCCATTTCGCGCGATAAGGATCGCCCGGCAGCAACACCGTTTCCGCAATATCGCCCGGCTGGGCTCCGATATGTATAGTCATGGAATGCCAGTCACTTTAGATTTCAAGATCAGTGATATCCGCGCCACTTTCCAGCGCCGCGTGGATCCAAAGCGGCTTGCGACCGCGCCCCGACCAGGTCTGTTCCGGGTTGGCCGGGTTGCGATATTTCGCAGCGGCCTTTTTACGTGGCCGACCCATTTTGCCCTTTTTGCTTTTCTTTGGCGCTTTCACTTTCGCCCCGGCGGAAATCTCGTCCAGCGAAAAGCCAAATTCAGCAACCGCCCTTTCGGCCGCTTTCAACGCATCGCGACGTTCCCGCTGCTCGGACGTCTTCAACGCCTTTTCCACGTCCTTTTTCAGTTTGGACAGTTCTTTTCGTGTCATGTCTTTAAGACTAAATGTCATTTTCTGTTCTCCTTGAGGTATTCGAATTGCGAGTGGAGCATTCACACGCACAATAGCCAAAGCCGCGACGCGATGCAGCATCAATAATTCAATTTCACCGAAAATTTCCGGCTGGCATCAACCAATAGGCGTTATTGCGCCGCCAGCAGTTTATTCTCAACAAGTGTGACAACATCCGCCATGATGGTATTCAACTCAAAGTTTTTTGGAGTATATATTTTCGCGACCCCCATTTGCAAAAGAACGTCCGCATCCTCATCTGGGATAATGCCGCCAACAACCACCGGGATATGGCCCAGGCCGGCCGCCTGCAATTGTGTCATCACCTCACGAACCAACGGCAAGTGACTACCTGACAAAATCGAAAGTCCGATAATATGCGCCTGTTTCTCAAGCGCTGCTGCAATAATCTCAGCCGGCGTCAACCGAATGCCGTCATAAGTTATATCCATCCCGCAATCGCGCGCCCGCACGGCAATCTGTTCCGCCCCGTTTGAATGCCCGTCCAACCCCGGCTTGCCCACCAGAAACGTCAGCCGCCGTCCCAGCCGGTCACTCAACCCATCAACCGCCGAGCGAATTTCCTCAAGCCCTTCGGTCTTGTTGGACATTGACGCGGACACGCCCGTTGGCCCGCGATATGTGCCGTATGCGGCGCGCATAACCTCGGCCCATTCACCGGTCGTAACGCCGGCACGGGCGGCAATAATCGACGGAGGCATTATATTGCCACCTGCTGTGACCGCCTCATGTAACCCGGTCAAAGCCCGCTGAACCGCGCCGTCGTTGCGGCCCTCGCGCCAGTCATTCAGCCGGTCAATCTGATCCTGCTCTGCCGCTTTGTCCACGGTCATGATACCGCCATCTTCACTCATCAAAGGCGATGGCTCGGACGCGGTAAACCGGTTCACCCCAACAACAATTGTCTCTCCCGCTTCAATTGCATTCAGACGTGCGGCATTTGACTCAACCAACCGCGATTTCATATATTCAATCGCCGAAATCGCCCCGCCCATGCTCTCCAGATTGCAAAGCTCTGCCCGCGCGCCCGCCTTCAATTCCTCAACCTTGGCATCCACGGCCGGGTTGCCATCAAACAAATCACCATATTCCAGCAGGTCGGTTTCAAACGCCAATATCTGCTGCATTCGCATCGACCATTGCTGATCCCATGGCCGTGGCAGCCCCAGCGCCTCATTCCAGGCCGGTAATTGCACCGCCCGCGCCCGCGCCTTTTTCGACAAGGTAACGGCCAGCATTTCAATCAATATCCGGTAGACGTTATTCTCGGGCTGCTGCTCGGTCAGGCCCAGTGAGTTAACCTGAACTCCGTACCGAAACCGCCGGTGTTTGGGGTCTGACACGCCGTAGCGCTCTAGACAAATCTCATCCCACAGATCAACAAACGCCCGCATCTTGCACATCTCGGTAACAAACCGGATGCCGGCATTCACAAAGAACGAAATCCGCCCGACCAAAGCCGGAAAATCCTCTGATGGAACGCGCGGGCGCAGTTCATCCAGCACCGCCTGTGCCGTCGCCAAGGCAAATGCCAGTTCCTGTTCCGGTGTCGCCCCGGCCTCTTGCAGATGATAGGAACACACATTCATCGGGTTCCATTTAGGCACGTTGGAATAACAATATTCGGCCACATCGGCGATCATCTTCAACGATGGTTTGGGCGGACAGATATAGGTTCCCCGGCTTAGATATTCCTTGATAAGATCATTCTGAACCGTCCCCTGAAGCCGGGAAATATCTGCGCCCTGTTCCTCGGCCACAGCAATATACAATGCCAGCAACCAAGGTGCCGTAGCATTGATCGTCATCGAGGTGTTCATCTGATCCAGTGGAATATCCGCAAAAAGACTGCGCATATCCCCCAGATGCCCAACCGGAACACCCACTTTGCCAACCTCGCCCCGCGCCAGCACATGGTCACTGTCATAGCCGGTTTGTGTCGGCAAATCGAACGCCACCGAAAGCCCGGTCTGCCCCTTGGCCAGATTGCCCCGGTATAATTCATTCGAGGCTTTGGCGGTGGAATGGCCTGCATAAGTACGGATCAGCCAGGGGCGGTCTTTTTGAGGGTGTGACATTGGGTTCTTTCGATTGGCCGGGTAATTTTCTTTCACATTTAGGCTCTTAATCGCAATTATCACCCCAAGTCAATTCGCTGCGTTGCGGCATGGGGTGAATCGAAACGATTGTGACACAGCGAAATAAATGCCAGTCTGCAAAAATGACGCAAATTGTCCAAATACCCCTGTGGTTGCTTTTGCTGGTTCTGGTTCTGGCGTTGATTGCCCTATGGGAACGGATGATGATCCCTTCGGTGCGCTGGTTCTTTCGCCGCCGGATGGAAAAGGTGGTTGAGCGTTTAAACAAGAAGCTTGATGTGCCGATCCAGCCCTTCAAACTGGCGCGCCGGTACGACATGATTCAGCGACTGATCTATGACCCCCAAGTGGCCCAGGCCGTCGTCGATCAGGCACGCGCCACCGAGACCCCGGAACGCGTGGTGTTCGAAGAGGCCGCGCATTATGCCCGCGAAATTGTCCCGACCTTTTCGGCCTCGGCCTATTTCGGCTTTGCCACCCGCATGGCGCGGTTTATTTCAATGGCCCTGTTCCGGGTCCGCCTTGGCCACTTTGACGAGGCCGAATTGCGCAAGGTCGACCCCGACGCCGCCGTGATCTTTGTGATGAACCACCGCAGCAACATGGACTATCTGCTGGTGACATTCCTTGCCGCCGAACGCTCGGCCCTGTCTTATGCGGTCGGTGAATGGGCGCGGGTCTGGCCTCTTAGCCGGTTGATCAAGGCGATGGGGGCCTATTTCGTGCGTCGCAAATCGCGCAATGACCTGTATCGCAAGGTGCTCGCGCGCTATGTGCGCCTCTCGACGGACAATGGTGTAACGCAGGCAATGTTCCCCGAAGGTGGGCTAAGCCTGACAGGCGCGCCCGCTGCACCAAAGATGGGCCTGTTGAAATATCTGATCGACGAATTTGACCCCGAAGGGCGCGACATCGTGTTTGTCCCCGTGGCGCTGAACTATGACCGGGTGTTGGAGGACCGCATCCTGATCAACGCGGGCAAAGAGGAAAGTCGGCGCTTCAAGGCCGGGCTTGGGGTGGTTGCCCGCAACATCGGTCATCAGCTTTGGTTGCGCATTACCGGGCGCTATCACCGGTTCGGCTATGCCGCCGTCAGCTTTGGTTGCCCCTTGTCGCTAAAGGAATTCAGCACCGGCAGGGCCGGTGATCTGACCATGCCATTGGCCGAAGAATTGATGTCCCAGATTGCCGCCATCATCCCCATCCTGCCGGTGCCTGCCGTGTGCTGGCTGATGTTGCAGAACACCCAGATGACCCGGGCTGAGGTCGAACAGGGCATGGCCAGGATGGTCACCGACCTGCCGATGGCCCACACCCATGTGCCGCGCGACGATCAGGCGTATGCCACCGAAGTTGGCCTGCGAAACCTGATCGAGCGGAATGTTCTGACCCTTTCGGGTGAAACATATTCGATCAACCCGGAAAATGCAGAGCTGGTGAATTTTTACGCCAATTCAATCCGGCATCTGATGCCGGACGCTCTGCCCAACGATTCTGCGGCTGCAAACGGAATTTCTGCACCCGCTGGGTCATAAAATTACCAAATCTACCGATTAAAGGTTGCATTATTGCGCAACCCTTTTTATTCCGGTTTGAACGCCGCTGTTTCTGCGCTGCGGCATAACCATGGCTTACAGGAGGTCTCAAATGGCTTTGGACACAAATATAGCACCTTATGACGCGCCGGAAAAAGACCTTTACGAGGTCGGCGAGATGCCCCCGATGGGCCACGTCCCGAAACAGATGTACGCCTGGGCCATCCGGCGCGAGCGCCACGGCGAGCCGGACAAGGCGATGCTTGAAGAGGTGCTGGATGTGCCGGAGCTGGATAGCCATGATGTGTTGATCCTGGTGATGGCGGCGGGCATCAATTATAATGGCGTCTGGGCCGGTTTGGGCGAGCCGATCAGCCCGTTTGATGTTCACAATCAACCCTATCACATCGCCGGCTCGGATGCGGCCGGCATCGTCTGGGCGGTGGGTGACAAGGTCAAGCGCTGGCGCGTTGGCGATGAAGTGGTGGTGCATTGCAATCAGGATGATGGCGATGACGAGGCATGCAACGGCGGTGATCCGATGTATTCAGACAGCCAGCGCATCTGGGGTTATGAAACCCCGGACGGATCGTTTGCCCAGTTTGCCCGGGTGCAGGCGCAACAATTGATGCCGCGCCCGCGTCATCTGACATGGGAAGAGGCGGCCTGTTACACGCTGACCCTGGCAACCGCCTACCGGATGCTGTTTGGTCACGAGCCGCACGATCTTAAGCCGGGCCAGAATGTTCTGGTCTGGGGGGCGTCGGGGGGGCTTGGCTCTTATGCGATCCAACTGATCAACACGGCAGGCGCCAACGCCATCGGCGTGATCAGCGACGAAAGCAAGCGTGATTTCGTCATGGATCTGGGCGCGAAGGGCGTGATCAACCGCAAAGATTTTGATTGCTGGGGGCAGTTGCCAACCGTCAACACGCCGGAATATGCCACCTGGTTCAAAGAAGCGCGTAAATTTGGCAAGGCGATCTGGGATATCACCGGCAAGGGCGTCAATGTCGACATGGTGTTCGAACACCCGGGCGAGGCGACGTTTCCTGTTTCAACCTTTGTGGTGAAAAAGGGCGGTATGGTGGTGATCTGTGCGGGCACCTCCGGGTTCAATCTGACCATGGACGCGCGCTATATGTGGATGCATCAAAAGCGCCTGCAAGGCAGCCATTTCGCGCATCTGCAACAGGCCAGCGCCGCCAACAAGCTGATGCTGGAGCGCCGCCTTGATCCCTGCATGTCAGAAGTGTTTGCCTGGAACGATCTGCCGCTGGCGCATATGAAAATGATGCGTAACGAACACAAGCCCGGCAACATGTCGGTGCTGGTGCAGTCCCCAAGGACCGGTCTGCGTACATTGGAAGAGGTGCTGGACGCCGCAAACTAAGGGTAGGGTGGGGCGTGACCCACCCTACCAACAAGCCTGGCCAGTCAGCAATCCTTCCAAAAGTGATTCGGCCTGACGAATTCGTCCGCGAATCACCTGGCCACAGCAGAGCCACATCCTTTCAAATCTGGGAATTCATAGAAAACAATCGCTTGAAAATAGCCCCCTCGCGCTTTTTGGGGAGTGGAAACAAGTGAATTTCCTAAGAAATCACCACATGTTATAGTTGTGTTAACGATTCATTAACCATTTAGGGGGGATTCTGATGCCACATAACGACTGGATACTGGACGTTCTGGCGGATCTCAAATCGTTTGCTCTTGCAAATGACCTTGGGGCGCTGGCTGAGCAGCTACAAGATACCACGCTGATTGCCGCTGCCGAAATTGCGTCCCACGCCAAGGAGGCGCAAGCGCGAGATCATGCAGGCCAATGTCAACCTGGATCAGATACTGGAGGAATTGGACGCCACAGGCACGCTTGAAGGCATACAAGGCGTCATCGTCAAGCTGCGGAATGCTTTTGGCGTCGACCACATAATCTATCACTGGGTTGATAGCGCGGGCGAACAATACGGCTGCGGCACCTATAGCGACGAATGGCGCGACCACTATATCGCGCAAAGCTATATTCGCGTGGACCCGGTGGTCATCGGCTGCTTCCAGCGGTTTCACCCGGTTGACTGGAAACGTCTTGATTGGTCCGGCAAACCGGCGCGGGCGTTTCTGGCAGACGCGATGAAACATGGCGTTGGCAATCAGGGGTTCTCGATCCCGATCCGTGGCCCCAACGGTCAGTTCGCCTTGTTCACGGTCAACCATACCTGCGATGATGCTGAATGGGCCAGGTTCTCGGAACTTAACAGCCGCGAACTGATCCTGATCGCGCATTACTTCAACCGCAAGGCGTTAGAGTTTGAACCAGAGCGCAAAGGCGAACAATCGCGCGCCCTAAGCCCGCGTGAAATTGATGCGATGACCCTGTTGGCGATGGGCTATTCCCGGGCTCAGGTGGCCGACACCCTGGCGATCTCGGAACACACGTTGCGGGTCTATATTGAAAGTGCGCGGTTCAAGTTGGGCGCGCATAATACCACCCACGCGGTTGCCCGCGCCCTAAGCCGTGGGTTGATCATTGTCTAAGGTATCGTGCGGAAAACTGACCTGTTGTTAACCAAACCTGTCGTAAGGCTTGATCAGCTAGGACGGCAAAGGGGCAACAACAATGATACGCTATATCTACGCAGACGACCTTTCACTTTATCCAAAACTCGCATCTTCCATGTTCCGGGACCGGGCGGATCAGTTTCACACCCGGCTTGGCTGGCCGGTTGATGTGGACGATTTGGGCGAAGAGCGCGATCAATATGATGCGCTGAACCCGCTATATGTGATCTGGGAACAACCCGATGGCCGCCACGGCGGTTCAATGCGGTTCTTGCCGACCACGGGCCGGGTCATGGTCAATGAAATATTTGGCCACCTGATCGGCGATGGAACAATCACCAGCCCGCACATCTGGGAATGCACCCGGTTTTGCCTGGCTCGCGGCGCTGATGCAAAAACCGCCGCCGGTCTGATGCTGGCGGGCGGAGAGATCATGTCAGGCTTTGGCATTCGCCATTTTGTCGGCGTGTTCGATGCGCGGATGCAGCGGATTTACCGCGCCATCGGTTCGTCACCCGAGGTATTGGGGTCGCAAGGGCAGGGGCGCGAGATGATCAGCGTCGGATTGTGGGAATTTACCGAAGCCGCACGTCGAAAGGTGGCGCAGCGGGCGGGTATTTCGCCGACACTATCCCAGCTTTGGTTTGACCGTGCCTTTGGTTCTGAACGGATGGGACCAATGGCGATGTCCGCCTGAGGTCTTTTGCGACACGCGCCATCTGGGCAATATCTCTGACGCACTATAGGGTCGCGTCATGAATGTGCCCTCTGTTACTTTTTCCGAAGATCAGGCCGCCGCCTTTGACAGTGTCGCTGAAATGCTGCGCTCGGCCGGGGTGGATATGGACGATGCCCTGTTGAAACCCCCGCGCGAAGCAGGCGCGGGCGTGATGGCCGTGGTCGGCAAGGCCGGATCAGGCAAAACCCTGTTGCTGGCCGAGCTATATCAGGCATTGGTGGCGGCAGGTGTTGCCGTTGTTTCGGGCGATTATGAAAGCCGGAAACTGGGTGACAAACGCACCCTGGCGATCCTGGCCCCGACCAACAAGGCGGCGTCGGTGCTGCGCCTGCGCGGTGTGCCCGCGACGACAATTCACCGGATACTTTATACGCCGGTTTATGACCCGGAATACGAACGCATCGCCGAATGGCTGATGGGCAACGGCGAAGAACCCGAAATCGAAGGGCTGACCGAAACCGCGTTGCAGCGTGCCAAATCTTTCTTTGCCGGCAACAAATCCATCCCCGGCGCCCTGGCGGCGGCGGGCCTGCGCGGGTCTGACTTTATCACCGGCTGGAAACGGCGCGAAGACCCGCTGGACATCGGCTTTGTCGATGAATCCTCGATGCTGGACGACAAACAGTTCGAGGACCTGAAAGATATTTTCCCCACCCTCTTGTTGTTTGGCGACCCGGCGCAATTGGCCCCGGTCAAACAATCCGGCAATATGGTTTTTGAGGCCTTGCCCGCACCCCGTATTCTGGAACTTAGCCGGGTGCACCGGCAGGACGCCGACAACCCGATCCTTGATCTGGCCCACGCCCTTGGCGACCCGGCGCTGGAATTCGCCGATTTTGAACGGATGATCGAAGACGTGGCAAGGCGCGACGAACGGGTGGTCTGGGGCCAAAGGGTCGAGGTTGATCTGATGGCCCGCAGCCCGGTTCTGGTCTGGCGCAATGCCACGCGAATTAAGCTGATCAATGCGTTTCGCAAGGTACACGCCGCACCGGAAGACGCGTTGCTGGAAGGTGAGCCGCTGATTTGTGACGGCATCGAACTGCCGATGAAACACCGCAAAAAGCGCCTTGACCTTGAGGCCCGCGGGTTGATCCGCGGCGCTCAGGTGATCTATCTCGGCCCCGGTCGCAAGCCAGGGTTTTCACGGCTGCATGTGCTGGGCGCCGAAGACCCGCAGGTCAGTGCCGCGTCGATTGTAAAGATCGAAAAACCGGACGAAGAAGAACCGTTCATCCCGTTTGCCGCCCGCATGGGGGCGACCTTCCTGCACGGGGCGGCGGTGACCATCCACAAGGCGCAAGGCTCGCAATGGGACACGGTTCAGGTGTTCGCGCCGGACCTGTTTGTCGCAGCAAGGATGGGCCGGATCGAGGCGGGGCAGGCGCTTTGGAAACGGCTGGCTTACGTGGCGATCACACGGGCGCAGGAACGGCTGATCTGGGTGGTGCGCAACCGGCTGTCCAAGCCAACCTATGCCTTGCAGGTTGACGATTTACGCGCCAGCCCTGCCGCAACTTTGACCTTAGAAAGCGAGGAAATATGAAAAGCATCATCATCACTGGCGCAAGTTCCGGAATTGGCCGCGTGGCGGCAGAGTTGTTTCTGGCCGAAGGTTGGCGCGTGGGCCTGTTGGCGCGTCGGGAAGGGCCGTTAGAGGAAATGGCGAAAACCCATGACAATGCGGTGGCGCTGGTGGCGGATGTGACCGACCCAAAAGCGGTGGAGGCGGCATTTTCAAGGTTTTTGGCAGCGTCAGGCCGGTTGGACGTCTTGTTCAACAATGCCGGGATATTCACACCGGGCGGTTCGATAGATGAGATCGCCTTGGAAGACTGGTACGCCAGCGTCAATGTGAACCTGAACGGTATGTTCCTGTCGGCGCGGGCGGCGTTTGCAGCGATGCGCGCGCAAAACCCGCAAGGTGGGCGGATTATCAACAACGGCTCGATTTCAGCACATGTTCCTCGGTCAAATTCCACGCCCTATACGACGACCAAACACGCCATAACCGGCCTGACCCGGGCTTTATCGCTTGATGGGCGGCCCTATGACATCGCGTGCGGGCAGATTGATATCGGCAACGCGGCGACGCCGATGGTAGAGGCGATGAATAGGCGCATGGCCGAAGAAAACCCCGATGGTGACCCGCAATATGTGATGTCAGTGGATGATGCGGCAAGGTCAGTGTTTTACATGGCTGGCCTGCCGCTTGAGGCGAATGTGCAGTTCATGACGGTGATGGCAACCAAGATGCCATATATCGGGCGGGGGTAGCTCCTCCGCCCTAACGGGCGTCCTCGCGGGTATTGATCCCAGCTCAGTCTCGGCGCGCCAGACGAAACGCCGCCGACGCACCCCAACCCGCAGCAATGGCAATTGCCAGTGACATCAACCCATACAGCGCCGGACTTTGTCGTGACATGTTGAACAGCCAGCGTTCCAACCCAACTTTTCGCACCTCAATCGTGGTCTCTTGATGCGAGATAACCTTGCCTTCACGGGCCAGGAATATCCGCGTGGTATAATCGCCCTCGGTCAGGTTCGCAGGCATCTTGATCGCCGTGCGGAACAGGGTTTGCTGGTCCAGCGCGACCTGACCTTCCAATTGCTGATAAAGGTCGGCATTGCGGCGGATACGGATCACCGCTTTGGTAAAGGCCGCACTGTCGGTCACATTGTCCGGAGCGCCGACCGAACGGATGGCATTTTCAATCGAAATCCTGTGGCGCAGGTTTTCGGTAGCGCTTAGCACGTCCGACATTGGCCCCGTGGAGGCAACGGCATAGAAACTGGGGGCCAGATCAACCTCGACTGCTGCATTGTTGACCCAGATCAACCCCAGCCATTTGGCCTTGCGCCGTACTGTCACGGGTCGCGACGGGCCCGCCACGGTGATCACCACATGCAGTTCAGTGTCCGGCACCGGGCTTTCGCGTTTTACGGCGCCAAAGATCAGAATTTCAGAACCGTCAAAGGTGGTGGTGATCGACACATGTTTTTTACTGAGACCAAGAACCACCTCTTCTTCAGCCATCAACAACCCTGGAAACATCAGCAGGCAGGCAAGCAGATAACGCATCCTAATGCCCCCCTACGCCAAGTGAAAACAGCTCGGTAGGTTGCAACAGCAAATCCATCGCCAGCTTGCCACAAACCGCCAGCACCATGATCGCCAGCCAAATCCGCAGGTTCTCGGCCTTCATCTTTAGCCCGATCTTGGTGCCGAACTGCGCGCCAATCACCCCGCCGACCAGCAGCAGAACCGCCAGCACGATATCAACCGTAAAGTTGGTGGTGGCATG
The DNA here is from genome assembly GCA_021648025.1 of Paracoccaceae bacterium. Classification (GTDB taxonomy): domain Bacteria; phylum Pseudomonadota; class Alphaproteobacteria; order Rhodobacterales; family Rhodobacteraceae; genus NVQY01. Next base: position 53,981 of record JAKITO010000003.1, read on the forward strand.
CAACATGGTGGTAAAGGCGGTGACAAACATGATCTGAAACAGCGATGTGCCCACCACCACCTTGGTCGGCATTCCCAGAATATAAATCATCGCCGGCACCATGATAAACCCGCCACCGACCCCCATGATCGCCGCCAGAATACCTACCAGAATGCCGACAGCAACCGGTGGGATCACCGAGATATAAAGACCCGAAGTACGAAACCGCATTTTGAACGGCAGTGTTTGTATCCACGTCCGTTGCCGACGCGCCTTTATCTCGCCCCCTGATTTGCGGGTCTTGCGAATGGTATTCAGGCTTTCAATGAACATCAGTCCGCCGACCACGCCCAGGAACACCACATAAAACAGCTTAACCAGCAGATCGACCTGGCCCAGGCTTTTAAGATAGTTGAACAGCACGATGCCAAGTGCTGCACCGATCAGACCACCAACCAGCAACACCGTGCCCATCTTGATATCAACCGTTTGCCTTCGGAAATGCGCCAACACGCCCGAGAACGATGACGCAACAATCTGATTGGCTTCGGTCGCCACCGCCACCGCCGGTGGGATGCCGATAAAGAACAACAAAGGCGTCATCAGGAATCCGCCACCGACACCGAACATGCCCGACAGGACTCCGACCAATCCGCCCAGCCCCAATAACAGGAATGCGTTTACGGACATTTCGGCAATAGGTAGGTAAATTTGCATGTGTTCATCTAGACCGGTCGGAAACCCCATGCAACCGGCCAAACCGTCTCATTTGTTCCATTTTGTCGCGGGCAGGTGGTTGTTTTGCCGGTTGGCCGACAAAAAACTGGATTAACGCTCTTTCACATAAGGTTCACCGCCTGCGCGTGGCGGAATTGCCTTGCCGACAAATCCGGCCAGAATTACCACCGTCAGGATATAGGGCAGGGCGTCCATGACCTGCACCGGAATGGTGAAATCACCGATGTTGATGTTCTGATACCGCAGGGCAATCGCCTGAAGGAACCCAAACAGCAAACACGCCCACATCGCCTGCCATGGTCGCCATTTGGCAAAAATCAATGCCGCAAGGGCGATGAACCCGCGTCCCGCCGTCATATCCTTGACAAACCCGGCCTGCAACGCGGTGGCCAGATACGCCCCGGCAATGCCGCACAGAATGCCACAGATCGCCACCGCCGCAAACCGCAGCCCAACCACCGAAACCCCGGCCGTATCCACCGCTGCCGGGTTCTCGCCTACCGCCCGCAGACGCAGACCAAACCGGGTGCGATACAACAACCACCATGTGCCGGGTACCGCCAGCACGGCGAAATACACCAGAATCGAATGGCCTGACAACAGTTCGCTATAAATCGGACCAAGGTAGGGCACACCACTTACGGCCTCGGCAAATGGCAATTCAATCGGGTTGAACCGCCCCGCACCGGTTAATGACGGCGTGCGCCCGCCCTGTTTAAACCAGCTCTGAGCAATCAGAACCGTCAAACCGGCAGCCAGAAAATTGATCGCCACACCTGAAATCAGCTGATTGCCCCGAAACGTGATCGACGCCAGCCCATGCAGCCCGGCCAACGCCATCGACGACGCAATTCCCGCCAAAAGGCCCAGCCACGCCGAACCGGTGATCGCAGCCACAGCGCCCGAGAAAAACGCCGCCATCAGCATTTTGCCTTCCAGGCCGATGTCAAAGATGCCGGCCCGTTCGGAATACAGCCCGGCCAGACAGGCCAAAAGCAACGGCGTGGCCAGGCGGACCGAACTGTCCAGCACCTGAATGAGGGTCAGAAAATCCATGGCCTACACCCTCGCCGTGGCCAGCTTGTAGCTGGCAAATACAAACACCACACCCAACGCGCCTTCGATCCAGCGACGGGCATGGGCATAGGCGCGGATAACCGGGGTGGTGGAAAAGGTAAGCGCATAGACCATATGCCCAAGGATCGACAGCAATGTCGCACTGATCACAAGGGCCGCGCCAAGCACAAAAGGCGCCTCTGGTCCGATACCGATGGCGACAATGGCAATCCATTGCAGCGCCGCCTTGGGGTTGGTCATCTGAATGATCAAACCGCGCAGGAACATGTTTCCCCCGACCTCGCCCTTTGGTTTCAGGTCGGCGTCAGACGTCGCCGCCGAACGGAACGCTTTGTAAGCCATCCACAAAAGATACCCCGCCCCGGCAAATTTCAATGCGGTCACCGCCCCGGCATAGGTGGTCATCAACGTGGCCAATCCCAGAACCGTCAGGCTGGCCCAAAGGCCAGAGCCAAGCCCGATACCCAGTGCCAGCACCGCGCCATCACGACGACCCCGCGCCATCGAGGTGCCGATAACCGCCAGAATATTCGGGCCAATGACCAGAAAGCCGACGCTGAAAATACCCAGCGCCAATCCAAGGCTTGCCAGATGCTCGCTCATCCTGCTTTCCTCCTGCGCAGGGCCAGAAACACCCGTTCCAACGGCATCCGCACCATATTGTCCAACGCCCCGGTAAACAGGATCACCAGCGCCTGAATGACGACGATCAACTGACTGGGGATATTGGTCCAAAGTGCCAGTTCCGCCCCGCCCTGATACAGAAAGCCAAACAGGATCGCCGCCAGAAACACCCCAAACGGGTGGCTGCGCCCCATCAAAGCCACGGCGATGCCGATGAACCCGGCATTTTCGGTGGCGTTCAGAACCAGCCTTTCGGCCTCGCCCATCACATTGTTGATCGCCATCATGCCGGCCAATGCGCCCGAAATCAGCATGGCAATCATGGTGATCTTGAACGGCGAAATCCCGGCATACAGCGCCCCGCTTTCCGAATGGCCATAGGCGCGGATTTCAAACCCCAGCTTGGTGCGCCAGATCAATATCCAGACCAGAAAACAGGCGGCAATGGCGATCAAAAGACTGATATTGGCCGGGGCCGCCTTGGAAAACGAAATACCCAACGGGGCCAGAAGATCATGCAGGGACGGCAGATGCACCGCTTCGGGAAACTTTGCCGTGGCCGGATCCATCGAGCCTTTGGGCCGCATCACATTGACCAGAACATAGTTCAGAACGGCGGCGGCGATAAAGTTGAACATGATGGTGGTAATGACGATATGACTGCCGCGCCGGGCTTGCAGATACGCCGGGATTGCGGCCCAGGCGGCCCCAAACAGCGCCGCTGCCAAAGCGGCAAATATCAGTGCAAATGACCAGTGCGGCCAGGGGATATACAGGCTGATGATCGCCACGCCCAGCCCGCCAATCATCGCCTGACCTTCGCCGCCGATATTGAACATGCGCGCATGAAACGCCACTGAAACGGCCAGCCCGGTGAACATGAAACTGGTGGCGTAATACAGCGTATAGCCCCAGCCATAAGATGACCCAAGCGCGCCATTGATCATCAGCTTGGCGGCGGCAATCGGGTCTTCGCCGATCGCCAGTATCAGCAATGCCGACAGCCCCGCCGCCAGCAACAGGCTGATCAGCGGGATCAGGATAACATCGGCCCATTTTGGCATTACGTCCATGTCAGGCGGCCTCTCCTGCGACACCGGCCATCAACAGCCCCAGTTCTTTTTCGTCGGTGTCAGCAGGCAGGCGTTCGCCCATGATATGCCCGTCAAACATCACCGCAATCCGGTCGGACAGTGAAAATATCTCTTCCAGCTCGACCGACACCAGTAAAACTGCCGTGCCCGCATCGCGCAAGGCAATGATCTGGTTGTGAATGAATTCAATCGCGCCAATGTCTACGCCGCGTGTCGGTTGGCCAATCAGCAACAGGTCCGGGTCGCGCTCCATCTCGCGGGCCACCACGATCTTTTGCTGATTGCCTCCCGAAAAATTCTTGGCCGTCAGCCAGCCATTGGCCGGGCGCACATCGTATTTTTCAATCTTGGCCTCGGTGTCGCTGCGCAAGGCGGCGTTGTCCATCAAAATCCCGTTCTGATAACGCTTGTCGCGGTGATAGCCAAAACCAACATTCTCCCAGGCAAAGAACTCCATGATCAGCCCTTCGCGCTGCCGGTCTTCGGGCACATGGGCAATTTTCTGGTTGCGCCGTGCCTGCCCGTCTGATCCCGGCCCGCTCAGCACCAAAGGCTCGCCATTCAAACGGATCGTCCCGGTCCCGGACCGCATGCCCCCCAGCACCTGCAACAATTCCGACTGCCCATTGCCAGCCACCCCGGCAATCCCAAGGATTTCACCAGCCCGCACATGCAGATTAATGCCCTTGACCCGCTCAACCCCGGCTTCATCCACCACCGACAGGTTTTCAATCTCCAACACCAGCTTGCCGGGTTTGGCCGCAACCTTGTCGACTTGCAACAGCACCTTGCGGCCCACCATCAGTTCGGCCAGATGGGCCGGATTGGTCTCTGATGTCTTGACCGTCGCCGTCATCTCGCCGCGCCGCATAACGCTGACGGTATCTGTGATCTCCATGATTTCACGCAGCTTATGGGTGATCAGGATGATGGTTTTGCCTTCTTCGCGCAGCCGGTTGAGAATGCGAAACAACTGGTCCGCCTCGGCCGGGGTCAGCACGCCGGTGGGTTCGTCAAGAATAAGAATGTCGGCCTGTCGGTACAGCGCCTTGAGGATCTCGACCCGCTGCTGCATGCCGACGCCTATCTCTTCGATCACCGCATCCGGGTCCACGTCCAGCCCGTATTCATGCGCCAATTCACCCAGCAATGTGCGGGCCTTGGCCAGGGACGGCTTCAGCAACCTGCCTTCTTCCGCCCCCAGAATGACGTTTTCCAGCACCGTGAAATTTTCAACCAGTTTAAAGTGCTGGAACACCATGCCGATGCCTGCGCCAATCGCCGCCTGACTGTCGGGGATTTCCGTCTTGGTCCCGTTGATGAAAATCTCTCCCTTATCGGCTTTGTAAAATCCGTAAAGGATGCTCATCAACGTTGATTTGCCCGCGCCATTTTCGCCAATGATCCCATGGATCGTGCCGGGCGCGACCAAGATTGAAATGTCCTTGTTGGCCTGTACCGGCCCAAAAGCCTTGGAAATGCCGCGCAGTTCAATTGCCGGTGCGGTCATGGCGCTGGCGGGCTGGAAAACCCGATCAGATGGGTGATGCGCCCGTCACCATCAAGGGCGGTGAAATACTGGCCGGTCATCATCACTTTACCCCCGTTAAGAAAATCCACCGCCGCGCGGGCGTGGCCATCATAGCCATCGGCATTGCGTGCCACGGCCCTGCCATCCGGCATCAATGTGCGGAATTGTTCGATCACCGCAATCAGCCCGGTCTGGCCCTCGACCGGGCCGGTATGGGGATCGGCGTAATAGACGCCTTCGGTTGTCAGCGCCTTAATGTCAGTGACCCATTTGGTCGCATCTGTGGTGCCCCAAGCGGCAAAAATATCTGTCCAAATCATTGGCATCATTCCTTTTGCCGCTTGAGGTCAGTGCTTTAGAAGCTCAGAGCAGGACAGCTGTCATCCGAGGTGTAATCATGCACCACCAGATCGCCGGCAATGATCCTGGCCTTGGCCGCGTCAACCGTCGCCTGCATGTCAGCCGAAACCAGACTGGCGTTATGCTCGTCCATGGCATAGCCGACGCCGTCATTGGCCAGGCTTAGAATCTGGATGCCAGGCTTCAGGTTTTCGCCCGCCTTCATCATCTCATAGACCGCGACATCAACCCGCTTGAGCATGGATGTCAGAACCTTGCCCGGATGCAGATAGTTCTGGTTGCTGTCCACACCAATCGAAAGAATACCTTCGTCGGCGGCGGTTTGCAGTACCCCAACACCAGTACCACCAGCGGCTGCATACACAATGTCAGCCCCTTGTGCGATCTGTGCCTTGGTCAGTTCCGAGCCTTTAACCGGGTCATTCCAAGCCGAAGGCGTGGTGCCGGTCATGTTGGAAATGATCGTGGCGTCGGGGTTCACCGCCTTGACGCCCTGTGCATAGCCACAGGCAAATTTGCGGATCAGCGGGATGTCCATGCCACCGATAAAGCCGACTGTGCCGGTTTTGGACGCCTGTGCGGCCATCATGCCGACCAGATACGACCCTTCATGTTCGGTAAAACCGATGACGTGCACATTGGGCAATTCAACCCAGCCATCCACGGTGACAAAGTTGGTATCGGGATAATCCGGCGCCACTTCGCTGATTGCGGAACTAAAGGCAAATCCGGTGGTGATGATCGGGTTAAGGCCCGCTTCGGCAAACCGGCGCAGGGCCTGTTCGCGCTGCGCTTCGGACTGCATCTCGACTTCTTTAAAGGTGCCGCCGGTTTCGTCGGCCCAGCGTTGCGCCCCGTTAAAGGCCGACTCATTGAACGATTTGTCGAATTTGCCGCCAAGGTCATAAATCAATGCCGGTTCAGCCAGTGACATGCCGGCAGTCAGCGCTATCGTTGCGGCAGCACCCATCAGGGTTTTCATAAATGTCATTTCTTGTCTCCCATTTGTTTTTGTTTTGGGGGCTTGAGGCAAGCAGCGCCCTTTGACCCGGTTCATCGAGCAGAACTCATGTGATCTGGTGATTAAGGCCGCAGGGGGCGAAAGGGTCAACCGCTTTTTGACCCGGTGGTCGAATACAGCTCGAAAAAAATGATGTTTTTTCGTCAGGTTAAAGCGTTTCGCGTTCCAATTGAATCACTTTGCCCGGCGAACGTGTTTGTCAGATCAAACCCTGCCTCGCCGGTCAAAGTGATACCTTGATCCAAAGAAACGCGAAACGCTGTAAAAGTCAGGTAAGGGCGCGTGCCATCATCAACGCATCAATTTTGCGCCCGTTGTCGCGTTGGTAGTAACCGGGCCGCAGGCCGTTCGGTTTGAATTCGCATGCGTGATAAAGCGCGATTGCCGGGAGGTTATCAGCCGCAACCTCCAGAAAGGCGCGGGTTGCACCGCGTTTGCGGGCAGCACTTTGCCAATCGGTCATGATTCCATGGGCAAGCCCTTGGCGCTGATGGGTCGGATGGGTGGCAATGGTCAGCAGTTCGACTTCATCCAGAGCCACCCTGACAAGGGCAAAACAATCGGCGTTCCCGACCGCGAATGCGCCGTTGTACAGCAGGCTTTCAAATTCGTGTGCTGCCCAGGGCCGGGTTGTGACAAACACCGCAGCATGGATCGCCGCCATATCTTTGGCGCCAATCAATCGAGCATTGTCGGGGCTGTATGCCGCGACGGGGCGGCATCAGCCGCGCGCGCATAAAGCGGCGCAGGTGCGGGCTGTGGCACCTGCCAGCGCTTCGCCGCAATCCGGGCAATCGCCTCGGCCAGCCCTTGCGGGCTGTTCTCGGCGATCAGGCTCAGGCCTTTGCCTGCGGCAAAGGCCTGAGCCTGCCCGTGAGGCATCAATTCGGGGGGGGCGTTTGGTGCTTCGTGCCTGCAGAGGTAAACCATGTCACGCGGGGCGGGTATGGCAGAGCAGGCCCCTGACGGGGCCTGAAAGGCGCGCGCTTCGCACGCGGTGATGCCGATGGCAGGGATATTCAGCCCAAGGGCAAGGCCGCGGGCGGCGGAAACGGCGATGCGGATGCCGGTGAAATTGCCAGGACCAGTGCCGACGCCAATTGCCGCAAGATCCGCCCAGGTAACCCCGGCCCCGTCCAGCATTTCTGTCAACATCGGCATCAGGCGTTCGGCCTGGCCTTTGGTCATTTCTTCGACCTGTTCGGCCAGAACCCTTGTGCCTGACAACAAAGCGGCCACGCACCATTTGCCCGAAGTGTCAAACGCCAGAATTAAAGGGTTGGGCAGCAAAGTCATTGAAAGGTGTCAATCAGACAGCAACCGGGCGAACCTCGGTCACTTCTGGGATATAGTGGCGCAGCAGGTTCTCGATGCCCATTTTCAGGGTCAAAGTGGACGATGGACAGCCCGCACACGCACCTTGCATATGCAGGTAAACCACGCCCTGATCAAACCCGTGAAAGGTGATGTCGCCACCATCCTGCGCCACAGCCGGGCGCACACGGGTATCCAGCAACTCTTTGATCTGATCGACGATGCCCGAATCTTCGCCGGTATGTTCGGCATGGCCGGAAGGGACCGCATGATCGCCCTCAATCACCGGCTGCCCGGATTGGAAATGCTCCATCACCGCCCCCAGTATCGCAGGTTTGATGTGGTCCCACTCGACCGTGTCGTCTTTGGTCACAGTGACAAAATCATTGCCAAAGAACACTGCCGTCACTCCGGTGACCGCAAAAATGCGGGTCGCCAATGGCGACTGCCCGCCCGTATCAGGCGATGGGAAATCGGCGGTTCCGGCCTCAAGTACAGTTTGCCCTGGCAGGAACTTCAAAGTCGCTGGATTGGGGGTTGATTCGGTCTGGATGAACATGGGCGCGTCTCCGTATAAGCCAATGCAGATATGCGGTCAGATCACCTGCCTGTCAAGGATTGGAACGATTCTAAAGTTGACTCAGGTAATCGCCTCGAGCTTTTCTTTGCTGATATCACCCGGCACAATCGTAATAGGTATTGGCAACGCACCTGAGGCGCGGGTCATCTGCGACACCAACGGCCCCGGCCCCTTCTTGTCGTCACCGGCGCCCAGCACCAGCACCCCAATATCAGGGTCTTCCGCGATCTGCGCCAGAATTTCGGACACCGCTTCGCCTTCGCGCAGTATCAGGTCCGGCTCCACGCCTTGCCGGTCACGCATCCACTTGGCAAAAACCTCAAAATGCGCCTCGATCCGCTCGCGGGCCTCTTGGCGCATGATGTCGCCAACTCCGATCCAATGGTTGAATTCTTCCGGCGGGATAATCGCCAGGATCGACACGCCGCCGCCAGTATGGGCGGCCCGCATGGCCGCGAACCGCATGGCGTTCAGGCATTCTCGGCTGTTATCCAGCACGACCAGGAATTTACGCATATCACTTGCTCCGTTTTACCGGATGATGCCCTATGTTCCGGGCGCAGGCAACCATCCGACGTTGCGACCTTTGCGACGGTTTCAGCCGTTGCTGGCGGCCCAGTCCCAGTACATTTCGCGGGCTTTTCGCGCAATTGGCCCGATCTGATACTGGGTGTCGTCAAACGCCGTAATGGGTGTGACCTTGGTCATGTTTCCCGACATGAACACCTCGTCGGCGTCATGAAAGTCCTTGAACGACAATATCGCTTCATGCACCTTGACCCCATCGGCGCGCAGGTTCGACATGTGCCGCGCCCGGGTTATTCCGGCCAGAAAGGTGCCATTGGCGACCGGCGTGAATACTTCACCGTCCTTGACCATAAAGATGTTTGCGGTGCCGGTTTCGGCCACATTGCCAATCGCATCCGCCACCAGCGCGTTGTTGAACCCTTTATGGCGCGCCTCGGCCAGCATTCTGGCATTGTTGGGATAAAGACAGCCCGCCTTGGCATCGACCACCGCGTCTTCCAGCACCGGACGTCGGAATTTGGTGCGGGTCAGCGTGGCGCTGGCGGTGGGCGGGGCCATGGGTATTTCTTCCAGGCAAATGGCAAAACCGGTGGTGTCGGGGCTTGGAATAATCGCCGTCGCATCGCCGTCTATGCCCCAGTACATCGGCCGGATATAGACCGGTGTTCCCTTGTCGTAACTCGCAAGGCCCTCGCGGATCATTTCGATCATATCCTGCGTGCTGACGGTCGGCGTCAGCATCAATGCGTTGGCCGACCGGTTGACCCGCGCGCAGTGTTTATCCAGATCAGGCACCAGCCCGTCAAACATCCGCGCCCCGTCAAACACGCCCGAGCCAAGCCACGCGCCGTGATCGGCGGCCGATATGACCGGCACATCGCCCTTGTGCCATTGACCGTTGAAATAGGTGCGGATGTTGGTGCCGGTTGCCATTGTCTGTCCTCCTTGATGATCAGATCAGAGTAGGGCAGGTTTGGGTCAGAGGTCCAGACCTTTTATTTGCCGGAGGTTGGAAATGAGGCGCCCTATGTATCATTTCAGATTGTACTTGACCTGGAGACCCGGTCGGACTGGAATGCTCTAACGAATATTCGGTAAGTTTTTTTACAAAGGTGTTTACGATGTGGATTACGTATAAGTGGAAAAAAGGTGATAGTTTTGACAAGTTGGCAAAGACCAGTAAGGTCAAGAATGCTGACATTATTTTGAACTTCCCAAAGAACAAAGAGGTTCTGAAGCTACACAAAGCAAAGAAAGAGATTCCGGTCGGCACTCAGGTTTGGATTCTGGACCCAAAGGCAAAAATTTATAAGACCAAAGTAAATGGAAAAGATGTCTATTTTGGTGAGCCAGAGCTTAAATCTGCCACCGCCGCACACACAAAGCTGATGAAGGGTTTTGTGGCGGGTTTTGATGCTCAATTGGCGCATCTCAAAGGCTCGCATGATCAGCTAAACGCAGCTATCAAGAAATACTGGATGGTGGGGTTTCTGTATTCAGAAGGCAATACCACTGAGCCAAAGTCCCAATTGAAGAAAGCTCAGGCCTCCCTGAAAAAGCTGACGAAGATATCTAAAACTGACAAGGTTCATGAATTCTACGATCAACTCGGGCCAGTAGAAAAAGACTGTGAAGCTTATCAGAAAGCACTGCAAGCATGGCTGAAAGCTATGCAGACGAACTTGAATTGGAGCTTGGGGTGGCTTGGTACAGCCAACCAGTTTGCCACCGGAGCTGCAACGGTCATGATTGTAACCGCATGCGCGCCTGCATCCATTCCGGCGGCGATCCTTTATGGTGCCCTGGCGGGTAACGCCGTGAGCCTTGTCGTGGATGGCAGTAAGACAATTACAGCGGTCGCAGTGGGTGACAAGCCTCCTGCACTTTCTGAAGTTCTTGGAAATTCGATTTCTGCAATGGTTGTCGGAGGGATAAGTGGAGGCCTGTTCAGTGCAATTTTCAAAGTTTTTGGCCCGGCGGCCGCGACCTATCTTTGCTCAACTAAAGTTGTTCAAAATCAAGCGATCAGGTTTGCCGGAGAGAAGTGGGTCGTCAGTATAGTTGAAACAGCAGGCAGGGCGATGACGAAGCCGGAAATCGTCAAAGTTGTTACTACAGCCATGCTAAAGACAATAGGACGTCTCGGAATGACGGGCATTAATAAGTACCTGGGTTCGGCCACTTGGGTAAAGGAGAAGCTACTGAGTTATGCGAAGAGCAATCCAGACAAAGTCTCCGGAAAAAAACCAGAAGAGACTGGGAGCGCGTTGGCAACCGGAGTTTTGGATACAAGAACTTGTGATATTATCTTCGACGAGTTGATCCAGGCCAACAAAAGCGCCTTCGAAACGGATTTGATTTCTGAGGTCGAGAAACTTCAAAAGTAGGTGTTCAAGGCCGAGAGATTTTTAAACCGGCCCCACCATCCCGACTATTTCATAGGTCTTGCGCAGGATTGGTGCGGTGATTTCGCGCGCACGTAGTGAACCGTGCGCCAGGATGCGGTCAATCTCGCCCGGCTCGGCCATCAGCCGGGCCATTTCGCCCGAGATGGGCGACAATTTGGCAACCGCCAGTTCCGCCAGCTTTGGCTTGAAGGCCCCAAATTGCAAGCCTCCGACTTCGGTCAAAACCTGATCAACCGTTCGGTCCGAAAGGGCCGCATAGATGTTGACCAGATTGCGCGCCTCGGGGCGGTTCTCAAGCCCTTTGGCCTCGGACGGCAGGGCGTCGGGATCGGTTTTGGCCTTGCGGATCTTCTTGGCGATGGTGTCGGCATCATCCGTCATGTTGATCCGGCTGGCGTCCGAGGGATCGGATTTTGACATCTTCTTTGAGCCATCGCGCAAGCTCATCACCCGGGTGGCAGCGCCTTCAATCACCGGTTCGGTGATCGGAAAGAAATCGACGCCATAGTCGTGGTTGAACTTGGTGGCAATGTCGCGGGTCAGTTCAAGATGCTGTTTCTGGTCCTCGCCCACCGGCACATGGGTGGCGTGATAAATCAGAATATCCGCCGCCATCAGCGCCGGATAACCAAACAGCCCCAAACTGACATTCTGGGCGTTCTTGCCCGCCTTGTCCTTGAACTGGGTCATCCGCTGCATCCAGCCCATGCGCGCCACGCAGTTGAATATCCAACCCAATTGCGCATGTTCCGGCACCTGCGACTGGTTGATCAGAATGGATTTATCCGGGTCGATGCCGGCGGCGATGAAACCGGCGCACAGCTCTCGGGTGTTATGGGCCAGGGCGGCAGGGTCCTGCCAGGTCGAAATGGCGTGCAGATCGACCATGCAATAAACGGTCTCAAAATCCGGCCCCTGCATGTCGACAAACCGCTTGATCGCACCCAGGTAATTGCCAAGGGTCAGACCGCCGGACGGCTGGATGCCGGAAAACACCCGTGGGGTGAAATTTTCCGTGGCTTTTGATGTGGTCATGGCTGAAACTCCCGGCTGGCATATCTGGTCTGCCTCGCTTACCCATGGGCCAAAGCCGCGTCAACCGGCGCACAGCATTGAGAGCATCATGAGCCAGCAAGAATCCCCCCCCGCAGTCAATCCTCTGCCGCCGGTTGTGGCGGCCCTGTTCCTGTTTGTCATGGGGATCGAAGTTGCATTCTCGCTCGGCACTCGCGGTTTGGTTGGCGGGCCGGACGCGGTGGGCTGGCGGTTGGCAGCAGTCGAGAGCTATGCGTTTTCCGGCGATATCCTGAAATGGATGTGGCAGACCGGACAGTGGCCGACCGAGCATCTGATGCGTTTTGTGACCTATCCGTTTGTGCATGTGTCATTCACCCAGGCGTTGTTTGTCGGCGTATTCCTGTTGGCCATGGGCAAGATGGTGGCCGAAGTGATGGGCGCATTTGCGATGCTTTTGGTGTTTGTCCTGTCGGGCATTTGCGGCGCGTTGGGATATGGCATTCTGACCAGTGACTCTTACCCTCTGATCGGCGGGTTTCCGGCGGTCTATGGGTTGATCGGCGCGTTTACGTTTCTGTTGTGGCGGTCATTGGCTTTGGTCGGGGCCAATCAGGCGCGGGCCTTTACGCTGATTGCATTTCTGATGGGGATACAATTGGTGTTTGGCCTGATGTTCGGCATGCAAAAGGACTGGGTTGCCGATCTGGTCGGGTTTGCCTGCGGATTTGGCCTGTCGTTCTTTGTCACACCAGGCGGCTGGACGCGGATACGGGCGCGGATCCGGCGTGGCTGACAATAGGTCAGCCCAAAAGGCTTTGACATGATGGGGTCATTGCGCGGCCCAAAACCCCGGGATTGTCACCCGGAGCTTTGGACCATGGAGGGTCAGTTTTTCATTGGGTCAGTTTTTCATTGGGCAGGTGTTCAGGCCAAGTATGCTGTAGATCGGGCAGGAACCGACCAGCCCGGTGATCAGCGGCACAAGGCCAACCCAACCCCAGGACGTCATCGGGCCAACAAAAACCAGTGAGATAAGAACCAGACCAAGGATGACCCGCAAAATGCGGTCAAGATTGCCTTCGTTACGTTTCAACATGTGAATTTCCTTTCAGGTGAATCGTTGATTACTGACCCATATTTCGCACGCGACCGGACCTTGTGTCGGTGACACTGTCACACTTGCCCTAATTTGTTTCAGATGCGATCCGTTCCAATCCGTTCCGGTCCAGTAGACGCAGTCGCCCCCGCCCCGGTTCGACCAGCCCCCGGCAGGCAAATTCGCCAAGCCGCCGACTGACAAACGCCCGCCCCGAGGCGGTTTCGACCGCCAAAGCGTCATGGGTGGCGGTAATCTGGTCGTTGTTGCTGGCCAGGCGCAGCAGAACCCGGGCAAGGCGGGCATCAAAGCCGGTCAGGGCGACGTCCTCGACCAATTGCTCAAAATCGGCAAAGCGGTGGGCGACGCCCTTCAATATCTCGTCACGGAACTCGGCGTTTTCGGACATGGATTGGCGGAATGCGGCGTGGGGCATGATTTCGCCGATGATATCGCTTTCGGCGGTGCCTTCGGCGGAATACCGGCGGCCATCGGTCATGCAGGCGAAGGTTTGCAGGCAAACATCGCCCGGCGACACCCGGTAAAGTACGACTTCGCGTCCGTTGGCTGCGGTTAATGTAACGCGGATGGTGCCTTTGTTCAGGCGGACAAAGCCCGGACATTCCTGACCGGGGCTGAACAGGACCGTGCCCGCCGGGCAGGTAAGGGGGATGGCTTTTGGTCGCATCTATTGCCTTTTGGCAGCCCGGCGGAAATCGGATAGTTTGGTGGCACCGATCAATTGGCCGACGACAAAGAAGATGGTGATGCCTGCGATAACCAGACCGGCCAGTGCAAGGTAACGCCATCCAGGTGTATTGAGAAGCGGCTCAGCCAAGTTGGCGATCACAAACAGGGCCGCCCCCATGATCAGGGCGGCCACGCAAATGCGCCAGATGCGGCTGCGAAACCTTGTGTCAAAACTGGCGGTATCACCGAACGGCCTGGTCCCGCGGGCCAGCAATGCGGCCATGGCCCAGGCGGCGATGGTGGTGGCCAGGGCCGGGGCAAGCCAGCCCAGGAACGGGATCAGCCCGACCGCAACGACGGCGTTTATCGCCATGGCCACCAACGCATAGCGGAACGGTGATTTGGTATCGCCACGGGCAAAGAACTGTGGTTGCAGGATTTTCTGCAAGACGAAGGCCGGCAGGCCAAGGCCGTAAATGGCCACGGCCGAGGCGACGGCGGCGCTGTCACTGGCCGCAAACTCGCCACGTTGGAACAATACAGCAACCAGCGGCAGGGGGATCACCACCAAAGCGACCGCCGAGGGGATGGTCAGCGCCAGCGAAATCTCACCTGCGCGGCTAAAGGCGTGGCGCGCGCCGGTGTGGTCGCTGGCGGCAAGGCGGCGCGACAGGTCCGGCAGCAGGACGACGCCGATGGCAATGCCAACCACTCCCAGCGGCAGTTGGTACAGCCGGTCGGCGGCATACAGCCACCCGACCGCCTGGTCGAAATGGCTGGCGACCTGTTGGCCGACCAGCAGGTTGATCTGGATAACGCCACCGGCCAGGGCTGCGGGCACGGCGGTCTTCACCAACAGGGCCATGTCCGGGGTCCAGCGCGGGCGACTGAAGCGCATTGAAAACCCGGCGCGTTTGGCGGCGACCCAGACCAGCGCCAGCTGGGCGAGGCCTGCGACCGGGATCATCCAGACCAGAGCGTTAGCGACATTGCCACCGGTGGCCGCGGCAATCGCCATGGCCGAGACCAGCAGGATGTTCAGCAAAACCGGCGCCGCCGCCGCCGCCGCGAAGCGGCCTGTGGCGTTCAGCATGCCCGACAACAATGCGGCCAGCGAAATGAACAGGATATAGGGGAATGCGATACGGCCAAAATCGACCGAGAGATCGAACTGTTCCTGCCCGGCAAAGCCGCTGGCAAGCGCGTAAATCAGCCAGGGCATGGCGGCCTGCGCCACCAGTGTCAGGACAATCAGGACGCTGGCCAACCCGGCAAAGGCGTCTTGCGCGAAACCCTGTGCATCTCCGTCGGTTTCGAGTTTCTTTGAGAACATCGGCACAAAGGCCATGTTGAACGCACCTTCAGCAAAGAAGCGGCGGAACATGTTGGGCAAACGGAACGCGACGACATAGGCTTCGTACAGCGGGCCGGTGCCAAGGAAGGCCAGGATCATCGCGTCGCGCACAAACCCCAGTACGCGACTGGCCATGGTCCACATGCCAACGGTCAGGAACCCGGACATCAGGCGGATGGGTTTCATCGGTGGAACATATTGTTAGGGGGCGTCACTGCCGGATAGCCTGTTGTTGGTGGTGTTCCTGGCAAGGTAGCGGTTTCCCGGATGCAGGGGAAGACAGTGCATTAATTCTCAGGGTGGCCCTTGGGGTGGGTTCAGAACCCATCCTGCCAAAATAATTCCTGACGCGGATTAATCTTCGGCGCAAAACAGGTCATAGACCACTTCAAGGATACGCCGGGGGCGATCATCCGCGAGGCGGTAAAAGATCGCCTTGCCGTCACGGCGCGGAATCACCAACCCTTCAAGGCGCAGGCGCGAGAGTTGTTGCGATACCGCTGCCTGGCGGGCCGACAACAGATCCTCCAACTCGGTCACGGTCTTTTCGCCGGTGACCAGGTGGCACAGGATCATCAGGCGGCCTTCGTGGCTGATGGCCTTGAGAAAATTCGAAGCGGTGGTCGCGTTATCGACCATCTTGTCCAGTTCGTCTTCGGCCATATCGGCGGTGAATTTTGGAAGCGCCATGAGTTGTTGTCCTTGGATTATGGCAATTTGGGGGTTAGGCCAATTTGGGGCCTATAGCAATTTGGGGGCTATGGCAAATTGGGGGTTAGGGAAAATTGGGGTTCCCTGGCGGCAGATACTTATTCTTTGTCTGCCGCTTCGGGGTCGTAGTCGGTGAATTTCTTCAGCATCATCTCAAGAAGCGGCCAAAAGAAATCTTCACCCGGGTATCCCTCAAGTCGGCCCAGTTCCTGACCGTTTTCGACAATCAGAAAGGTCGGTGTAAAATTCACCCGCCGGGCGATATGCAGGTCTTTGGGCATGGCATAAAGGTCAACCCGGCGCAGGGGCGCGAATTTACCTTCGGTGGTTTTGGGATAGACCGGCCCGATCTCGTCGTTCCAGACCTCGCACCATTCACAGCCGGTTTGTTCGACCATCACCAACTCTGCGGCATTGCCCGGCAGGGTCAGAAATGCGGTCATGACCAGAGCCGAAATTGCCCCTAGGTAACTTTTGAGCGTTAACATGATCCACCTGTTGACCTGTGCACAAGCAACAACATAATCTGAATATATGAATAATTCAAGTTGCGAGCCGGTTCGTAACGCGGAGTTGTAAAGGAAATGGATTCAGATGCTTGAAATCAGCCTGGCTGGTGCACTGGCCGCAGGATTGCTCAGCTTTTTCACCCCCTGCGTGTTGCCGATGGTGCCGTTCTACCTGTCCTACATGGGGGGAATGAGCATGGCCGAACTGCGCAGCGACGGAAAAATTGCGCCGGGCGCCCAACGTCGGCTGCTGATGTCGTCGGTGTTTTTCGCGCTGGGCGTCACCACGGTGTTCATGCTTTTGGGCATGGGGGCGACGGCGATGGGGCGGCTGTTTGGTCAGTATCTCGAATCATTGTCCTACGTTGCCGCGGCAATCCTGGTGGTGTTTGGCCTGCATTTCCTTGGCGTGATCCGGGTGCCGTTCCTGTACCGCGAGGCGCGATTGGAAAGCAAGGCATCGCCAAGCACTGTGGCAGGGGCCTACCTTATGGGCCTTGCCTTTGGCTTTGGCTGGACGCCCTGCGTCGGTCCGGCGCTGGCGTCGATCCTGATGATTGCCAGCGGTTTCGGCGATATCTGGAAGGGGGCGCTTTTGCTGTTTGTCTACGGCCTGGGCATGACCGCGCCGTTCATTGTTGCGGCGTTTTTCGCCAAGCCGTTTCTGGCCTGGGTCCAACGCCACAGGGCGGCGTTCCAATGGGTGGAAAAAGGCATGGGTGTCATGCTGATTGTTTTTGCTGTGCTGATTGCCACCGGTGGGGTAAACTTGATTGCAAATGCCATGATCCGATGGTTCCCGGCGTTCTCGACCATTGGCTGATGAAGGTTGAACCAAATATGAGAGGATAAGGTATGCAACGATTGATGATGATGGTGCTGGCGATGCTAATCGCCGCCCCCGTAGCAGCGGTTGAACTGGGCGACGACGGGTTGCACAAGACCGCGTGGTTCCGGGACACATTCAAAGACCTGCAAGAAGATTTTGCCGAGGCCGAGGGCGAAGGCAAGCGGTTGATGCTGATCATCGAACAGCGCGGCTGTATCTATTGCACCGAGATGCACGAGAAAACCTTTACCGATCCGCGCATCAAGGCGATGCTGGAAGACAAATATTTTCCGGTTCAGATCAATCTGCATGGCGACACGGAAATCGTTGATACAGACGGCGAGACGCTGAGCGAGAAGGCCGCCACCCGCAAGTGGGGCGCGCTGTTCACGCCGATGATCATCTTTCTGCCCCGGGCAATGGATGACAGTAAGTCGGCCACCGCGCAGGCCGTGGCGACGATTCCCGGGGCGTTTGGGCCGGGCACCACGCTGGATATGATGACTTGGGTATTTGAAGAGCGGTATCTGGATCAGGAGGAAGAGGATTTTCAGCGTTATCATGCGCGGATGATTCGCGAACGCAATGATGGGGACGGTGGGTAACAAACGCCATAATTCTCCCGGAGTGTTGAAAAGCCGGAGAAATTTCAGCTTCGGGGGGGAATTGCAGCCAACAATTCACACTTGTGAATTTGTTGTTGCGTAAACGGGGGGCGCTGGCCTACACTAAAAAAAGCAAACCACAGTCACGTAAATTCAGTGGTAGCTAAGGGAGGGACTATGAAAATAATAATCGCAACTGCGGTCGCCACAGTGTTGGGCGCGACCGTTGCAATGGCGGGAGCAACCAAACCGCAGGACGTCGCGTTTGAGGATGGCGCTGTTGCGGTATCTGTCAGCGGTACTGCCGGGGATGCGGCCGTTGGTCGTGAGGTATTCGCCAATCGCAGGTTGGGCAATTGCCTGGCCTGCCACGTCAACTCGGACATGCCGGAACTATCGTTCCACGGAGAAGTCGGCCCGCCTCTGGACGGTGCGGCTGATCGCTGGAGCGAAGCGGAACTGCGTGGCCTCGTCGCAAATTCAAAGCAGACGTTCGAAGACACGATCATGCCGGGCTTTTACATAGATACCGGGTATTTCCGGCCTCTGGACGATTTTGCAGGGATACCAATCCTGAACGCTCAGCAGGTCGAAGATGTCGTCGCGTATCTGTTGACGCTTAAGGAATAGCAGGCACGCGCCTGTTTTTGAAATTTAGGGAGACACAAAATATGGAATTCTCAAGACGCGAAACCATCGCCCTTGGGCTGGGTGCTGCGGCGCTGACGTTCATGCCTTTCCGGGTGGAAGCGGCAGCCGAAGAAGTGATCTCGGCGTTCACCGGCGGGGCCGATGTCGGCGAGGGGGGCGTGACCATCACGGCACCCGAGATTGCCGAGAACGGCAATACCGTGCCAATCGGTGTTGCTGCACCGGGTGCGGCGGCGATCCTGATCATTGCAACCGGCAACCCGGTCCCGAATGTGGCCACGTTCAACTTTGGCGAACTGGCGGGCGCGCAATCTGCATCGACCCGTATTCGTCTGGCCGGTACGCAGGACATTGTGGCAGTTGCCAAAATGGCCGACGGTTCGTTTGTTCGGACCTCAGCGGCTGTGAAAGTCACCATCGGCGGGTGCGGCGGTTAATCCACCGCGCAGCACAATTCGACATAAGGAGAATATAAAATGGCATCTGGTGTAAAACCCCGCGTCAAAACCCCTAAAACAGTCGTCGCCGGCGAAGCGTTCACTATCAAGACGCTGATCAGCCACAAGATGGAAAGTGGCCAGCGAAAGGACAAGGAAGGCAATAAGATTCCGCGTTCGATCATCAACCGCTTTACCTGCGAGATCAACGGCAAGTCTGTTATCGACGTCACAATGGAACCGGCGATTTCGACCAATCCGTATTTCCAATTTGATGCAGTCACCGAGGAAGCCGGTGATGTTGTATTCACTTGGTATGACGACGATGGCTCGGTCTATGATACAACAAAAACAGTCGCGATCGGGTAATCCGAGAGCAAGGGAGGGAAAACCAAAAATGGGAATGTACCTATTAAAGACGACTGCTTTTGCTGCTGGCCTGGCATTGATGGCAGGTTCAGTTGCACAAGCAGATGAAGGCGCGACACTGGTTATCAACGAAGAACTGACGATAGCAACAACTGCAAAAGCGCCGGCTCATCTGGAAAACATAGACGAGATTACTTCGGGCTGGATCTACCGGACCAAGGAGACTCAGGCGCTTCAGATGGACGATTTCGACAATCCGGCTTTTGTGTTTGTCGATATCGCGCTGGATCTGTGGAACGAGGTTGACGGCACCGAAGGCAAGTCCTGTGCGTCCTGTCACACCGACGGCCCGGAAGAGTTTGCCGGCCTGACCGCGACCATGCCAAGGATCGACAAGGACGGTAATCTGGAAACATTGACCGAAGTGGTCAACCGCGAGCGGGTTGAAAAGATGGGGGCCAAGCCTTGGAAGTATTCCAAGACCAACATGGCGTCCATGACGGCGTTGATCGGTTTGCAGTCACGCGGTATGCCGGTGAATGTGGCAATCGATGGTGCTGCCGCCCCTTTTTGGGAGCGCGGCAAAGAGCTGTATTACACCCGTGTCGGCCAGCTTGATATCTCGTGTTCCAATTGTCACGAGGACAACTATGGCGTGATGATCCGGGCTGATCATCTTAGTCAGGGTCAGATCAACGGCTTTCCGACGTATCGGTTGAAGAATGCCAAGATGAACACCACGCACGGGCGGTTCAAGGGCTGCATGAAGAATATCCGGGCCGTCCCTTACAAAGAGGGTGGCGAAGAATTCAAGGCAATCGAGCTGTATCTGGCCAGTCGCGGTAATGGCCTGACAGTCGAAACACCGTCAGTCCGTAACTAAGTTTTAGCCCGCCCCGGATCAGACCGGGGCGGGTATTTTTATGCCTAATGAAATCACATATGTGAAGGTGGTTTCCACACATACGTAAGGAATTCGGTAATGATCTCGCGACGCGATTTTCTGCAGGTTTCAATGGCAACTTCGGCTTTGGTCGGGGCGTCAGGCTTTGGCAACTGGGCGCGCCTGGCCGCGCAGCAGGCGCTGACCCAGGATCAACTGCTGGATTTTGATACTTTCGGCAATGTCAGCCTGATCCATATCACCGATATTCATGCCCAGCTTAAGCCAATTTATTTCCGTGAGCCGTCGATCAACCTTGGTATTGGCGATGCCAAAGGGCAGGTGCCGCATGTAACCGGGGCTGATTTCCGCAGGCTCTACGGCATCGAAGATGGCAGCCCTTCTGCCTATGCGCTGACGTATAGTGATTTCACCTCACTGGCGCAGACCTATGGCCGGGTTGGCGGGCTGGACCGGGTCAGTACGGTGATCAATTCGATCCGCGCCGACCGGCCTGATGCGCTGCTTTTGGATGGCGGCGATACCTGGCATGGGTCTTATACCTGTCTCAAGACCGCCGGGCAGGACATGGTCAACGTAATGAACGGGCTGAAACCGGATGCGATGACGTTCCATTGGGAATTCACGCTGGGGTCCGACCGGGTTGCCGAGATTGTCGAGGGCTTGCCGTTTGCCGCCCTTGGCCAGAACATCTTTGACGCCGAATGGGACGAACCGACCGAGCTGTTCAAACCGTACAAGTTTTTTGAACGTGGGGGCGTCAAGGTGGCCGTGATTGGTCAGGCGTTCCCGTATATGCCGATTGCCAACCCTGGCTGGATGTTCCCGGAATACAGCTTTGGCATTCGTGACCAGAACATGCAAAAGATGGTCGACGAAGTGCGGGGCATGGGCGCCGAACTGGTGGTTTGCCTGTCGCACAACGGTTTTGACGTCGACAAGAAGATGGCCGGCCGGGTGTCTGGCATTGACGTGATCCTGGCGGGCCACACCCACGACGCGCTGCCTGAACCGGTGCTGGTGGGGACGACCCATATCATTGCCTCGGGGTCGAACGGCAAATTTGTCAGCCGGATTGATCTGGATGTACGCGACGGTCGGATGATGGGGATCAAGCACAAGCTGATTCCGGTTTTCAGCGACGTCATCGCGCCTGATCCGGTTATTACAAAACTGATAGATGATCAGCGCGCGCCATACAAAACGGAACTTTCAGAGGTGATTGGCCAAACCGATACACTTTTGTACCGTCGCGGAAATTTCAACGGCACCTGGGATGATCTGATCTGTGACGCGCTGATTTCCGAGCGTGAGGCAGATATTGCGCTAAGCCCGGGGGTGCGTTGGGGGCCATCGATCCTGCCCGGGCAGGACATCACCCGCGAGGATATATTCAACGTCACGTCCATGACCTACGGCAAAGCCTATCGCACTGAAATGACCGGTGAATTCATCAAGATCATTCTTGAAGATGTGGGTGATAACCTGTTGAATCCAGACCCTTATTACCAACAGGGTGGCGATATGGTTCGCACTGGCGGGCTTGGCTATCGGATAGATGTGAGCAAGCCCCAGGGCGAACGGATCACCGACCTTACCTTGTTGAAAACCGGGGAAAAGCTGGATCCGGCCAAGACCTATATGGTGGCCGGCTGGGCCTCGGTAAACGAAGACACCGAGGGGCCGCAAATCTGGGACGTGGTCGAGGATCACATCCGCAAACAAGGCACCGTTACGGTAGCGCCAAACAACTCGGTTGAGGTGATAGGTACGTAATTTCAACGCCTTAGCCGGGTCATACTGCTTGGGAGGTGCGGGAATGACAAGCAAAACATCATCACGTCGTCAGTTTCTCGTCGGGGCCGCTTCTGCCGGGGTCGCGTTTCCGACTGCGTCTCGGGCCGGCGATCCGCTGATCACCGAGGTCCAGGATTGGGCCATTGGCCATGGCGACGGGGTAGACGCGTCACCTTATGGACTGCCAATTTCTCATGAATCCCATGTAGTCAGGCGCAATGTCGAGTGGCTGACAGCGGATACGATTTCATCAATCAACTTCACCCCGATCCATGCGTTGGAGGGCACGATTACGCCGCAAGGTGTGGGATTTGAGCGGCATCATTCCGGCGCGATTGACCTAAGTAAGCCGGATTATCGCCTGATGATCAATGGCTTGGTCGATCAGCCTTTGGTGTTCACCTATGAAGATATTGAACGGTTTCCGCGTGAAAACCACGTTTATTTCTGCGAATGCGCCGCCAATTCAGGTATGGAATGGAACGGCGCTCAGTTGAACGGTGCGCAATTCACCCACGGTATGATCCATAACATGGAATACACCGGGGTGCCGCTTCGGCTATTGCTGGAAGAGGCCGGGGTGCAAACGGCCGGAAAATGGGTTTTTGTCGAAGGTGCGGATGCGTCTTCCAATGGTCGTTCGATCCCGTTGGACAAGGCACTGGGTGATTGCCTGGTGGCCTTCAAGGCCAACGGTGAGGCCCTGCGTAAAGAGCACGGTTATCCTGTTCGACTTGTTGTGCCGGGCTGGGAAGGTAACTTATGGATCAAGTGGTTACGCCGGATCGAAGTGACCAAAGGGCCGGTGGAGACCAAGGAAGAAACGTCGAAATACACCGACCTTCTGGGCAGTGGGATCGCCCGTAAATGGACCTGGGAGATGGACGCCAAATCGGTGATTACGGCGCCAAGCCCGCAAATGCCAATCCGACATGGGACGGGGCCTCTGGTGATCACCGGGCTGGCGTGGTCGGGGCGAGGAGCGATCGAGGGCGTCGATATTTCGCTGGATGGCGGGGTGAACTGGACGCCTGCAAGGTTGGATGGGCAGGCACGTGCCAAGGCGCTGACGCGATTTTATCTGGATCATGTGTGGGATGGGGGGCAGATGCTATTGCAATCGCGTGCGCGCGATTCTACCGGATATGTACAGCCGAAGAAGGATGATCTGCGCCGCGTCCGGGGGTTGAATTCCACCTACCATAACAATGCCATTCAGACATGGTGGGTAAATGCCGAGGGGATGGTGGAAAATGTCGAAGTGGCGTGATCTGATGATCTGTGCGGCTTTGGCAGCGGGCGTTTCCGGGCCGGTTTGGTCCGGGCCATACTTTCTTGGCCGCCCGGCAGAGCCGGACGAGATTGCGGCCTGGAATCACGAGGTTCAGCCGGACGGAACTGGTCTGCCGTTGGGGCAGGGGGCGGTCGAAGATGGTGATGTGCTGTTTGGCGAACGCTGTGCCGCGTGCCACGGGGATTTTGCCGAAGGGGTGGGTAATTGGCCGACGCTTTCGGGTGGGATCGGGACGTTGGGCGA
Organism: Paracoccaceae bacterium; assembly: GCA_021648025.1. GTDB lineage: Bacteria > Pseudomonadota > Alphaproteobacteria > Rhodobacterales > Rhodobacteraceae > NVQY01. The sequence goes on from JAKITO010000003.1 coordinate 77,741, forward strand.
CGAAGACCCGGTCAAGACGGTTGGGTCGTACTGGCCTTATTTATCAACGGCCTGGGATTTCATCCACCGTTCGAAACCTTATGGAAATGCGCAGACGCTTGAGGTGGACGAGGTCTATTCTCTGGTGGCGTTCCTGTTGTATTCCAGCGATCTGGTAGAGGATGATTTTGTACTGAGCCATGAAAATTTCCTGGATGTGAAGATGCCCAACGCCAACGGCTTTGTTGTCGACGACCGGGCGGCTACGGAATACCCAAGGTTTTCTGGCCCGCCCTGCATGCGCGATTGTCGTGCGCCTGTGAAGATTACCAAACGCGCGACCGACCTTGATTTGACGCCCGAAATGATGGTAGCAACGAAAGAGCTGGACCTGCTGGCGCAGGGCGAAAAGGTGTTTGCCAAGTGCAAAGCCTGTCATCAGGTCGGAGAGGGCGCGAGGGATCGGGTTGGGCCGGCTTTGAACGGGATTGTCGGGGCGGACGCGGCGCGGGCGGACTTTTTCTATTCGGATGGGATGCGGGCCGCGGCCAAGGCTGGGTTGGTTTGGGATCATACTGAACTGGCGGCGTATCTGGCCAATCCCAAGGCCTATTTGCCGGGCACAAGGATGAATTTTTCAGGCCTTGGTAGCCAAGCCGATATTGAGGCGGTCATCGCCTTTTTGGCCTCGCAAAAAGGATGATATAATGCGCTGGATTTATGGGATGCTGCTTGGATTTGGCCTGCTTGGGTCGCCTGCCTGGGCGGAATATGATGTGCATGCGATCGGCGACGCCGAAAAGGGCGCGAAGGTTTTCAACAAATGCAAGGGCTGCCATCAGGTCGGAGAGGGCGCGAAAAACCGGGTTGGGCCGCATCTGAACGGTGTATTTGATCGCGCGGCAGCGGCGGTCGAGGGGTTCAAATATTCCAAAGGCTTGCAGCGCGCGGCGGATGGCGGATTGATCTGGGACCTGGAGCATCTGGACGCGTATCTTGAGAACCCCAAGGCGCTGGTTTCCGGCACCAGGATGAGTTTTCGGGGGCTGAAGAAGCAGCATGACCGGGCCAATGTTCTGGCGTTTATGCGGGCCTATTCCGACGATCCGCAAAACATCCCCGAGGCGGCGCCGACGGCGGTCGCGAGTGAGGTGGAATTGTCGCCCGAGACGCTGGCCCTGATTGGTGACCCGGAATACGGCGAGTACCTTTCGAACGAATGCACGACCTGCCATCAAAAGGATGGATCAGATCAGGGTATTCCGTCGATCACCCTTTGGCCCGCCGAGGATTTTGTCATCGCCATGCACGCCTATAAGGTCAAGGTGCGCAGCCATCCGGTCATGCAGATGATGGCCGGACGGTTGGACGACGAAGAGATTGCAGCGCTTGCTGCATATTTTGGCAACCTTGAATGAGCGGGAATGCCAATAAATGAACGACCTGAATGACACTGAAACAAGAGGGAAGAACATGACACTGAACAGAAGAAACTTCATGGGCAAGGGTGCGGCCGTTGCTGCCGCCTCTCTGGCCGCTCCGATGGTTATGGCCGATGGTCATGGCGGCAAGCCACGCGTGGTGATTGTTGGCGGTGGGGCCGGTGGTGCAACTGCGGCGCGTTATATCGCCAAGGGGTCCAAGGGTGAGATTGACGTAACACTGGTGGAGCCAACGCGCCAATATTATACCTGCTTTTTCTCGAACCTGTACTTGGGTGGTTTTCGCGATCTTTCCAGCATTGGCCATACCTATGGCACGCTGGCGTCTGAATACGGGGTCAACGTGGTGCATGACTGGGCCGTGGGCATTGACCGTGATGCCAAAACCGTCAGCCTGGCCGGTGGTGACACGCTGAGTTATGACCGTCTGATCCTTAGCCCCGGCATTGATTTTGTCGAAGGCGCGGTGAATGGCTGGGACATCTCGGCGCAGAACGCCATGCCGCATGCCTATAAGGCGGGTTCACAAAGTGAGCTGCTGAAGGCGCAGATTGATGCGATGCCCCAGGGTGGCACCTTTGTGATGGTGGCCCCGCCGAACCCGTTCCGCTGCCCCCCCGGGCCGTACGAGCGGATTTCGATGGTGGCACATACGCTGAAGGCCAACAACCCGACCGCCAAGATCATCATTGCAGATCCCAAGCCAAAGTTCTCCAAACAGGCGTTGTTTCAAGAGGCTTGGAGCAATCACTATGATGGCATGATCGAATGGATCGGCCCTGACTTTGGTGGCGGCAATGTGACGGTTGATCCGGCGGCGATGACCGTTGATATCGACGGTGAAGTGGTCAAGGCAGACGTTTGCAACGTCATTCCGGCAATGAAGGCCGGTCGTATTTGCGAGATTGCGGGCATCAACGATGGCAATTGGGCACCGGTGAATGGCCACACCATGCAAAGCAGGATCGACGAGAACATTCATGTTCTGGGCGATGCCTGCGCGCAGGGTGATATGCCAAAGTCGGGCTTTTCGGCCAACAGCCAGGCCAAGGTTGCGGCCAATGCGGTGCGCGGAGCATTGACGGGTTCAAAAGTGTTCCCGGCCAAGTTCTCGAACACCTGCTGGTCATTGCTGGACACCGATGATGGCATCAAGGTCGGGGCCACCTATGAGGCAACGGACGAAAAGATTGCCAAGATCGACGGGTTCATCAGCAAGACCGGCGAAGACGCGGCGTTGCGCAAGGCAACGTACGAAGAAAGCGTTGGCTGGTATGCCGGCATCACCGCCGACATGTTTGGCTGATCCCCTGGCATTGACGATCTGAAAACAGTTGGAACCCATCCGGGATACGGGTGGGTTTCGGCATTTGATGGCATTGGCGTCAGCGGCGAAGGCCACCGATCACTGTGGTCAGCACAAACAGCACGGCTGCGACGCAGACAATGCTGGGGCCGGTTGGCGTATCCAGCACAAAGGCAACCCACAACCCGCCAAGCGCCGAGGTGGCGCCCAGCAAAGCCGCCAGCATTGCCATGGCTTCGGGGGTGTGGGTCAGGGCGCGGGCGGCGGCTGCGGGGATGATCAGCAGGGCGGCGATCAGCAGTACGCCAACCACTTTGATGGCGACCGCCACAACCACGGCCAAGGCCAGGGTCAGGCCAAATTCCTCGCGGCGCGGGTCGATGCCGCTGGCGCGGGCCAGATCGGGGTTCAGGGTGGCGGTCAAAAGTGCGGACCAGCGCCAGAACAGCAGTCCCAGAACCACCCCCATGCCGCCCCAGATCACCAGCAGGTCGCTTTTGTTGACCCCCAGGATGTCGCCGAACAGATAGCCGGTCAGGTCGATGCGCACCGGACTTAGCAGAGCAACGGCCACCAGACCGGCGGCAAGCGCGCTATGGGCCAGCACCCCCAGGCTGGTATCCATGGCGTGGCCTCGTCCGTTCAGGATGGTGACCGCACCGGCCATGGCCAATGCCGCGACAAGTATGGCCGGGACCATTGGCAGGGACAAACCCAGCGACAAGGCGACGCCAAGGATTGCCGCGTGGGCCGTGGCCTCGCCGAAATAGGCCATCCGCCGCCAGACCACGAAACAGCCCAGGGGGGCGGCGGCCAAGGCGACGCCAAGGGCTGCCAGGGCCGCACGGGTGGTGAAATCATCCAGCATCAGTGGTTCGTTTCATGGTGGTCATGGGGTGATCATGGGTGTGGTCATGATCGTGTGAATGGGAATGCTCGTGGCGGTACAATGCCAATGCGCCTTTGGTGCCCGAGCCGAACAAGGCGCGGTATTGTGGGGCACTGGCGACAATTTCAGGCGTGCCCTGACAACAGATATGGCCGTTCAGGCAGATGACCCTGTCGCTTGCGGCCATCACTACGTGCAAGTCGTGGCTGACCATGACAATGGCGCAGCCGATGTCGCGACGCAGCTCCTCGACCAAAGTATAAAACGTCGCAGATCCCGGTTGATCCAGCCCTTGGGTTGCTTCGTCCAGCAACAATAGTTGCGGGCGCTCCTGCAAGGCGCGCGCCAGCAGCACCCGTTGAAATTGCCCGCCTGACAGGTCGGCCATCTGCCGCTTGCCAAGGGTGGTGGCACCGGCGCGGGCAAGCGAGGCGTGTGTGTCGGCGGCGCTGATCCGGCGCGGCAGGCTAAGAAAGCGGTTTACTGTCATCGGCAGGGCCGGGTCGATTGCCAGCTTTTGTGGCACATAGCCGATGCGCAGCCCGGCGGGCTTTTCGATATGTCCCGATGTCAGGGGGACCGCACCGATCAAGGCCCGCAGGAAGGTCGATTTTCCCGACCCGTTGGGGCCGACAATGGTGACAATCTCACCCGGAGAGATGTCGACACTGATGTCGTGCAATACCTGTTGGCCTCTGATCCGAACGCTTACATCACGGGCACTGATAACTGGCTTTACCGGGGCGGTCATGACGATGTCTTTACCTGCGTCTTTACCTGCGTCTGTGTTTGTGCGCAATTGGGGCATAGGCCTTCGGCCTCGACGACGATGCGTTCGATGGTAAAGCCGGTGGATTTCGCCGCCGCCCCAAGCTGCCCCTGATCCAGTTCGGTTTGTGCTTCGGCCACCGCATTGCACGCGCGACAGATCAGAAAGGCAGGCGTGTGGTCGTGGCTGGGATGAACGCAGGCGGTATAGGCGTTCATCCGTTCAATCCGATGCGCCAACCCGTGCCCGACCAGAAAATCCAGGGCGCGGTAGACCACCGGTGGCTGAGACCCAAGGCCATCCGCGGCCAACACTTCGAGAATGTCATAAGCCCCCAGCGCGCGGTGTTCCTGCAACAAAATCTCCAACACCCGACGACGCACCGGGGTGAACTGAAGTTTTAACCGATCACAGCGCAATTCGGCCTGTTGCAGCGCCTCGCTGATACAGGTGTGGTGATCGTGCGGGGCAAATCCGATGGCAGTCATGGTTGGCTCCTGTAGAGGATTATCGGGTTGATATGTTATAACATAGCATATATCAAGACCGTTGTTCTGACGTATAAAATGGGGTCTGAGGTGACAAGGTTCTTTGGTTTCATAGCGGCTGTGCTGATGGCAGTTGCCCCGGCGCGCGCGGATAGTCCCGTGGTGGTGACCGATATCGCACCGGTGCATTCGCTGGTGGCGATTGTAATGCTGGGGATGGGCACGCCTTTGATGATTGTGCCTCCGGGGGGGGGCGCACATGGGGCGACATTGCGTCCGTCGCAGGCGCGGGCGCTGCAACGGGCCGATCTGGTGATCTGGATGGGTCCGGGATTGACCCCACGGCTGAGCAAGTCGATTGAAACGCTGGCAGGTGGGGCGGTGCAATTGCAATTGCTGGGCGCGCCTGGCACCCAATTGCTGAGCATGCGCGAAGATGGTGACCATGACGGTGATCATTCGCATGATGACGACGGGCTTCATGACCCGCACGCCTGGCTTGACCCGGAAAATGGCCATCTTTGGCTTGGCCTGATTGCCGATGTGCTGGCCGTTCAGGACCCGGAAAATGCTGCAAAGTATCGCGCCAACGCCCTGGCCGGGCAGGGGGCGCTGAGGCTGTTGCAATCTGAGTTGACCACCTTGCTGAAACCGATGAGGGGGCGCGCCTATGTCACCTTTCACGATGCCTATCAGTATTTTGAAACCCGGTTTGGGCTGTCACCGGCTGGTGCCGTCAGCGCCAGTGACGCAGGCAACCCGGGTCCGGCAAGAGTGGCGCGGTTGCGGGCGCTGCTGGCCAAGACGGGCAGGTACTGCGCCTTCAGTGCGCCACAGTTTGATCCGGGGTTATTGCACGCCGTCACCGGTCGGGATGATCTGAGGATTATTCCGCTGGACCCGATAGGGGGGCAATTGACGGCGGGTCCGGGGCTTTATCCGTCTTTGTTGCGGAATATGGCGGCGGCGTTTGCCGAATGCGCCCAGGCCAGGTGACGGCATTTCATAATGCGTGCGCGTTGCCAAGGTTAACAATTTTGGTGACGTACACTGGTAATGCTGCGGGGTTTTCTTCAAGCTATGACATTACAAAACCATATTGGGAAATTGGCTCATGCCAGATCAGATATCGAACCCACTCACCCCACCATATGACGAGGCCTTGAACAGCTTTCGATTGGAAAGTGTGGCAGGGGCGTTTTCAGGGGATCTGGTCAAAGGAATAAACGCCTGCGTCGAGTGCTGTGACAGGCATGTTGAGGCAAATGCAAAAGCGCTGGATTGGATTGCGCTGGATGGTCACCATGAAACCCGAAGTTTTGCCGAGTTGCGCGATGATGCGGCGCGGTTCGCCAACCTGTTGACGGCCCAGGGGATACAGCCGGGGGACGTGGTTGCCGGCCTTCTTCCACGGACGCCGGATCTTGTTACCACCATTCTTGGAACATTGCGTGCAGGGGCCGTTTACCAGCCCTTGTTCACGGCCTTTGGACCCAAGGCGATCGAGGATCGCATGCGCATGAGCGGGGCCAGGTTTGTGGTCACTGATTCCACCAACCGCCCCAAACTGGATACGATAGACGCATGCCCGCCAGTGACAGTAGTGACGACGACGTCTACCGAATTGGCGAACAGCGACATAGATTTCCGGCACGCACTTGCTCAGCACTCTGCTGATTTCGCCCCGGTACTGCGACGCGGTGATGAACTGATGTTGATGATGGCCACTTCAGGGACCACCGGCCCGGCAAAGGGTGTTCCGGTTCCATTACGTGCGCTGGCGTCATTCCGGGCCTACATGGTTGACGCAGTTGATCTGCAACCGGACGATGTTTTCTGGAACATTGCGGATCCGGGTTGGGCATATGGTCTGTATTATGCGGTCCTTGGTCCTTTGCTTTTGGGCCACGCAACCACGCTGGTGGAAGGTCCGTTTACGGTGGGCAGCACCTATGAGAATATCCAGCGATTGGGCGTCACAAATTTTGCAGGCGCCCCTACGGCGTTTCGTTTGATGATTGCCGAGGGCCCCGAGGAAGCAGCTAAGGTGCAAGGCAAGCTGCGCCGCGTCAGCAGTGCGGGCGAGCCGCTTAACCCAGAGGTGATCCGCTGGTTTGATCAGCACATCAAGGCCCCCATCAAAGATCATTATGGGCAGACGGAAACCGGAATGGTGGTCAATAACCATCACGGGCTTGAACATCCGGTCAGGGCCGGCTCGGCCGGGTATGCCATGCCGGGCTTCAAGGTCGAAGTTCTTGATGAAGATGGCAACATCGCGGGGCCGAATGGGCTGGGACAATTGGCTGTCGATATCGAAAGCTCACCGTTGTTTTGGTTCAAAGGATATTACAACCAGGACACCAAGGCAATTTCGGGGGGGTATTATCGCACCGGCGATACTGTCGAACGCGATGAACAGGGCTGCGTCACCTTTGTTGGTCGCAACGACGATGTCATCACCTCATCTGGCTATCGTATCGGTCCCTTCGATGTCGAAAGTGCGTTGATCGAACATCCCGCCGTTACTGAGGCTGCTGTGATCGGTTTGCCTGACAAGCAGCGCACAGAAATTGTCAAGGCGGTTGTGGTCCTGGCGAAGGGATTTGAAGCGGATGATGCGTTGGCTGAAGAATTGCAGACACATGTGAAAACACGTCTTTCGGCGCATGCCTATCCCAGATTGGTGGAATTCACAGACGAATTGCCAAAGACTCCAAGTGGTAAAATCCAAAGATTTTTACTTCGCCAACGACACTAAACCGAAACTTCTGAATCACCCGTTGTGGCAATGCTATAACCCTGACAAGTTAACCAACCCAATCGGGAATGGAGAATTGCAGTTGGACTCACGTTACATTGTCGTTTTCGGAGCCTCCCTGACGCAGTTCACAATTATTGGTCTGTTGTTTTCCTACGGGATTTTCTTCAGCGAGCTCGAGTCTGAATTTGGCTGGTCCCGGACCTTGCTCTCCAGTTGCTCCTCGCTTGCTTTCCTGATGATGGGAGTTCTGGCAATGGTCGGCGGTCGGCTCAGCGACAAATACGGCCCGCGCCGGGTGCTGGCCGTCAGCGGGATACTCTACGGGATTGGCTTTGCGCTGATCTCTCAGGTTAACGAACCCTGGCAGCTGTTTTTGATATTTGGCACTCTCATCGGCATCGGGCTAAGCACCCATGACGTTGTCACATTGTCCACAATCGGTCGCTGGTTCGAACGCCGCCGCGGGGTAATGACCGGCGTTGTAAAGGTGGGGACAGCGATGGGTCAGGTCGCAGCCCCACCACTGGCCGCGGTTCTGATCCTTGGCTTTGGGTGGCGCACGGCGTTGATTGTGCTTGGCTTGTGCGCGATTGTTCTGCTGTTGGTTGCCGCGATGGCGATAAAAAATCCACCGGTAAAACCAGGCCATGCAACTGGCGGAATGCAAATTGGCCAGACCTTTCAGGACGCCCGAAAATCGCGCCTTTTCTGGACCATTTGCGCGATTCAATTCCTGTTCTTCCCCTCGCTGATGACGGTGCCGCTTCATCTGGCCATTCATGGCATGGATCTGGGAATGACCGCCGCACGGGCGGCGTCGCTTTTATCGGTGATTGGCGCGTCCAGTATCGCCGGCCGTCTGGCAATGGGCAGCCTGGTTGACATAATCGGCGGCAGGAATGCCTATGCCATTTGTTTTCTATTCCTGATAATCAGCCTGATCGCACTGATGTTTATCACCGGCCACTGGCCACTTTTTGTTGTTATCGCTTTCTACGGGTTTGCCCATGGTGGGTTTTTTACGGTGGTTTCGCCCACCATCGCGAAATATTTCGGCATGCGCGCGCATGGGGCCATATTTGGCACAGTGCTGTTTTTCGGTACAATTGGCGGCTCGATCGCGCCGATTTTGACGGGCCTCGTGTTTGATACAATCGGGAGTTACCAATTGGCCTTTCTTGGGCTGACAATGCTTGCTGTTGCGGGATTGGTGTTGGTTCTGACCCTGCCGACCGTCAACAGTGAGGGTGATCAGAAAGCTACGAACCCGGTGTGAACGAGGGAATGAAGCCGCATTTACCCTTTGAATTCTGTGCTGTCTGGTCTGTTTTACTGTTACAAAAGATTGGCCAGCTTTGGGACTTCAGGGGCTTTAGCTGACGGATCTTCGGGCGGTCGATTGCCCTCCCTGGTCCGGGGCGATGGATGGCACAAAACAAGTTCTGTTGAAATATGTATTGTTTGCGCAAGCAATTGCCTTGCGTCTTGGCCAGAGTCCATTAAGATTATCGGATCAAAAAAATGGGAGAGAACGAATGAACATACTGACAACCGCGGCCACTGTTTCCGCCTTTACGCTGAGTCTGGCGATGGCCGGATCAGTTGCGGCACAAGATTGCGAACGGGGCACTCTGGATGATCGGTATTGCGACGCCGACGGCGATCTGATCGCCGATATTCCCACCGATCCCAGCCAGTTGATGGACCCGGACACGTTGATCTTTGCCTATACGCCGGTCGAAGATCCGGCCGTATATAAAGGGGTCTGGTCCGATTTCCTGACCTACCTTGAAGCAAAGACCGGCAAAGATGTCATATTTTTCCCGGTTCAGTCGAACGCCGCCCAGATCGAGGCGATGCGCTCGGGGCGTCTGCATATTGCCGGGTTCAACACCGGGTCCAACCCGCTGGCCGTCAACTGTGCCGGTTTCCGCCCGTTCACCATCATGGCCTCGCTTGACGGCAATTTCGGCTATGAAATGGAAATCATCACCTACCCGGGTTCGGGCATCGAAAAGGTCGAGGACATCAAGGGCAACCAGCTGGCCTTTACCTCGCCCACCTCAAATTCCGGCTTCAAGGCACCCTCGGCAATCCTCAAGGGCGAATATGACATGATCCCCGACCGGGATTTCGAGGCGGTGTTCTCGGGCAAGCATGACAATTCGATCCTGGGTGTGGCCAACAAGGACTACATGGCCGCCTCGATCGCCAATTCGGTGCTGAACCGGATGCTCAGCCGGGATGTTGTGCAGGCGGATCAGATTATCTCGATCTATAAATCCCAGACCTTTCCGACCACAGGGTTTGGCACAGCCTATAACCTGACGCCCGAGTTGCAGGCCAACATTCAGGACGCGTTCTTTTCGTTCGAGTGGGAAGGCACATCCCTGCAAGAGGAATTCGAGAAGTCGAATGAGGGCCAGTTCCTGCCGATGAACTACAAGGATTTCTGGCAGGTTATCCGCCAGATTGATACCGCCAACGGCGTCAGCTACGCCTGCGAATAATATAATAATCAAAAACTGGGCGGCCCGGGGTATTTCCCCGGGCCGTCGGCTATTTTATATTGGGGGCAGGGATGCTGAAGCTGGATAAGCTGGTCAAGACCTATCATACGGGCGACCAGGCGTTGAAATCTGTTGATCTGGAGATACCAAAGGGTCAGGTTCTGGCGCTGATCGGCCCGTCGGGGGCGGGTAAATCGACCCTGATCCGCTGTATCAACCGGTTGGTCGAACCCACCAGCGGGCAGGTCTATCTGGACGGGATCGAACTGACCAGGCTGAGGTCGGGCGCGCTGCGCCGCGAGCGCCGTCGCATGGGCATGATATTTCAGGAATATGCGCTGGTCGAACGCCTGACCGTGATGGAAAACGTGCTGTCCGGGCGGCTGGGCTATGTGGGGTTCTGGCGTTCATTCCTGCGCCGGTTTCCGCAATCGGACGTTGACGAAGCCTTTCGGTTGCTGGACCGGGTCGGCCTGTTGCACATGGCCGACAAACGCGCCGATGAACTGTCGGGCGGGCAACGCCAGCGGGTTGGCATCTGTCGCGCGCTGATCCAGGATCCGGCCTTGTTGCTGGTGGATGAACCCACCGCGTCGCTGGACCCGAAAACCAGCCGCCAGATCATGCGCCTTATCGTCGAGCTGTGCTCTGAACGCGGGTTGGCGGCGATCATCAACATTCACGACGTGGCACTGGCCAAGATGTTCGTGCAGCGGGTTGTAGGGCTTGAAACCGGGGCCATCGTGTTTGACGGGACGCCGGACGATCTGACGCCGGAAATGTTGACCAGGATTTACGGCGAAGAAGATTGGGAAGCGACCATTGAAAAGGTCGATGACGACGGCCAAGAAGAGGCCGTGGCATGACCGGAACATCGGTTTCCGAACTGGACATGCTGATCGGCAACAGGTGGAAAAAGCCACCGCTGATCAAACGCCAATGGTTGCGTTGGGTTCTGGTACTTGGCGCGCTGGCCTATATGGTGGCCGCCATCGGTTCGGTCGAGGTGAACTGGGCGCGGGTCTATCAGGGGCTTGACCGGGGTGCCGCCTTTGTCGCCGCCTTTGCCAGCCCCGATTTTGTCACCCGTGCCACCGATATCCGCGAAGGCATGATTGAAAGCATCCTCATGACCATTGCCGCATCGGTGGTGGGTATCACCATTTCCATCCCCATCGGACTGGGGGCGGCGCGCAACATCGCCCCGCTGCCGGTCTATCTGGTCTGTCGCGGCATCATTGCCGTCAGCCGGGCGTTACAGGAAATTATCGTGGCGATCATATTGGTGGCGATCTTTGGTTTTGGCCCGCTGGCCGGGTTTCTGACGCTGTCATTTGCCACCATCGGCTTTCTGTCCAAACTGCTGGCCGAAGAGATCGAGAGCATGGACAAGGTGCCGGCCGAGGCGGTCAAAGCCACCGGGTCACGCTGGGGTCAATGGATCAACTACGGGGTTCAGCCCCAGGTCATGCCCCGGTTGATCGGTCTGTCGATCTACCGGATCGACATCAATTTCCGCGAAAGCGCCATTCTGGGGCTGGTCGGGGCAGGGGGCATCGGTGCCACGCTGAACACTGCGTTTGACCGGTACGAATACGACACGGCGGCGGCGATCCTGCTGATCATCATCGGTATTGTCATGGTGCTGGAATATCTGTCAGGCGTCATTCGGGCGAGGGTTCAGTAATGGTTACGCATACCTTGGCCGACGGCACCCGCAAATGGGACCGCAGAACCACCGGTCAGCGCCTGGTCCACTGGTTTGGCTGGCTGATCGGCGTGGCGGTGTTTGTCTATGCCTGGAACGAGATATCCAAGGTCACCACCTGGTTTTTCGTCTGGGACGCGCCACGCATCGCCAGCGACATCTTCGGGCGCGCCACGCCGCCGCGCTGGTCCTATATGGATCAGCTGTGGGAGCCGATCTGGGACACGTTGAACATCGCCACCCTGGGCACCATCGCCGCCCTTTTCATGGCCGTGCCGGTGGCGTTCCTGGCGGCCCGCAACACCACGCCGTCAAAGCTGTTCATCCGACCCATCGCGTTGCTGATCATCGTCTCCACGCGTTCGATCAACTCGTTGATCTGGGCGCTGCTGCTGATCGCCATCATCGGTCCCGGGGTGTTTGCCGGCATTGTCGCCATCTCTATCCGCTCGATCGGCTTTTGCGCCAAGCTGCTGTATGAGGCGATCGAAGAGATCAACGAGGATCAGGTCGAGGCGATTACCGCCACCGGTGCCAGCCGCTGGCAGGTGATGGCGTTTGGCATCGTGCCGCAGATCATGCCGGCATTCGCCGGGATCGCGGTGTTCCGCTGGGACATCAACATCCGCGAAAGCACCGTTCTGGGGCTGGTTGGGGCCGGGGGCATTGGTCTGCAATTGTCGGCGTCCCTGAACACATTGGCCTGGCCGCAGGTGACGCTTATCCTGCTGGTCATTCTGGTGGCGGTGGTGATCGGTGAATGGGTCTCGGCCAAGGTACGCGGGATGATCATCTAGGGCGTGTTGCGTTGGTCTGAATTAGTGTGTTCACCACCAAAGCCGACAGGACTTTGCGGTGTGCATTGGCGCGGTTCAGTTCTGGATTTTGGAAACCATGCCAAAACCGGTTCCATTGGCGACCGAAGCAATGCTGTTTCGTACCGCCAGCCGTTCCAGATTGACAATGGCCGAGAGCATCAGGCGGTCATGGCTCCAGCCTTTGGGCTTTTGAATGGCCAGTGAACCAATCAGGGTCAGGGCCAGCAACGGTGTTATCAAAATGGCGAACAGTGCTTTGGGGTGTCGGACCTGATTGCCATCTGTCAGTGAATCAAGCCGCTGGCGCAGCAATTGTGCCGGGTTTTTCCCCAGGAAAAGCCGACGCTTTTCAAGCAGGGCAACGCGGGGGACTTCGGCTATGAACAGGCGATTGGGTTTCAGCGTCTTCTCGCAAATGCTAAGCAGGCTATGGCAATATTCTCCAACATCCACGCGATTACGGGCCAGGACATTCTGGTCACAGGACAATTCACGCAAGGCTTCGAACTGACGCTTCCAAATCGTATAGGCCGGGTTCCAGAAAAAGAAAGGTTTCAGCAGCTCCAGACCGATTTCCCATTCCAGATCGTGCTGCCTGAGATGTTGGAATTCATGGCCCAGGGCAACCTTCAGATCAGTCGGATCTGCAACAATGGCGGAAGGAATGATGATGATCCGACGGCGCAGGCACCGGGTGGAAAAAGGGATTGAAATGGTGTCGGATACGCGCAATTCTAGGCAGCCTATGCGACGCCAGATGTTGCTTTCATTGACCACGCGGCGAAGTTTGGTGACGCCGATGGCAAGTCGCACAACCGAAAACAAAAACCCGGCACCGATTAAGCCAAGAAATGCCAGGCCCAGGCCGGTTTCAAGATGCTGGATTTGCCCCATCAGACGGGTGCGAAACCCCAGAGCCTGTTCAAAGGTGCTGGGGGTCATTTCAAAACTGCCATGCAGATATTGTGCGGTAACCATATCGGTGATGTTCACAGAAAAGCGGTTGGATAACAGTTCCGTGGATGGGATCGCGCCAATTGTTGCCAGCAATACCGGGCTAAAAAGTGTTGCCAGAAACACAGCACTTAGGAGCTTTAGTTGGGTGGTATAGCTGCGCGATAATCCAAGGTTGACCAATAGTCTCTGGGCGACAAACCACAATCCAAGCGACACCGCCAACAGGATGTTAACGTCGAAATAGGCGTCAATTAATGTACTAACTTCCATTGTCCCTAAGTCTCCTATCAAGCAACTCGCGCATCTCGGCCAGCACTTCTTCGGACAGATCGGTATCGTCGACGAGGCGGGCCACCAGCGCAACAGGTGCATTGTCAAAAAGTTTCTCGGACATGTTCCTGAGAGAACGCGCCTGATACGCGTCCTTGGCCAAAAGTGATCGGTAAATCAGGGCCTTACCCTGTTTGGAACTGGTAACAAAATTCTTTTGCTCAAGAATGCGCATGATTGTAGCGCCCGAGGTATAGGCAAGGTTCCGGTCCGGAGCGAGCTTTGCCAGCACATCGCGAACGGTGGCTGTGCCAAGCTCCCAGAGCTGGGTCATGAACTCCAGTTCTACCTCTGTCAGAAAATTATTTTTCTTCTTTTTACGCATGAAACTTTCCGACGGTTGTATCTGCAAGATAGGTGGGGTGTATTATTACTAAGTTTTTAATATTTTCCAAGTGGAATTACGCCTTGATGGCGCACCTAAACCTTCCAGAATGTGAAAATGCCCCAGGATATGGCGACCCCAAGAGGTATCCAAAGCGGCATGCCAAACAATCCGATCCACGCAAGGAAGATATAGACCGACCCCAAAAGCGTGATGAACAGGCGGTCCCCACGGGTGGTGGTCAAGCCCAGTACGCCCTTGCGTTCTGCCCCGCCCGGGTGGCGTATCTCGGCCACCGTCAGAATTGCCATAGCCGAAAATATGCCGATGAAAACAAAGGCTGTGGGCCAGGTCCATGCCATCCAGCTCATCTCAGACCCTCCCCATGGCAAAGCCTTTGGCGATGTAGTTTCGCACGAAATAGATGACGATGGCCCCGGGGATGATGGTCAGGGTTCCGGCGGCCGCCAACAGGCCCAGTTCGTACCCCGCGCTGGACGCGGTTTTGGTCATGATGGCGGCAATCGGTTTGGCATGCACCGCCGTCAGGGTTTTGGCCAGCAGCAGCTCTACCCACGAGAACATGAAACAGAAAAATGCCGCCACACCAACGCCAGCCTTGATATTGGGCAGGAAGATTTTGACAAAGAAACGCGGGAACGAATAGCCGTCGATATAGGCGGTTTCATCCAGTTCCTTGGGGACGCTGCGCATGAAGCCTTCCAATATCCAGACCGCCAGAGGCACGTTGAACAACGTGTGGGCCAACGCCACGGCCAGATAGGTATCAAACAGGCCCACCGCCGAATATAGCTGAAAGAATGGCAGGGCAAATACCGCCGCCGGGGCCATGCGGTTGGTGAGCAGCCAGAAAAACAGTTGTTTGTCGCCCAAAAATCGATAGCGCGAAAAGGCATAGGCCGCAGGCAGGGCCACAGCAATGGAAATAACGGTGTTCAGGGTGACATAGCTGATCGAGTTGATATAGCCCCAATACCAGGTCGGATCGGTGAAAATCACCCGGTAGTTTTCAAAAGTCAGATCCTGGGGGAACAGTGAAAACCCCGACAGGATTTCACCCGTTGTCTTAAAGCTCATGGTGATCAGCCAATAGATTGGCAGCATCAGGAACAAAATATAGATAAGGGGAATGAAATACCGTTTTTTCATCGGTCGTCCTTCATCATCAAGGTATAGAACACCCAGCTGACCAGCAAAGTGATGGCGAAATAGATCAGTGACATTGCCGCCGCCGGGCCAAGGTCAAACTGACCAAGGGCGATTTTCACCAGATCAATCGACAGCAACGTGGTCGAATTGCCGGGGCCACCACCGGTCAACACAAAGGGTTCGGTATAGATGTTGAAACTGTCCATGAACCGCAACAAAATGGCGATGGTCAGCACGTTCTTCATCTTGGGTATCTGGATATAGCGAAACACAGCCCAGTTGGATGCGCCGTCAATCTTGGCGGCCTGATAATAGGCGTCAGGGATCGACACCAGGCCCGCATAGCAAAGCAGCACCACCAGTGAGGTCCAGTGCCACACATCCATGATGATGATCGTGGCCCAGGCGGCGGCGGGATCTTGCGTCATGTCATAAGACACGCCCAATACGTGGTTCAGGAAATACCCAAGCAGGCCAATATCCGGCAAGGTGAAAATGTTCCACATGGCCCCGACAACGTTCCACGGGATCAGCATCGGCAGGGCCATTGTCACCAGACAAATGGGCACCCAGAACCCCTGGCGGGGCATGGACAGCGCAATGATTATACCAAGCGGTATCTCGATCGCCAGAATGCTGCCGGTGAACATGAACTGGCGGCCAAGGGCGGAATAGAACCGATCGGAATTCAGCAGTTTTTCGAACCAGCCCAACCCTTCCCAAAAGAACAGGTTGTTGCCAAAGGTCTCTTGCACCGAATAATTCACCACCGTCATGATCGGGATCAGCGCGTTAAAAGCCACCAGAAACAGAACCGGTAAAACAAACAACCAGGCTTTTTGATTTTCGGTTTTCATATCATTTCCCCCTGCGTGCCGATGCGATCCAGCCATCCCGGTACAGGCGGGTCTGGGCCGGTTGGAAATTCAGATGAACGCTTTGGCCTTGTTCTGGTGGATTGTCTTCGACAATGACCCGGACTTTGACGTCACCTGCCATGGTTTCAATCACACAATGACGCCCGATATCTGACACCTTGGACACCACCGCCGGCAAGCCAACGGTGTCAAAACCCACAAATTCCGGCCGAATGCCAATTTCGGTCTTGCCGCCGGTTTCGTGACGGTCACTGCCTTCCAGCGGAATGTTGACGCCATTCAGAAAGGCCCCGCCGTCGCGCATTTCGCACGGCAGAACATTCATGCCGGGGGAACCGATGAAGTGACCAACAAATGTGTGCGCCGGGCGTTCAAACAATTCGACCGGCGTGCCAATCTGAACAATCTCACCATCCTGCATGACCACAACCTGATCGGCAAATGTAAGGGCCTCGGTCTGGTCGTGTGTCACATAGATCATCGTCGCCCGGACTTTTTGGTGCAGCTCTTTCAGTTTTGAACGCAGTTTCCATTTCAAATGCGGGTCAATCACCGTCAGGGGCTCATCAAACATCACCACATTCACGTCTTCACGCACCAGCCCACGACCCATTGATATCTTTTGCTTATTGTCCGGTGACAGGCCGGCCGCGCGCCGGTGCAACATATCGGTCAGTTCCAGCATCTCGGCAATTTCGGTGACCCTGGCTTTGATCGTTGCCTCATCCACCCGGCGATTGCGCAAAGGAAAGGCCAGATTGTCATAGGCCGTCATGGTGTCGTAGATCACCGGGAACTGGAAAACCTGTGCAATGTTGCGTTTGTCAGGTGGCAGGTTGGTGACGTCGCGGTCATCAAACAACACCGCCCCGTCGGATGGTGTCAGCAACCCGGATATAATGTTAAGCAGGGTGGATTTCCCACACCCCGATGGACCCAATAGCGCATAGGCCCCGCCATCCTGCCAATCCAGGTCGATTTCCTTAAGCGCGTAATCCTCGGGCGTTTTCGGATCGGGATAGTAACTGTGGCGCAGTTTGGACAGAGTGATTTTTGCCATGCTACGCCACCAGCGCGCCGTCGGGCGCAAAGTAGAAACATTTGGATGGTTCCATGAAGAACGGATAGGTTTTGCCGATGTCATAAGGGAAAACACCCGGCGACAAGGACACCCAGTTCTGCTGATCAAAACTGAAATGCGCGCTGCTTTCAGAACCGCTTAACTCGGCCACCTGGACAGTGCCCGGTATTACGATCTGGGTTTGGGATTTTCGTTCGGGTGTTATGTTACTGGGGCGAATGGCGATGGAATATGGCCCATCTGTCAAATCTGCCGCTTTACCGGCGACAGGCCATGAAGCCACAGTATCCAGGTGAATTTCATTGCCCCGTTTGATGACCGAGGCCGAATTGATCGGTGGGTTTGAAAAAACCTGTGCTGACACCAGATCACGGGGTGCGCGGTAAATCTCTGCGGTGACGCCAAACTGGACAACCTGACCGTCATTCATCAATGCGGTATGGCCCCCCAGCATCAGCGCCTCTTCGGGTTCAGAGGTTGCGTAAACCACAACCGCCCCGCGTCCGGCAAACAGTTCGGGCAGTTGTTCGCGCATTTCTTCGCGTAATTTGTAGTCAAGGTTGGCCAATGGCTCATCCAGAAATACTGCGGTGCTTTCCTTGGCAATGGCGCGCGCCAAGGCTGTGCGTTGCTGTTGGCCACCTGACAATTCGTCGGGGCGGCGCTTTAGCATCGGGCGCAGCCTGAGAATATCCGCGGCCTCCTCAACCCGGCCCTGAATTTCGCTTTCGGCCATGCCGGCAACCCGCAGGGGTGACGCGATATTTTCAAATACGGTCATATGCGGATAGTTGACGAAAAACTGGTGCACCAGGCTGATATTTCGCTTTTGGGTGGACAGTTTTGTGACATCCACGCCATTCATGAAAATCTGACCTGCCGCGATGGGTTCCAGCCCGGCCATAAGTTTGATCAATGATGTTTTACCGGCGCCGGTTTCGCCCAGCAGCACATTGAAATGCCCAGGCTGCAATATCAGGCTGGTGGGTTTGATATGGGTAACCGCGCCCACGCGCTTTGTTGCGTCTTTTAGTTCCAGGGTCATTTGGGCAGCATTCCATTATCGGCTCACCTGACGCAGTCAGGTCAATCTGGCAGGGTATATTGGTCTGAAAACCGGGGTCACAGGACCCCGGTAAATGTTGGCCCGACGTTTGCCGGGCCAACTGAGAGGGTCTTATTCAGACGCCCAACGGGCGACCAATTCGTCATAGTTGACGGTCACGCCTTGGGGTTTCTCGTTGTCCAGCGGCGGTTTGGCACCACCGTTGGCATACCAGAATTCGGCTGACTTTTCTTCGTTCAGACGTGGACCACAGCCGCCGTAGACACCGGCCGCTTCATCCACCGCCTGCATCCGGGCCATGGTGATATCCATTTCCTCGGCCAGGCGATCCATTGCCTGTTGCGGGGTAAATGCACCGGAATTCACGTCGCCGATTTGCTGCCACCAGATTTGTGCCAGCTTGGGGTAATCTGGCACGTTAATGCCGGTTGGCGACCATGCCACACGATCGGGCGAACGGTAGAATTCCACCAGACCACCCAGTTTACCGGCACGTTCCGAGAAACTTTCGTGGTTGATTGTCGTGTCACGGATAAAGGTCAGACCAACGTGGGATTTTTTCACGTCAACCGTCTTGGACACAACAAACTGGGCATAAAGCCATGCGGCCTGTGCACGATCAGGTGGCGTGGATTTCAGGAATGTCCAGGAACCCACATCCTGATAGCCAACTTTTTGACCGGTTTCCCAGTAAGGACCATGGGGGCTTGGCGCCATGCGCCACAAGGGGGTGCCGTCGGCATCAACCGTGTTGTTGCCCTCGGACTGCGGCTTGACCATGTCGGCGGTAAACGCGGTGTACCAGAAAATTTGCTGGGCTACGTTACCCTGAGACAGGGCCGGAAGTGACTGGTAAAAGTCAAACGATGCGGCACCGGGGGGGGCATAGGCCCGCAGCCATTCGTCCCATTTGCGGATCGCATAAACCGCCGCCGGCCCGTTTGCTGCGCCACCGCGCGATACGGATGCACCTGCTGGGTTGCAGGAACCCGCTTCCATACGGATGCCCCATTCGTCGATTGGCACACCGTTGGGTTCACCTTTGGAACCGGCACCGGCCATCGACAACCACGCATCGGTCATCCGCCAGCCCAGATCAGGCGCACGTTTGCCATAATCCATGTGGCCGAAAATCGTCGTGCCGTCGATTTCCTTGACGTCTTCGGAAAAGAACTGCGCGATGTCTTCATAGGCAGACCAGTTGACCGGCACGCCAAGATCATAGCCATATTTGGCCTTGAACGCGGTTTTCAGGTCTTCGCGGTCAAACCAGTCTTTGCGGAACCAGTAAAGGTTGGCAAATTGCTGGTCAGGCAACTGATACAGATCGCCATCAGGCCCGGTTGTGAACTGGATACCGATGAAATCCTCAAGGTCCAGACCAGGATTGGTCGTTGCCGCCCAATCACCGGCCATCTGGTCGGTCAGATTATAGGCCAGTTGCAGGCGTGAATGGGTGCCGATCAGGTCACTGTCATTCACATACCCATCATAAAGGTTCCGGTTGGTCTGCATCTGTGTTTGCACAGCCTGCACAACTTCGCCTTCGCCCAGAATCTGGTGGTTAACCTTGATCCCGGTGATTTCTTCAAACGCCTTGGTCAGCACTTCGCTTTCATAGCCGTGTGTTGGAATGCCTTCCGACAAAACGTTGATTTCCATGCCGGTATATGGTTGGGCAGCTTCAATGAACCACTGCATTTCCGTCATTTGTTCGTCTTTGGACAAGGACGAGGGCTGAAACTCCTCATCAATCCATTTCTTGGCCGCAGCGACGTCCGCAAACGCCCCTTGCGATCCTGCAATCATGGCCCCAGCCGCGACTGCACAAAGCAGATACTTTCGCATCCTAATTCCTCCCTTGGTTTCATTTTGCCGGTCCATGCCAGCTGGCAAATAATCGCCGCAGCAAAGCGAGAAAGTCAAACTAAAAATTTAGTATTAAGAATTTAATTTTTGGGACAGCTTGTAGTCGCTTGATTTCCCAAGGTAATATTTCCGGTCCCGAACGAAAACACTCACCCACCATCATGGCGTGGGTCTTGGCCTTGGAAAGATCAAGGGTGTCGGCGTCCCAGTTATAATTGCCGGAAAATTCATTATCCGGTGACAGGAACGGGTGGGTTTTGTCGTCGCCCTTGATCTGGGTGACTTGGTGCATACGCGCCCGTTTGGCGCGCTGTTCCACATGGAACTGGTCGATGGGTGACCGGTGAACCGGGCATCTGTCGGGAACATGAAACCGTTGGGCAGGTTACATTTTCCATTCCGGATGATCGCATAGACCCTCGTCGGTGGGCCCTTTTTGTGTCAAGACCGATCCTGATGGAAATGCGGGACGGTACACCGATTGCCCTGCGACGGAAACTCCCTTATCTTTTGCGTGCGATTCCAATTTGTTTTGGGCGATTTGTGATACTCTGCTGTTTGCAGTCCCGATCAATATACCGTCCGATTTATTCTGAGAAACCCGATTGCAATCATGGCGGCAAATATGAAAATCTTTTGAAGGGGGCGCGTCACACAGCCTTGCTATTTTGATCCAAAATCAATGGAAAAGTCTTCACCCACTAGTGGTAAACAAGTACTTCGTCAATATTCGCTATCCCCAACTATCACTTCCCATTTTCAAAGCTGCGCTCAAGGCATTGCCAATTTATCTTGGCAGGTGTGGCGCGGGTAGACTTGACGTCACTATACCGTTGAATTAGTACGAAAACCTAGTGAGCGGGCGTTGTGTAGTGGTAAGACCTTAGCCTTCCAAGCTAATGACGCGGGTTCGATTCCCGCCGCCCGCTCCAAAATTATCTGGCATATGAAGAAATAACTTAACAGTGACTCAAAAACTCAGTGTTTCAGCCTAACCGTAACGCAACCTAAGAATTCAGAACAACAAGGCCCCGGAAAGAAAGACGATAAAAAGACGTTAAGTTTCTGGACTGTCCTATGTGCCCCCTCCCGGATGATTACACTGATCCTCGCCTGCACCGACATGGGGTGAGAAATCTGCGCGATCTGAGGGAAAAGCCCCCGGACCGGTGCAAATTGGTTGAACTTTCCTCTGACCTGCGTTGCATTTTGCTCAAAATGCCAACATTTCAGCGCTCAAAGCGCCTTGTCAGAGAAAAATTCACCTCAATTTTCCCTCGGCCTGGAGTTTCAAATCAGACACTAAAAGAACCCTTTGACAACCCCTTCGCTGCAAGTGGCTTGATCAGCGTCATATCCCGCCGGTGACCGTTGTCTTGTCATTTGGTGCCATCCGCGCCCTTGCGAATATGTTTCAGGAGGGCGGGGCCCATCGGGGTGCTGGCCATGCGCCGGACGTTGCCGGCCACATCGCGCACCTTGTTGACCCACCCCTGCACCTCTTTCTTAACATCCTCGATCGCCAGATCGCGCAATTCGGTCATCGGTTCCAAACCGGCCTGCGGGTTCTGACGGCTGGCAATGACTGCCAGCACACCGGCCAGCCCCATGTTGGCCAATGCCACGGCCGGCGCGGCCAGGGACGGCGACCACAGGGTTTCAAGCCAGTAGAACGCCGCCACATTCAACATCACCAGCCCGATGACCGCGACCAGCCCCGCCACAACCAAGCCGATCACCGGGATGAAGTTGAGCGCGAAGGTCAGCAGGCTGACAAAGGATTTGACCCCCACATAACGTTGCAGGCTATGCGAGATTTCCCGCATCACTTCCGGCAGATGGCGGCCGATCCGGCGATGTCCGGCCGATATCTGCACCTTGCGGGCACGGGTGCCGCGTTCGGCCATCATGAACACCACATAGAGGCAGATCAGCCCAAAGGTGACCAGGAAGGTTCGCGCGCCGCCAAAGGCGCTGGTTGCCACCAGGGACATGTCGATGCCAACGATCATCTCTTTCAGCACATGCGCCGCAGTGTTGCCCAGCAAAGCGGCGACACGGGCGACGGCATTGTCCAGTTCGGTCTTGTAGCCCGGCATGGTCTGGGCAAGTTGCGTGGCCTGGCCGGCCAGAATGTAAACCAGCACCGCCACCCCGACAGGACCACGACCACCCCTATGAGATTGGCCAGCCAGACCGGCAAGTCATGGGACAGCGGCCACAGTTCACGCACCCGGTCGCGATTGGTTCCGGGGCATGTTGCAACGTTGCGCCAAGTTGTGCAACGTCAGAAGCATGGTCGCGGCACCAATAAGGGGAACGGGAATGCAGATGATTGGCGAACGAGGCCTGAAAATGGCCGCCCGGGCCTTGTGGGACGCCGCCGCGCGGTTCGACCGCAAGGGCGGTTGGATGATGTCCAGCCATATTGCCATGTCGATGATGCTGGCGCTGTTCCCGTTCATCCTGTTCGTCGTCTCGCTGGCCGGTTTCCTGTCACAGGACGTGAATACCGATAATCTGGTCGACCTGATTCTCGGGGCCTGGCCCAAGGATGTTTCTGAGCCAATTATTGCGGAAATTCAGACGGTTGTGATGTCCTCCTCAACCCAGTTGATGACCATAGGCGGCGTGCTGGCGATCTACTTTGCCTCCAATGGCGTGAATGCGGTGCGGGTGGCCATGACGCTGGCTTACCGCGACGAGGACACCCGCCCGTTCTGGCGCGCACGGCTCTTGTCGCTGGCCTTTGTGTTGGTGGGCGGGGCGCTGGTGCTGATCGCGGCTTTGTTCGAAGTGGCGCTGCCGCTGTACTTCAGCCATGTCACCGAGGCCGTGCCCGGCAGTTGGAGCGACTGGTTCACCGATGAGCGCCTGAATATCGGCCTGATCCTTGGCGTGCCGGTGCTGGGCGTGACCGCGTGCCACCTGTGGTTGCCGGGGCATCGCCATGCCCTGCGCCATATCTGGCCCGGTGTTGCGCTGACCCTGGCTCTCTGGCTGGCTGGCACCCAGGCCTTTGCCTTATATATTGTGCGGTTTTCCACCTATGGTGCCACCTATGCCGGACTGGCCGGGGTCATGGCGGCGCTGATATTCATGTATCTGATGGCGGCCATCCTGATTCTCGGGGCTGAATTCAACGGCGCATTGATTGCCCGGCGCGGCTCTGACATCTAGGTAGATACTTTACATCTACATGTAGGTACCCCCTCGGGCAGGCTGTTGGCGGATCAAACCTGGATGCGGCGGCACCTGGGAGAGTAGTAGAAGAAGAATAATGCGCGTGCGATCAGGTGAAGGCGCGGGGGCACCTTAATTGTAAGGTATTGAAATCATCTGCGGTCAACGTGTCCCGCAAAGATATTTAACCTGTTGAATTTAAACGAAACTGGTAGGCCCGGTAGGACTCGAACCTACGACCAAAGCGTTATGAGCGCTCTGCTCTAACCAACTGAGCTACAGGCCCGCCTGCGGCCTTGCCTAGAGAGCGGCGCCTGGAGGGTCAAGTAGGGATGGTAAAAACTGTTGGATATGCGGGGCTATGCCCGGCCAGAGAAAAACAACCAAATAGATAATCGCGACCAGGCCGGTCCCAAAACCGGATAGGTCGGTGAACAACGCCAATCCGCCGGGGCTGTGAACATTGGCGATAACCCAGGCAGGCGTCGCGGCAATCAGCGGATAGACAAAGGCCAGGGTCAGGCAGCAACGCGGTTCGATACCAGGCGAATAACAACCCCACCACCGGCAGGATGCCCCCAAGAATGGGCAGCACGCCGTTTGTCTCCAGAAATCCCATCATCGCAAAGGCGTCATTATCTATCGTTCACTCATCAAGGTTGCACCAGCCCGCCCAAGCACCCATTGAACAAAAGCAGATAATGCGTGCTTTTCATTGGTGGGGTGCCATTGTATTGCGCGGGTCAGGGTTTCAAATCTTAGGGGTACGGCGGCGATGTGCGCGCAAAAATCTGAGAACACCGGCAAGAATGGCATGACTTACGCCGATGCCGGGGTGGATATCGACGCAGGCAACGCCTTGGTCGAGCGGATCAAACCGGCGGCCAAACGCACGGACCGCTCCGGGGTGATGGCCGGGCTTGGTGGGTTCGGCGCGTTGTTCGACCTTAAGGCCGCCGGGTTCAGCGACCCGGTTCTGGTGGCGGCCACCGACGGGGTTGGCACCAAGTTGCGCATCGCCATTGATACCGGTTTGGTGGACGGGGTCGGCATTGATCTGGTGGCCATGTGTGTCAACGATCTGGTGTGTCAGGGCGCCGAGCCGTTGTTTTTCCTGGATTATTTCGCCACCGGCAAATTGGATACGGACGTGGCCGCGCGGATCATCGAAGGCATTGCCGAAGGCTGCGTTCGCTCGGGCTGTGCGCTGATCGGTGGGGAAACCGCCGAGATGCCGGGCATGTATGTTGACGGCGACTTTGATCTGGCCGGGTTTGCGGTGGGGGCGATGGAACGCGGGGCGACCTTGCCGCACGCGGTGGCCCCCGGCGATATCCTGTTGGGGCTGGCCAGCAACGGCGTGCATTCCAACGGCTATTCGCTGGTGCGCCGTCTGGTTGAACATTCGGGGCTTGGCTGGGATGCGGATTGCCCGTTTTCAGGTGGCTCGCTGGGTCAGGCTTTGTTGTTGCCGACCCGGCTTTATGTGCGGTCCTGTCTGGCGGCGATCCGGGCGGGTGGTGTGCATGCGCTGGCCCATATCACCGGCGGCGGTCTGAGTGAGAACCTGCCGCGGGTTCTGCCGCAGGGCATGGGGGCTGTGGTTGATCTGGACGCGTGGGAATTGCCCGGTGTTTTCAAATGGATGGCCGGGGTTGGCGGGATGGAACAGGGCGAAATGCTCAAGACGTTCAACTGTGGGATCGGCATGGTGATGGTCTGTGCACCGGATCAGGCCGGGGCGATTGCAATGATATTGGACGAGGCCGGCGAACAGGTAACCCGCATCGGCGAGGTGACGGATACCCCCGGAATGCAATTCAAAGGCGCGTTGATGTGAGCCACAAACGCGTGGCCATCCTGCTGTCTGGGGGTGGCTCGAACATGCTGGCCTTGCTGGACAGTATGACCGGTGATCACCCGGCGCGCCCCTGTCTGGTGCTGTCCAATGATCCGGCGGCGGGCGGGTTGACCCGCGCCGCCGCACGCGGCGTGGCGACGGCGGCGGTGGACAGTCGCCCCTTTCGTGGCGACCGGCTGGCGTTTGAGGCGGCGTTGATAAAACCGTTGCAACAGGCCGCACCCGATATCATCTGTCTGGCCGGGTTCATGCGGGTGTTGACGGCGGATTTTGTCAGCCGCTGGCAGGGGCAGATGCTGAACATCCACCCATCGTTATTGCCAAAGTATCGCGGGCTGCACACCCATGCGCGGGCACTGGCGGGGGGGGACGTGTTTCATGGCTGTACGGTGCATGAAGTCACGGGCGTGCTGGACGATGGTCCGATCCTGGGACAGGCGCGCCTGACAGTGACACCGGATGACACCACCAAGAGCCTTGCCGCGCGGGTTTTGAAACAGGAACATCAGCTATATCCACAGGTGTTGCGCCGGTTCGCAGCAGGCGACAGAACGCCGGTCTGCTTGGGGTGAACCACGTTTGCATTACACTTGGTTGTCTTCTATGAGTGGCCCTTGTGGGGGGCTTTGTCGGCGGGAAAAACCCGCCATGCAGCGAAATGATCCGTGAAAGAACCAAACGCCATGAAAACCCTTACCACAACCGAAGAACTGGCCGAATTCTGTCAGGCCGCCGCGCAACATCCTTATGTTACACTTGATACCGAGTTCCTGCGCGAACGGACATATTATTCCAAGCTGTGCCTGGTACAACTGGCGATGCCGGGCAAGGGCGAAGAAAACGCGGTTTTGCTTGATCCTTTGGTCGAGGGGCTATCGCTTGAGCCGCTGTACGACCTGTTCCGTGACACTTCGGTGGTCAAGGTTTTTCACGCCGCCCGTCAGGATCTTGAGATTTTCTGGGTTGATGCCAAGGTATTCCCGGAGCCGTTGTTTGACACGCAGGTGGCGGCGATGGTCTGTGGCTTTGGCGAACAGGCAGGGTATGAGACATTGGTGCGCAAGATCGTGCATCAACCTTTGGACAAATCCTCGCGGTTCACCGATTGGTCGCGTCGGCCATTAAGTGAGGCGCAAAAGACCTATGCTTTGGGCGATGTGACACATCTGCGCGACATATATGAGTTTCTGGCCAACGCGTTGGATAAAACCAACCGGGCCCATTGGGTCGAGGAGGAACTGAAGGTTCTGTGCGATCCTGCGACCTATGACATTGATCCTGATATGGCCTGGAAACGGGTCAAGACGCGCAATTCATCGCCCAGGTTTCTGGCGGTGGTGCGCGAGTTGGCGGCGTTCCGCGAACACCACGCGCGCGACGCCAACGTGCCGCGCAACCGGGTGTACAAAGACGAGGCGATGACTGAATTGGCGGCAACCAAGCCACGCAATGCCAGCGATTTGGGCAATTCGCGCCTGTTGCTGCGCGAAGCACGGCGCGGGGCGATTGCCGAGGGGATTTTGGCGGCGGTGGCCCGCGGGGTGGCGTGTTTGCCCGACGATATGCCCAAGCCAGACACCCGGCGCGACAAGCTGAATGTCAATCCGGCGCTGGCGGATTTGTTGCGGGTTTTGCTGAAGTCCAAGACCGAAAGCGCCGGAGTGGCGGCCAAGCTGATTGCCAGCAGTGGTGATCTGGATGCGATTGCTGCCGGGCTGCGTGATGTGGCGGCGATGTCGGGCTGGCGTTGGGAAGTGTTTGGTGAAGATGCTTTGCGTCTGTGTGACGGCCAGATTGCCTTGGCGGCGGTTGGGCAATCTGTACAGGTGGTTGAACTTTGACAGGCTGAGCCAGCGCTGATCAGCCATTTGTCAGATAAAGTTAGCGGCGACGGGATTCGATGGTGTTTTGCGCCCCTTGCACCCGGATCAGCCGGATCTTGCGCAGTTCCTGATTGCTCAGGCTTTGAGCCACGCTGATGGTTCTGGTATGCTCTGTTCCGGTGGCCGTCAAAGGCCCGGGGTAAGTTATTCGGAAGGTGTAGGACAGGACATCCGAAGTCGCACCCGGATCGTCGCTGTCTGGCTCATCTGCGCGCAGTTCCGCGTTGAATGCGCCTTGACGGGTGGCGATGCCGGTGGCCAGGATGATCGCCCCTGTCGGGGTTTTGTTGATCCTCAGCTCAGTGATCTTGGCGATGACGACACTGGTGTCTTCGATCGCTCTCTTGCGGCGCAGGGCGGATCTCTGCGGGATCAGCGGGTTGGTTTGGTTGACAGCTTCAACCGCCACTGTTTTGCTTGTGCCAAACCAGTTGCTCGGATTCAGGCGGGCTTCGCGCCAGCCACAAGCTGTCAGGAACAGGCTTGTTGTCAAAAGCAGCATCAGGGGTTTGCGCATGGGTTAGGTGCCTGTTTGTTTTGGTCTGGGTGCTCGTGTTCTAGGGATTATCGCATCCCAAGCCGGTTGAAAAGACGTGATACAGGGATGGACAGAACGCCGGGTGCGCCGTAGTGCGGGCAAGACGCCGAGTTTGCCGGAAATTTTTGTGAGGTGTGATCATGGCCAGCCCCGATTTCGAGGATATTGTCGAGGATTTTGAATTTCTGGAGGACTGGGAAGACCGTTATCGCTATGTGATTGATCTGGGCAAGCAGATGGCGCCCCTGGAGGCAGCTTTGAAAGTGCCTGCAACCAAGGTGGATGGCTGTGCATCGCAGGTCTGGCTGCATCCCAGCATTGAAGCTGGGGTATTTCACTTTGATGGGGAAAGTGATGCGATGATTGTGCGCGGTCTGATTGCCGTGTTGCGCGCGCTTTATAATGGGCTGGACGTGGGGCAGGTTGCGGGCGTGGATGCAAGGGCCGAGTTTGGGCGATTGGGGTTGAATGATCATTTGTCGGCGCAGCGGTCGAATGGATTGCGAGCGATGATTGAGCGGATTGGCCTGGTTGCGAGTGCGGCGATTGAGGCAAGCGAGTAAGTGGGCCAGCCCGCCGCCCTCTGGACACTCTGCGGGGTATTCAGGGACCAAAGATGGGTTAAGGGGTGTTTGTCGCCCAGTTGGTCAGAGTGGATTGCAGGTCGCCGTAGCCGGTTTGGCGGTGTTCAAATTTTAGATTGAGTTTGGCGGCGTGGGTTTTTGCCAGGGCGATCAGGGTCGGGTCACTGGTTTGCGAGAGGTAGACCAGCCTGGTGTAATGGCCAAAGTAGGTTTCGCGCAGTTCCGGGTGGCGGTCTAGGCCGAGGGGTGTCCAGATAAAGGCGTCGAATTGCCGGGCAAGAAAGTCAGTGAGGTAGAAGGCCGTAATTTCGTCGCGGGCGACGAAGGCGGCGTTGCCGTCATAAAAGCTGTAGCAATGGGGGCCCTCGATCATTTGCACGCCCAGACGGGTGCAGGCCGTCTTGAGGTGGCCGCCGGTGCCACAATCGGCGTAGGCCACAAATATCTGGTCATAGGTGGCGCAATGTTTGCTGACGGCTGATTCCACCGCTTTGGTGATCAGGTCGGGGTGATTGTGCAGGATTGCCGGCAGGCAGGTCAGGTCGACGTGATCCCAGCCACTCAGGGATTTGATTTCAAGGATTTCACGCGCCAAAGCACCGCAGGCGATCACCAGGATACGACCGGGCCTGTGAGTCGGGGCTGGCAGGCCGGTTTCCGTCAGGCTTTGATCGTCCGGCAAACCCGCGATTTTGGGAATTCGACGGGGCGTCCGGCGCCCCGTACGGACGCGCCGGACCATTTGTCAGGCGCTCATCCGGTTGTGTTTGCGGCCCATGTATTCCTTGGCCGTTTCCACCGCAACCGCGGCGTCCCGGCAATAGGCGTCGGCGCCTATGGCCTTCGAGAACTCTTCGTTCAAGGGGGCGCCACCGACCAGCACCACATAATCATCCCGCTTGCCCTGTTCGACCAGCGTGTCGATCACCACTTTCATATACGGCATTGTGGTGGTCAAAAGTGCGGACATCCCAAGGATATCGGGCTGTTCGGTTTCCAGCGCCTCAAGATAGCTTTCCACCGGGTTGTTGATGCCAAGGTCAATCACCTCGAATCCGGCCCCTTCCATCATCATCGACACCAGGTTTTTGCCGATATCGTGGATATCGCCCTTGACCGTACCGATCACCATCTTGCCGACCTGCGGTGCGCCGGTTTCGGCCAGCAGCGGCTTCAGGATCCCCATACCACCCTTCATCGCGTTGGCCGCCAGCAGCACTTCGGGTACAAACAGGATACCGTCGCGGAAATCGGCACCAACGATGGTCATGCCGCCGACCAACGCCTTGGTCAGCACGTCATACGGGATCCATTTGCGCCCCAGCAGGATATTCACCGCCTCTTCGATCTCTTCTCTAAGGCCGTCGTAAAGGTCATCGAACATCTGTTGAACAAGTTCTTCGTCGTTGAGTTCCGACAGGATGATGTCATCTTCTTCCGACATAGGCGTGTTTCCTTGGATGAGCGGCGCGTGCGCCTGTTAATTTGTTTTGGCCAAATGGGTGCCGGCAGACTGCGACAATAGCGACATGCGCCGTTCCACAACCGACCAATACGCGCGATCATACCAGATTGATAATGAAGAACTTGCATAGAGATGATGGGGTTATTGCGCATGTTCCTGTTATGTTCTAAATGCTGCCCATGTGTGCGGAAATTTCAGTTGACCGGGGCCGAAGGCGTGGGCGTGGGGCCAATGTCAATGTTTCGGGTCGGTACGATCTGACACGACTTGAGGCGTCGGATGATTGGGATATTCCCGAAGATCGGGGGGTTTTCCGCACGGTGGTGCGCGATGAACCGGTGCGCCGCCTGATCAGCTACAACCGTTCGCCCGATCTGCCGTTTGACCGGTCGATCAACCCTTACCGCGGCTGTGAACATGGCTGTTCTTATTGTTTTGCCCGCCCGACACATGCCTATCTTGGCCTGTCCCCCGGATTGGATTTTGAAACGCAATTGGTGGCGCGCCCCAACGCCGCCGAGGTGTTGGAGCGCGAGTTGCGCAAGGCCCGTTACCGGGTGGCGGTTGCAGGTGATCCGGCGACTGAGCCAGGCGGGGGTGCCGGTGCGGCTGATGACCTGGCCGATTTTGCCGGGTCTGACCGATCATGAGATCGAGGCGTTGCTGGCGGCGGGGCGCGCCGCAGGCGCCGATGTGGCGAGCTGGATCATGCTGCGCCTGCCGATGGAAGTGTCGCCGATCTGGCAGGATTGGCTGGCCGAGCACGAACCGGGGCGCGCAGCACGGGTGATGGCAAGGGTGCGGGAAATGCACGGGGGGCTGGATTATGACGCCCGTTTTGGACACCGGATGCGCGGCGAAGGGGAATACGCCGGGATGATTGCGCGGCGGTTTGCAAGGGCGGCCAAGGCGTTGGGATTGGCATGGGAAACCACGCCTTTGCGTCGCGATTTGTTTGAAATGCCCAGGAAAGCCGGCGATCAACTCTCGTTATTCTGAAATTTGATGGTACGTTGGGGCGCATCAACCAGGGAAATGCACATGTCAGAGAATGAATTCTGGAACAAGAGATACCAGTCTCCTGGATATCTGTTTGGAAAAGAGCCGGCTCAGTTTTTGAAGGAACAGGCCGTTCGACTTCCGAAAGCGGCCCGGATTTTGTGCGTGGCGGACGGGGAGGGGCGAAATTCGGCATACCTTGCCTCGATAGGACATCAGGTAACGGCGTTTGACCGGTCTGAGCTTGGGGTGGCCAAAGCGCGCGCTTTGGCAGAGGAATTGGGGGTTTCGGTTGACTATCATATTGCCGATATCAGCGATTGGGACTGGTCGCAGGATTATGATGTTGTGGTGGCGATCTTTATTCAGTTTGCAGCGCCTGAATTGCGGGATCAGATATTGCGCTGGCTGGCGCAGGCGGTGTCACCGGGGGGGATGTTGTTGTTGCATGGTTATGTGCCCCGTCAGCTGGAATATGGAACGGGTGGCCCGCCCAATGCGGCGAATATGTATTCGGTTGAAATGCTGGAAAGTATGTTCGCAGAGTTTGAGATTCAACGCCTTGAGGACTATGACCGCGAGGTGGACGAAGGGCGCGGCCATTCCGGGCGCTCTGCATTGATTGATCTGGTGGCTCGAAAACCCGCCAAAGACTGAAGAAAGTTGCGAAGAAAGCCCCTTTTCGGGGCTTGATAAGCAGCCCTCCGGGCGGTCAGGCGCGCTTGCGCCGGCGGTTTCTCCGGGCAGGTTGGACGGTTTCTTCACCAGTGCCGTCCGAGGCGGAACTGAATGCGCCAAGAGCTTCGGTGATTTGTTCAAGAGTGGGGCGGTCGCTGCGCGGGCGGGTGTCAAGCGCTTCGCGCATATGGCGCAGATGCTCGGGCATGGTGCCACAGCAACCGCCGATGATGCGCGCGCCGCTGTCGCGGGCCAGGATGGCATAGTTGGCCATCAGTTCGGGGGTGCCGTCATAGTGGATGTGGCCGTCGACGTATTTGGGAATGCCGGCATTGCCTTTAGAGATCAGCGCCCGCTCGGTGCCTTGGGCGGCAAAACCCAGCACGGTGCGCAGGATATCCGAGGCACCGGTGCCGCAATTGGCCCCAAAGGCCAAAGGCGGGTTGTCCAGATCGTCAACCATTTTCACCATATTGGCCGAGGTAAGCCCCATCATGGTGCGCCCTGCGGTGTCAAAGCTCATGGTGCCGCACCAGTCCAGACCGGCCAGGCCAAAGGCCTCGGCGGCGGCGCGGAATTCTTCGGGGGCGGAAATGGTTTCAAGCCAGGCAATGTCGGCGCCGCCTTCTTTCAACCCATCGGCCTGTTCGTGAAACATTTCGACCGCCAGGGCGTGGCTAAGGCGACCGATTGGTTCCATGATCTCGCCGGTTGGGCCAACTGACCCGGCGACCACAATCTTACGGTCTGATTTGTCGGCAACTTCGCGGCCCAGTTCGGCGCCAACGCGGGACAGTTCGCGCACCCGGCGTTCGGCGCTGTGCAGTTTCAGGCGGGCGGCCGTTCCGCCGAATGTGTTGGTCAGGAACATGTCGCTGCCAGCCGTGACCGCGCCTTGATACAGGGCGCGGATCTTGCCGGGTTCGTCGACATTCCAAAGCTCGGGCGCGTCGCCTGCCATAAGGCCTGCATTGAACAGATTTGTACCGGTGGCCCCGTCCGCCAGGATCACGTCATGGGTTTCCAGCATGGCTGAGAATGCGTTGGTCATAAGATTGATCCTGATGAAGGTTTGGCAAAACGCGACACAATCACGCGCGCGCATCGTGCCCCCCAAATGTCATGGGGGGCCATATAGGGCAAATGCTATTGCCTCATGAAGATCATGAAGCGAACACTCAGCCCGTTTCGTTCATGATTTGCGATTTTGCCTCGGGCATCAATTCGGCCAACTTGGCGCGAATGACTTCGGGCGAGGACAGATCGCCAAGATCGGCGGCCACTTTGCGCACCACATCTTCGATTCCGGGTTCTTCCAGATCGGCGATCACCACGGTTTTGGCATAGTCTGCTGCGGCCTCGCCACTTTTGCCCATAAGAGCAGCCGCCCATAGGCCTACCATTTTGTTACACCGCGCCTCAGCCTTGAATATCATTTCTTCGTTATGGGCGTATTTGTTTTCAAATGCGGTTTCGCGATCGTCGAAAGTGCTCATTCCGTGTCCTCTTGTCCGTTGCTTGTTGTTCTCTTGCGATATGGTTGTCTGCGCGGGGAAGGGCAAGGGGTCCAGTGAATTCTGTGAACCCTGTGAACCCTGCGAATTCTGCGCGCCTTGCGACACTTCACCCCTTACAGTAAGAGGGCGGCAGGTGGCCGAAAGTCTTTTTGGTCCTGCATCCCCGAAAGGCATTCCATGGCGCGGCGCAAGAAAATCTATGAAGGCAAGGCCAAGATTCTGTATGAAGGCACCGAGCCGGGCACAATTGTGCAGTATTTCAAGGATGATACCACCGCTTTCAACGCCGAGAAGAAAGAGGTGATTGATGGCAAGGGCGTGTTGAACAACCGTCTGAGCGAGTATTTCATGACCGGGTTGAACACCGTTGGCGTGCCGACTCATTTCATCAAACGGCTGAACATGCGCGAGCAGTTGATCAAGAATTGCGAGATTATCCCGCTTGAGATCATCGTGCGTAATTTTGCCGCTGGCTCCATGTCCAAGCGGTTGGGCATCGAAGAAGGCACGCAATTGCCCCGCCCGATTGTGGAATATTGCCTGAAGGATGACAGTCTGGGTGATCCGCTGGTGTCGGAAGAACATATCGCCGCGTTTGGCTGGGCCAGCCCGCAGGACATGGACGATATTCTGAGTCTGGCATTGCGGGTCAACGATTTTCTGTCGGGGGTGCTGTATGGCGTCGGTATCCGGCTGGTGGACTTCAAGATTGAAGTGGGCCGGGTTTATGACGGTGATTTCCAGCGCCTGATCGTGGCGGATGAGATCAGCCCTGATAGCTGCCGGTTGTGGGATATGGAGACGGGTGAAAAGCTCGACAAAGACGTATTCCGGCGTGATCTGGGCAATCTGGCGGATGCCTATTCCGAAGTGGCGCGACGGTTGGGGGTTCTGCCCAAGATTTCGCCGCCCGCTGGTAGGCCGACGTTGATCAATTAGGGGTGCGTCCGGGATTGGATGTGGGATTTTGAGTTTTTTGCAAGATGTAAGGTGGAGCGGTTTTTTGCCGTTCATAAGGGGGTACTATGAAGGCACGTGTGCATGTGATGCTGAAGAACGGTGTGCTTGATCCGCAAGGCGCGGCGGTGCGGCATGCGCTGGGGGCGATGGGGTTTGATCAGGTGACGGGCGTGCGGCAGGGCAAGGTGATTGATCTGGAACTGGCCGAGGGCACGAGCGAGGCGGATGTGGCTGAGATGTGTGATAAGCTGCTGGCCAATACGGTGATCGAATCCTACAGCATCGAGATGCTGTGATGCACGCGGGTGTTGTGGTTTTCCCTGGCTCGAACTGTGATCGTGATCTGGCTGTGGCGTTTAGGGCTGCAGGCGCAAAGGTGTCGATGGTTTGGCACAAGGATGCTGAATTGCCTGAGGGCGTGGACATCGTAGGTATCCCCGGCGGGTTTTCGTTTGGCGATTACCTGCGCTGCGGGGCAATTGCCGCAAAGTCACCAATTTGTCGGGCAGTGGCGGATCACGCGGGGCGGGGTGGCTATGTGTTTGGCGTCTGCAACGGGTTTCAGGTTCTCTGCGAGACCGGATTGCTGCCGGGTGCGTTGCTGCGCAATGCCGGGCTGAAATATGTCTGCAAGACCGTGGAACTGAAAGTTGTGACCACGCAGTCAAACTATACCGCTGGCTACAGCGCAGGAGACGTGATCGACATTCCGATTGCGCATCATGATGGCAATTATTTCGCCGATGACGCCGAATTGGCCAAATTGCGTGATCAGGACCGCATTGCCTTTACCTATACCAACAACCCCAACGGATCGCGTGATGATATCGCTGGCATCCTGTCGCCCAATCGCCGGGTGCTGGGGATGATGCCCCATCCGGAGCGGGCGGCGGATATTGGCCATGGTGGCACCGATGGGGCGGCGTTGTTTCGCGCAATTTCCGGCGCCCTGACCCTGGCCTGACCCTGGCCTGACACCGGTCTGACCCTGGCCTGACACCGGTCTGATACTGGCATGACTTGAGCCGGGCGCCCACGCACCCTAGATTGCACCTATGAAGCCCGCCTTTGATAAGCCCAAGCGTAAAACCAACCTGCCTGTGGCACCTGACAAGGCGCCCAGGCTTTGGCTGGGCGCCCGGACCATTGGTTGGCAGCTGCGGATAGCTTTGGCGATTGTGCTGATGATGGCGGCCGTGACGGTCTGGGTGACCAACACGCTGCTGACCAGCCGGTTCACCGAAACCACCCGCAACCGGGCCGAATTGCGGCTGGCCCTGTACGGTGGCAACCTGCTGAGTGAGCTGCGGCGCAACGCCATTGTGCCACAGCTTTTGGCGCTTGATCCGTCGCTGATCGGAGCCTTGCAATTCAGCGATTACACTCTTTCATCCCAACGCCTTATATCGTTCGTCGAGGAGATTGGCGCGGCCTCTTTGATGTTGCTGGACATCGACGGCCGCTCGGTCGCCGCCACTGACCGTAGCCGACTGGGCGAGATGCACCGCTCGGATCCGTTTTTTGTTGAGGCGATCCGTTCAAATACCACCGTATTCACGGCCGTTCAGCGCGAATCCGGTGGCTATCGGTTCACCTATTCGCGCCGTCTTGAGGCCGGGCAGACCGCGCTGGGCGTCATTGTTGTTGAGGTCGATTTGCAGAAATTCGAATTGGCCTGGGCGGGGATTTCGGATGCGGTTCTGGTGACGGACAGCACCGGCACCATCATTTTGGCCACCGAATCACGGTGGCGGGGCCATAGCGAAGAAATAGCCTTGCGTCGGCAGTTGCCGTTGGGGGCGATTGAACGGGCGATCCGTGCCACCGTCGACTGGACCGCCGTACGGGCCGACACATACCTGAAAGGCGAAGCGGTGATGCGGCTGGAAACGCGGCTGCCGTTTCGCGGCTGGCGGTTGACCTCTTTCACCTCGTACACCTCGATCCGCGAGCGGGTGAATGGGGTGCTGGCGCTGGAAATCATGGGATTCGCCATCTTTCTGGCACTGGCGTTTTATTTCCTCAGTCGCAAGACGGCGCTTCGTGCCGCGTCGTTTCAGCGGGAATCGGCAGAGCTTCGCGCATTGAACGCGCGCCTACAGCGGGAAATTGCCGAGCGGGAAAGGGTACAAAAGACCCTGGATGTGGCCGAGCAGACTCTGGCGCAAAGTTCGAAACTGGCCGCTTTGGGGGAAATGTCGGCGGCTGTGTCTCACGAGCTAAATCAGCCACTTGCGGCGATGAAAACCTATCTGGCGGGGGCGCGCCTGTTGCTGCGCCGCAATCGCCCGGAAGAAGCACTTTCGTCGTTCGGGCGCATTGATAGTCTGATCGAGCGGATGGGGGCGATAACCCGTCAGCTAAAGTCATACGCCCGTAAGGGAAGCGAAGCGCTAGAGCCTGTAAACATTGGCGATGCGCTGGCGGCGTCCCTATCAATGATGGAGCCGCAACTGCGTCAGCGACAGGTGCGGATAAGCCAGATTTTGCCCGAAAACGCTGTGCTGGTGATGGGCGACCGGTTGCGCATTGAACAGGTGATGGTGAACCTGCTCCGCAACGCTTTGGATGCGACCAAATCGGTCGCCGACCCAGAGGTGGAAATCATTCTGGCGGCAGGCGAAACCGCCACTTTGACAGTGCGCGACAATGGCGACGGGATTGTCGATATTGATGCGTTGTTCGAGCCGTTTTACACCACCAAACAGCCTGGCGATGGGGTTGGCCTGGGGCTGGCCATCTCATCCGGTATTGTCAATGACCTTGGGGGGCGATTGACTGCGCGCAACGGCCAGAGGGGTGGCGCAGTGTTTGAAATGCAGCTGCCGATACTGGAAGACGGTCTTGAAGCCGCAGAATAAGACCGAATGACACTGAATAACGAGGAATAGCTAAAATGGCCCAAGCCATGAAGATTGCAATTGTTGATGACGAACAGGACATGCGTCAGTCGATCAGCCAATGGCTGGCGCTGTCGGGCTATGATACCGAAACATTTGCCAGCGCCGAGGATGCGTTGAAGAACCTGGGGCCGGAATACCCCGGCATCGTCATTTCCGACATCAAGATGCCCGGCATGGACGGGATGCAGTTTCTCAAGAAACTGATGGGCACGGACAGTGCGTTGCCAGTGATCATGATCACTGGCCACGGTGACGTGCCGATGGCGGTCGAGGCGATGCGCGTCGGCGCATTTGATTTTCTGGAAAAGCCGTTCAACCCCGACCGGATGAGTGAGCTGGCCAAGCGCGCCACCGGTGCGCGGCGTCTGGTGTTGGATAACCGGGCATTGCGGCGCGAGCTGTCCGATGGCACCCAGCTGATGAACAAGCTGATTGGCGCCAGCCCGGCGATGGAGCGGCTGAAAGAGGACATTCTTGATCTGGGCCAGGCTGACGGTCATGTGCTGATTGACGGCGAGACCGGGACCGGCAAGACCCTGGTGGCGCACGCGCTGCATGCGGTGGGCAGCCGCGCGGGCAAGAAATTTGTGCTGGTTTCCTGTGGTGCGCTGGAAGAAGAGGCCTTGGGCAAACGTCTGTTTGGGCCGATGATGCCCGAAGATGGCCAATTGCCGGCGGTGGAAGAGGCCCGCGGCGGCACCTTGGTGCTTGAGGATATCGAGTCACTTAGTGAAAGCTTGCAGGCGCGCCTGTTGAATGTGATCAACGAACAGGGCACCCCGGCAGAAACCCGCATCGTCGCCATTTCCAACCTGCAAGAGGCCGGGCGCACCAGCGAAGACGTGCTGCGCCCCGATCTGTTTTACCGGGTGGGGGCGTTGCGCATTACCGTGCCGCCGCTGCGCCAGCGGGGCGAGGATATTTTGACCCTGTTCACCCGCCTGTCAGACCAATTTGCCGATGAATACGGCTGTGAAGCGCCGCAAGTGACCGCACAGGAGGCGGCGCAATTGTTGCAGGCACCCTGGCCCGGCAATGTGCGCCAGTTGATCAACATTGCCGAACGCGCGGTGCTTCAGGCGCGGCGCGGCTCGGGCACGATTGCCTCGCTTTTGATGTCGGATCACGAGGAAATGCAGCCGGTGATGACCACCGAAGGCAAGCCTCTCAAGGAATATGTCGAGGCGTTCGAGCGGATGCTGATCGACAACACCATGCGCCGGCACAAAGGTTCGATTGCGGCGGTGATGGACGAATTGTGCCTGCCGCGCCGGACGTTGAACGAAAAGATGGCCAAATACGGGTTGCAACGATCGGATTACCTTTAGGCTTCGCGCGGGGTTATCTCTCTGGGTGCTTGGGGGCAGGCCCATTGACCCGGCAGGCTTTCCCGTGCCTGTTTCCAAACCATTTTACATATTCATGTAATCCACTCAACTTGCCCATTGTATTTGCCCAATCACTGGGCTTATATCTGGATAACGGGATATGCCGCCGATTTGGCACAAGGCATATGCCGCTGATTTTGAGTTTCGCTGACCCGGATTACCGGCGGCAAGAAAACCCGCCGAATCCGGATCAGACCGATTGGACCCCATCGCTGGGGTCAGTGAAGTGCCCCTGACGGCAATGACCGCATATGGGGAATGAATGGGCAGGCCCCGATTACGTCTGGCGACGATCCCGGCCTGTCGGAGAAGAAACGCGATGACGCGCGCGCGAGCATTTTGCACGCCATTGAGACAATGGTTTGGACAATGGGCAGGCAGGCACGGGGAAAACACCCGGGCCCCCTCCTGTATCGCCGCGTCTTCTATCGCCCTGACAAGACATCATCCCGATCTTTCACACCCACCCGGACGGGGGGGCGTGCGCGATTGCGATTATGCATGAAAGTAACATGGCTAAGAAAATGCTTATCGATGCCACCCACGCCGAGGAAACTCGCGTTGTGGTGGTCGACGGAAACAAGGTTGAAGAGTTCGATTTTGAATCCGAAAACAAACGCCAGCTTGCTGGCAACATCTATCTGGCAAAGGTAACACGGGTCGAACCGTCGCTTCAGGCGGCGTTCATCGACTATGGCGGCAATCGCCACGGGTTCCTGGCGTTCTCGGAAATCCACCCGGATTATTACCAGATCCCCATCGCCGACCGCGAGGCGCTGATGGAGGAAGAGCGCGCCTATGCGGAATCGCAAAAGGCCCGCGAAGATGAAGAAGAGCGCAAACCCACACGTTCGCGTCGCACGTCGCGGTCGCGCAGCAAATCCAAGGCGGAAAAACTGGCCAGCGATGACGCGACCGACAGCACCGAACCACAGCAGATTGCCGGCATGGAAACCATCGACCTGAGTGATCAGGACGACCAAGCGGAAATATTGGGGACGCCGGAAGGTGTATCACCGATGGAAACGGTTGCTGAAACGCCGGTCGAAACACCTGTTGATGAGGCTTCGGATGCTGCCGAAGTCACCACAGAAGAGGCCGCGCCTGAGGCCGAAAAAGGCGACGATCAAGCGGAAGAAACCCCGCAGGCAGAGGCAGATGCCGCGCCCGAAGAAACCGCCGAAGAAGCCCCCGAAGACGATGACCCGGCGCAGTCCAAACCCATTGACGCCGCGTCCAAGGACGACACCATCGAATCCGTAGCCGATGAAGACGATGTCGAAGACATCCGGCCGGTCCGCAAACCCCGCCCGCGTCGCTATAAGATTCAGGAAGTGGTCAAGGTGCGCCAAATCCTGCTGGTGCAGGTGGTCAAGGAAGAACGTGGCAACAAGGGTGCGGCGCTGACGACCTATCTGTCGCTGGCCGGTCGCTATTGCGTGCTGATGCCCAACACCGCCCGTGGCGGTGGCATTTCGCGCAAGATCACCAATGCCGTTGACCGCAAGAAACTGAAAGAGATTGCCAACGAAATCGAAGTGCCCAAAGGGGCCGGCCTGATCGTGCGCACCGCCGGGGCCAAGCGCACCAAGGCGGAAATCAAACGCGATTATGAATATCTGCAACGGCTGTGGGAACAGATCCGCGAATTGACACTGAAATCCATTGCGCCGGCCAAGATCTATGAAGAAGGCGACCTGATCAAACGCTCGATCCGCGATCTGTACAACCGCGACATCGACGAAGTGTTTGTCGAAGGCGAACGCGGCTACCGGGTGGCCAAGGACTTCATGAAAATGATCATGCCGTCGCACGCCAAAAACGTAAAACAATACACCGAAAACATGCCGCTGTTTGCCCGCTATCAGGTGGAAACCTATCTGGGCGGCATGTTCAA
Organism: Paracoccaceae bacterium; assembly: GCA_021648025.1. Lineage (GTDB taxonomy): Bacteria > Pseudomonadota > Alphaproteobacteria > Rhodobacterales > Rhodobacteraceae > NVQY01. The sequence goes on from JAKITO010000003.1 coordinate 117,946, forward strand.
CCCGACGGTTCAGTTGAAATCCGGCGGCTATATCGTCATCGACATGACCGAGGCATTGGTGGCCATCGACGTCAACTCTGGCCGCGCCACCAAGGAAAACTCGATCGAGGAAACCGCCACCAAAACCAACCTCGAAGCGGCAGAAGAGGTGGCGCGCCAGTTACGCTTGCGTGACCTGGCCGGATTGATCGTCATCGACTTTATCGACATGGACGAACGGCGCAACAATGCCGCCGTTGAAAAGCGCATGAAGGACCGGTTGAAAAGCGACCGCGCCCGTATTCAGGTGGGCCGAATTTCCGGCTTTGGCCTGATGGAAATGTCGCGCCAGCGTCTGCGCCCCGGCATGCTCGAGGCAACGACCCAGCCGTGCGCTGTCTGTCACGGCACCGGTTTGATCCGCTCGGATGACAACATGTCGCTGGCGATCCTGCGCCAGATCGAAGAGGAAGGCACCCGGCGTCGGTCGCGCGAGGTTCTGGTGCGCGCACCTGTCAGCATCGCCAACTTCCTGATGAACGCCAAACGCGAACATATAGCCCAGATCGAGGCCCGTTATGGCCTTAGCGTGCGGATCGAAGGCGACGGGCATCTGATCAGCCCCGATTTCACCCTTGAAAAGTTCAAGACAGCCACCCGTGTGGTGGCCGTTGCAACCGCCCCGGTGGTGTCGGTTGACACATCGTTGATGGATCAGATCGACGCGGACGAAGAGGCCCCGGATGTCGAAGAGGCCCCGGAGGTGACCACGCCGGAAACGCCCGAGGGTGAAGGTAAACCCAAGCGCAAGCGTCGGCGGCGTCGGCGTCGGTCTTCCAGGTCGCAGGACCAGAATGGCGAAGCGCAGGGTGAAAATCAGGGCGAATCGACGAGTGATCAACCGGGCGATCAACCTGACCAAGCAGCCAGTCCGCCCGAGCAGCCTGAGCAGCCTGAGCAAGCCAAAGCCGAACCTGAAAGTGCAGAGCCAGTAGCGGCTGAGGCACAAAATGAAGCCGGTGCTGAAGCCGGTGCTGAGGCCGAAAAGCCAAAGCCGACGCGGCGGCGCAGGTCGTCTTCTGCCAAATCCAAAGTCGCCAGCAGCAAGCAAGCCGTCGGCACCACGGATGCGGATGCGAAAGAATCCCTGGCAGAGCCGGAAGCTGTGGTTGAAACGCCTGAGGAAAAGCCAAAGCCAAAGCCGAAACGCACCCGAACCCGGAAACCGGCGGCGGCCAAAGCCGCAAAACCCGAGCCGGTTGAAAGCCCAGCCGCCGTTGAAACGGACGGCCAGGATGTGGCGCCGGTTTCTGAACCGGCACCAGAACCGGCACCAGAACCGGCACCAGAACCGGCACCAGAACCGGCACCAGAACCGGCACCAGAACCGACACCAGAACCAATGGTGGCCACGGCTGAACCGACCCCGGACCCGGCCCCGGAAACTGTGGCCGAACCCACGCCAGCCAAGCCCAAAAGAAAAGGCTGGTGGTCGCTGGGAAGATAACCGCCTGACATAAAAACCAAAACCCGGGTGCGCCAAGCGTGCCCGGGTTTTTTCGTGCCTTTTACCCAATCACCGGGACGGTTTGGTATTACATGTGTCGCCGGTCCAGACGGGCCAAAGGCCGCAATATCTGACCCATCGGCGGCCACCAACCCCAGGTGCCACCCAGTTTATGCGCCTTTGCCCCGGCCCCCAGTTTGAAACGGGCCAGTCCGGGGGCATTTCTTGTGTCGATTAATCCCAGCTCAACCGACATGTGGCCTTGGGCGGCCAACCACCCCGTTGCCTGCCAAAGCAGCAGGTTATGGGCACAAAGCGCGCGCCCCCGTGCGGTTATGTGGCCAATATGATAGGTGGCTCCTGTGCCGTGGCGCAAAAACAGCATCGCCGCCACTGCCTCGCGCCCTTCAAATGCGGTGAATAATTTGGCAGAGCTTGGGTTTTGCCGGGCATAGGCCAATGTCAGCGCAACCGGCCAATTGCGATAGCCCCGGTTTGATTGTTGCAATGTGTCAGCTACCAACAACCAATGATCCGCCTTCAAAGGCAGGTTTTGCCGCTTCACCAGCAGCCCCGAACCCTCACCAAAAACCAGTCGATTGCGCCATTTCTGATGCAGGCCGGCGCGCCGTACGTCCTGCGCTGGTGTCAGGTCGATGCGCGCCACAAACCCCGGCGTCATCAACGCGACAGCACCGATCTGCGACAGTTCCGGTGTTGGTTGTTCCGGCGACAGCAGGATCAGATGGCGGTGCAGCCCTGCTTGGCGCAGTTGATCCGCCAAAATATGCGGATGCTTCATCAGCGCCCGCGAAACCATCGCCACGCCAACCCCACCCAATCGCCGGCGCAATACCAGTAAAGGCGGTGCACCGTCCAACCAGACCGGTTCCCGCCCACAAGCCTGCAAGGCGGTGGCAAACCGCCTGTGCTGTTGCAGCGCACAGGGGGTGGCGCTGGGGGCGCAGGGATCGCGGGGGGCCAGATGGGCCGTGTCGCAAGAAGGGGCATCAAACATATGGCCAGTTAACGCGGTATAAACCTAAAACGTGGTTAATGGCGCTGATGAAAAGCAAAGAAAGTGTTCAGGGCATCACCAGCCGCGCCCCGCGCCCGACGCGGGGCGCGGCGGTTCTGGTGGCCTGTGCCCTTTCGATCCCGGTATTTGTTGTGCTCAGCCTGATCGAATGGGCGCTGATGTAAATTCAGGCCACAGGGTTACTGCGTCAATTGCACCAACGCGTGACGTTTTTTGCCCGCACTCAGTTTGATTGGCGACGCCAGCGCGCCTGCGTCGATCATCAGCCCGGCATTGGTCAAGGGGGCGTCATCCAGACGCGCGCCATTTTCGGCGATCAGCCGTTTGGCATCCTTGCCGGATTTTGCCAGCCCCGAACGCACGATCAATTGCACCACGGAAATGCCGTCGCCAAGGTCGTCGCGTGTCAGGGTCAGCGTCGGCAGGTCGTCACCAACCCCGCCTTTTTCGAACACCTCGCGCGCCGTGGCCTCGGCCGCCTGGGCCGCCTTGTGCCCGTGCAACAGGCCTGTCACCTCGTTGGCCAGTCGAATTTTGGCCTCGTTGATCTCGGATCCCTCCAGCGCCCCCAAACGGTCGCATTCATCGACCGGCAATTCGGTGAACATCTTCAGGAATTTTCCGGTATCGGCATCGTTGATGTTGCGCCACCATTGCCAGAACTCATAAGGGCTCATCATGTCATCGTTGAGCCAGACAGCACCTTCGGCGGATTTCCCCATTTTCTTGCCGTCGGCACGGGTCACAAGGGGCGTCGTCAGCCCATAGGCCTCGCCAGCATCGACCCGCCGGATCAGATCGGTGCCGGACACGATATTGCCCCATTGGTCCGAGCCGCCCATTTGCAAAATGCAGTCAAAGCGGCGATGCAGTTCAAGATAATCATAAGCCTGCAAAAGCATGTAGTTGAATTCGATAAAACTAAGGGCCTGTTCGCGTTCCAGCCTTGATTTTATCGATTCGAACGCCAACAGGCGGTTGATGGTGAAATGTTTGCCGATATCGCGCAGAAAGTCGATATAACCCAGCTTGTCCAGCCATTCGGCATTGTTGACCAAAGGCGAATCGGTCGCCCCGTCGCCGTAAGAAATAAAGCGTGAAAATACCTTGCGGATACCGTCAGCATTGTGGTTGATCTGGTCGACCGTCAGGATTTTACGCATCTCGTCCTTGCCAGACGGGTCGCCCACCTTGGTCGTCCCCCCGCCCATAAGGGTAATTGGGCGGTGTCCGGTTTTCTGCATCCAGCGCAACAGCATGATTTGCACCAGATTGCCGATATGCAGGCTGGTGGCGGTAAGGTCAAAGCCGATATAGCCGGTGACCGATCCCTTGCTCATGCGCTGGTCCAATGCCTGTAAATCGGTGCAATCGGCCAAAAAGCCGCGGGTGGTTATTTCGTGCAGGAATTCGGATTTGGGATGAAAGGTCATGGCTTGCCTCAGGCGTTGTTTGCACCGATTGTACAGATCGTCTGTATAGGCAGAGGTAGAGCAAAGGAAAAGGCCATGAATCGGGTCATTGGAAAGTCCGGACCGGTCTGGGCCTTGGGTGCAATGAGTGGGACATCGCTGGACGGGGTGGATGCGGCAATGGTCCAAACTGATGGCGAACGGATATTCGGTTTTGGTGACGTCGGATATCGCCCCTACGACACCGACGAACGTGCGGTTTTGCAGGCCGCACTGGGCTGCTGGAGCGGGGAGCGGGCCGAGGCCGCCGGACGGGTTGTGGACGGCGCCCATCAGGCGTTGCTGGCGGGGTTCAAGATGGCTGGACTGGTGGGGTTTCACGGCCAGACCCTGGCCCATGAGCCGCGCGGTCGGGGCACTTGTCAGGTGGGTGACGGGGCGGCATTGGCGGCGGCCCTGAACCTGCCGGTGGTCTGGGATTTTCGCAGCGACGATGTGGCAATGGGCGGCGAAGGTGCACCACTGGCGCCGTTCTTCCACTTTGCCTGTGCACAGTGGATCGGGGCGACGGCGCCGATGGTGTTCCTTAATCTTGGTGGCGTTGGCAATCTGACCTTTGTTGACCCTTCGTGCGCCAGACCAGAGGTCCCGGGGGCGTTGCTGGGGTTTGATACCGGCCCGGCCAATGCGCCGTTGAACGACCTGATGATGGCACGGCTGGGCAGGGCGATGGACAAAGGCGGGGCATTGGCGGCGCGGGGTCTGGTTGAAACCGGCGCGTTGGAGTTGTTTCTGGATGAGCCGTATTTTGCGCGGATACCGCCCAAGTCTCTGGATCGCAATGACTTTGCTGAAATGATTGGGTTGGTAGGTGAATTGCCGGATGCGGATGCTGCGGCCACTTTGACGGCCATGTGTGCCGCTGGCGTGGCGCGCGGGATGGAACATTGCCCGGTTTCGCCGGAACGGGTTGTGGTGACGGGGGGCGGACGGCGCAACCCGGTGTTGATGGAAATGCTGAAAGTGTCATTGGAATGCCCGGTGGTGCCGGTCGAGGATGTGGGGCTGGACGGTGATATGCTTGAAGCGCAGGCGTTTGCCTATCTTGCGGTGCGGGTGGCGCGCGGGATGGCCACGTCCTGCCCGGGGACCACGGGGGTGCGTGCCTTGGTTGGCGGCGGCGTCGTCAGCGTTCCTGACTGAGCGATCGGGCGTAGTCGGCAGGCTGTGATGTTCGATGTGATAGGGCTTGTTCCAGGCCAGAAACCGGACGGCGCGGTTGGTGACTGTGGCGCGGGTATTTTCCAGCCAATCAGCGACCGGCGGGCACAGCCCGTGTTCGGCCAACAGGTCGGCGTGCAAAAATGGCCGGCCGATCACCACCGCTACCAACCAGAGCCAAATCAGCAATGCAATGGGAGGTGATCCAAAGGAGTGCGCTGACGCGCACGCTGGATAGTTGATTGGCGCGTGGGGTCAGTGCGGTATGTCAAATCCAGGTGGCGCCAGGGTGAAGCCGGAGAACTGGAAACCGGGAAAGACCGTGCAACTGACCAGGGTTCAGTCGCCGGGCCTTTGTCAGCCGTGCCTGGCAAAAGAATCAACGGCGCGCTTGCGCGGTAGCCAGATTTCAACGGCATCGTCCTTGTGCCAATGGCTGTTTGCCCTTTGGCCAGCAGAAAATAGATGTAGGTAGCAGTTGGGCGACCGTCGCTTTCACCCACCCAGGTCTGGCGATACCAACCGCCTTCGGAGGCGGCGCAAGGTTCCAGGCGGTCGATGATCCCGGACAGGATTCTGAGCACTGGCAATTTCGTCTTAACAGACTATCTAACACCCCATGAAGCTGACCATTCCTTTTGACAACAGTTTTGCCCGATTGGGCGTTGCATTTTACGCCCGTCAGCCGCCGGTTCCGGTCAAATCGCCGGTTCTGCGCGCGTTCAACCAGGACTTGGCCGATATGCTGGGAATAACCCCCGGCGAGGTCGCCGAACAGGCGCTGGTGTTTGGCGGCAATCTGGTGCCGGATGGGGCTGACCCGTTGGCGCAGCTGTATTCGGGCCATCAGTTTGGCAACTATAACCCGCAATTGGGCGATGGGCGTGCGGTTTTGCTGGGCGAAGTTGTCGCCACAGACGGGATGCGTCGCGACATCCAACTCAAAGGGTCTGGGCGCACGCCGTTTTCGCGCGGCGGTGACGGGCGGGCCTGGCTGGGGCCGGTTATGCGCGAATATGTGGTCTCAGAGGCAATGCACGCGCTTGGCATTCCCACAACCCGCGCCCTGGCGGTGGTGGAAACCGGCGAGGATGTAATCCGCGAAGGCCGGATGCCCGGTGCGGTGCTGACGCGGGTGGCCGCCAGCCATCTGCGGGTTGGCACGTTTCAGATATTTGCGGCGCGCGGTGATCTGAAATCTCTGCGCGCGTTGACGGAATACGCCAGCGACCGCCACTATCCGGATGTGACGGGACCGATGGGTCTTTTAAAGGCGGTGCGCGATGCCCAGGCTGAATTGATTGCCGGGTGGATGTCGGTGGGGTTCATTCACGGGGTGATGAACACTGACAATTGTTCGATATCGGGCGAAACAATTGACTATGGTCCTTGCGCATTTATGGATACCTATCAACCGGGTACGGTATTTTCTTCAATTGATCATCAGGGGCGGTATGCCTATTCGAACCAACCTGACATTGCGGTCTGGAATCTGGCGCAATTGGCAACGGCCCTGATCCAGTTGTTTGATGACCGCGAGGCCGCGGTCGAACAAGCGACCGAGATTGTCCATGCCATGCCCGCCTTGATCGAATCGGCCTGGATGCGCCGGTTTCGGGGCAAACTGGGGCTAACGTCGCCCCGCAAGGGTGACAGCGCGCTGATCGATGACCTGTTGGCGCGCATGACCGCAGGGCAGGCGGATTTCACCAATACATTCAGGGCTTTGGGCAGTTCTCGGGCGCGTGATCAGTTTGCTGATCCGGCCAGTTTTGATCAATGGGCCGAAGGCTGGCAGGCGCGCAGCGATTCTGAACCTGACAGGGGGGCGACCTTGAAGGCAGCCAACCCGGCGTTCATCCCGCGCAATCACCGGATCGAGGCAATGATTGAGGCGGCGGTGGCCGGGAATTTTTCACCGTTTCACCGTTTGACCCGTGTTCTGGCCCACCCGTTTCAAGACCAGCCGGATGAAAACGATCTGAAAAACCCAGCCGAACCAGATGAAGTTGTTGTAGCAACCTTTTGTGGAACCTAGGTTTTCACCTGGCGGCGATTGATCAAAAACACCCCCGCAGCAACCAATGCCAAAGCCATCCAGATCAGTGGGTGGATAATTTCCCCCAAAATCCACCAGCCAAGGATCACCGCAAATACCGGTGATAGAAAGCTGAACGAAGCGACTTCTCCGGCCCGGTAGATCGAGATCAGCTTGGCCCAAAGCAGATAACCGAACGCGGCGACAAAGATCACCTGAAACGCCAGTCCGGCCAGGTGTATCGGTTCTGGGTCGCGCAATGTGTCACCAAGAAATGGTGCCAAACCCAGAAGGACAGGGGTTGAGACGCCCAGAACCATCAGCATCTGGGTTTCCGGCGGGACCCGCGACAAAGGGGTCAGGCGCATGATCAAGGCAATCGCCGCCCAGAACAACGCAGCCGCCAGCGCCAGCAGATCGCCCAGCCAGTTGGCTTGCCCGGCGCCATTGTCTTGTATGGCCAGGGCCACGCCGGTCATGGCCAGCACAAGGCCAAAGGCGCCAACCCGGGTCAGGCGTTCGCCGGGCAACAACAGATGACCCGCCAGTGCCAGCCAGACCGGCATGGAATAAAAGATGATCGAAACGCGGGACACTGTGGATAGATCAAGAGCAATGTATAAAGCTATGAATTCAAATGCAAAAATTACTCCGTTTATCGCACCCCAGAACAGGACCGTGCGGGTGATCTGGATACGGATACCGCGTGCCCTGATCCAGATCAGCAGGATGATCACCCCAAAGGCCGAGCGCAAACCGGCCTGAAACACCGGGCCAAAACCGCCGCCGGTGGTTTTTATCACCACCTGGTTGATCGCCAAAAGCATGGCAAATCCGATCAAAAGGGAGGCCCCACTGGCATCCATTGGGCGTTTTTCATCCATTAGGACACAGAAAGAGCGGCGGGTGCGAATGTCAACTCGTGCAACCGGTGGGATGTCAGGGGGCTGCGGTGAAATGGCGCGGGGGTTTTTACACAGGCGGTTACAATACGGCCTTGTCGGCAATTCCCTGCCCAATTCCTGCCATAATATTTCGGTATGCACAGAAAGTAAGCGACAACAAATAACCGACAACAAGGATCTGACAAACCATGCAAACCCTGCAACATTCCTACCGTGGTTTCAGCCTGCTGATGACATTGAACTGGGACCGGATTTTATATCTGTCCACCATAGCCTGCGCTTTGGCAGCAGGGGCGTGGCTGGGCAGCCTGTAAAAGGCGACTCGGCCCTGGGTGCGACCCGGAATCCTGCCACCCACGACATTTCTTTGATCAAGCATCGGGTAAAGCCCGGCGTTTCCAGGTTCCCGGTACTGTTCCAAGTACTGTGATAAGTACTGTGCTAGGTACTGTGCTAGGTACTGTGCCTGCGCAAACTTGGTATAAAATTCTTGCTTAACCACCAAATAGGCCCCTGGTGGTTTTGACATCACCTGCATATCCCGATAACTCACTCTTAATGTCTGCCAGTAGTTGGGTTTGTTAATATGAGTGTGAAAATTTTACCCCGGGCTTCCGGAGTGGGTTCAAATGTACGATCGGCGCCATTTGCGCGGATCGCAGTGGTATTTTTCATTTTGGTTACAGTAATGTTGGCCGGTGTTCCTAATGTGGCTCAGGCGCAATCTTACCGGTTCAATCAGGTTCAGATCGAAGGCAACGCGAGGGTTGAGGCTGCCAGTATAATTGCATTCGCGGGAATCGCCCGGGGGCAGGCAATCAGCGCCGGCGCGCTGAATGACGGATATCAGCGCATTCTTGACAGTGGATTGTTCAAATCGGTCGAACTGGTGCCGCGTGGAGGCACCCTGGTTATCCGGGTAGAGGAACGCCCGACCATCAACATAATCAACTTTGAAGGCAATCGGCGGATCAAAGATGATTCGCTGTTTGGACTGATCGACAGCACGTCGCGCCGGGTCTTCAATCCGACCATTGCCGAACGCGATGCGGCGACGATTGCCCGGGCTTATTCGGAACAGGGGCGGGTGGCGGCGGTGGTCACACCCCGCATTATCCGGCGCAATAATAACCGCGTCGACCTGGTGTTCGAAATTGCCGAAGGCGATACCACCGAGGTTGAAAGGGTCAGTTTTGTTGGCAACCGCGCCTTTTCCGACCGCCGTTTACGCCGGATTCTAGAGACCAAACAGGCAGGTCTGCTGCGGACGTTCGTACGCTCTGATACCCTGGTCGCCGGGCGCATCGAGTTCGACAAGCAGGTGCTGCGCGATTTCTATCTGTCGCGCGGCTATGTCGATGTGCGCGTCAACAGCTCCAACGCCGAATTCACCCGTCAGCGCGATGCCTTTTTCGTGGTGGTGAACGTGCAGGAAGGGCAGCAGTTCCGCTTTGGCCGCATCACCACCGTCAGCGAGTATCCTCAGGCAAATGCGGCCCATTTTCAGGCCGCTCTCAAGATCAGACCGGGCGTGGTTTATTCGCCATCGCTGGTGGAAAACTCGATCGCGCGGATGGAACGGCTGGCGATCCGGCAAGGCATTGATTTCCTGCGGGTCGAACCCCGGATCACCCGGAATGAACGGGATTTGACACTGAATGTGGAATTTGCCCTGGTCAAAGGCCCCCGCATTTTTGTCGAGCGCATAGATATCGAAGGCAATACCACAACGCTTGACCGGGTTATCCGGCAGCGGTTCAAGATTGTCGAAGGTGATTCGTTCAATCCCCGGGAGATTCGCGAAAGTGCAGAGCGTATCCGCGCATTGGGGTTCTTTTCCGAGGCCGAGGTGAATACCCGCACCGGCACCGGCCCGGGTCAGGTGATTGTCGATGTGGATGTGATCGAGCAACCCACCGGTTCGCTGTCGCTGGGGGGCTCATTTTCGGCTGATGACGGATTTGGCGTGGCCGTGACCCTTAGTGAGAATAACTTTCTTGGACGTGGTCACAGGCTGGCAATCGGAATTTCCACCGCGCAGGATTCCCGCGAATATACCCTCGGCTTCAGCGAACCGCATCTTTTGGGCCGTGACCTGCGGCTTGATCTTGATTTTGGGGTGTCCGAACGCAACTCTGGATTTGCTTCTTACGATATCGACAGTGCGATATTTCAGCCGGCCCTGACATTCAACACCAGTGATTCCTCCAAAGTTCAGCTGCGTTATTCGTGGCGTAAAAGCGAAATGGTGGCACGGACAGGCGGTACCAGCGGGCTGGTGATTGGCGACGAAATCAACCAGGGCGCACGCACGTCAAGTTCGGTTGGGTTAACTTATACATTTGACAGCCGCCTTACAGGGTTGAATCCAAATGCCGGCGTCCTGATCGAAGCCGGGTTCGATTATGCCGGTCTGGGCGGGGACAATGAATTCATCCGGGCCACGACAAAAATCATCGGCCAGACCCGTATTCTCAACGAAGAGGTCACCCTGCGCGCGACGTTTGAGGCGGGTGGGATGCAATGGCGCAGCAACAATTCATCGCGTTCGATTGACCGGTTTTTTCTGGGGTCAGACATCATGCGTGGCTTTGACCCGGCCGGCATCGGACCGCGTGACCTGTCGAGCGGTATCGATGATGCCCTGGGCGGCACGGTTTACGCGGTGGCGCGGTTTGAGGCAGAGTTCCCGCTGGGCCTGCCGGAAGAGATTGGCCTGCGTGGCGGGGTGTTTTATGACGTTGGCAACCTGTATGGCCTGGACGGCGCAAATATCAGCGGCTCTACGGTTGGTGCGGGCGGCTCATTTCGCCACGTCATCGGCTTTTCGCTTTTGTGGACAACCGGCCTTGGCCCGCTTCGGTTCAACTTTACCAAGGCCCTCAAGAAAGAGCCGTTTGACAAGGATCGATTTTTTGACCTGACCATTCAGGCGAGGTTCTGAGGTAGCCGGTGGGGCGCGGGGCAGGGCATCCATTCCGACTGTTGACGCTGATCCTGTGTCTGGCCACATTGTCGGGGCATTCGTTACAGGCGCAACAACTGGGTTTACCTCAATATGCGATCCTGACCGTCTCGACAGACCGGATGTTTGCCGGGTCGGCCTTTGGCCAGCGGGTTGCGCGCGAGATCGAGGCACATAGTGCCGTGTTGGCTGCCGAAAATCGCCGGATCGAGGCGGAATTGACGCAAGAAGAGCTGGAACTGACGGAACAACGTCCGAAAATGGACGCGCAGGTGTTTCGGGCTTTGGCGGATGCGTTTGACCAGAAAGTTCAGCTTAATCGCGCGGCTCAGGATGCCAAGGCCCGGGAGCTTAACCAGATCGGTGATACCGCAAGGGCCGAGTTTCTGGGCGTCGCCAGACCGATCCTTGAAACGCTGATGCGCGAGGCCGGGGCCGGGGTGATACTTGAACGGGCAAATGTGTTCCTCAGCGCCAATGCCACCGATATCACCGACCTGGCGATTGCCCGTATTGATGCGGTGATTGGTGACGGAACTGTGGTTCCGGGTACAAACCCTGTGCCGGACAACCCATAGGCTGACTTGCGGCTTGGGGCCGGGATTGATAGGCAGTTTGGCAACAGGCCGGAACAAGCCGGATACAGGGAACAATGATATGACCAAACAGCTGAAAAGCGCCGATATCGGGTTGATCCAACGCATTCTGCCGCATCGCTATCCGTTTCTTCTGGTGGACAAGGTGTTGGATATCGACGGCACGTCGTCGGCCCGGGGTATCAAGAACGTAACCATGAACGAGCCGCATTTCCAAGGCCATTTTCCGGGCACGCCGATCATGCCGGGGGTAACCATTGTCGAGGCGATGGCGCAAACCGCGGGGGTGATGATTGGCGTGGCGATGGATATGGCCGACCGTGATTTGCTGATATTCTTCATGGCAATAGACAAATGCAAATTTCGCCGCAAAGTCGGCCCCGGCGATGTTCTGGAGATGCATCTGACCACCCTGCGGGGCAAACCCGGCGGCAAAGTCTGGAAATTCGCCGGACGTGCGACCGTAGAGGGTGAGGTAGCAGCCGAGGCGGAATTCACCGCCATGATCGACCTGCCAAAGGAGTAACCGGCATGGCCAACGTACATGCATCTGCGGTGATCGAACCGGGCGCACAGATTGGCAAGGACGCGGTGGTCGGCCCGTTTTGCGTGGTCGGCCCACAGGTGGTTCTAGGCGACCGGGTCAAGTTGAAAAGCCATGTGGTGGTCAGCGGTGACACGCATATTGGCGAAGACACGGTGGTGTTTTCCTTTTCGGTGATCGGTGAAATCCCTCAGGATCTGAAGTTCGAAGGCGAAGACAGCCGTTTGGTAATTGGCGCGCGAAATTGTATCCGCGAACATGTAACCATGAATGTCGGCACCAAAGGGGGTGGTGGGGTAACACGGGTCGGTGACGACGGATTGTTCATGGCCGGTTGCCACATTGCCCATGATGCGCAGGTGGGCAACCGGGTGATTGTGGCCAATGGCGCGGCCATTGCCGGGCATTGTGTGCTTGAGGATGATGTGATTATCGGCGGCCTGTCGGGCATCCATCAATTTGTGCGGATCGGGCGCGGGGCGATTATCGGTGCCGTTACCATGGTGACCAATGATGTGATCCCTTACGGGTTGGTGCAGGCGCCACGCGGGGCGCTGGACGGGCTTAACCTGGTGGGGTTGAAACGGCGCGGAGTGGCGCGTGCGGATATCACTGCCTTGCGGGCGGCGTTTCAGATGCTGGCGCAGGGTGAAGGCGCGTTTCAGGATCGGGCGCGTCGGCTGGGCGACGAAAACAAAAGTGCGTATGTGCAGGAAATCGTTGACTTTGTGTCGGGTGCTACGGGCCGGTCGTTTCTGACACCAGGGGGTTAGGGGGCTAGATGATTGCGCTGATCGCCGGAACCGGGGCATTGCCGGGCGTTGTGGCGGCTGAGATGAAGGTGCCGCCTTTGGTTTGCGCGCTGGAAGGAAATGCGCCTGATAATCTGACGGTTGATGTTACGTTCCGTCTGGAAACTCTGGGCACGTTTCTGACGGTATTGCGCGACAACGGCGTGCAACGCCTGTGCATGTCGGGTGCCATTGGTCGCCCGGCGATAGACCCAAACGCCATTGATGTCGCCACCCGGCCTCTGGTGCCGGTGATCGCTCAGGCCATGGCCAGCGGCGATGACGGGGCATTGCGGGCGGCGATCACCATCTTTGAACAAGCCGGGTTCCAGGTCAGCGGCGCCCATGAGATCGCGCCGGACTTGCTGCCACCCCTTGGTTACCTGACTGATGCCAGACCCGGCAAGCAGGACCAGGATGATGTGACGCGCGGGGCGGCAATAATCACCGCAATGGCCGGGCTTGATATCGGTCAGGCCTGCGTGGTGTGGCGTCATCAGGCGCTGGCGATCGAAGGCGCATTTGGCACCGACTGGATGCTGCGCAGCCTGACCACTCGCCCCGATGCCGGCGGTGGCGTGTTGTTCAAGGCGCCCAAGCCCGGACAGGACCGGCGCGTCGATCTGCCGACCATTGGTCCCGACACCATCACCGCCGCTTGTGCGGCCGGCCTTGGCGGTCTGGCAATCGAAGCGGGCGGGGTGATGGTGCTGGAGCGCGCCAGAACCCTGTCGGAATGCAACCGCCTGGGCCTGTTCCTATGGGTCCGGGGGGCGGGTTGATGCGGGTTTTCGTGATCGCCGGAGAACCCTCTGGCGACCGGCTGGGCGGGGCCTTGATGGCCGGGCTGAAAACGCTTGTGCCGGACGTGGAATTTGACGGCATCGGCGGGGCACAGATGACGGCGCAGGGGCTGGTCAGCCGCTTTGACATGGACGAGCTGTCGATCATGGGGCTGGCCGAAGTTGCGCCGAAATATTTCCACCTGAAACGCCGAATTGCCCAGACGGCGGCGCAGGTGATCGCGGCGGTGCCGGATGTGCTGATCACCATCGATTCCCCCGATTTCTGTCTGCGTGTGGCCAAATTGGTCAAACCCGCGTGCGATATCCCCACCGTGCATTACGTCGCCCCGTCGGTCTGGGCCTGGCGTTCAGAGCGGGCGATAAATATGGCCCGGGTCATCGACCATGTTCTGGCGTTGTTGCCGTTTGAACCGCCGCTGATGCGCAATGCCGGCATGACCTGCGATTTTGTCGGCCACCCGGTGGTGGCCGAGCCGCAGGCCAACGCCGACGAAGTCGCCGCGTTTCGTGCAAACTATGGGCTGGGCACAGCGCCGGTGATGCTGGCATTGCCCGGCTCGCGCCGGGGCGAAGTGACCCGGCTGGCGCCGGTGTTTGGCGCGGCTTTGCGGGCGTTTCTGGTTGATCACCCGGATATGCGCCTGATTGTCCCGGCGGCAGGCCCGGTGGCCGGGCTGGTCAAAAAACTGGTGGCGGACTGGCCGGGCACGCCGCTGGTTCTGGACCCCGCAACCTCAGATGCGGGTGATAAACGCGCGGCTTTCGGGGCGGCCGACCTTGCCCTGGCCGCTTCGGGCACGGTTTCTCTTGAACTGGCGGCATCGGCGACACCGATGGTGATTGCCTATGATTTCAACTGGCTTAGCCGAAAGATTTTCCGCCGGATGGTGCAGGTTGACACTGTTACCCTTGTCAATCTGGTCAGCGAAACGCGCACTGTGCCGGAATGCCTGTTAGAGGCCTGCCGCCCCGGGATAATCGCCCGCGAGCTGACCCAGGTGTTGCAAACGCCTGACCGGCAAAAACAGGCGATGGCGCTGACCATGCGGCGCCTTGGCCAAGGCGCAGAAGCACCCGGATTACGGGCGGCGCGTTCGGTGTTGGCGCAGGTTTCAACCCTATCGGGACAGGATGGCCCTAGCCACCTTTGACAACCGGGTCGATTGGCCCAAACGGCCCGCCGACCGCCATTTCCACTGCCCGTGCCACTGCCAGCAACTTGGCCTCGCCGCGCGGCGGACCGATCAGTTGCATGCCGATGGGGATGCCATCGTCGGACAGGCCGACAGGCACCGAAATGGCCGGCAGGCCGGCCGTGGTGGCAAGAAAGGCAAACCGCAGCCAATCCATGTAATTGCCCAGCTTGACGCCGTTCACTTCGTTCACCCACTCAAGTTCCACCGCTTTGGGCATATTGCCCACCGTCGGGCAGGCCAGCACGTCGAAATCCATCATGAACCGGGCCATATTGTTGAAGATCGTCGTGCGGTTCAGGTTGGCGTCGGTGATGTCATCCATCGTCAATGCGTTACCAAACGCGGCGTTTTGCGCCAGCGTTGATTTGAAATGTCGCGTCAGGCTGTCGGGGGCGCGTTTGAATGCTGTGGCGTGGCCGATGCCGCGCAGGATGTGATATGTGCGTTCAAGATCAGGCAATTGCGGGCAGGCTTCAACCACCACGCCGCCGTTTTTTTCGACCAATGCCAGCGCCGCGCGCAATGCCGCATCAATCACCGGCTCAACCTGGGAAAAGCCGTTCAGATCAGGGGCAAAGCCGATCCTGACCTGCTGTGTCGCCTCGATCACCGCCTGCTGATAGGGGGTTTCAGGCGCTGGATATGAACTGGGAATACCGGGTTGAAACCCGGCCATAGTATCCAGAAACAAGGCGCAATCGCGCACCGTTCGCGCCATCGGCCCTTGCTGGCCTTCGGTGATAAACCCCGCCTCTGCGCTGCTTGCGGCCACCCCCGGGCTGGGGCGCAAACCAACGATGCCGGCATAAGCCGCAGGTGTGCGCAACGACCCGCCATGGTCTGACCCGTGGCTAAGCCAGACCTCACCGGTGGCCAACCCGACAGCGGCCCCGCCACTGGACCCGGCGGCGTTCAGGGATGTATCCCAGGCGTTCAACGTCCGGCCAAACACGTCGTTGAACGTATTGGCCCCCGCACCCATTTCCGGGGTGTTGGTCTTGCCCACCACCAGACCGCCGCGGGCTTCGATCCTGGTCACCAAAGGGTCACTTTGATCGGGGATGTTGTCGGCCAACCCAAGGGTGCCAAAGGTGGTTCGCACCCCCTGAACCGGTGTCAGGTCCTTGATGCCAATCGGCAACCCAGCCAACCAGCCGGGGTGATCCTTCATGCTGTCATCCAGCGCCGCCGCCGCCGTTTCGGCCCGGTCCCGGCACAGGGTTGGCATGGCGTTCACCACCGGTTCAACCTGGGCAATCCGGGTGAATGCCGCGTCCAGCACCTCTTGCGGTGATACTTTGCGGCGTTTCAAAAGGTCAACCACGGCGTGCGCTTCAAGGCGGCACAGGTCGGGGCCGGAAAAGTGACCTGAAAAGGCAGGGGGCGTTACCATGGCGATCTCCAAAGATTAGCTGCTGGGGATTTTCAGGGTCAGCGAGCGGCCACTTTTCTGGTACCTTAACTCGCTGTCGCCAATCGCCACCACCCGGCCACCATCGACGGTATCGCCAACCTTGACCTTCTTATAGCGCCCGCTGGGCAGGCGCACGAGGGCGCGGCGATTGGACGGGGTGCCATAGACGCCGATCAGGTTGACCCGCCGCAGGTTGATTTCGTTCTTCATGGTCGCCTGACGGGCAACCGAGGCCGACGACGGAATGCGCGGTGTCACCGTTGCCGGGACAATGGTTGCAATCGCGACGTCATCCGCGACAGGCGGAGGACGAACCGCGGCGCTGACAATGGTGGCAAACCCTTTCGGGCGCAACCGTGGCCCGACCGAACTGGCAACCGCCTGCGCCGTTGCGGCGAGGTCCGTCGCGGCGTTCTGTTGCAGGCTTTTGGGGCGGGCTTTCGGGCGCAGCCCGCCCAGTTCGGCCCGGGTCAGCCCGCCCAGATTGTTCCGCTCAAACCGCTCTTCCAGATCAGAGGGGCGCAGGCGCGGGCGCAATCCTGCCAGCCGGATGTTGTTGGTGGTATCGGCCTCGGGTGTGGTGCGAAACCGGACCGGGACCGGGGGCGGGACCACATCCGGACGCCCAAGGAAAATCATCACCCCGTCCGGGTTCAACGTGCCTTCGACCGAAGCCACCACCAGACCGGCGCCGTCCAGATCAAACGCCGTCCCTGCCGCCACGGGCGAGCTGACCGTGCCAAGTGGCAAATCCGTGTCCAGCATGGCAACCGTCGGCAGGGCAACCGCGTCCTGTGACAGGTCGGTGCGGTCAATCGAGGCCACATACAAATTGTCCAGCCCGATGATCGACGGGGTCCGGGGCACAACCGGCGCGCTATCAAGCAATTCAAACCCAGCCGTCAAGCCAGGTTCGCGGATGGGTTCACTGATGGCGGCATCATCATCAGGCAACTCTGGCTGCGTATCCTCCTGAACCGGGGTGCGCAGCGCCTCTAACACGGCCGAATCAGTGCCGGTCAGGGCGGGTGACGCCAGTGCAGGCGGCGTTGGGCTGATGGGTGGCGATGGCTGGGATGGTGATGTCAGGCGGACTGGGGCGGGCAGGGACGCAATATCAATATCCGATTGCGGCAATGCCGGCCGCTCGGCGGATATTGCGGCGGGTGGATCACCTGCAAGTGGTGCAGGCGCGGTATCAATGGGCAGTGCCGGGGTTGCAGGATCTTGCGCCTTGACGCCGATTGCGGGCGTGTTCGGAACGGCCGCCAGTTCAGTTTGGGGTGGCTCGCTGCGAAACAATCCGGCCACGCCGTCGTCAAGAAATACCGAGGCCCAGGCCGCCACAGCCGCCAGAAACAACAAAAGAGCAGCCGAAAGCATCAATCCCAGGTGCCGCGGCTTGCCTCTGACCTTGGCCTGACCACGCGCGCCAAAGACCGTCATCCTCTCGGCCTCTTCGGCGCGGGAACCGGCGGGGTTGGTGGCGGCAAAGGCGCTATCGGTTGGTCGGGAAACTGCCGTCAAGGTCGGGCCGGCACCAGCATCTGATCCGGGGCCGGGAATAGGAGAGGGGGCCGAAACCCGAGGTGCGGTTGGGGCCAGTTCAGCCACAGGTGTTGTTGTCTGCAAGGCCGGTTCGATCCGTTTGGCCCGCTTGCGCCGACTTAGAAAACCACTGATGCCAGACGGTTCGACCTTGCCCTGCGTTGCCGGGTCGGGTTGGTCTGGGTCGGGCACCTCTAACGTCGGCGCGGTCACCGAGATCGGTTCAGGCCGGGGTTGTTCAGACAGTCGGGTGTCTTCGTCAGCCTTGGCCTTGGCAGACCGGAAAACAATCGGTTCGGGGTCGGGAGTATCGTTGGATGCTTCGCGGTTACGTCGGCTGGAAAACCCGGTCATTTCGGTCTCTGGTCCAGACTCGGGGCCAGACTCGGGGCCAGACTCGGGCAAGAGTTCTGGTTCGGAAACTGCCTCAGATACTTCAACTGGCTCATTCACCGGCGGAACAACTGCGCCGATCACCACAACGGCAATACCGTCGGATTCCACCTGATCCACGTCCGTCAAACTGGCAGCATAGGCGGTGGGGCCGAAAAACGGCTCTCCCAGAAAGGGGTTATCGCCGGGGGCGGCGACAATGCACACCGGGTTGAACCCGTGCTCGATGGCAAAACTCTCGGCCTCGGCCAATGTGTCACCGACCACGGCCGCGATATAGGTGGTTTCGCCGTCGACCGACGTATCGAACTTCAGTTCTTCCACCGGATAAGGCGTCGCCCCGTCAAGGGCTGTGCGCACCATTGCGTCCTGTGCGGCCCCCTCGAATTTGCCGGTTGTCACGCTGACATAGCGGACCTGATCGTTGGGGATGATCACCTTGCAGCGCAATTCCCCATCCGTCAATGCGGCGGCCTTGTCGCGAAGCGCCGCAAGGTCGCGCGTCAAATCGGGTGAATCCAGCGCCACGTCGCCAACCAAACGCCAGCCGCCAGCTGCCTTTTGCAGCAGGGAAATCCCATCAAACGATAGGGAAAGTGCAAACCCCGGTATCATTTTGCCGTTCTATCCATTCTCGTCGTTTTGGTCAGCCAATTTCGCCGGTGGCCGCGACCATCGCCCTGCATCAGCGCCAATGTTAATGCACCTGAAGCCCGAGGAAAAGGTAAACAGACATGAAACCCTTGCAGTATTTGCCAAGAATGCGCCATCATGGCGCCAAACCAGGCCGAACCAGGCCGAACCAGGCCGAACCAGGCCGAACCAGAAGGAGAAAGACATTGAACAAGGCTTTTCCCACAATAATCTTTCCGGCACTGGGTGTCCTGCTGGTTGCAACCCTGTTTTTCAGCGGCCCGGCAAGGGCAGAGAATTTTCAACGCCAGATCAACGTGACAGGCGAAGGTCAGGTGGCGGTGGACCCGGACATGGCGACCATCACACTTGGCGTCGCCTACGAGGCTAAAACTGCCCGCAGCGCCCTGGATGCCACATCAAAGGCGACAGCCAGGGTGCTGCAACGGCTGGCGGACCTGGGCGTGGCGCCCCGTGACATGCAGACCAGCAGGCTGTCGTTGAACCCGATCCGGCCTGATCGCAGTGCCTCGAAGGCCGACGAGACCGGATTTACCGCCAGCAATTCAGTTCATGTTCGGTTGCGTGATCTGGCCAGCCTTGGCCTGGTTCTTGATGCAATCGCCGACGAAGGTGGAAATAGTTTCAGCGGCTTGCGGTTTTCGGTCCAAGACCCTGGCCCATTGATGAATACGGCCCGCCAACGCGCTGTTGGTGATGCCATGGCCAAGGCACGCCTATTGACCGAGGCAGCCAATGTGACCCTTGGCGCGGTGCTAAGCATGTCTGAAAACGGTGGCGGGCGTCCGCAAATGATGGAAATGTCCGCGGCGCGTGGCGGTGCGGTGCCAATCGCTGCCGGCGAAGTCATTGTCAGCGCCTCGGTGACGATGGTCTTTGCGATCGAAGATTAGGCCTGTACGGCTCAGGTGAACTGCTCGGATATCAGGCGTTCCTCAAGCCCGTGACCCGGGTCAAACAGCATCTGATGCCGCACCTTGGGGTGCGAATGGATTTCAACCCAGTCGATATTGGCGATCGAGGTCGAATCCGCGTCTGCCATCACCGGGCGCTTGTCCGGGTCCACCACGTCAAACCGCACAAGCGCCGTCTTGGGCAAAAGGGCACCCCGCCACCGGCGCGGGCGAAAGGCGGCAATTGCCGTCAGCGCCAGCACATCCGCCCCAATCGGCAAAATCGGCCCGTGCGCCGAGTAATTATAGGCCGTTGACCCCGCCGGGGTCGCCACCAACGCACCATCGCAGACCAGTTCGTCAAGCCGCACGCGCCCGTCCACAGTGATCTTCAGCCGCGCCGCCTGAGGCCCGGCGCGCAGCAGCGATACTTCGTTGATTGCCAATGCCTCGTGCAGATTGCCGGTTTGGTCCATTGCCCGCATGGCGAGTGGGTTGATCACGGTTTTTTCCGCCGCCCCCAGACGTTCAACCAAATCATCCTCGGCGTAATTATTCATCAAAAACCCGACCGTGCCCCGGTTCATGCCGTAAACCGGCGCGCTCAGGTCTTGGGTGTTGTGCAATGTGCGCAGCATGAAACCGTCGCCACCAAGCGCCACAACCACATCCGCGTCTTGCGGCACAGTGTCGCCATAACGTGCCGCAAGGGTGACGCGGGCGGTCTCGGCCAACGGGGCGTCACTGGCCAGGAATGCGATTCGTAACGTCATATCAGGTGTTTCCGGTATTGCGCATTTGTCCCCGACAACAACCACACCTTTACGGCCAACGCCAGCCTTGGCGCGCAAGGCTGCGTTTTGGTCGCATTCCTGCTTTTCGATTTACGGCGTCTCGTTTAGGAAACTGCCAAGATCATCCCAATAATCGGAGCAGTCATGAACGCGTCCCTTAAAGACACCGGATTTTTCACCACCCCCCTGTCGGTCAGCGATCCTGAGCTGTTTGGCTCGATCACCTCAGAACTGGGTCGCCAGCGCGATGAGATCGAGTTGATTGCCTCGGAAAATACTGTCAGCGTGGCCGTCATGCAGGCCCAAGGCTCGGTTTTGACCAACAAATACGCCGAAGGTTACGCCGGACGGCGCTATTATGGCGGTTGCCAATACGTTGATATCGCCGAAAACCTGGCGGTAAAGCGGGCCAGGCAACTGTTCGGTTGTGAATTTGCCAACGTGCAACCGCATTCCGGCTCTCAGGCCAACCAAGGCGTGTTTCAGGCGCTGATTAAACCCGGCGACACCATTCTGGGGATGAGCCTGGACGCCGGCGGTCACCTGACCCACGGGGCCAAGCCCAACCAGTCGGGCAAATGGTTCAATGCGGTGCAATACGGTGTGCGCCGCGCCGACAACCTGCTGGATTATGATCAGGTCGAGGCATTGGCGCGCGAACATCAGCCCAAGATGATCATCGCTGGTGGGTCAGCCATCCCGCGCCAGATTGATTTTGCCCGGATGCGCGAGATTGCCGATATGGTCGGCGCCTATCTGCTGGTGGACATGGCGCATTTCGCCGGTCTGGTGGCGGCGGGCGAACATCCCAGCCCGTTCCCGCATGCGCATGTGGCCACCACCACCACCCATAAAACCCTGCGCGGTCCGCGCGGCGGCATGATCCTGACCAATGACGAAGCCATTGCCAAAAAGGTCAATTCGGCGATTTTCCCGGGCATTCAGGGCGGACCGTTGATGCATGTGATCGCCGCCAAGGCGGTGGCCTTTGGCGAGGCCCTGCGCCCCGAATTCAAAAGCTATATCAAACAGGTGGTGGTCAATGCTCAGGCCCTGTCGGATCAACTGATCAAAGGCGGGCTGGATACGGTCACGCACGGCACCGACACCCATCTGGTGCTGGTTGATCTGCGCCCCAAAGGGGTCAAGGGCAATGCCACCGAACAGGCGCTGGGGCGGGCGCATCTGACGTGCAACAAAAACGGCGTGCCGTTTGACCCGGAAAAGCCCACCGTCACCAGCGGTATCCGCCTGGGTTCCCCGGCCGGCACCACGCGGGGGTTCGGCGAGGTCGAATTTCGCCAGATCGCCGATTGGATCGTTGAGATTGTCGATGGACTGGCGGCGAATGGCGAAGACGGCAATGGTATGATCGAGGCCAAGGTCAAAGGTGAAGTCGAGGCGATGTGCGCCCGATTCCCGATTTACCCTGACCTTTGAGGCGCGCGCCTGGCAAGCCATAAATGGCTTTTCTCGCAGGATACGCCCGGCAGTTTTGCCGGGCGTATCTGAATTGATCGGTCAGGCGTTTTGGGTACCGTTAAGGGAGTCTTCCAACAGCTTGTCGTTACGGGCCTCTTCGATGCGGGCAATCCGGTCTTCGCTGGATTTGGCGTCAAAACGGTATTTGACCACATTTATCAGGCTGAGGGTCAGCAGCAGGATGCCCATACCCCAGAAACCTTTGGTCGCCAGCGGCACTTCGGTCGAGAGCCACAGGGAGATTGCCAGCAATCCGTAGGCAATGGCCACACCGCAGCCGTTAAGGAAGATGATAAGTGTGTTGTCATTTTGATCTGGACGCATGGTTATTCTCCGATTTCTTGGTTTGATCTGATTGCAATTGGTAAACAGTTTGTTTCGGCTTAAAGTAAGGCGGTTTTTAGGCCTTTAAGCGGTCAAGAATATCCGCAGCAGTGGTTTTGGTGGATGCACCAAACCCGGCACCTGCCAGACGATCAGCCACGTCTTCGTTGTTCAGGCCTCGGTCGATCTGGCGCAGAATCTCGCCTTGCTCAAACGGATCATCCCGCTGCATCACCCGCTCGATCAGCCCTTCGGCTTCATCTATTGCGCAATCGCTGCCCACGTGGCGGTTCAGACGTCGCTGAATGCCCTGTTCGCGGCGTACCGCACGGGCCGCAATCGCCCCCTGTTTCAGGTCGATAATACGCCGATTGGCGGTTTCAACCGATTGACGCAATTGCAAAACCCGCGTTTCCAACCGGCTGATGGTTTCACGGCGAACCTGCAGTTCGTTTTCCATGTCAGCCACCGCTTGCGCGGCTTCCTGAGCCAGATCTGCCCGCTCGCCAGCCATCGCTTCGCAGGCGCGGTTCATCAGGTCGGCAATCCGCCCCTGCAACGCCGAAATCTGACGCGATTCAGCACGCTCGCGCTGGATCAGACTGGCAAGCCCGTATTTGGCCGACTTCAGGCTGGCCTCGGCCTCGCGGATTTTCTGGTCGATCAGTTCGATCGAATAAATGTCGCGCACCCGCTCTTCTGTACGTGCACTACCGCCTGCAACCAGGGTTTTCAAAGTTCTGAACATTGTTACCTCCGTGTTTAAGTTCATTGTCTGAACATCGTTCATGAGAGGTATATAGGCAGGTTTGAACATTGTTCAAGAAAAAAATGAACGGCGTTCAGAAACTAACTGTTTCCAATTTGGTTCAGCAGTTGGGCAATCATCTGTTCTATTTCCTCAACCGGCACACCCGAAATGCGCCGCTCAAGCCCCAGCAGGACAATACCGTGCACCGAGGAAAACAAAGTGCGGGTCATCAGATCAAGACCTTCGGCGTCGCGATCCGGGAAAATCTCGGCCAGGGGGGCGGAAATATGCTCGAACAGTTTGGCCAATTCGACCACATACCATTCGGGCACCGGCCCATCCAAAGACATCTGAATATCAAACACTGCCCGCCAAAGATTGTTGTGGGTCGAGGCAAAATGCAGATAGGCGGTGCTCATCAATATCAGCCGCTGGTTTGGCGATTGCGTGTCGGCCCCCTTTACCGATTGCGCCACCGTCGCGCCCAAACGGCGAAACGTGATACCATTCACTGCCAGAACAATCGCGTTCAGATCGTTGAACACATTGTATATCGCCCCCAACGCGCACCCGGCATCCCGTGCCAGATCACGCGCCCGAAGCGCGCGAAACCCGTCGCGTTCAATTCGGATGTGGGCCGCGTCGGTCAATCGCTCACGCAGATCCTGTTTTCGCTTTTCGGTCTTTTCCGACATTCCAACCCTCAATACTTGAACCATGTTCACCATACCCGACAAGACCAGCAATGAAAAGCCGGGCAATAGGCTGGACATTGCCATCCCAGGTCCTTCACATGCACTGATGACACACGCCCCCAAACCAACCACCACCCAAAGCCTTGAACGCAAGCTGGGCGATTTCATGCGTGCGCGCCTGCCGCGCGTCGTGTCCGAATTCACCATGTTTGTGCTGAAACAGGGCTGGGCCTGCCTGTTTGGCATCTCGATGCTGGGCGGGCTGATTGTGACAGACGCGGTCTGGCGCGATCACTGGGCGCTGGCCCGCTATGACGCCCTGTTGATCTATGCCATCACCCTTCAGGTCGGGTTCCTGTGGTTCAAGCTGGAAACCTGGCAAGAGGTGCGGGTGATCGCCCTGTTCCACCTGACCGGCACTCTGATGGAGCTGTTCAAGGTCAACGCCGGCAGTTGGGCCTATCCTGAACCGGCCTTGATGAAACTGGCCGGGGTGCCGTTGTTTTCCGGGTTCATGTACGCCGCTGTCGGGTCATACATGGCGCGGGTGATCCGCATATTCGACATGCGGTTTGCGCCCTATCCGCCGTTCTGGATGTCGATTGCCCTGGCCGTTGCGATTTATGCCAACTTTTTTGCGCACCATTACCTGCCCGATATACGCGTCGCCCTGTTTGTCGCCACCATCATCCTGTTCATCCGTACAAAGATATGGTTTCGCGTCGGCCAATCGGCCTATTGGATGCCCTTGCCATTGGCCGCCCTGGCATCCAGCTTTTTCCTGTGGCTGGCCGAGAATGTAGGCACCAATACCGGCACATGGATCTATGCGGGGCAAGGCGGAATAGATTGGGTCAGCCTGTCCAAGATGGGGTCATGGTATTTGTTGCTATATGTCAGCTTTGCCACTGTGACGCTGGTCTACCGCGATGCGTTGTCATCCCGCGCCCTTACAGATTACCGTACCAGACCAGAAACCCGCCCAGTGCCACCGCCATCAGGATCAGATTGAACACCAATCCCCCCAACGCGCCCAGCCAAAATCCTTTGCGCCGGTCACTTGGATCAATGGTTTCAAGATGCGCGTTCACCACCGCCGCTGCCGCCGCCAATGCGTCCATATCCAGCATCTGACGCAATCGCGGATGCTGGGCCATCGACCCCGCCGCCACCAATGTCATCGCCTGGGCATGCACCCGGCGCGGCAGGCGATAGCGGGCTTTGGCAAGGGCCGCCTCAAGAGTCCTGGCCCGCACGCCCAATTTGGCCCGCAAACCTTCGATCACGCCGCTGGTCAATTCATCATATGGAGATTGGTCGCTCATCCCGGACCTTTAGCGTGCCGCGCCCTCTTGCTCAATGGGCGATGGCGGCGGTATCACTGGCCCCATGCTGAATACAATCACCCACGGGGTCGCCACCGACCTGCCGCCGCTGTTCATCGTGCATGGTCTTTATGGATCGGCCCGTAACTGGGGCGTCATTGCCAAACGCCTGTCAGACCAACGCCAGGTCATTGCCATGGACCTGCGCAACCACGGGGCCAGCCCCTGGAACACGGTGCATCGCTACCGTGAAATGGCCGATGACATGGGCGAAATCATCTCGCGTTTTGATGGCAAAGCCGACGTTCTGGGCCATTCCATGGGTGGCAAGGCGGCGATGATGCTGGCCTTGCGCCACCCCGACCTTGTGCGCCGTCTGGTGGTGGCCGATATCGCCCCCGTCGCGTACCAGCATTCCCAAATCGAATTCATCACCGCAATGAAAGCCGTTGACCTGACCCGGGTTGAACGGCGTTCGGACGCCGAAGCGCAATTGGCCGACTTGGGGGTTGGTCGCGCCTTGCAAAGCTTTTTCACCCAATCGCTGGATGTCCCGGCCAAACGCTGGCGACTGAACCTGGACGTTCTGGCCGCCGAAATGGTGCAGATCATGTCGTTCCCCCAAGTCGATGCAACCTGGGCCGGTGCCGCCCTGTTCCTGTCCGGCAGCACCTCTGACTATGTCCTACCCGAACATCGCCCGCTGATCCGCGCGCTGTTCCCCAAGGCCCGTTTTGCCCGTCTGGCCGGGGCTGGCCACTGGCTGCACGCTGATAAGCCCCGCGAATTTGAGGCCACAGTCCGGGTCTTTCTTAACGCATGAACGACGAACCGGCGATCTCACGCGCGACCAGCCATGAGACCGGCAACGCAATAAGCGCACCTATACCCGCCGCCACCAATATCGGCACCAATGTGTCATAGCCCGCGACCAGAACCGCAATCACGGCAGTTCCCGCGAGAGACGTTGAAATGATCGAATAAAGGATCGAAGCAAGCCGTAACATCAGACGGTCTCCTGTTGTTGTTCGGCCCAACCGATATGTGCTAATGTGCCCCCCTACCTTGATCTCGATCAGATTTCAAAGGCTTGCCCCCCTTCTGGCATACTCTGTTTTCCCGCTGCCCCGGGCGGTTTTCGGCGGAATCTTGCGAACATCCGGCAGAAAATGGCGGGATTCCGCGGCTTTAGGTGGTATTTTACACAATTCCGGTCAGATGGACCTTTCTATGGCACAAATGCGCAGTTATCAGATTAAGTTTTTCGGGTAGCTTGGGTTTAAAGCGTTTCGCGTTGGAATTGAATCACCTTGATCCAAATTGAACGCGAAACGCTGTAACGGCAGGAGGCGAAAGAAAATGGCGGCATATCTGGTGGTTTCCCTGATAACCGGGTTTACCTTTGCTGCGGTCAGTTTTCTTTGGTACGGGGTGCCACTTTGGGCGATGGGGCTGTTCTATATTGCCGGATGCTGGAGTGGTTTTGCCGTCACTTTGGTCGTGTTCCTACTCATCGGGCTGCACGACGATGACCCAAAAGGCACGCGATGGACTGGCCGCCGGATTACCCGTTAGGATTTCTCGGGTAAAGACAGATCAGCCGTATCTCTGGCGCATTCAGCTGAACCTGCCAGAGATAACTTTTGCCAGAGATAACTTTGGGTGTCAGGGCCGAATGTAAGCGAAGCCGTTTTCCTGCAATTCAATCAGACGAACAACGCCCGACGGAACCATGTTTGCTTCGTCCAGCAGGGTGATCTGCTTACCGGCTTTTTCACTCATCTTGCGGTGGGTATTGCCACAGGCAGCAAAGGACAGGTTTTCCATTTCAAGACTCATGGCGGCAATACGCGACGCAACCGGGCTTTTGCCTTCGACCAACATCATCAGGCCGGGGCCATAGGCGACCAATTCGATCACCACGGTATCGCCAATGGATTCATAGTACTTGGCAACGTTTGCCGCATTGTTCAGCGCCATGTTCATGACTTTGGGGTCGTTCTGGTTTACATGGATCGCAACGCGATGGGTCACCCCTTCGGCCAAGGCGCCAGTTGGTGATGTTGTGGCCATTGCCACAACCATTGCCGCAACCATTGCCAGGGCCATCGCAGCCCCTGTCAGAAATTTTCTCATAACTTTCTCCCTGGTTTTGTAAGGGCATGATAATATATCCCTTTTCGAATAGATAGACTGTTTCGAATTTGTGAATGAAACAGAGTTGCCACCAGGCCTGAGCCTGCATGGGATGCCAATCCCGACGCAACAGGAACAATCCACGGCTGAAGGCGGCGATGATCAAGGTGTTGCGGCTGGCAGGGTGCGTGCGAGGCTGCTTTCAGGAAGATGACAGATGGACAGAAAAAGAACGAAAGAGTCCCACCATTGGCTGCCGTGCTGCCCGGTGGGGCAACTACGGCCCTAAAAGATTGAAAATAATGCGGAAAGTTTCTGGTGGCAGCCCGTAGGGGGCTTCAATAAGCCTACCGATTCAGAGGCTTAGAAAAAGTGGGACACTTTTTCTTTCCGCCCTTTTATTATGTTTTTCGGGATAATTGTCCCACTTTTTTGCCCGTTCAGAACGGTAAACCTAATCACCTTAACGGAAAACGCCGCCCCCCAGCCAAGGAGACGACGTTTATGACCGAAGCCAACACATCAATGAGGATTAAAGATGCAATGTAATGTTATAACATATCACGATACGGCGCAAGCGCAAAACCGGAAGGCCGCGATAAATCTTGCCCGCAACGGCTATCTGATTTTCCCTTGCGATCCAGCAACCAAACGCCCCATGCCCGGCGTCAAATGGCGCGACCGGGCGACCAGTGACCTGGACCGGATCAAGGCGTGGTGGGACCAGTGGCCCGAGGCCATGCCAGCCTTGCCCACGGGTCGCGCCAATGGGGTGAGCGTCATTGACCTGGACGTGCGCCCTGACAAGGACGGTATCGCCGCCTACAATGACATGGGGCTGGACCCGAACGACTCTGCGCTGATCATTCGTACGGCTGGCGGTGGACTGCACCTCTACCACGACCACCAGGGCGGAGTCGCCAACACTACCGGCAAGACAGGCATCGACGTGCGCGGGGAAGGTGGCTATGTCATTGCGCCCGGCGCAGTCAGCACCACGGGTGAATACACGGTTGAAAAGGGTGACATCACTTTTGCCCGCGTCCTGGGCCTCACCCCGTTCCCCGGCGTAATGGCATCGCCCGCCCGTGAGCCGGTCACAGATCAGCCCGCAGGTGATCACAACATTGAAGAATTGCGAAAAGCCATTGGCTGCATCCCCAATGACGGCACCCACGGCGATTGGGTCAATATTCTCATGGCCCTGCACCATGCCACTGGTGGGTCAAAGCATGGCCTGGGGCTAGCGCATGGGTGGTCTGCCGGGTACGACGGTTACAGCGCCAAAGAGGTCAACGACAAATGGCGTGGCTTTGGTCGCAAGGCCGGTGTGCAGATCACGGCTGACACGTTGTTCGCGGTCGCCCGCAAACACGGCTATGGGGCGATCACCGGGGATAGTTGGGACGCGGACGACTCCCGCCCGAGCATCGACGAAATCCTGGGCGATGAACCGGACGCAGATGAACTGCCCTACCTGACACCTGGCCAGTGCGCCAAACTGCCCCCGCGTGATTATGTGGTCAAACGCCTGATCGCCCCCGGCCAAGTTGGCTGCATCTTTGGGGAACCCGGTGCGGGTAAGTCCCTGTTGGCCCCCAGACTGGCCTATGCGGTGGCGCAAGGCGAGGATGCGTTTGGACTGCGGACCCGACAGGGCAAGGTGTTCTATGTGGCCTGTGAAGATCAGGACGGCATGGCCCACCGGCTGAGCGCCTTGGGCAACGATCTGGGCAGCACCGATGATTTTCACTTATACAACACGCTTGGCGATCTGTTCTCACCGTCCCTGGTGGAGGGTAAGGACAAGGGCAGCCCGGACCTGGTGGCGCTCTGCAAGGCAGTCAAAACCCACCGGCCTAAGTTGGTTGTTATCGACACGTTGGCAATGGCCATGCCGGGCCTTGAAGAAAACGACGCAGGCGGGATGAACCGGGTTGTGCAGATCGGCAAGCGATTGGCCCGGTACGGCGCGGCTGTTATTTTCATCCACCACGGCACCAAGGCGGACGGTTCAACCCCGCGCGGCCATTCGGTGTTCAATGGCGCGCTGGACTTTTCGATTATGGTCAAGGTGGCCGACAAGGCAGGGATCGTCAGAACGGCGATACGCAAGAACCGCAACGGGCCGCCTGACCTGGATATTGCGTTCAAGATTGGCAGCCGACACGTAGGCTACGATATAGACGGCGAACCGCTGGACGTGCCTATCTGTTTGCCCTGCAATCCGGGTCAGGCGGATGATAGCGAACCGCAGCTTACCAAGAGTGAGCAGGCTGCCCTGAACGTGGTGGGTGATCTAGCCGAGGATGGGCCGGTCAATGTCGATGATTGGCGTAAAGCCGCTATTGATGGGTATGAGGTTTCCGGTAGCGATGATCGGGAAAGCCGACGAAAGGCGGTCAGTAGGGCGCTAACCTCACTGGTGCAAAAGGGCCGAGTTGTTGTCGAAAATGACCTGATTTCTTTTCCATTTGAGGTTGAAACCGACGATTGGGATGAGGAGTCGGACGAATGAGCGCCTTGGATTCAAGCAACCGGACAACCGGACAGGACCGGACATTTGCCGGACATGTCCGCCCGTTGCCCCCTTACACCGGAACCGGACAGACAGGACACACCCCTTTAGGGGTGTCCGGTTGTCCTGTCCGGTCAGGCAACCCGATTGATTGTGTTGATGGGATTCACCAGTCAGGGCTAAACGTGCGGATTCAACAATGGGTTGAACGGGTCCCTCTGAGAGGATGCTCGGATGCGGGGGCGCAGAGGCGCGATGTATCAACCGATCTGAGGATTTTGAAAACCCAATCCCCCAATTCAACAACCAATGGAATGAGCCGATGAACCCGCAAATGTCAGTCGATGAAATCCTTGGTCCTGATCTAGCCGCAGTTGAATCCCCTGATCTGGTGTCAGCCGCCGAATTGGGCGAATGGCTTGGCCTCACATCGGGCCGGGTGAACCAGATTAGCCGTGATGGTATTTTGCCCCGACAATCAATCCCCGGCGGCTATGGCTTCAATCTGAAAGAGTGCGTCCGCACCTATGCCGAATACCTGCGATCCAGAAAAGCCCAGACCGACCCGGAACTGGCCGCCGAGAAGCTGCGGCTGACCAAGGCTCAGGCCGACCGGGCCGAACAACAGGCCGCGAAAGATCGGGGTGAACTGTTGCCAGCGGTTGCAGTGGCTAAAACCTGGACCTCGACCCTGACCGACCTGCGCGCCGCGTTCCTGGCGATCCCGGAGCGACTGGCCTCTGACCTGTCCCTTGATCCCGCGACCACCCAAGCGGTGGACGCTGAAATCCGAACGACCCTGGAGACCCTGGCCGATGATTGAGACCTTGGATAAAATCCGCAGTGAAGCCCTTGCCGCTCTGAGGCCCCCGAAACGCCTGAATCTGGCCGATTGGGTAGAGTCCAATGTCAATCTGCCGTCCAGCATCGCCGCACAGCCCGGCAGGCTGCGCCTGTGGCCGCACCAGCGCGCCCTGGCCAACTCCATAGGCGACCCCAACGTGGAGCGCGTGACCGTGCTGAAAAGCGTCCGGATTGGGTATACACAAATGCTGATTGCCGCCCTTGGCCACTACGCAATCAATGATCCCGGCCCGGTGCTTTGCGTATTGCCCGCCGATCAGGATTGCAGGCACCTTATGACCTCTGGAATCGAGCCGACATTTGCCGAGAGTCCAACGCTCAGATCGGCTCTCTTGGCGGACGTGACCGGGCGCGACACAATGTTGAACAGGCATTTCCCCGGCGGGTCGCTGGCCCTTGTGTCGGCCAACAGCCCCCGGAATCTTCGCGCCCGCACAGCCCGGATTTTGTTCCTGGACGAAGTGGATGGGTTCAATGTCGATGCCCGATCAGAAGGCGACCCGGTTGCCTTGGCCGAAAAGCGGACATTGTCGTATTCAAACCGCAAGATCGTCATGGGTTCAACCCCGGTCGATGAGTCCACGTCGCGCATCTTGCGAGCCTATGAAAAAAGTGACCAAAGAATCTACGAATGCCCTTGCCCCCACTGCGGCGAATTTCAGGAAATCAAATGGGCCGATATTCGCTGGGAACCCGATCAGCCTGAAACTGCGCACTGGGTTTGCCCTTCCTGCGGCGCAGTCACAGAAGAGTCCGGTAAAACCTCAATGGTTCATGCCGGGCGCTGGCGCGCAACTAAACCAGAGGTGGAACATCATCACGGCTACAAAATCAACGCGCTGGTCAGCCTGTTGCACAACACGGCATGGCCGAAATTGGCAGCCGAGTTTCTTGAAGCCAAGCGCAGCCCGGAAACCTTGAAGGCGTTCACAACTACTCTGTTGGCCGAACCCTGGCGCGACTCGTCGGATGAGATTGACCAATCCGCCTTGGTCAAACGCTATCGCCCGCACAATCTGGAGAACATGCCTGCCGATACACTGGTCCTGACCGCTGGGGTGGACTTGCAGGACGACAGACTCGAAATGTCCACGGTTGGGTTCAATGCCGACGGGGACGCCCGAGTCCTGGCCCATGAAATCGTCTGGGGCAGCGCCCTGCAAGATTCAACCTGGCAGGAACTGGACGACCTGTTGAAACGCCAATGGGTCCACCCGAACGGCGGGATCATCCGCTTGGACGCTTGTGTGATCGACTCAGGGCACATGGCCGAACAGGTTCTGGCGTTCACCGGGCCGCGTACCAGTCGGCGCATTGTTGCGGGGAAAGGAGTCGCCGGATTCCACCGCCCCGCGCTGGCCTGGAGCAAGACACGGCGCGCCCGGTTGGCATTGTTGGGTGTGGATGGCCTGAAACTGGCCATTCACCAGCGACTCATGCACGGGGATACGATCACGATCAGCGACAAGCTGGGGCAGGATTATCTTGACCAGTTGGCGGCGGAAACATTGCAAGTGCGCTATTCGCGGGGCCACCCGGTCCGCCAGTGGCACAAGATCAGCGGGCGGGCCAATGAAGCGTTGGACACATTGGCTTACGCCCTCGCAGCCCGGCACTTGATCCCGCTGGATTTGTCACAGCGTGAAGCGCAGCTATCGGGCAAGGCGGCTGCCAAGCCGGTTGTAGTGAAGTCGAAATGGCTGGAGGGTTAATCCAACGCTAGCAAATCTCGAACACGATACAAGAAATGAGTGATGTTGTCCTTGATTTGTTCCAGTTTGTAGTCATCGCGTCGCCCCACATCAACAGCCATACTGGCGAAAGATATTAAGGCGACTAATTTTTCACTAAAATAGGCGTCGCTATCTGCGGGACCTAATTCTGGCCCGTTCTTCTTACGATCCTCAAAGGCCATTTCCATAGTCTTTTTGTGAAAATCAATTTCTGCAATGAACCTTTTGACCGAGGCCGCAGATAAGTCAGATTCACTACAGTCGTCCGCGATTTGGGTGATACGGTTCAAAGCGGACCGCGCAACTTCTTTCACTTGATTTCCTCCAATGGATTTCTCGCATTGATTGTAGGCGTAAACGGTTGTCCCCATCAAGCCTAAGCGGCGGCCAATCGCGCGGTGGCATCTGCAATTTTGCGGGCGAATCCCAGATCATCCCAGACAACCTTATGCACTACAGCCTGGCAGCCCCGTTGCAACGGCACGGCACCGCCTTGGTATTGATCCGGGCCGATCTGGAACACGGCAGGCACCCACCGGCCCCCGTCATCGACTTTCTGTTCGCCAACTTGGACCAGTCGCGCCCTGGCAGGGGCTAATTCGTAATTGCTTTCCATGATGTGATTCCCTTCCTTGAAACCGACGTTAGTACGAAAAATTCATGTAACATACTGATTTTTAAGGTGAATATTCCCCTGGTAGGTAAGTGATTGGGGCAACCGACCCTACGCCGCCCTGCCCGGATGCACGATAGGGTTGCCCCAAGGCACCATCGCAGTCGGATGGTAGATCGGGCCGGTTGCCCCGACCAGCAAGGTTTGCGACTTGCGCGGCTGTAAGGCAAACCCGCCCTCTGGAATCATATCTTCCCAGCCGGTCATTTCCGCATCGGTGTTTTCACCGTTGGTGGCGAACGCTGCCCAGTCTTTGGGTTTTTTGAAACCAAAGTGGTCAAATAGCTGTTCAAGTTTTTTGCAGGTTTCTCGCGGGGGCTGATCCACGCACATCAAAAAGACAAATTTTGCCCATTCGAGGGGGGAGTGCAGTGCGGCGTATTCAAGCGGCATTTTGTCAATCGGTTTCATTATCTTTGATCCTCACCTTGTGGTTGGTTTCCTTGTAAAATGGGACTGCCGAGCCTGGCCCTTGACGACACGACTCGGCAGCCCCTACCGCAACCGCCCAGGAGGAAAGGTAAAAACCCTCTGGGCAGCCATGTCGGGTTTGTAGCGGATGTGTACTCAAATGGCAAACTCTATTCTGGTAAAAATAACTCTGGTAGAATCAAAAATGAGATGCTATTGGTATTTCATGCCAGCAAGGAGAGCGACATATGGACACCCTGGAATATAATCTGCGTGTGAATGAGGTGGCCCGTGCGGTCATGCACCCGGCAGATGATCATGCGGAAATCGTGCGCAAGGTGCGCAACTTCACAAGCCGGGGGCTTATCGTGACCCGGCACCGCGACCCAAACGACAAGCGGGGCGCGTACCTTTTGGCTGCACCCGATGCGCTGATCGCGGCCATTTTGCTGCGACTCTATGATACGGGGCTGCACGACAAAAAAGCCTCTGAGGCAGTGGCTATCCGCCTTCACACTTGGAACGAATATGACTTTGATCCGGGCCGGGCTGAAACCGATCCCATTGTGATCCCGGAAAACGCCCCCCGTGATCCGGCGGCCCACATCTGGGAATCCTTTTGCGCCGATCCTCGCGGCACACAGTTTAACCTGACTCTCCGTTGGTGGCGCAACATTGACACCGGGGCGCGCCTTTGCCGCACCTGCCTGTTTAAAGAAGGTGACGGGCTTTTGGGCAAGGAATACGACCCCGGCCCTGATTGGGAAATCATGTCCGAACTGGTGATTGTCATGGACAAGATTCTTACCGATCTGCGCCAGCGGCTAAATGTTATCAAAAAGCTGAATTGATATGACCCACCCCGGTATCTTTACCCGAGTAAAAGCCGCCCTTTGGGGTAGCACCGCCGAAACCCACCAGCGCAGCTATGACGCTGCCACCGGCGGGCGGCGCGGCCAATCGTTTCGGTCTTATGGCCCAACCGGGGCGGAAACTCTGGCAGCCGCTGCGCCTTTGCGGTCACGGGCGCGATATGCCCACCAGAATAGCGCCTACATTACCAATGGCGTGGCCGCGATTGTCGCGCAGGCGGTGGGCGCGGGCATTGAATCCAATAGCGCGCACCCGGACCCTGACCAGAGAGCCGAGATTGACGCGATCTTTTTGACTGCATCGACTGCGATAGATGCAGAGGGCCGCACCGATCTGAGGGGCCTTACAGCCGCCGTGGTGCAAGCTGTTGTAGTTGATGGTGAAGCCTTCGTTATGATCGAAGAATCGCCCGACGGTATCCGGTTGCGCCAGATACCCGCCGAAATGGTTGACGAGTCCATGACCCGCGATCTGGGCAACGGAGGCTACATCGCCGCCGGGATCGAGTTTGACGCAAATGGTCGCCGAGTCGCGTATTATGTGCAACCCCACAGACCGACAGAACTGTTCCCAACTGCTGGGGAACCGATCAGAGTGCCTGCCGAGAATATGTGCCACATCTTCAAGCCGGTTGGTGCCGGACAGGTTCGGGGCGTTTCATGGCTGGCACCGGTTCTATTGACTCTAAACGAACTGGACCAACTTTTGGACGCCCTTTTGGTAGGCATTAAAACCAGCGCGATGCTGGCGGGCTTTGTCACCAATGTGAACGACATGGGTGGCGATGCCTTCCCTGATGCCGACGGGCTTGCCGATATTTCCCTTGAACCCGGCACGGTGCGGGTGTTGCCGGGCGGTACAGACATCAAATTCACCGCCCCCGATCAGGCTAAAGACTCCATCGCATTCGCGAAGCTGACCTTGGGCCAGATCGCCGCCGGGCTTGGGGTTCCCCAGCACCTGTTGGACGGTGACTTGTCTGGGGCGAACTACAGTTCCCTTAGAGCCGGTCTATTGACGTTCCGAGTCCGTTTGGAACAGCTAACATATCAAACCCTGATTCCCCAATTCCTCGACGTGGTTCACCGCCGCGTTGTCACTCATGCCTATCTTTCCGGTGCGCTGGACGGTGATTTGTCGGACGCCTTGAAAGTCGAATGGATTCCCCCTGCCCAGATGCAGGTGGACCCCGCCAAGTCGGCCCAAGCTACCCGCGATCTACTGGATATGGGCCTTATGAGCCGTCGCCAAGCGGTCGCAGCCCAAGGCTGGAACATCGACAACCTTGACCGGGAAATCGCCGCTGACCGGGAACGCGAAGCCGCCCTGAAACTTTCATTTACTGGAGAACCCACAAATGACGCTGCATGATCCCGTTGAACCGCTCACCCGTGCCGCCAACACTGGCAATTCTTATGACCCGGAAACCCGCACCCTGGAGGCAGTTATTGCCACCACCACCCCGGTTATTCGCAGGGATGCACGGGGGCCGTTCAATGAGGTACTGGACCCAGCGACCCTGACCATTACCGACTCCGTACCGGTCCTGGACAGCCACCGCACCCAATCGGTGCGCGATCTGTTGGGCAAGGTGGAGTCGATCCGGGTTGAGGGCGACCAGGTCATTGCCAAGCTACGGATCACAGATGCCGCCGACGCGGACCCAATTGCCCAACGTATTGCAGACGGCAGTCTGACTGGTGTCAGCATTGGCTACAAAGTCAGCGCCTGGACAGAAACTGTTGTGAACGGACATCGCCAGAAGTCGCCCACCGCGTGGCAAGTCACAGAAGTCACACTCACAACGAATCCCGCCGATCCCGGCGCGCGGATTCGATCCCAGAAAGCCCCCGCTGATTCAGTGCGAGCGGGGCGTATCCTTAAAAATCAAAACCGCACTGGCCAAACCATTGGAGGCAACATGCCTGATACTGTAAACGAAACCACATTGGACGCCGCCGAAATTGAGCGCCGTTCAGACATTCGCGGGCTTGTCCGTGCTGCGGGGTTGGACCCGGAGGCCGCCGACGATCTGATTGACGCGGGGGCCGACATGACCCGCGCCAAAGCGGAAATCTATGACGCGATTCAAACCCGCGCCAGTGCCACCCCGATCATCCGCACGACCTCTGTGCAGAACGACGACCCGGCGGTTATCATCCGGCGGCAGTCGGATGCTGTGGCAACCCGCATGGGCGCTACCGCCGAACTGCCCGACGACGCCCGGCAGTACATGGGCGACAGCCTGTTGGACATGGCCCGTGACAGCCTGACCCGCTCTGGCGTGTCCACCCGTGGCATGGCCCCGGATGAGGTCTTTACCCGCGCCGCGCATGGCACAAGTGATTTCCCGCTGGTGGTCAGCAACGCCATGGGCAAGATCGCAGCCGAGTCCTACCTGGCCGCAGAGTGCTCCCTGAAACAGCTTAGCCGTCAAAGGGTGCTGCGGGACTTCAAGCCCAGCACATCTATTCGCCTTGGTGAAATGGGCCGGTTGGAAGAAATCGCCGAGTCCGGTGAAATTACCCACAATAGCCGGGCCGAGAATGGCGAGTCCATGTCGCTCAAGACCTATGCGCGTGGGATCACGGTATCGCGGAATCTGCTGATCAATGACGATCTGAACCTCTTGGGCGACCTCACAGCCGCGTTTGGCCAGTCCGCTGCACAGACAGAGGCCGACCTTATGATTGACCTGTTGACCAGCAACCCGAACCTGTCCGATGGCACCCCGGTGTTTGATGCCTCACGCGGTAACGTCGCGTCCTCGGGTGGCATTCTGTCCAGTTCCAATCTGGACGAAGCCCGGCAGGCCATGCGCAGCTACAAGGGGTTGGACGGCAAGACGCTGATCAGGGTCACTCCCAAATACTTGGTTGTCGGGCCGGAACTGGAAACCACCGCCGAAATGCTGCTGGCTTCGATCTATGCCACCACCACCGCAGACGTGAACCCGTGGACCAGCAAACTGACGCTGATCGTGGAGCCGCGCCTGACTGGTGAAGGTTGGTACATCATGGCAGACCCGGCACGTCTGGCAGGTATGGTCTACGGCTACCTGGCCAGTGCGCAGGGCGTCCAGATTCAGCGGGCAGAGGCCTGGGATACGTTGGGCCTGAAATACCGCGCGTTCCTGGACTTTGGCGTTGGCTGGACCGACTGGCGTGGTGCCTACCACAACGCAGGCGCGTAATGGCCACCCTGCAAGAACAACTCACTGAGGCGCGGGCGGCTTATCACCGCCTGCAACTCGGGGAATCAGCGGTCAGTTTCGCAGACAGCAATGGTGAGCGCGTGGAATACCGCCCGGCCACTGTCCAGAAACTGGCCGCGTATATCAATGATCTGGAACGGCAGATTCTGGGATTGCCCCGCAAGACCACTCTGCATTTCGCAACCTCGAAAGGTTTGACATGAAAAACTTCATTCAAAAAGGTGACTCGATCACCGTAACCGCCCCGGCGGACGTATCGTCCGGAGACGGTGTACTGGTGGACGCGCTGTTTGGCGTCGCGTCTGGTGACGCTCTGACCGGCGCAGACGTGGTGCTTGCCACCACGGGCGTCTTTGATCTGCCCAAGGTGACGGCTGACGATCTGACGTTTGGCAAGCGGGCCTACTGGAACGCGGGCACCGGGGAAGTCACCGCCACCGTGTCCAGCAACAAGCTGATCGGCGTGGCCGTGGTCGCGGCTGGTGCGGGTGCTGCCACTGTAGCGGTACGCCTGAACGGCTCGTTCTAAGACAATGACCCAATCCCGCCAACCTCAACACGAATCTTGTCCAGCGCCCACCCGGCGCGGGCTGAATCGTGTTGAGGCGGCGGAGTACATCGGCATTGGCACCACATTGTTCGACGAACTGGTATGCGATGGCCGGATGCCCAAACCCATGCAGATCGGCAAACGAAAGGTCTGGGACGCCCGCGCGGTGGACCAGAGTTTCACCCTCTTGTCGGAGGACAGAGAATCAGACCACAATGAGTGGGACGACTGATCATGCCCGGGGACAAAGTGAAATTCAGATTGAAATATGTGGTGGAGGATACCGACCGGCACGGCACCGTGCGGATGTATTACCGCCGTCCTGGTCAGCCCAAAGTCAGGCTGCACGGCGATCTTGGATCACCCGAGTTTCTGGCCAATTACAAGAAAGCCGCCGCTGGCCCGGCCAAGTTGAGAACCCAAAAAGACACCAAGGTTGGATACGTCAAACATGGCTCTTTCAAATGGCTTTGCTTGGAATACTACAAATCCCCTATGTATCGCCAACTTGGCCTGACAACGCAAAAGACGCGCCGGTCGATCCTGGAACGGTTCTGCATCAACAAGGGCGACGGTGAAAAGTTATATGGGCAGATGTTACCTCGTCACTTGCGCAACCGGCGCGATGCAATGATGAATACCCCGGCGGCTGCCAACACAATGATCAAAGTGCTGCGACAGGTTTATAAATACGCTGTGCGCTATGACTTGCACGACACGAACCCCGCAGCGCAGGTTGAGTACCTGAAAATCAATTCGGACGGCTACCATTCCTGGACCTTGGCCGAGATTGAGAAATACGAGAAAACCCACCCGGTAGGCACAACAGCCCGATTGGCATTGGCTCTTGCACTTTACACCGGGCAACGCCGTTCCGATCTGATCCAATTTGGGCGGCAACATGTACGGATTGAGGATGCGGTGGCTTGGCTTGTGTTCACCCAACACAAGGGGCGCAATCAACACCCCATCCGGTTGGAAATCCCGATTATTCCTGAGTTGCAGCGGATCATTGATGCGACCGAAACGGGCGATCTGACTTTCTTGGTCACAGATTATGGCCGGGCTTTCACCAACAACGGATTCGGCAATAAGGTCCGCAAATGGTGTGACAAGGCCGGGTTGCCGCATTGTTCGATTCATGGGCTGCGAAAAGCCGCCGCAAAGCGACTCGCAGAAATGGGCTGTACTGAATTTGAAATCATGGCGATCACCGGGCACCAGACCTCGAAAGAGGTGACTCGATACACCAAAGGTGCCGACCAAAGAACCCGCGCGGAAAGCGCATTTCGCAAGATGACGGCGGAACAGACAGAGGACAAAAGTGTCCCACTTTTCGACGGGGTTGCAGGCGGTGGGACAAATATGGCCCGTAACTCATTGAAAACAAACATGGCGGGAAAATTGTGGCAGCCCGTAGGGGAATCGAACCCCTCTTTCCAGGTTGAAAACCTGGCGTCCTAACCGATAGACGAACGGGCCACGCTTGGTGTGCGGTTCATTAGGCAATCACACGCCAAGGCGCAAGCCTAAAAATGTCGGCACATCGACAATTTTGCGTCGAAAGGCCAGTGCCAGGCCCGCCTCAGGCCGGGGCTGCGTCATCCAGCCGAAGCTGTACCTTTTGACGGCCTCGCCAACTGTTGATTTCCAACCGCCCGGCCATGTGGAACCGCGCCCCGCCACTGTCGCTCAGACGCGCACCAAGGGGGGTGTCAAAGGCCCCAAAGGCGATGGCGTCGATGGTGGGGCCACTGCCATCGCCAAGGCTAAGTTTCAGATGCGAGTCACCAACCCGCCTGGCGTGGCGGATGGTCATGTCAGGCAGGGCAAAGCGCGGGGCAGGGGCGCCCGCCCCAAACGGTCCGGCCTGTTCGATCTGTTCGATCAGCTCAACCGTGGCACCGCCGGGCATCAATACGCCGTCCAGGTGCAGGTCAGGGGGGCCTGCGTCGCCGGCCCCCTGTTTGGCCAGCAATTCGCTCAAACGGGCCATAGCGGCTTCCAGCTTGTCCTCGGCCACGCTCAGCCCCGCCGCCATTCTGTGGCCACCCCCGGTCAGCAATAGTCCCTCGGCCATCAGCCGCTGGATCGCCGCCCCCAGATCGACACCCGATATTGACCGGCCCGAGCCTTTGCCGATGCCGCCCTCCAGCCCGATCACCACCGCCGGGCGGTTGGCGGCCTCTTTCAGGCGTGACGCGACGATGCCAACCACGCCCGGGTGCCATCCGGTCCCCGCCGCCCAGACCAGGGCTGTGTCCAACCCCCGCTCTTCCGCCTGATCCATGGCAGCGGCGCGTACAGCGGCCTCAACCTCGCGCCGCTCGCTGTTCAACTGGTCAAGCCGTTCGGCAATCGAGGCCGCCTCGTCCGCCGAGGGTGTGGACAACAACCGCGCCCCCAGATCGGCCTTGCCGATACGCCCGCCGGCATTGATGCGCGGTCCCAGCACAAACCCGAGGTGATAGCTGCTGGGGGCCGTATCCATCCGCGCCACATCCGCCAGCGCCACCAGGCCGGGGCGGTTGCGCATGCCCATCACTTTCAGCCCCTGACGCACCAATGCCCGGTTGGCGCCAATCAACGGCGCCACATCGGCCACCGTTCCCAGCGCCACAAGGTCCAGCATCGCCATCAGGTCCGGGCCGGCCGGCGCACCCGCCTCGCGCATCTGACGGCGCACCTCGACCAGCATCAAAAACACCACACCAGCGGCGCATAGATAGCCAAGATCGCCACTTTCATCTTGTCGGTTGGGGTTCACTACGGCCACGGCATCAGGCAGGGTCTCGTCCCCCAGATGATGGTCCAACACGATCACATCGGCAGGTCGGGCGGCGGCAATCGGTTCATGACTAACAGTCCCGCAATCAACGCAAACGACCAAATCATGATCCGCGCCCAACCTCTGCATGGCTGGTACATTCGGCCCATAGCCTTCTTTAATCCGGTCCGGCACATACAACGTCGCCTCGCGCCCCATCTGGCGCAGCCAGTCAATCAAAAGGGCGGCCGACGTGCCGCCATCCACATCATAATCGGCAAAAATGGCAATCCGCTCTTGCCCCTGAACCGCCTGCAAAAACCGCCCCGCCGCCGCCTGCATATCCTTAAGCCCGCGGGGGTCGGGCAAAAGATCACGCAACTGCGGTGTCAAAAACGCCTGGGTTTCGCCCGGCTCTACCCCGCGCTGTGCCAACACCTGACATAACGCAGCAGGCAGACCTGTTTCCTGCGTCAACCGCTCAGAAGCACGCGCGGCCTCAATTGTCGGCCCAACCCACCGCCGCCCGTTCAGTGATTGCTCAACCCCCAAAAACGCCATTGCACCCCAAAACCCACGAGTGATATCACCCGCCGCTTCCTCTTCATCTTGCCAAATAAACTCCCGACCCGTTGCCCGGCAAGGCCTGCTTTAGCGGGCCTGAGAGGGGAGGCTCCCGAAGCCGCAACGTGCGCATCATTTCAACCGAAATGCACCGTTGCGCCCAATCACCCCTGATCCGGCGTCTTGTAAATCATCCGCCGCACCGACCCGGTCTTGGACCGCATCAACAGCGTCTCGGTGGTGCGCCACCCCGGTGCCCGCTTGATCCCCGGCAGCAAAGTGCCACCGGTCACGCCAGTAGCCGCAAAAATCACATCCTCGGTCACCATTTCATCGCGGGTATACACCCGGTCCAGATCGGTAATGCCCGCCTTGGCCGCCCGCCCGCGTTCGTCATCATTGCGAAACATCAAACGGCCATAAATCTGCCCGCCCATACATTTCAGCGCCGCCGCCGCCAGCACCCCCTCGGGTGCCCCGCCTGAACCCATGTACATGTCGATCCCGGTGATCTCAGCCTCGGCGCAATGCATCACCCCGGCCACATCGCCGTCAGTGATCAGCCGGATCGCCGCCCCGGTGCTGCGAACCTCGGCAATCATCGCCTCATGGCGTGGCCGCTCCAGAATGCACACGGTCAGGTCCGTCGCCTTGCAGCCTTTGGCCTTGGCCAGGGCGATCACCCGTTCAACCGGCGACATGTCAAGCGTCACAATGTCCTCGTCAAACCCCGGGCCAATCGCCAGCTTGTCCATATAAACGTCCGGCGCATGCAGCATCGACCCCCGTGGCCCCATGGCAATCACCGTCAGCGCGTTGGGCATGTCCTTGGCCGTCAGCGTCGTCCCCTCCAGCGGGTCCAGCGCGATATCGACGCCGGGACCGTTACCGGTGCCGACCTCTTCACCGATGAACAACATCGGCGCTTCGTCCCGCTCGCCTTCGCCGATCACCACCACCCCGGCGATATCCAGCAGGTTCAGTTGTTCGCGCATGGCATTGACAGCGGCCTGATCCGCCGCCTTTTCATCGCCCCGACCAACCAGATCAGCCGACGCAAGGGCGGCGGCCTCAGACACACGGGCAAGGCCCAAAGACAGCATGCGGTCGTTAAAGGCAGGCTGAGAAGACGAAGAATTCATTGGCAAAGTCCTAATCGCGTTAACATTTGAGTACCCCGACATAGCCCGCGCCCACCCCGCCCCGCAAGAGGCGATGGCACCTGTTCCCCAGGTGTTTGCACCTGCCCTGTATGCGATGGCACCGAATTGCCAATGCGGTTGCCACAGAGGGCTTCGATGCACCGCTCTGATAACATGTCATATAAGACATGTTATCAGAGCGGTGTTAGATCGGTGGCCTTTTCCGAATTTGCCAGACCGCAAATGGTGCGTGCAAGCACGCACCCTACGGCAAACAGTCAATTCAGTCTTTTGGGGTCAAAGGTTCTCAATCCGCAACGCCACCGGGGTCGAGGCCAGCACCCCGGTGCCCGCCATCGCCTCAAGCGCCAGATCCAGCGCCTCGCGGGTGGTTTTATGCGTTACAATCAACACCGGTGCAGTTGGTTCGCAATGGCCATACTGGCGCATCCGGTCAATGGATATGCCCGATTCACCCAAAGCGGCGGCAATCCGCGCCAATGCTCCCGGCTTGTCCACCAGTGCCATACGCAGGTAATACGGGGCCGGCAGGCCCGACCGCGCCGCAGGCGCCTGGCTCAACCCCGCCGCGGGCTGACCAAACACCGGCATCCGCAGCCCACGTGCCAAATCGCAAATGTCACCTACCACGGCGCTGGCGGTCGGGCCTTCGCCCGCTCCGGGGCCGCGCAATACAATCTGTTCCACCGCATCGCCTTCGATCACCACCATATTGGTGCCACCTGTCAGTTGCCCCAAAGGCGATCCGGTCGGCACCAGACAAGGCTGCATTCGCTGTTCCAACCCGCGCGCGCTGCGTTGGGCCAGGCCCAGCAGCTTGATCCGGTACCCCATGTCGGCGGCTTGTCGGATATCCTCAAGCTCGATCCTTTGGATGCCTTCCAACTCGACCCCGGCAAAGTTGACGCGGGTTCCAAACGCAATCGCCGACAGGATCGCCAGCTTGTGCCCGGCGTCAATCCCGCCCACATCCAGGTTCGGATCAGCCTCAAGATAGCCCAGTTTCCCGGCCTCCTCGAACAAGGTATCATACCCCGCCCCTTCGGATTCCATCCGCGTCAGGATATAATTGCAGGTGCCATTCATCACCCCCATCACCCGCGTGATCTCATTGCCCGCCAGCCCCTCGCTCAGGGCTTTGACCACCGGGATACCGCCCGCCACGGCGGCCTCGAACCGGATCATCAGGCCCTTGGCCTCGGCCGCTTCGGCCAGCGCCTGACCATGAATGGCCAGCAACGCCTTGTTGGCCGTC
Source organism: Paracoccaceae bacterium (assembly GCA_021648025.1). Taxonomy (GTDB): domain Bacteria; phylum Pseudomonadota; class Alphaproteobacteria; order Rhodobacterales; family Rhodobacteraceae; genus NVQY01. The sequence continues at coordinate 161,939 of JAKITO010000003.1, forward strand.
ACCACATGTTTACCGGCCGCAATCGCCGCCTCGGTCGCGTCTTTGGCCGCCCCTTCCGAGCCACCCATCAGTTCGACAAATATGTCGATATCGTCGCGTGACGCCAATGCCACCGCGTCCTGTTCCCACACGAACGGCGCCAGATTGATGCCGCGGTCCTTGCCCGCATCCCGCGCCGACACAGCCGAGATGACAATTTCGCGCCCGGTACGTCTGGCCAGCAATGCCGCCTGCTTGCGGATAATACGCACGACGCCAACACCAACCGTGCCCAATCCGGCAATTCCCAATCGCAAAGGTTCTGTCATGGTGGCGGTCCTTCTTTTGGTACGTTGGCCATTATCGGGTAAGAGTGTGCCATAGCCGGATCACAGCACCGGCGCAACGCCATTGGCTGCGCTCTAGTCTGGTAATTCCTGCACCCGACGGGCTTGCGATTGCAAACGATTGCGCCGGGCCTCAAGCGATTTCTCAATCTCGTCCGCCTGTTCGCGTGGGTTCATCGTCGTTGCAATTATCCCGTCCAGCCGGACCAGTTTGGGATAGTCCGCATCGCGCAGATGGTCGGGAATGGTGGCGTCCAACATGGGCACATTGGTGCAGCCAGCGATTGCCATCAGTCCGATCAGGCACACCGCGCCCCAAAGGCGGGTCTTGAGCTGAGCTGTGGGGCGGGTAATCATGACACAAATTCCGTTGAGTTCTGACATCCGGCGTTGCAAGTTGATGCCCGTTTGCCCGGGGCAATGCAAGGTTTGACAAGGAAAGTACACTCAATCCCCTGATACGCCGCGTCAAGGTTCGTCGGTCGGCATGTAGATAACCCAACTTACAAACCATGCCCCCTGTTCACATCCGGGTACCCCCCTGTTCACATCCACACACCCCCCCCTGAAGACATGTCAAATATAACACGTCTTCAGGGGGGGACTTACACCACCCTGCGATGACTGGCGCCAATCGCAACATCCCACCATGTTTCCCACCAAACGGGGTTCTTTCTGAACGAATGTTCAGATAAACTGCGCCCCATGGCACGTACAACAGGCTCGCACTCAGACATCACCGGCCCGCGCATTCACGCAAGCGCTCTGACCTTGTTTGCCCGCCACGGCTATGCCGCTGTTTCCATGCGCAAGATTGCGGCAGAGGTCGGGGTGCAGGCCGGTGCTCTGTACAATTACACCCCCGACAAGCAAAGCCTGCTGTTCGGGCTGATGCGCGCACATATGCTGGATTTACTGGCGGCACGCGCGACCCACGACCAAAACGCGCCGGCGATGACACAGTTGGAACAATTCACCCGCTTTCACATCCGTTTCAATCTTGAACGTGCGGATGCGGTGTTCATCTCGTACATGGAACTGCGCAACCTGACGCCCGATAATTTCGCCACCATAGAAGACCTGCGCCGTGGTTACGAAGACACCTTGGAAACAGTTCTGCAACGCGGTGTCGCCAGCAAAGAATTCGACGTGCCCGACCCCAAAATTGCCACCTTGGCGGTGATTGCCATGCTGACCGGTGTCGGCACCTGGTATCGCCACGACGGGCGGCTGTCGCTGGACCAGGTTGAAACGATATATTGGGATATGGTTCGCAAGGCCGTGGTCAGTGGGACAGATCAGGAAACAGCCCTTTCGCCACCGATTTGATCGCGCCTTGATCACTTTTGGCCCGGTTCGCCGGGGGCAGTTGCGCGCAGGCGGTAATATGCGCCCGAATTCCGCGCGTTCAGGCCGGCCGGGATGATCGGTACCTGCGTGACTTTGGATGCCCTGTGTGACCTTGTCAGTCTCCAGAATCATTGATCCGAGAACCGTGATTTGAGGCATTTTTGCCTGCAAACCCTGATAAAAGCTCAGTTCAAAACGGCAAAATCGACCACAAAAGCATGTGCAAAACGCTCAAAACTCTCGTGACAGCGGGGCAATGCGACTGGATTGGTTTCGCGCTAGCGGTTCGAATGCCACCAGGTTCCGGGCTTGACCCGGCCACCACGTTTGCGATCAAGCCAAAGTGCAACCTTGCGAAACCGCGACAAGGCGAGTTTCAACCACAGCCGGTGACCAAGGCTGGAGAAGTTGCGATTGAACGGGCAGACCCGCATGCAGATGGCGCAATCCGTCGCCATCCTGGCCCAGAAACCAAAGCACTTTTCGGCATCCGAGGTCCATTTGCGCACGCCTTTGATGGCCGATGGGTTTTCACCGCCAACTTCGGGCGAACCAAACGGCAATGCCTTTGGCGGGCAGGCATCGGCGCATTTGCTGCAGATGTCACAGAACGCCCGCACCCCGCGCGGACGGGCCACGTCATGGGTCAGGGGCAGGTTGGTAAATATCTTGGAAAACCGCAGGCGCGGTCCGAATTCTGGCGTTATTACCAACTGGTTACGGGCGTATTCGCCCAAACCCGCCTTGATCGCAAAAGGGATCACCAGCCCGGTATCGTTCATCGACGCCACCGCCTCATACCCCAGATTGCGGATATAGGCGGCCAGTTGCATCACCACCGCCGCCTCGTGGCTGTATTCGCGCCCCGTGGCAGCACCGGCCAGCGCCGAGGGGTAGGTGGCCACCAGTTCGGCGTCCATTTCGTGGCCCATGACAATCACCGAATTCAACCCCGGCGGCAGGTCATTGTCCGCAGGTGACATGTCGCGCGTGTCAACGCGGCTGGCATACAGCCACCGTTCGTCCAGATCGGTAATGCCACACAGATCGGCACCAAAGAACGCCGCCACCCGCTTTATTTCCTGCGCCATGGCAGCCGGATCGTCAATTTCCATCTGGTGCGGGGCAACCGGCGTGTCCGCACTGATCGGCGCCTGAAACCCTTCGCGCAAACCTTGATCTGCGTGACGGTTGGTGATCACGTCCGAGATCAGCCAGGACGCATTGCGCAAGGCGAAATCACGGGTGCCAAAGCCTTCGCCGCGCCGGGGAGAAGCCCCCATCCTATAGGAATCAAAGAACTTTTCAGTGTGTTTGGATTTTACCTGATTGTCCCACATGGCGCGGGAAAACACGTCGTCCCGCTGGGTAAAGCGTTCGAACTCCGGGGTGACGTCGATGCCTGCATCGGCGTCTTTGGCACGGGAATGGTCCTGGGTGTTGGATGGGTAACTCATCTGTCCACAGTATCTGCCGGTGTTTTGCGCGGCAATGGCAAAGCGGTGATGCTGTGGGCGGCAACAATCGGGGCTGTTCGCGGCGCGCGTTTCAGGCTAAGCCGCGCCAAGGTAACTGCGGGTGGGGAAAACAATGAACGACGACGTATTGGCCATTGTCGAGGCTTCGGCCGCCCGCCGTTGGATGGGGGTGCTGATGATGGCATCGCTGGGCGGGTTGTTGATTTTCATAGCACTTTCTTCGCCGCCGGAACCTTTCTGGCAGATATTCCTGATAATTACCGGCCTGGCTGCCCTTTGGATGGCTGAAAAGATGCGCAGCGCCACGCGGCATCGAATCGAATTGACGGCGCAGGAAATGCGCTCGTCAGAAGGCCAGGTGATCGCCCGGTTGGTCGATATCGACAAGGTCGAACGGGGTTTGTTCGTTTTCAAACCATCCAACGGTTTTCTGGTGCGGTTACGCCGACCCGGCCCGCGCATCTGGCGCCCTGGTCTGTGGTGGTGTACGGGACGCAAGATTGGCGTCGGCGGGGTAACTTCAGCCGGACAGACCAAGGCGATGTCCGAAATCCTGTCGGTGTTGTTGGCCAAACGGGATCAGGATCAGGATCAGGATCCGGGGCAAAACCAGGATCACTAAGTGTTTGAATTAGCACCCCGGGCCGAGGGTGAATTCAACCAATTTGCACCGGTTTGGAATTTTTAATCGGATACTAAGGGCACTGGTTGCCGCCATCAGGCAGATAACACAGCTGATCGACCCAACGCGGTTTGGTAAAGACAAAGTTCTTGAGTTGTTTGTCGTCCATTCCCACTTTGAACAGTGGCGTATAAGTATTGTCGGTCTCAACCAAGATCACAATCTCATTGTTCGGCAGTAGCGGCAACTTGTCTTCAATGGCGGATATACTGGCATTTGTATAGTTCGGTTCATAGCCACGGTTCTGGGACCATTCCACAAAAAACCGATTGTCGTCGTCACTCCAGCGGAACACCGACATGCGCAGGGCAATGGTTGAGTTGGACCGGGTCAGGATCTGCATCATTGCCTGCATGCTGTCGATATATTCATCGCTGATGATCTCGGTTTCCCGCGAGATCAGATCGCTGATGGTATAGGCGGCCTTAAGGTTGATGGTACTCTGACGGTAGCCTTCGAAATAGACATATATGCCCATGAACGCATAGAAGATGATGGGCATCATTATGATGAATTCCACCGTGACACTGCCGCGGGTATCGGCGGCAAATTGGCGGGCATAGACGTTCAGGCGCTGTCTGAAGCTGCGCAAAAAGCCGTTGCAGGGCAATTGATTCTGCATATGGCTTACCTCGGTTCCTGAACGAATGCAGAGATTGAAACCAGTGCGAATTGGCCTGCTCCGTCCGTGGTTACGTTTTTACCCAATCCGGTTGACGGGAATACCGGGCTTATCTTGGCGCAGGCGCGCAGGATCATCAGTTCGTTCTCCTGCCCGTTGACAAAGCTGACCACCGGGGCCACTTCTTCGGATTGATCGGTGCAGGTGGGTACGGCCGGAATGTCTGCCCAATTGCGCGGGTCGACCTGAACCATTTCCAGATGCAGGTTATCACTGCAATCGGCGATAAACCCGGCCCGCGCGCAGATCCGGTCCTTGATGTCATCATGTTGCAGGTCTTCGCCTGTGCCCAGACGGATGTCGCGCACGGTCAGGTCCATCGCCCGTTCCAGCATTGAGTGCTGCAAGGTGATCATGCCCAGTTCAACCCCGGACAACATGAACAACAACATGACCGGAAAGGTGATGGCAAATTCCACCGTGCCACTGCCTTCCTCGGACCGGGAAAATCGTGACAACCGGCCAGAGAACCCGCAGGTAATCTTGCGAAGTTTGGTGCGTATCATTGGGTCAACCTCAGTTTGCGGATTGATGACGCGATGGCGGCAAACGCATCGGCAATTTCCAATCCGTCCACATCAAAGAAATGGCTTGGTGAACTGGCGCAGTTCGCCAGGATCGCCTGACCGGCTGCCGGGGCCTCAAAGCCGATGGCGAACACGATCACCTGCTGGCTTTTTGCCGCATCGCAGATGGCTTCGGTGCGGGTATTCTTGGTTGCCGCAGGCACGCTGTCGAACACCCCCCAATACCACGTGTTCCAGATAGAACCGGGCCCTTCCCACCAAGGCTGGTAATTCTCTCTCAGGTTCTCTGCTACAGAGGTAAAGGCCCACAGTTCCGAATAAGCCAGGCGAACGGCGTCACCGTCTTCATCGTCGCCAAAGGGATGGTGTTCCCAGTCGTCATCCTCCGGCCAGTAATATTCGTCCCTGTCGGCGTCATAGATCGAATAGCGTTGTTCTTCTTCGTTCCACCAGACGTCCGAGTCTCCGGTTCGATAGGTATCTTCCAAGAAGTATTGATCGGTGTTCTCCCCGTCCGTCATCAGAACGATCACCTTCAATGCGTCGGTGTTGTCGTAGGCGTGCGGCCGGGTGCCAAAGGTGGGATCGACAAAGCCGCCGGCAATCATTGATTGTATCACCGGGTTCATGTCCGGGTCGATCAGGGCAGTTCCCCATTTCATGCCGATGTCAATCGAGGTATTGCCGTTCGCGACCAGATTGTTGATGAATGCCTTCAGGACAACGGGGTCGTTTTCCAGGACCATTATTTCATTTGCGGCGGCTGCCTCGCATACCGGGACCGGAACCAGTTGTTGTGGGGTTTGGTCACGCCCTTCAAAATAGTGAAACACATTGAAGTGCATCGTGCGCTCGTAAGGGAATCCGGTACTCATCGACGTATCGCTGAATTCCGAGTTTTCGAAATTGATGCACCTTGAATAATTGTGTTCCTGCGAAACATTGAATTCGTCGAACAGTTCCTGCGGGGCCGAGACCTGGGTGGCGTAGGGGATGATCGAAATCGACAGTTTGCCTTCCTCGGTGTTTTCGAACATCTGGTCGATGAAATCACGCGCGGCGATCTGAAGGTTGGGCAGGCGGTTGTTCCAGCCCATCGAACCGGACACATCCAGCACCAGCGAAATTTCAATGCCGTCCACACGCTCTTCGGCCGAACTTGCGGCGGGGGCCATCAGGCTGTCGATGCCCGTCATATGCATGAACTGGGTGCGAACCTCGGCGGCGGCGGTGGCCGAAACACTCCGGAACCCTTCGCCTTCGTTGATCGTGACCGAAGACAGATATTCTTCCAATCCGGCTTTTTGGAAATAATCGGTGACCACCGCATGGGCGTCCTCATTGTCAAGGTCGGCGGCGGCAAGAACGGCGCGATCCAGGGTATATTGAAGATGCGCGCGGTTGCGTTCAAAGTGCATCAGGTCAACGCCGATGCCGGCCACCATCAGGATGATCAGGAACACGTAAACCCCGAAAATAACCAAAGCGCCGTCTTCGTCGCGGGTAAAAGCCCGGGCATGACGGAATAAGAAAGCCGGGCGGGTAGCGGCCTGTTTCATCGGTTGTGTATTTTCACGCACATTCATGGATTACCTCATTCGCGAAGGCGATATTGTCGCCTGTGGATCGCAATTCATCCCCACCTTATTGCCTTGGAATAATGGCCTGAATGCGGCGTAAATCGTGCCAAACGGGCAGGTTTCCGGCAAATTTGGCAACGATTAGTGGTTGACCGCCCGGTCCGTCTTTGGATTGGAAACAATAGTGGCCGGCAGGCAAAATCAGTCGGAAAACCGGGACAGAACCAATTTCCCACCAATCGGCCGGGCATTTGAGAAAAATTTGCGACTTATTAATCGACTTGGCGCTAACGTGATGGCACACATAAAGTGTGGCGAGCCGCCGCAGCCAAACAGTTGGAGAATGCCTTGATGGCCGATAAACCAGAACCGAGTTTTCGCGAAAGTGTGGACCTGATGTTTAGCAGGGCGGTTGCCCTGATGGATCTGCCACCCGGTCTGGAAGAGAAAATCAGGGTGTGCAATGCCACCTATACGGTGCGTTTTGGTGTGCGCCTGCGCGGCAATATCCAGACCTTTACCGGTTATCGCTCGGTGCATTCGGAACATATGGAGCCGGTCAAGGGCGGCATTCGTTACGCCCCCAACGTGCACCAGGACGAGGTCGAGGCGCTGGCCGCATTGATGACCTATAAATGTGCCCTGGTCGAGGCGCCTTTTGGCGGCTCCAAAGGGGGGTTGCGGATTGACCCGCGTCAATACGACGAACACGAGCTTGAACTGATCACCCGGCGGTTTGCCTATGAACTGGCCAAACGTGACCTGATCCACCCGTCACAAAACGTGCCGGCCCCCGATATGGGCACCGGTGAACGTGAGATGGCCTGGATCGCCGATCAATACGCGCGCATGAACACCACAGATATAAACGCCAATGCCTGTGTCACCGGCAAGCCGTTGAATGCGGGGGGCATTGCCGGTCGGGTCGAGGCAACGGGGCGGGGCGTGCAATACGCTTTGCAAGAGTTTTTCCGCCATCCCGAAGATATTGCCAAGGCCAATATGGCGGGCTCGCTTGATGGCAAACGGGTGATTGTGCAGGGCTTGGGCAACGTGGGCTATCACGCGGTCAAATTCCTGTCGGAAGAAGATGGGTCGATTATCACAGGTATCATTGAGCGTGATGGCGCATTGTTCAACCCCAAGGGACTTGATGTTGAAGCGGTGCGCAACTGGATCGTCAATCAGGGCGGTGTCACCGGCTTTCCGGATGCGATTCATACAGCCGACGGGGCGACAGTGCTTGAGGAAGAATGCGACATTCTGATCCCGGCGGCTTTGGAAGGGGTGATCAACCTGACCAACGCGGCCCGCATCAAGGCACCGTTGATCATCGAGGCTGCGAACGGCCCGATCACTGCCGGTGCCGATGATATCCTGCGCGAAAAGGGCGTGGTGATTATTCCCGATATGTATGCCAATGCGGGCGGTGTTACGGTTTCGTATTTTGAATGGGTCAAGAACCTGTCGCATATCCGCTTTGGCCGGATGCAGCGACGTCAGGAAGAGGCCCGCCACCAGTTGGTGATAGACGAATTGGCGCGGCTTGATACGGCCATGGGCGATGCCTGGTCGATGACGCCGGAGTTCAAAAGCAAGTATCTGCGTGGCGCAGGGGAGCTTGAGCTGGTGCGCTCAGGCCTTGATGACACCATGCGCATTGCCTATCAATCCATGCGCGAGGTCTGGCATGAGCGCGGTGACGTGGACGACCTTCGCACCGCCGCCTATCTTGTGTCCATCGGCAAGGTCGCCGCCAGTTATCGCGCCAAGGGCTTGTAGGTTTCAAGTGGGAGCTGTTTCAAGACGGTTTCCACAACACCCATCGCGCGGGTTCTGAAACCGCAGGGAGAATGCGCTGACCACTCCTTTGCAGGCAGCTTTGGTCAGGGCAGACATGCCCATTTTGGACGTGTCGATCATCCCGGCCGGTCCAGCAGCTTTTCGATTTCGAAAACCCCCGCCTTGGTGAATCCATTGGGCAGAAGCACCCGCCCGGCGGTGGCATCATCCCTTTTGCAGCCATTGCCGCGAACCAGTTTCAATAACAGGTCAACATGGTTTTGCCCAACCGCCATGGCGGCGGTTGCAGACAGTAGCAGGCCTAAAAGAAAGCGCGTGCAAGAACCTCGTGGTTGTTGGTCGCGCCTGAATTGGTATATTGTTTACCTGCCCTGTTGTTCTTTTTAAGCGGGGTTTGGTATTGGCGGGCGACCATTTGGTCGGGCTTGTACACATGTATGTCGTGAATAACCCGCCTGCCATACTGCCTGGTCTGGTACCTTCGGAAAAAAAGGTTCTGGAACCGGTTGGAACATGTTTTGCCCAAAGGGGAAACCGAATGCGCTTTTCTGCCCTGAAGATTCTGGCTCAAGGTCTGAGAGGCAACACAGGCTGGGCACCGCACTGGCGTGACCCAGAACCAAAGGACCAATACGATATCGTCATCATCGGCGGTGGCGGGCATGGGCTGAGCACGGCCTATCACCTGGCGCGCGAACACGGGTTGCGCAATATTGCGGTGCTGGAAAAGGGCTATATCGGCGGCGGCAATGTCGGGCGTAATACCACCATTGTGCGGGCCAATTATTTCCTGCCGGGCAATTCCGAGTTCTATTCGCATTCTTTGAAGCTTTGGGAAGGGTTGGAGCAGGAGCTGAATTATAACGTGATGATGTCTCAGCGTGGTGTCATCAACCTGTTTCATTCCGACGGCCAGCGCGACGCCTTTGTGCGGCGCGGCAATGCGATGATCAATCAGGGCGATGACGCGGTGCTGCTGGACCGCGACGGGGTGCGCAAACTGGTGCCGTATCTGGACTTCGACAATGGGCGGTTTCCGATCTACGGCGGCTTGCTGCATCCACGCGGGGGCACGGCGCGTCATGATGCGGTGGCCTGGGGGTTTGCCCGGGGGGCGGATCAGCGCGGGGTGGAGATATTGCAGAACTGTGAAGTCACGGGGATTGATGTCGAGGGCGGCGTGGTGCGCGGGGTGCAGACGTCGCGCGGCGCGATCCGGGCCAAAAAGGTGGCGATTGTGGTGGCCGGGCGGTCAAGTCAGGTGGCGGCGATGGCGGGGATGCGCCTGCCGGTGGAAAGCCATGTGTTGCAGGCGTTTGTCACCGAGGGACTGAAGCCGGTGATTGATCATGTGATCAGCTTTGGCATGGGGCATTTCTATATCAGCCAGTCGGATAAGGGCGGTCTGGTGTTTGGCGGTGATATCGACATGTATGCGTCTTATGCCGCGCGCGGCAATCTGCCGATTGTGGAACATGTGATGCAGGCGGGGATGACCCTGATGCCAATGATCGGCAAGGCCAAAGTGTTACGCAGTTGGGGTGGGATCATGGATATGACACCCGACGGGTCGCCCTTTATCGACAAGACGGATATCGACGGGTTGTTTGTCAATTGTGGCTGGAATTATGGGGGTTTCAAGGCGGTTCCGGCTTCGGGGCATTGTTTTGCCCATCTGATTGCGACCGGTCGCCATCACGGGGCGGCGGCCAAGTTTCGGCTGGACCGGATGAAGACCGGGGTTGGGATCATGGACGAAGAAGGCACCGGGGCGCAGCATAACCTGCACTAGCGTCTGGTCGAAAGGGCGGGATTTTGAGTTTACTTAGCAAGATGAAGAGGAGGGAGGTGCGATGAGGATCAGATGTCCCTTGTGTGGCGAACGGGACCGGCGAGAGTTCTATTATAAAGGGGCGGCCGTTGCATTGGCGCGGCCTGATCCGGGCGCAGGGGCCGAGGTGTGGGATGCCTATTTGCATTTGCGCGATAACCCCTGTGGCGAGACCCGCGAGCTTTGGTATCACGAGGCCGGGTGTTCGGCGTGGCTGGTGGTGACAAGGGACACAGGCACCCATCAGATGGCGGGGGTTGAACTGGCCTCGGCAGCAGGAGGGGCCGGGTCATGAGGATTGCAGGGCAGGGATTGCTGGACCGGGCCAAGACGGTCACGTTCACCTTTGATGGCGTGCATTATACCGGGATCAAGGGTGATACTTTGGCCTCGGCTTTATTGGCCAATGATGTGCGCCTGTTGGGCCGATCATTCAAATATCACAGACCGCGCGGTGTTCTGACGGCCGGGAGTGAAGAGCCGAATGCACTGGTGACGATTGGCACCGGTGCGGCGCAAGAGCCGAATGTGCGCGCCACGGTGCAAGAGATTTACCCGGGGCTTCAGGTGCGGTCGCAGAATTGCTGGCCATCACCGGGGTTTGACCTGATGGCGGTGAATGATTTTGCCGCACCGTTTTTAAGTGCCGGGTTTTATTACAAGACCTTCATGTGGCCGCGGACGTTTTGGGAACGGGTGTACGAGCCGATAATACGGCGTGCGGCTGGATTGGGGGCGTTGTCAGGGAAGGCAGATACCGACCGATACGAGACCGTTTGGGCCCATTGCGATCTGTTGGTAATAGGTGCCGGGCCTGCGGGATTAATGGCCGCACTAAGGGCCGGGCGGGCAGGCGCGGATGTTATTCTGGCAGACGAGGGCGCCCGGATGGGCGGGCGATTGCTGGCCGAAACGCATCTGGTGGACGCACAGCCCGGCCATGTCTGGGTCGAGGCGGTTCTTGATGAATTGCGCGACATGGACAATGTGCGCCTGATGCCGCGCACCACGGTGACCGGGGCTTACGATCAGGGCACATACGGTGCGTTGGAGCGGGTCACTCAACATATGCCGCGCAGCGGCGCCCCCCCCCGCGAGGCATTTTGGAAGATCATAGCGAAGCGGGCGGTTTTGGCGGCGGGCGCGTTAGAGCGCCCAGTGGCATTTGCCAATAACGACCGGCCCGGGATCATGATGGCGGGGGCGGTGCGGGCCTATCTGAACCGGTGGGGCGTCAGCCCCGGCAGGTCGGTGGCGGTGTTTTGCAACAATGATGATGCCCATCGCACGGCGCATGATCTGGTTCAGGCTGGTGTGCATGTGGCGGCGGTGATCGATTCGCGCCATGACGCGCCCTTGTCGGATGCCTTTGAGGTGCGGCGCGGCGCGCAGGTCTGTGACAGTTCGGGCCGCAAGGGATTAGAGAGCATCACGGTGCGGTCGGTCAGCGGAGAGGAACGGTTGCAGGTCGATTGCCTTGCCATGTCGGGTGGCTGGAATCCGACCTTGCACCTGACGTGTCACATGAATGGCCGCCCGCAATGGCGTCAGGATATCGCCAGTTTTGTACCGGTGCCGGGGATGGTTCCGGGGTTGCAGGCGGCCGGGGCCTGTAACGGGGTGTTTTCGACGTTGGCCTGTATCAAAGACGGGATTTTTGCCGCCGGCGGCGCACTTGCCGCGCTGGGCATCAAGGCCCCGGATGTCACCCCCCCCGAAGCCGAGGATGTACCTTACCGGCTGACGCCTTTGTGGACCGTGCCGGGCAAGGGCCGGGCCTGGCTGGATTTTCAGAACGATGTGACGGTGAAAGACGTCAATCAGGCGGCCCGCGAGAACTTTCGTTCGGTTGAGCATATGAAGCGCTATACCACCCAGGGAATGGCCCCCGATCAGGGCAAGAATTCCAACGTCAACGCCTTGGCGGTTTTGGCCGATGCCACCGGGCGCGATATCCCCGAGACCGGGACGACCACGTTTCGTGCGCCGTATTCGCCGGTATCTATTGCCGCGTTGGGGTCATCCGGACAAGGCCGCGGCTTTGCGCCTGAAAGGTTCGTCACCTCACACCAGGCAACGGTTGAACGGAACGCGCCGTTGATCGAAGCAGGGCTTTGGTATCGGCCCAGTTATTTTCCGAAAACAGGTGAAACCCATTGGCGCGAATCCTGTGACCGCGAGGTAAACATGGTACGCGAGGCGGTTGGCATCTGCGATGTGTCGACCTTGGGCAAGATCGACATTCAGGGGCCGGGTGCGGCGGCACTGCTGGATTTTGTTTATACCGGCGTGTTTTCCACCCTCAGGGTCGGCAAAGTCCGCTATGGGCTGATGCTGCGCGAAGACGGTTTTGTGATGGACGACGGCACCACCGCGCGGTTGGGCGAAAATCATTACCTGATGACCACCACCACAGCCGCTGCCAGAGAGGTGATGCGCCATTTGGAATTCGCCCATCAGGGGCTGATGCCGCATCTGGATGTATCGATGATTTCAGTCACGGAACAATGGGCGCAGTTTGCCGTCGCCGGGCCAAAATCGCGGGAATTGCTGGATGGGGTGCTGGATGCGCCGCTGAACCCGGACGACTGGCCGTTCATGGCTTGTGGCAGGGTGCAGGTTTTGGGGGTCGAGGCGCGATTGTTTCGCATCTCGTTTTCGGGCGAACATGCCTATGAACTGGCGATCCCGGCGCGTTACGGTGATGCCTTGTTCCGATTGCTGCTGGAACGGGCCGAAAACATCGGCGGCGGGCCTTACGGCATAGAGGCGCTGAATGTGCTGCGGATTGAAAAGGGGTTGATTACGCATGCGGAAATTCACGGGCGGGTGACGCCATTTGACATTGGCATGGGGCGGATGGTTTCGGCCAAAAAGGACTGCATCGGCAAAACCATGTCACAGCGGCCCGGTCTGACTGGCGAGTCCCGTGATCAACTGATCGGTTTAAAGCCAAGCGGCGTGGTCAGGCAACTTAGTGCCGGTGCGCATTTGTTCCGCCAGGAGGATGAGGCCGTCCGGGTCAATGATCAGGGCTATGTCACCTCGGTCGCCTATTCGCCCAGTTTGGGTCATATGATCGGGCTTGGGTTCCTGAAAAACGGGCCCGCGCGCAAGGGCGAGATTATTCGCATGGTTGATCACTTGCGCGGGCTTGAAACCTTGTGCGAGGTTGTTGACCCGGTGTTTTATGATCGTGAAGGGGGGCGGGCGCGTGACTGATCTGACTGCGATTTCACCCTGCGAGGGCTTGTTGCCGCTGGTAATTGGCGACCTGACAGTAACGGAACAACCCTTTGCGGCGATCACGTCAATCTCGCCGTATAAATCCCGTGAAAAAGACCTGTCGGCGGCATTGAAAGCCGCGCATGGGCTGGCGTTCCCGGCGCCGGGGCGCAGCAGCGCCAAGGCAGGCGCGCGCGCGATCTGGTTTTCGCAAGGTCAGGCATTGTTGATCGGCCCTGATCCGGACACAGGACTTGGCGAATTGGCAGCCCTTACAGATCAATCTGATGCCTGGGCGGTTGTCCGGCTTGAGGGGGGCGGGGCGGTGGATGTCTTGGCGCGCCTTATGCCGCTGGATTTGCGCCCCGCAGTGTTCAAACGCGGCCACACGGCGCGAACCGAACTGGCACATATGCTGGCATCCTTGACCAAGGTTGGTGATAAATCGTTTCAGATCATGGTGTTCCGATCCATGGCGCGGAGTTTACTGCATGATCTTAAAACGGCCATGGAAGCTGTGGCCGTGCGAGGGTAATATAACCGCCAAAGCAACTGATTCCGGAGCCCTTGGATGATCCGTATTGCCCTTTTTGCCGGCCTTCTGGCCTCGCCCACATTTGCCGCTGACACGCTTGAACAAAGCTGCGCCTATCAGGCGCAGGTGGTCGCGGCCATTCAACAGGCCCGCCTTGACCGGGTAAAGGAACGCGATGTTCCGTCGGCAATTGCCGCAACCAACCCGGACTGGCCCGAGAATTATAACGCTGCAATCCCGCATATGACCCCTTGGGTCTATGAGATGAAACGCCGGGTATTGCGCAACGAAGACCTGTCAGCGGCCTGGAGTGAGCTGTGTTTGCAGCAGTAACAAGGCTGGACAGTTCATACCAACTGCCGCGATAATGCCTTTCGCGTTTCTTTGGACCACTGCATCACTTTGACCGGCGAGGCAGGGTTTGGTAAAACAAACACGTTCGCCGGTCAAAGTGATTCAATACGAACGCGAAAGGCTGTAATGCCCCATGTCTCTGCCTCCCGGTTTTCTTGACGATCTGCGTGACCGCGCCAGCCTGTCTCAGGTTGTCGGGCGCAAAGTCATGTGGGACACGCGCAAGTCCAATTTGGGCAAGGGTGATATGTGGGCGCCATGCCCGTTTCACCAGGAAAAAACCGCGTCTTTTCATGTGGATGACCGCAAAGGGTTTTATTATTGCTTTGGTTGCCATGCCAAGGGGGATGCAATCTCGTTCATCCGAGAGACCGAAAATGTAAGTTTTATCGAGGCCGTGGCAATTCTCGCGCAAGAGGCCGGGATGGAGATGCCCGCGCAAGACCCCAAAGCGCAGGAAAAGAACGATCATCGCACGCGATTGGTCGAAGTGATGGAACAAGCGCTGCAATTCTTCCGGTTGCAGCTAAATACCAACAGAGGGGTTGGTGCGCGGGATTACTTGCAGGGCCGCGGCCTTAAACCCAAAACGTCAGAGCGGTGGGAGATCGGTTTTGCCCCGGATGGCTGGCAGGGTCTTTGGGATCACCTGAGCGCCAAGGGTGTGGCACCTGAGCTGATTTTTGGCGCAGGCCTTGCCAAACCGTCGACCAAAGGCGGCAAGCCTTACGATACCTTTCGCAACCGCATCATGTTCCCGATCCGCGATGCGCGCGGGCGCGCGATTGCCTTTGGTGGCCGGGCAATGGACCCGAATGACAACGCCAAGTACCTGAATTCACCGGAAACTGATCTGTTTGACAAGGGGCGCACCCTTTACAATCACGGTCCCGCCCGCACGGCGGTCGGCAAGGGGCAACCATTGGTGGTGGTCGAAGGGTACATGGACGTGATCGCCCTGTGCGAGGCCGGTTTTGAAGGGGCGGTGGCGCCGCTTGGCACCGCGATCACACAAAACCAACTGGCGATGTTGTGGCGTGTGGCGCCTGAGCCGGTGATCGCGCTGGATGGCGATACGGCCGGGATGCGCGCCGCATTGCGCCTGATTGATCTGTCGTTGCCATTGTTGGAGGCAGGTCAAAGCCTTCGGTTTGCGATGATGCCCGAAGGCAAGGACCCCGACGATCTGATCCGGGATTCCGGGGCCGGGGCCTTGAGCGACCTGATAAATGCGGCCCGCCCGATGGTGCAATTGCTGTGGCAACGCGAAATTGAGGGCAAGAATTTTGACAGCCCCGAACGTAAGGCGGCATTGGACAAGGCTTTGCGGGACCGGATCAAGACCATCAAAGATCCATCAATCCGCAGTCATTATGGTCAGGAAATCAAAGACTTGCGGTGGCAGCTGTTCCGCCGCAAGGCGACCCCCAAAGGCATGCCTTGGAAAGGAAAACAGGCCCCGGCGGCACCTTTGGCGGGAACCAAGTCGTCGTTGCTGGGGGCTGGCGATGGGTCGGACCATCTGCGAGAGGCGGTTATTCTGGCCAGTGTTCTGGCAACGCCGCAGGTGATTGTAGAGTTTGAATCCGGGCTTGAGATGATGAAATGCGCCGATCCGTTCCATGCCGAGTTGCGTGACCTGATCCTGCGTCATCTCGAAGAGCCCGAGGTGCTGATCGCGAAGATCACCGAGCAAATGGGCGAGGGGACCCTTGAAAAACTGCACGCCCTTCGCCATGTCGGCATTACCCCTTGCGTGCGCAATCCGGGCAATGTTGAAATGGCCCGGATGACCTTGGGTGATGAACTTGCCAAACTGGATTCTCACCGGGGCCTGAGCGCCGAGATCGCCGAAGCCGCAGAAGAATTGACCGGGGTGGCCGATGAATCGATGACCTGGCGGCTGGGGCAGGCGGTTGAGGCGCGCAACAAAGCAGTGCGGAGTGAGCATGAGGACAAGGCCGAATATGACACCGTTAAAAGCGGCGCGCGAATCAAGCGGGACGAGAGAAACGCCTTTGATTTGTTGCTGGAACAGATCAAATTTGCAAAACCGCAAAAATAATGCCCTTTTGCTAAAGAAAACATAAAGAAAACAGGGTAAACGGGTGGCCGAATCACCCGATTCGTTTATTGATTCGTTTTCAAGAGAATCACCTTATCAGGAGCATTCCATGGCCGCCAAGGACACTGAAGATCGCAAGCCCGACAATGCGGACGCCGAGATTTCCCTGGATATGAGCCAGGCCGCCGTCAAAAAGATGATCGGGGACGCTCGCGAGAAGGGCTATATCACTTACGAACAGCTCAATCAGGTTCTGCCGCCCGATCAGGTCAGTTCTGAACAGATCGAAGATGTGATGTCGATGTTGTCCGAGATGGGCATCAACATCATCGAAGGCGAAGAAGCGGAAGAGGAAGAGGCCAAGGGCTCGACCGAGGTGGCGACCACCGCTGGCGCGCGCGAGATTACCCTGGGCAGTGGCACCAGCGAGAAACTGGACCGCACCGATGATCCGGTGCGCATGTATCTGCGCGAGATGGGCAGCGTTGAGTTGCTGAGCCGCGAAGGCGAAATTGCCATCGCCAAGCGGATCGAGGCCGGGCGCAACACGATGATTGCGGGCTTGTGTGAAAGCCCGTTGACGTTTCAGGCGATCACCATCTGGCATGACGAACTATTAAGCGAAGACATTCTGTTGCGGGACGTTATTGATCTGGAAACCACCTTTGGTGACCAGATGAATGAAGATGGCGAGGTGGAAGAGCCGGTGGTCGCGGCGGTGGCGACGACGACGACAGAGACAGAAACACCGAAACCGGAAGAGGACAAAAGCCCGGAACTGGATGCGGACGGCAATCCGATCGAAGAAGAAGATGACGATGATGACGAGGACGAACAGGCCAACATGTCGCTGGCGGCGATGGAGGCGGCGCTGAAAGAGACGGTGCTGACCACGTTGGAACAGATTTCCAGCGATTATTCGCAATTGTCCGAGATGCAGGACAGCCGGATTTCGGCGACGCTGAACGAGGATGGATCATTTTCCAAAAAGGCCGAGGGTGTTTATCAGGCGCTTCGAAGCGAGATTGTTGAACTGGTGAACGGGCTGCACCTGCACAACAACCGGATTGATGCGCTGATTGACCAGCTTTACGGCATCAACCGTCGGGTGATGGTGCTGGACGGCTCGATGGTCAAGCTGGCGGATCAGGCGCGGATCAACCGGCGTGAATTCATCGAGGCGTATCGCGGTCGTGAACTGGACCCCAATTGGCTGAGCGATATGGGCAAAAAGCCTGGGCGCGGCTGGCAGATGTTCATTGAAAAGTCGACCGAAAAGGCCGAAAGCCTGCGGGCGGATATGGCGCAGATCGGCCAGTATGTCGGCCTGGATGTTCCTGAGTTCCGGCGCATCGTGCAGCAGGTTCAAAAGGGCGAAAAAGAGGCGCGGCAGGCCAAGAAAGAGATGGTCGAGGCGAACCTGCGTTTGGTCATTTCGATTGCCAAGAAATACACCAACCGTGGCCTGCAATTTCTTGACCTTATTCAGGAAGGTAACATCGGCCTGATGAAGGCGGTGGACAAGTTTGAATATCGTCGCGGCTATAAGTTTTCCACTTACGCGACCTGGTGGATCCGTCAGGCGATTACCCGTTCGATCGCCGATCAGGCCCGCACCATCCGTATTCCGGTGCATATGATCGAGACAATCAACAAGCTGGTGCGCACCGGTCGCCAGATGCTGCACGAGATTGGCCGCGAACCGACGCCGGAAGAATTGGCCGAAAAGTTGCAGATGCCGCTTGAGAAAGTGCGCAAGGTGATGAAGATCGCCAAAGAGCCGATTTCGCTTGAGACGCCGATTGGTGACGAAGAGGATTCGCAGCTTGGTGATTTCATCGAGGACAAGAATGCGGTTCTGCCACTGGATTCGGCGATTCAGGAGAATTTGAAAGAGACGACGACACGGGTTCTGGCGTCGCTGACCCCGCGTGAAGAACGGGTTTTGCGGATGCGGTTTGGCATCGGCATGAACACGGATCACACGCTGGAAGAGGTCGGCCAGCAGTTTAGCGTGACACGCGAACGGATCAGGCAGATTGAGGCCAAGGCGTTGCGGAAGCTGAAGCATCCGAGCCGGTCGCGGAAGCTGCGGTCGTTCCTGGATCAGTGAACGGAACCATTTAGGCATACTCGCTTAGGGCGCCCTGACAGGTCGCATCAAGGATCCATCGGTTCTTGATCCCATTTATATTGTCATCGAAGAAATCGGCAGGATGGGCAGGATGGGTTGTGTCAGTTCAGACTCTACTCGTTTTTTTCCGATAGGTTCAGTTGTTTTGAGAATATAGCAGACTATTGTGCATTTATCGTGGTTGAACAGCAATTTAGTTCATGGGGACAAGACGAAAATGACAACTGAAACACTGACTGTAATATTTGATGGCGTAACTGACGTACCGGGATTGACGGGACAAAGCGTCCGCGAGTGGAACAGCCAACGGATGTCGTCTTATGACGTTTATTATTCCGGGCCTAAAGATGACTTTGTGGGCAACGCCGTCCTGGTCGGTTCTGACTGGAACATCAAATATTTGCGCATGGCTGGTGATTCAAGCACGTTCAACCTGACCGATCTTGATGCCGGGACTGGTCGTCGTATTGACTATCTTGAACTTGGCTGGAATTCGAATATCGATCTTGTGACCACAAGGGCACGCCATATTTACGGCCTGAGCGGCGACAAGCATGAAGTCACCCTGAGCGAGAACCAGGAAGGGTCGACCTATTCGATCAGTCTGTTTGCCAAAGTAAACCTGGTCACCACGGGCAACAAATGGGTGAACGCGATTCAGACCGGGTATTCCTTGGACGTGCCTGCCATTGGTGGCGACACCATTGTCGTCGGCACCGGCGGTTCCGGGTCGGTTTCCACCGGTAAACTTGGCGACACAGTTACAACAGGAACCGGCTGGGTTGGGGCAATTAATACCAGTGACGGGGCAGACAAGGTTATTGTTGGCACCGGCCTGGTCGGCAGTATTCGCACAGGCAAGGGCAATGACAGGGTCGATGTGCGCGATGGCTGGGCCGAGTTGATTTCCACCGGAGATGGCCAGGACACCGTCAAAACAGGGGCAGACGGTGCCATGTTTGTGCGCACATCGGACGGCGACGACAAGGTTGTCACAGGGAGTGGCAAGGTCGAGACCATTTCGACTGGCAAAGGCAATGACATCGTCGAACTTGGGGCAGGTGGTGCTGGCACCATTAATCTTGGTACCGGGGATGACATTGTTGAACTGACTGAATTCTCAAACGCAAGTTTTGGTGTGTTCATCCGTGGCGGCGAAGGAAATGACACCATCAGTTTCAGTGACTTTACTTATGGCGTCACTTTTTCACTAAGTCTAAGTAGCCAATTCCAAAAGGTCACCAATCCCGACCAACCTCTTTTGCCAGGGGCTGGGCACGTGGCAGTAGTGTCTGTCGAAAATCTGACAGGCACCGGTAGTGCCGACAGTTTGACCGGGGACGGCGGTGGCAACAAACTGGTCGGGCTTGGGGGCGAAGACAAGCTGTTTGGCCTGGATGGTAATGACATTCTGAAAGGTGGTTCTGGTAGGGACATTCTGAAAGGTGGTGCGGGCAATGACTCGCAAAAAGGTGGTGCGGGCAATGACAAGTTGTTTGGTGGTGCGGGGAAAGACAAGTTGTTTGGTGGCGCTGGTGATGACACCCTGACTGGCGGGGGGGGGGCGGATGTGTTTGTGTTTGGGAAAAACTCTGACAAGGACAAAGTCACTGACTTTGATGATGGCACCGATATTTTGCGCATCGCTGACCATTCGGGAAGCTTTGGGTCTTTGACGATCACAGATCAGGGAGGCGATTTGAAGATTGTCCATGACGGTGGCACGATCCTGTTGGTCGGCGAGGCAGGAACAACTTTGACATCCGCAGATTTCGATTTCGTATGAAATCAACCACCGCGCTGATTTAGCGCGACTCTTTGGGCAAGGTCCGTCATAATACCTCCCGACAAGTGGCGAAGGGACAATATGAACACCGATAAAGAGATGGGCGTGCCGCAATTGGGCGCAATCACAACCCCCATGTTGGGTGAGGCATTGCGGCGTGGAGCGCGGGATTTTCGCCGTGCGCCTTTGTGCGGCCTGTTTTTTGCCGGTGTTTTTGTGCTGGGCGGCTGGGCCATTGTCTGGGTCAGCATGATCACCGGAACAACTTTCTGGATGGTTCTGGCGGCGATTGGTTTTCCGTTGATCGGGCCGTTTGCAGCGGTCGGGCTTTATGAAGTGTCGCATCGCCTTGAACAGGGTAAGACGTTTAGATTACTGGATATAATTCAGGTTGTTACGCAACAGGGTCAACGCCAGTTGCCGTCGATATGCGCCATTATCATCGTCGTATTCCTGTTCTGGTTCTTTGCCGGGCATCTGATATTCGCGCTGTTCCTTGGCCTGTCGACCATGACCAATATTTCCTCGTCCCTGACCGTGTTCACCACGCCCTCCGGAATGACAATGCTGGCTGTCGGCACCGGCGTTGGCGCGCTGTTTGCGCTGTTGTTGTATATGATCACCGTTCTGGCGCTGCCATTGCTGTTGGACCGCGAGCTGGATTTTGTCACAGCGATGATCACCTCGTTCCAATATGTGATGGCGCATCCGGTGCCAATGCTGCTTTGGGGGCTATTCATCGCCGTGACCACCTTTGCCGCCCTTATACCGATGTTCCTGGGGTTGTTGGTCGCGCTGCCGTTGTTGGGCCATGCCTCCTGGCATTTATATCGCCTGATCACCATTCAAGGCTGAAACCCATTCAGTTCTCACGCGGATCTTGCGCGGATCATGCCACGATGGCGGCAGATGTTCTGAAACACCCGCACCACACCTTTGCGGTCACGGTCAGCAGCAAAGGCATCTCCGAAAGGTGATCGGCGCCGAATCGCCTGGCTCTGGCACGTCCAAAGCGACCGCCAGAGGGGGCGGTGACCGGGGGGGCAGGCATGACAGCACTCTTGCAAGATGTACCGGTTTATACCGGTCAATCTTACGGGAAGGTCCGTCAGAAATGCGACCTGACTTTCCTCAAGGCGACAAAAGCTGCCAAACAGGATGGGTCAGCGAAACGGTTCTTCTGTTTGCAGTAACTGGCGGTGAAATGGCACCAGATTATCTTCCGCCACAAGCCCGGATTCGCGGGCCACTTCATATATGTCGGATTTATTCTGGCCTAGATGTTCGTAAACCAACCGCACAGCACGCGACCCTGACGCGCTCTCGCGCACTGTACGGGTTACATAGCCGACCCAATAGTTATTCTCGAACGACGCCACACGCGCCAGATAGTTGAAGGAACAGGTCATCGAATTGCGCCGCGATACGACCAGCGCCACACCTTCTTCCTGACGGGTGACATAGCCCCGGAATTCACGCGCGCGAATGCCGGCGGTCAGACCTTGCTGTAGCATCGCGTCCTTGGCTTCATAGCCGCGCACAAAAGTGTGGTCTTCTTCACGAAACACATAGACCAGACCGACAATAAACTGCGATGTGTTGATAAAGCTCCGGCGCGAAAAGCGGAAAAACCCGGATGGAAATGCGTCTTGCGGCACATCGTTGACCCCGACTCCGACAAATTCGGCCAAAACCGAACCAGTCAGAACGTGGCTTTGGTTGGCGATGCTTTCGACAGGTTCCAGCAGAATGCGGGCATCCACTTCGAAAAAGGCGCAAATCCGGTCAAGAACGTCCGGCCTTGGAAAGCTTTCGCCGGACAGATAGCGGTTGAACTGGGTCCGGTTGATCTTGAGTTGGCGCGACAGTTCAGAGATCGAGGGATATTTTCTGGAAAGAAGGCGCAAGTTGGCGCCAAACATGTCGCGTAACTCGGCAGGAGATCGGGTTGGTTTCGTCATTTCGGGTCCACAACTAACATATTCGCGACTTCGGGTCCTCAAATTGATCCTGATTAGCGCCAAGTATGACGAAAATCTGTCTTTTTATAGCTAGTTAGCGTCAGGTATGACGCCAACTTAGGTCACCAAACTAACGTGCTCGACACAAAAAGCAAGTCAGCGGCTCATTATTAACCATGTCTGAAAATCAAGAATCGTACCACTGTTAAAGGATGGGACAAAGATAGGACGGGACAGGATATGTTTGGTGTAGTACTTTGGAGTGATGAGCAGGATCAGAAGGCTGTGATCTGGTGTGAAGATCACGGAGATCTTGCATTTTACTGCAATAATTCTGACACTTGCGAGATCGAGATGGACGCCGGGGATTGGGTCCAGTTTGATATGAAAATGGATAAAAACCAGCGCAAGGCACATAATCCGCGCCTTGTTTGTGAAGGGGTCTACCCTGATTTGGCTGACTCATTATGCGCGGCTCCGGTCCAGGGTCTTTGCCAAAGCCCACAGCAGTCAAAGCAGCAGTCAAAGCAGCAGTCAAAGCAATATTCGAACTCTGGCGAACGCAATTCGGCGCAGGTTATTCCGCTATTTTCGGGCCAGTCGACCCCTGAGGGCGGGGCAAACGCGGCCCATAAACAAACCGCCTAGTCACCGCGAAGCAACGCGGCGACGCCGGTGCGGGCAATCTCGGACAGACCAAGCGGGCGCATAAGATCGGCAAACGCGTCGATCTTGTCCGGCACCCCGGTGATTTCGAACACAAAGCTCTCCAGGGTGCTGTCAACCACATTGGCGCGGAAAATATCCGCCAATCGCAGCGCCTCAACCCGCTTTTCGCCGGTTCCGGCCACTTTCATGATCGCCAGCTCGCGTTCCACCGATGGTCCTTCGACGGTCAGGTCATGGACTTCGTAAACCGGCACGATGCGGCCCAGTTGCGCCTTGATCTGTTCGATCACCTGCGGCGTGCCGGTGGTAACGATGGTGATCCGCGAAAGATGCCCGGTTTGGTCCACTTCGGCCACCGTCAGGCTTTCGATGTTATAGCCACGCCCTGAAAACAGGCCAATCACCCGCGCCAGAACGCCGGGTTCGTTTTCGACCAGAATGGCCAGGGTATGGCGTTCTTCCACCTCTGAGAAAGTGGGGCGTAAATTATAGGCGGAATGTTTGGTCGCGCCTTTTTTGATCTTGAGGGCTGACATGTTGTCCCTTTCGTCATTTTGTTACGGCTTTAAGCAGGCTTTGAGATGTGTGTTCAGACCAGCGCCCCACCCGCACCCTGAATGGCACCGGCGGTTTCTTCGTCGTTCAACATCATTTGGTTATGCGGTTTGCCCGAGGGGATCATCGGCAGGCAATTCTCGTGCTTTTCGATTCTGCAATCGAACAACACCGGCCCGTCGTGATTGATCATCTCGCGCAAGGCATCGTCCAGATCAGCAGGGTCGGAACAGATGATGCCCTTGATGCCAAACGCCCCGGCCAGCTTGACAAAATCCGGCAGTGATTCAGACCAGGAATGCGAATAACGCGACCCATGCAGCAATTCCTGCCATTGGCGCACCATGCCAAGGCGTTCGTTGTTCAGGATGAACTGTTTCACCGGCAGGCGATATTGCGAAACCGTGCCCAGTTCCTGCATATTCATCAGCCAGCTTGCTTCGCCCGCGACGTTGATCACCAGGGCCTCAGGATGTGCGATCTGCACACCGATCGAGGCGGGGAAACCATAACCCATGGTGCCAAGCCCGCCGGAGGTCATGAACCGGTTGGGGGCCTCAAAGCCCAGATGCTGGGCCGCCCACATCTGATGCTGGCCAACTTCGGTGGTGATATAACGGTCGTGATCTTTGGTCAGTTCCTGAAGCCGCGCCAACGCGTGTTGCGGGCGGATCACCTTGTCGCCCTGGGTAAAGGCCAGGCAATCAACCTTGCGCCATTGGGAAATCTGGGCCTGCCACTTGCCCAAAGCCTCTTTATTGGTTTTGCGCCCGCGGGCCTTCCATATCTTCAGGATGTCCTCAAGCACATGACCCACATCGCCGACAATCGGGATGTCGGCCTTGATCACCTTGTTGATCGAAGATGGATCAATGTCGATATGCGCCTTGATCGATTTGGGGCTGAAGGCAGAAATCAACCCGGTGATCCGGTCATCAAACCGCGCACCGATATTGATCATCAGGTCACAGCCGTGCATCGCCATATTGGCCTCGTACAGACCGTGCATGCCCAGCATCCCCAGCCAGTTCTTGCCGCTGGCAGGATAGGCGCCAAGCCCCATCAGGGTGGATGTCACCGGAATTCCGGTCGCATCCACCAGTTCGCGCAACAACTGGCTGGCGGCTGGCCCCGAATTGATCACCCCGCCGCCGGTATAAAACACCGGGCGTTTGGCTTTTTCTATCGCCGCCACCAGTTCGGTGATTTCATCCATGTCACCCTTAAGCGTTGGCTGATACCGCGAGACCGAAGGTTTGGCCGCGACATAGGTGCCGGTGGCAAACTGTACATCCTTGGGAATATCAACCAAAACCGGGCCGGGCCGGCCCGAACGCGCCACATGGAATGCCTCGTGCAGGGTACTGGCCAGCTTTTCGGTGTCTTTAACCAGCCAGTTATGTTTGGTGCAGGGGCGGGTGATGCCAACGGTATCGGCCTCTTGAAACGCATCCGAACCGATCAGGAATGTCGGCACCTGCGCACTGAGAACCACAATCGGGATCGAATCAAGTAACGCGTCGGTCAGCCCGGTCACCGTATTGGTGACACCCGGCCCCGAAGTGACCAGAACCACGCCGATCTTGCCGGTTGAACGCGCATAGCCTTCGGCGGCGTGGATCGCGCCCTGTTCGTGACGCACCAGAATGTGGCGCACATCGTTTTGCTGAAATATCTCGTCATAGATCGGCAAGGCGGCACCGCCGGGATAGCCAAACACCACGTCCACGCCCTGATCTTTCAAAGCCTGAACAACTATCCCCGCGCCGGTCATCTCTTGTTTCATTTCACTTGCTCCGTCACTTGTATTTCTTTTGCCCATAAAAAAAGCCCCCGAAGGTTTCGGAGGCGCATGGGGTCGAATTTGGATTTCCGTTACCGGCCCATGCGCTTGGTTCCAACAATTACGACTAGTACAGACATGGCCACCTGGCTCCTTTTGCTTGGGGCGGACTTTATGGCCACTGATCCGGGGCGTCAACAGGCAATTTTAGAGAAATATATCCCAAATGCGCAAGAATTGGATATTTTGTTTCGTCAGGGCGGTGTGTGGTGAAATATCTTTAAAATCCCTGCCTGGGTTTGTGTATTTTTAATGCGCCTTGAATGCAAAGTTGCGCCCAAATTCCCGGCGGGCCAAATCAGGCGGGTTCTGAAAACCTGCGTCTATGTCGCTCTAATTGCATGAATAAATGGCCTTCAAGATAATAAACCTTGAAAAATCTCGTGATTTGGCCAACTTGCTATTCCCCATTGGGCATCATGCGGCTAAGGTCCGGCCACTTTTAACGATCCGCTCAGCGACCCCCAACGGGCGCGGGCATCCAAAAAATTGGGAGGAGTAACACATGGATCGTCGCTCATTTTTGAGAACATCAGCACTTGGGGGCACCGCTGCCGCCGCAACAACATTGGCCGCACCGGCCTATGCGCAAGGCAAACGCAAACTGACCATGGTCACATCCTGGGGCCGTGGCCTTGCAGGTGTGTTTGACGCAGCAGAGCATTCTGCCAACGCCATCAACGCCATGTCCGACGGCACACTTGAGGTCGAAATCAAGGCCGCTGGCGAACTGGTTGGCGCGTTTGAGGTGTTTGACGCGGTGACCTCCGGTCAGGCCGACATGTACCATGCGGCTGACTATTACTTCATCTCGCAGCATCCGGCATTTGCGTTCTTTACCGGCGTGCCTTTCGGCATGACCGCAACCGAGCTGAACAACTGGTATTATCACGGCTCCGGGCGCAAGTATCACGATGCTCTGGGCGAAATCTTTGGCCTGAAATCGTTCCTGGCGGGTAATACCGGTACCCAGGCCGGTGGTTGGTTCCGCAAGGAAATCAATGGTCCCGAGGACTTTAACGGTCTCAAGTTCCGCATGCCGGGTCTTGGCGGTAAGGCGCTGGGCCATCTGGGCGCATCGGTGCAGAACCTTCCGGGGTCGGAAGTGTACCAGGCGCTGGCGTCTGGCGCACTTGACGGCACCGAATGGATTGGCCCGTGGGCCGATGAAAAGGCCGGTTTCCAGGAGATTACCAAGTTCTTCTATACCGCTGGTTTCCACGAACCTGCCGCAGGTCTGTCGCTGGCGACAAACCTTGATGTGTTCAACTCGCTGAGCGCATCACATCAGAAGATCATCGAAACCGCAGCCGCATCGACCAACATCTGGTCGCTAAGCCAGTATCTGAACAACAACGGTGCCGCCCTTGAGCGTCTGAAAGCCGGTGGTGTCAAGGTTCTGGAATTCCCCGACAGTGTTTGGGATGCGTTTGGTGAAGGCACTGCCAAGGTTTACGAAGAGTTCATGGGCGACGATCTGTTCAAGGAAATCTTTGAAGCCTATGGCAAGTCCATGCGCGAAAGCTCAAGCTGGCTGACGGTTTCGACCGCTGCCTACCGCGCCCAGCGTGACCGCGTAATGGGCTAAGCCCAATACGAACAATCAATTGGCCGGGCCTGATCCAGTTTTCAGGCCCGGTTGTTCGCAAAGCTACCAATAAGGCCGGTCAACCGGTGACGGGGGGGAACAATGCTTGACGGCATTGTCTGGTTTTTCCAGAATATAGCAGCGGCGTTTGTCAATTTCGCCACAGCACTGGCACATCCGCAATTGTGGCTCGACTGGTCCGACAAACAGGCGATGATGCGGTTCATCTATTATGGCGGCAGTTCCGAGTTTTTCTTTGTGGTGTTCACTGCATTTTTAGTGCTGGCAGCGGTTGGCATGTGGAAAAATTCAGTGATGTGGGGCACCGTGCGGGTGCTGGAAGGGTTCGCCAATACTGTTGGGCGGACCTTTGCCTGGGCCGGATTGCTGATGGTGCTGCAACAGATCATCATCGTGTTCATGCAGCGGATTTTTGTCGCCGCCTCAATCTCGATCGGGATCGGCAAGCCGCTGACCTTTGATGTGTCCTGGTGGGCAGAAGAGCTCAAATTCTATAACGCGCTGGTTGTCACCCTTTGCGCCACCTATACGTTTGTTCAGGGTGGCCATGTTCGGGTCGACCTGATCTATGCCAATGTCAGATTCCGCACCAAACGGGTGATCGACATGTTCGGCTCGCTGGTGTTCATGATGCCGACGGCGGTTCTGATCTGGATGTATGGCTGGTATTTCATGTGGCGTCACCTGATCGTGCCCAAGCCATCGGCCACGGATACGCTGGAACGATTGTTGCAGAAATCGCGTGCGCTACGCTGGAACGTCGAGACCATCGGTTTTTCGCCCAATGGGTTCAACGGCTATTTCCTGTTCAAGATACTGCTGATCGCCTATGCCGCAATGATCTTTTTGCAGGCTGTCGCGTTTTTGTTCCGGTCCTACCTTGAATGGAAGGAAGGCCCGGAAAGTGAAGGTAAATACCTCGACAAGGATAGCCTTGGCGAGGGTGAAGAAGCCTATGAAGGCACCCATTGAATGTGTCGCCTTCCAAGTGGATTCAAGATGAACGCGAAGCACTACAACTTTAAGGACTGCACAAATGTTTTTCGGTCTTGATGGCGTCGAAGTAAGCCTGATCATCGTATTATTCTGCCTCTTTGGCGGTATCCTTTCAGGGTTTCCGGTGGCCTTTGCCATTGGCGGCGCCGGGATCATCTCTTTTGGCATCATCGCTGCACTGGACAGTGCGGGGGTCCTTATCCACCACGCGATTGACACGTCGTCTGACGCCTTTCACGCGGTCGTCAACAGTGGCATCCACCGCGATACCATTTCCATTTTCCGATACCCGGACCTGCCGTTGCTGGCCGAACCGGTGTTTCCAAACGGTTGGGAACACGCGATGACGCGCAATGTGTCGTTCATTGTCAACCGGATGAACGAACGGGTGCTGGCCGGGGCCTCGATCGAGACATTGCTGGCGGTGATCATGTTCGTGATGATGGGCATCACCCTGGAACGCTCCAAGATCGCCGATGACCTGCTGACCTCGATGGCGCGGGTATTTGGCCCGATGCCGGGCGGTCTGGCCGTATCGGTTGTGGTTGTGGGGGCGTTTCTGGCCGCATCAACCGGGATTGTCGGCGCGACCGTGGTGACCATGGGTCTGTTGGCCCTGCCGACCATGCTGCGCAATAATTATTCGCCTGAACTGGCCACCGGGGTGATTGCCGCCTCGGGCACCCTGGGGCAGATCATTCCGCCGTCGATTGTCATCGTTTTGCTGGGCACCTTGGCGGGCGACCTTTATTCCAACGCACAAGAGGCGCGCGCCAGTACGGCGGGCTGTTCGGATGCCCTGACATATCTGGGAAAACCAGCGGTGATTTCGGTGGGAACGCTGTTTCAGGCGGCTTTGTTGCCGGGGATCATGCTGGCGCTGCTGTATGCGCTTTATGCCTTTGGCTATGCGGTGCTGAACCCGGACAAGGCCCCGGCGGTGCCGTCCACCGGGTCATCAGGCGAACCGATTACCAAATCCGAAGGGCTGACATGGTTCCTGATGGTGCCGGTGGCGATCATCGGCGGGGCGATCATGTTGGGAAATCTCAATGTGATCGGCTCGCAGGACGTTACGGTTTCAAGCTACTCTGACACTGGCACCGGCGCGTCGCTTCGTACCAATGTGTCCGAGAAATGCCAGGTCTCGATGATCGAGTTGCACGGTCAAGAGGCCTGGGATGCGGCCGCAGCCGAGCAGGCAACGATCAGCGCGGCGGGCGGCGTGGCCCAAAGTGTCAAGCTGAGTGATGACGAATGGGCCACCGCCAAAGCCGCCAAGATCGCCGCCGCCGCCCCCATCGGCACCGGTATCACGGTGCTGATGGTGTTGATGGCGCTGACCCTGGCGATGGCGCGGGGCATTTCGCCGTCGTCCGATCCCAAGCCGTTGATATTGGGGGCAATCGGCCTGTTGCTGGTGGCAATGGTGGATGTGGTTCTGATCAGCCCGACAACGTCGCCGGGGGTAAGTGTGCTGCTGTGGGCGGCGCCGTTTGTGTTGGCACTTTGGGGTGCCCGCGAGGCGGTGGTGCGCCTGTCGCGCAATGAATTGATCCGGGTGGTGTTCCCGCCACTGATACTGATCGTGGCCGTATTGGGTTCAATCCTTGGCGGCATCACCAACCCGACCCCGGCGGCGGCGCTGGGGGCAGGGGGGGCGATCATGCTGGCGGCGTTCCGCAAGCTGCGCGATTCCGGCGGCAACGGCAAGATCATCCTGATGTCGGCCTTTGCCATTGTCGTTTGTATTCTGGTGGGGGTGAACTTTGACCTCAGGATCAACAAAGAGGTGGTCAGCTTTGAAAACTGGGTGGCGTTTGGTGTGGCTTATGCTGCCTATATGTTTGCGCTGTTTGGGTTGCTCTATGGCTGCTGGGTGTTGTTCAAAACCGGCGTTCTAAGCCCGGTTGTGCGCGAAACGGCCAAGGTGACATCGATGGTGTTCACCATCCTGATCGGCTCGCAATTGCTTAACCTGGTGGTGATCTCATTTGGCGGTGAACACTATATCCAACAGTTCCTCAGATCCTTCGACAACGAGATGACGGTGTTCCTGATCGTTATGCTGGTGCTGTTTGTGCTTGGCTTTGTGCTCGATTTCCTTGAGATCATCTATATCGTCATCCCCATCGTCGGGCCGGTGATTTACGGCGGATCGTTTGACCCGAAATGGGTGACAATCATGATCGCGGTGAACCTGCAAACCTCGTTCCTGACGCCGCCCTTTGGCTTTGCCCTGTTCTACTTGCGCGGCGTGGCCCCGCCATCGGTGACAACGGCGCACATCTATCGCGGCATCATCCCGTTTGTGATGATTCAGGTGGCCGGGCTGATGTTGCTGTGGTTCTTCCCGGTGATCGTCACCATCGTCCCGGCGCTGATCCCGAACTAGGGATCAGGCATCCCAGGTGGCAGGCATGCTCAACGGCCCGCGAAAGGCCCAGCCGGTGAAAACGGGTGGCGCGGTCAATTTCAGGTTCTTCAGGCGCTTGAAGGCCAAAGGCAACGCGATTTGTGTGATCACACAGCGTGCCACGGCGGCGCCTGCACAGAAATGCGGACCGGCACCAAAGCTGATCGAGGGTTGGGTGTTGCGGGTGATGTCAAAGATGTCGGGCGCTTTGAAATGCACCTCGTCCCGCCCGGCCGAGCCGAACATGAAAAACACCCGGTCGCCGGGTTCAAACGTTACATCGCCGACGGTATCTTTGCGCGCCACAAGGCGCGGTGACATGCCGATGGGCGACATCCAGCGGGCGTATTCGGCAAAGGCATTGGCGAAACTTGCCTGACCGTCCTTGATCTTTTGCAATTGTTCCGGGTGCTCAAGCAAGGCCCAGATCGTGCCGGCAATGGCATCGCGCGGCTCGTTCTGACCGCCGGAAATGATCAGTTTGATGTTGGCGCGGACGGCCTCCAACGCCAACCCGGCAGCCAATTGCACCGATAAGGCCGAGCGGTCGGGGGCATCGCGCACCTGGCTTAGCCGCGCGTCGATATGGGCGTCGATCAGGGCGGTTGCCGCGTGGCAGCGGGCCTCGGTTTCCTGGTCACCGGCGTAATTGGCACAGCCGTCGATCATGCCCTGACTGCTGGCATCCATTTCGGTCGCCGTCATGCCGGTAAGGCCGGTTATGGCCTTTAATGCCTCGGCCGAAACCGGCAGGGCAAAGTCCCGCACCAGATCGCATTCCCCCTTAGGGGAGAGATCGTCAACAATTGTTTCAGCCGCCCGTTCAAAGATTGGCCGCCAATGATCCTGCACCGTTCGCGGGCTTAGCACCGGAAACAACGCCCGACGCTCGCGTTGGTGTGTATCGCCATCCTTGCGCATCATGTTTTCGCCCATCAACCGGGTCATCAACCCCTGGGGTTGTTGCGATGAAAACACCTCGATGCGCTTTTCCTGAACATGGATGTCATCGCGCCGGGTAAACAGAGTGGCACCCAATTGCGGCACATAGGTGATCGGCGCATGGGCGCGCATTTTTGCCAGCGCCGGATAGGGGTCGGCGGTGAAACTGGCAAGGTCGATATCGGTGATGGGGGCGTTGGACATGATAGCAAGCTACAGGTCAAACCCTTAGCGGGTCAATTGTTTCATGCCCCGTTCCAGCCCTGCCAAGGTCATCGGCACCATCATATCCTCAAAAATCTCGCGGATCATGGCGATCGACTGGGTATGGCCCCAGTATTTCTCGGGCACCGGGTTGATCCACAGG
Organism: Paracoccaceae bacterium; assembly: GCA_021648025.1. GTDB lineage: Bacteria > Pseudomonadota > Alphaproteobacteria > Rhodobacterales > Rhodobacteraceae > NVQY01. Next base: position 193,655 of record JAKITO010000003.1, read on the forward strand.
TTGGCGCCCCATTGTTCGCGTGCACGCTCTAGCCAGACCTGACCCGACTCGGCGTTCCAATGTTCATTGGCCCCACCGGGATAGGCGATCTCATAGGGCGACATGCTGGCGTCACCGACAAATATGCATTTGTAATCAGGGCCATAGGTGCGCAAGATCTCGTGCACCGGAATTTGTGCATCCCAGCGCCGGGCATTGTCGCGCCAAACGCCTTCGTACAGGCAGTTGTGGAAATAGAAATGTTCCAGATGCTTGAATTCGGTCTTGGCGGCGGAAAACAATTCCTCGACCACCTTGATATGCGGGTCCATCGAGCCACCCACATCCAGAAACAACAGCACCTTGACCGCATTGCGCCGCTCGGGCCGGACTTTGACGTCAAGATAACCGTTCTCGGCGGTCGACCGGATGGTACCGTCCAGGTCCAATTCCTCGGCCGCCCCCTGGCGTGCCCATCGGCGCAGGCGTTTCAGGGCGACCTTGATGTTGCGCGTACCCAGTTCAACCGTGTCATCAAGATTGCGAAACTCGCGCTTGTCCCAGACTTTGACGGCGCGGCCATGGCGCCCCTCTTTCTGACCAATGCGCACGCCTTCGGGGTTGTATCCATAGGCCCCAAACGGCGAGGTGCCGGCGGTGCCGATCCACTTGGACCCACCTTGATGGCGACTATCCTGTTCATTCAGGCGCTCACGCAGCTTGTCCATCAGGGCTTCAAAACCACCAGCGGCCTCGATTTCGGCCTTTTCGGCGTCCGAAAGGTGCTTTTCGGCCATCTTTTTCAGCCAGTCACCGGGGATGTCCACCGCCTCAAGCACCTGGTCCATGCCGATCTGTTCCAGACCCTTGAAGCTCTCGGCAAAGGCGCGGTCGAACTTGTCGATGTTGCGTTCGTCTTTGACCATCGACGTGCGGGCAAGGTAATAAAACGCCTCGACATCATAGGTGGCCAACCCGGCCTTCACGGCCTCAAGGAAACTCAGAAATTCGCGCAATGAGACCGGGACCGAGGCGCGCCTTAGGGTTTCGAAAAAGGGCAGGAACACGAGAGTTTACACAACCAACCGGTCAATGGCGATGGCGACCATCATGCCCACCAATGCAAAAGCAATGCCGTATCCGGCAGCATACTGAAGCATATCGGCGCCGGTACCTTTGCGCTTTTTCGCCTTCAATCCACCCAGAACAGCCCCGATAAAGCCCGAAACAATAACAATCATCTGTATCTATCCACCTGCCAATGAAAGCGGGTTCAGGGCCGATATCTCTTGTATCTTCGCTTTGACAGCCCAATCCGCGCCAAAGCCGTATCTTGCCCACCCCAAACTGTCCAGCCTGACTTTGTCCGCCGCACCATGTTGTCCTGTCAGACGCAAGGCTTCGACCTGCAATAACATCAGGGTTGACAGCAACGCGGCATTTTCGGCCCGTGCGGCGGTGTCCAGAGCCGGTTGGATCTGGCGCAACGCGCTGGCGCCGTCGCCGCGGGTAATGGCATAGGCGGCCGTTTGGGTGGTCACATAGGCGCGATGCAGCCCGGTGCCGACCTTGCGCGCAAGGAAGGAATTTGCGGAATTGAAATGGCGCTGTGCCAGCCCCGGATCACTGCCTTGCAGCGTCCGGCCCAGCATATAATGGCTGAACGCGCGGCGGTGACCGTCCCATCTCTGATCAAGGGCAATCTGCGCGGCCTTATTGGCGGCGATCTGGCGTTGTTCCAGGGTGGCACCGGGGCCAAGGGTGGTTTGCACTGCCTGGATCCAATTGCGCGGGGTCGGAAAAATGGTATTGGCGGCAATGCTGCCACCACGCGGGTTCAGCCGCGCCAGAATGCCCGGCAGGCGGGCGGTGACTTCAGCCCGCGTCATGCCGGTCTGCAATTCGGGCGCGTAAGTTGTGCGCAGGATCAGCATGTCAAACCCGGTCAGGACGGTGTGCACATTGTCGTCGTTGAAAACCGAATTCTGCAAACGGTACAGGTCGTTCAACGGCCCAAGTGCCTGCGCCAGTTCTTCGTGCAGGCAATCGCGCACCTCTTGCGGGCTGGAATCATAGGGCAGGAAAATCGCCAGCTTGTCGCGCCGCCGCAGCAGGGCCCAATTGGTTGACGGGCGACGACGCTCGCGGCGGAATTGCTCAAGGCTGGTGACATTGGGCACCACAAAACACGCAGCCTGCGGCAAGACACGGCGAATTTCTTCGCGGCTGACCGCCTGAATGGTGATATTGGCCTGACCAAACGGGGTCAGGCGGATGTCGATCCCGGCCTCGGTTTGCAGGCGGTGCAGCAGGCGTTTCAGGTCCGGTTGCAGGCTTGGCGGTGGGGTTCCGGAAATGCGAACGGTGACTGGTGTTTCAAACCGGGTGAACACCGGCAAGGCCCGCCCGCTTTCCAGTTGGAAACTCAGATCAAGGAAATCGGCGGCAATGTTGCCGTTGGATTGTATCGGTGCAAACGGGCGCGGGGTGGCAAAGCTTTTCATTGGTGGCAGGGTGCTGTTTGATATCTGCGCCCGGGTGGGGGTGCTGTCACGGGGGGCACCCGTGCAGGCAACCAAGCCACCGATCAGGCCAAGGGCGACACCAATAAGAAATTTGCGGATCATCTGCGGGCGTATTTGATAAAGGGGGTTTTGACGGCAATCCGGTCGTACAATTGCCGGGCAGTGGTGTTGAAATCCTGGGTCATCCAGTAAACCGCCGGGGTGCCATTGGCGTCGGCGGCGTTGTAAACCGCTTGGATCAGGGCACGACCGACGCCGGTGCCCCGGCAATCCGCGCGGGCATAAAGGTCTTGCAGATAACAGACATTTTCCACCTTCCAGGCGTGGCGGTGAAACAGGTAATGCGTCAGCCCGACCAGCCTGCCATCCACTTCGGCCACCAGGGCGTTGAATTCATGGGCATCCTGACTTAGCAACCGGTCGAAGGTTACGCCGTATACCTTGTCTGCGACAGAGGTTTCGTAATACGCCAGATAGTCAAACCACAGGTCCGCCCATTCGGCGCGGTCACCGGCGCGAAGCGGGCGGATCAAAGGGGTGGGTTTGTTCGACATGAGACCAAGGGTGCCAGATGAGGGATATCGGCTCAAGCTAAAAGACATCCGTGGCGATTATGTGAAGACATCTGATTAGGCCTGTGGCGAAACGGCACTTCATTTGCCACTTGCGGTGGCCCATAGGCGGAAATTGTCCTCGCACGACTGAGCAAACTCTGCAACGGTGCAACCACCTTTGAACATCAGGTGAACGTTTTGACCGAAGTGGATACCACCGAGAAAGCCGAATTCTCGATCAAAGGCTATCAGATCAGTGATGCCAGGATGGAACGGATTGCGCGTCGGTTGCGGGAGGCAGCGTTTTCGCCTGTTGACCGAATTGCCGGCGATATCCGGGCGCGAGCTTGAAGGGTATGACGTGGCGTTCATTGTTGGGCGCGACCTGGACACTTTGGTGATCACCATTGGCGCGGTTGAGGTGCCTGATCCGGACAATCCTATCGAAGCACTTTTGCAAAAGCTGGGACCACTTGCTATATTCAGAGGAGCATCGGGTGTTTGATGGGCAATGTGACAGGAGTTTTCAGTGACTTTTGAGGAATTTCAGAGCTTGAGCCGGGAAGAACGATTGCGTGTGCAGTTGGACGAATTGGCGTTGGTTGGGGCTTTCCAGACGGGTGTCACTGCGCCTGTTTCGGATGAAGAATTGAGTGTCGACCTAAACGCTGCTTTGCGAGAATCACATGTGGGAAATCTGATGATTGCTGAGCGGGTCAATTCCGTACTGCGGATAAAAGTTGCCCATCAGATTTCAAAAGAGACCCATGTGGGTGAATCCACCGTTCTGAAAATCATTGAATCCTATGAACGCACTGCTGTTAAAGCCGCCGGTTAACGCTGCCCGCGCGCCATAAACGCCAGCCTTTCAAACAAATGCACGTCCTGTTCGTTTTTCAACAACGCGCCATGCAGCTTCGGCAAGGCATTGGCCCCGTCGCGTTTCAGATCCTCGGATGTCAGGTCTTCGGCCAACAGCAGTTTCAGCCAGTCCAGAACCTCAGAGGTTGATGGCTTTTTCTTCAGCCCCGGGGTGTCGCGCAACTCATAAAACTGGGTCAGGGCGGTGGTCAGCAGGGCGTCTTTGATGCCCGGATGGTGAACATCGACAATCTTGCGCATCGTCGCCTCGTCCGGGAAACGGATATAGTGAAAGAAACAGCGCCGCAGGAAGGCGTCGGGCAACTCCTTTTCGTTGTTCGAGGTGATCAGAATTATAGGGCGGTGGCGGGCGACGATGGTCTCGCCGGTTTCATAGACAAAGAACTCCATCTTATCGAGTTCCTGCAACAGGTCGTTGGGAAATTCGATGTCGGCCTTGTCGATCTCATCAATCAGCAGGACCACGCGTTTGTCGGATTCAAACGCCTTCCACAGCTTGCCTTTGCGGATGTAATTGCCAACGTCATGCACCCGTTCTTCGCCCAGCTGGCTGTCGCGCAGGCGCGACACCGCATCGTATTCATACAGGCCCTGTTGCGCGCGGGTGGTGGATTTGATGTTCCACTCGATCATCTCGCATCTCAGCGCCTGCGCCACCTGGCGGGCCAGCTCGGTCTTGCCGGTGCCCGGCTCTCCCTTGACCAGCAACGGGCGTTCCAATGTAACGGCGGCATTCACCGCAATGGTCAGATCGTCAGTGGCCACATATTCAGCCGTGCCTTGAAATTTCATGTTCTTCCAACCCTTTGGTGCGATGGTATTGCGCATATCCTGTTGGCGGTGCTTTTAACCTGAGTGGCCCATGATTGTGTAGTGACAATCTTTCAAGCCTCGGATAAACGCTGGATCAAGAGGGGGCCACATGTTCGGAGAAATCTTATGATGGACGTTGTAGGCCACCCCGAGGGAGTTGAAATGAAGCAGGAAATCTTTCTGCCGGACGACTATAGCCCGGTTGCAGATGAACCTTTCATGAATGACAAACAGCTTGAGTATTTTCGTCGCAAGTTGAACGCCTGGAAGCAGGAATTGCTCGCCGGAAGCCGCGATATGATCGAAACGCTTCAGGATGGGACGCGCAATATACCGGATGTGGCGGACCGTGCCAGCGAGGAAACCGATCGTGCGCTGGAATTGCGCACCCGTGATCGCGCCCGCAAGCTGGTCAGCAAGATTGACGCGGCACTGCGCCGGATTGACGAAGGCGAATACGGCTATTGCGACGTGACCGGAGAGCCGATTTCGCTGAAACGGCTGGATGCACGGCCCATCGCCACGTTAAGCCTTGAGGCGCAGGAACGCCATGAGCGGCGTGAAAAGGTGCACAGAGACGATTGAACGACATTCATCGTACTGCGACAATAGAACAAGGCGCCGGGGCATGCTTCTCTGGCGTTTTTGCGTTACAGGGTTGTTATGGGTTTATCCGGGCAAAAAGTGATCGTTGTTGGTGGCGGTATTGGCGGATTGGCATCGGCATTGTGCCTGCGCCGCGCCGGGGCGGATGTCACGGTCCTGGAACAATCGCAAGCGATAACCGAAGTTGGCGCCGGGTTGCAGATATCGCCCAACGGGCTGGCGGTATTGCGCGCCCTTGGACTTGAACCCGGATTGGCGGAAAATGCGGTGCGCGCACAGGCGGTGGTGCTGCGCGACTTTGCACAGGGCAAGCCGGTGGTGCGGCTGGATTTGCAGCAACTGGCCCCGGATCAGGGGTACTATTTTGTCCATCGCGCAGATCTGATTAATCTGTTGGTTGGTGCGGCCCGCGATATGGGCGTAAAGATACGCCTGTTGCAGCAGGTTGACCGGGTTGTGGACGGGGTATTATTTCTTGCCAATGGTTCCGAAGTTCGCGGCGATCTGGTGGTTGGCGCGGACGGTCTGCATTCAAAGGTCCGGGTGGCTCTAAACGGGGCGGATACGCCGTTTTTTACCGGCCAGGTGGCGTGGCGGGCGGTGGTTCCCAACGATTTGGAATTGCAGGCCGAAGCGCAGGTTTTCATGGGGCCGGGGCGCCATCTGGTATGTTATCCGCTGCGGGGCGGTAGGCTGGTCAATCTGGTGGCAGTCGAAGAGCGCGCCAGTTGGGTTGATGAAGGGTGGGATATTCACGACGACCCTGACAATTTGCGGGCTGCGTTTGCCGGGTTTGGCGGCACCGCACGGGCGTTGCTGGACCGGGTTGAAACGGTTGGTCTTTGGGGGTTGTTTCGTCATCCGGTGGCGGCGCAGTGGCATGGACAGAAGGGGGGGGTGGGGGTGGCATTGCTCGGTGATGCGGCGCATCCGACCCTGCCGTTTCTGGCGCAGGGTGCCAACATGGCCTTGGAGGATGCCTGGGTTCTGGCAGAGTGCCTGGCGCACGGCGGGACGTTGGCACAGTATCAGGCGCTGCGGCGCGACCGGGTGGTGCGGGTGATCAGGGCGGCCAATGGCAATGCGTGGAAATATCACCTGCGCGGGCCGTTGCGGGTGGCCGCACATCTGGCATTGCGGTTTGGTGGCGCGATTGCACCGGGGCGGATGCTGCATCAGTTTGACTGGCTTTACGGGCTGGACGTCACCCGATCCGAATGAACCAAATGAGTGCCTTTGGCACGCTGGTTAGTTTGGACAGTGGCGGGCGCCGCGTTGGCGTGATGATTTGGCGTGGCGTTGGACGCGCCGTTAGGGTGGCCGATCAGAGGTCAAGAGAAATACAGACCGGGACATGGTCCGAAGGCTTGTCATAGCCACGGATTGCCGCGTCGATATGGGCATCCTGAAGCAGGTCTGCCGCTTGCGGGGTCAACAGGAAGTGGTCGATGCGGATGCCGTCATTACGATTCCAGGCCCCGGCCTGATAATCCCAAAAGGAATAATGTTCCGGGCCTTGAACCCGGGCGCGGAATGCGTCGGTAAAGCCAAGGTTAAGGATGCGTCTATAGGCGGCCCGGCTTTGCGGTCGGTATAACGCGTCGTCTGTCCAGGCATCGGGCCGTGCCGCATCTTCGGGTTGGGGGATGATGTTATAGTCGCCGGCCATCAAGGCGGGTTCTTCGGCTGCCATCAGATCGCAGGCGCGCGCGTGCAGCCGTTCCATCCAGGCCAGTTTATAGTCATACTTTGGCCCGGACCCTGTATCTGATACCGGATTGCCGTTGGGCAGGTACAACCCGCAGATGCGCAAAGCGGTTTTGCCGATCACTGTCGCCTCGATCCAGCGTGCCTGTTCGTCGCTGTCATCACCGGGCAGGCCGCGCGTTACGTCCTCTAGTGGTAGTTTTGACAGGATCGCCACGCCGTTGAAGCCCTTTTGCCCGTGGGTTTCAACGTTATAGCCGCGGTCTTCGAACAATTCGCGCGGGAAACCGTCGTCGACCGATTTGATTTCCTGCAATAGGACAACATCCGGTTGTGCGGCGTCCAGCCAGTCGGGCAGGGCGATACTTCGGGCCTTGATGCCGTTGATGTTGAATGTGGCGATTTTCATAACCGTCCCTTGTCGCAATTGCGGTCGGGAATGACTCGCTCTTGATGTCTAATACATCCGCTGGGGGCGAATCAATCCGCATCAGGGGTACCTGTTTTGCGCCAATTCCCGGTCAGAATGGTGAATTGATCCGGTGATTCGTGCAGGGCATTGTTGCTAATGTGGGGGTAAGCTGACCCAAAATGCCACTGTGGATAAGTATTTTTGACTGGCTTTGTGTCGGTTACTTTGCCTTGAACGCCAAAAACTTGGCGGGCAAAGTTAATGTGGATAACTCTGTCGGTTTACACCCTAAGGTAGAAAAAGATGTTTCCAACTCTCCCTTAAGGTGCAAGCGTTAAGGGGTGATCAACTTTCAACATGAGGACCAAAACAATGACTGCACTTCGTAAAACATACGCCATCCAGGAAACATTCACCACAACCGAGGCCACAAGCCTGTTAGATGGCGACGCGACTGAGATGTTCACGTCCGGTTCAGCCCCGGTAAGCAGCGATGCGCTGATGGGCGACGCCACTCAGATGTTCACGTCCGGCTCTGCTCCTTCCCTGAATACCACGGCTCTTAGCGGCGAAGGCACTCAGATGTTCACGTCAGGTTCGGCTCCGGTTGCCACCAGCGATGTGACCACTGGCGAAGGCACTCAGATGTTCACGTCAGGTTCGGCTCCGGTTGCCACCAGCGATGTGACCACTGGCGAAGGCACTCAGATGTTCACGTCAGGTTCGGCTCCGGTTGCCACCAGCGATGTGACCACTGGCGAAGGCACTCAGATGTTCACGTCAGGTTCGGCTCCGGTTGCCACCAGCGATGCAACCTCTGGTGAGCGTACCGAAATGTTCACTTCGGGCAGCTAAACGCGCCCAAAGCGAACATGTTGAAGTTGGATACGGGGCGTGCAGATTGACCCCATTTGAAAGAGAGAAATCAGATGTCAAATGTAATCACCCTGAACGTTCCGTCCCAACGTCAAAGCCATGAAGCACGGCGGTCAGCCTTGATCGCCAGCTTTGCCTCACACCGCCGCTTTGGTGACGATGTGTTCTGGCTCAAGGAAAATGCCGAACTGCTGAATATCCTTGAGTGTACCGGTACAACTTTGGGCGCCGGTCTGGAAATGGATGCGCTGGCCCCGCATCAGGGGTTTTATGACCAGGTGGAAAAGCGCCTGGGGTTTTTCCCGCAGTATTACCGATTTTTGCTGTCAATCTGCCTGGATCTTGAGGATCTGGGGATGACTGGCACCAAGGCCGAAAAGCTCTGTCATTGGGTTGCCCGCGAAGGGTTGGCCGAGGCCGAAATGTCTGATCTGCAACGGGCCGAGGCGCGCCGTTTGATGGCGCGGCGCGGGGTGGATCCTTTGCCCGCTGATTTTAGCCTGAATGCGCGGCTACATGCCTTTATTGATCGGTCGGAAACATTCGCCATGCCAAACAAAAAGGCGGCGTACGAACTGACCCATATCGTGTTTTATCTGAGCGAATACGGGCGGCGTGATCCGGGGTTGTCCCCGGCTGCGATCACATCGCTGGAATTTGCCGGAATCCTTGCCTATCTTGATCAGAACGCAGACCTGTTGGCCGAAATCTGTGTCGCCATGCGATATGCCGGGGCCACCCCTTCGGATATCTGGGAGGATTGGCTGACCCGCGAGACACATATGTTCTCTGTGGCACATGGTGCGCAGGCTTCGACTCAGGATGACTATCACGACTATTTTGTCTGTAACTGGCGGTTGGCCGTGGCCGGTGGCGATGCCTTTACCAAAGAGGCGGGGAATGAACGCATGGCGTTTTACCGCGCCGAAGCTGTGGGCGGGCCATTGCGCCAGATGTCGCAGTGTATGTTTCAGCTTGAGGATCAGCGCAGTAGCGACTGGCAGGTCATGCGCGGCCATGTCGAGGATGCGCTGAGCGAAACAGGCTATGAGATTTTGAGCGAGGCGCAGGCCAGCTCTGACAAGTTCGAAGCGTTCTTTGCCGGGTTTGCCCGTACTGGCTTGCGGGGGGTTGCTTTGTGAAAACGGGGCAAACCATAGGCCTGGGCGCTGGATTAGCTGTTGCATATACAGTGTTGATTTCAATGGGAGATGCCGTTACCAAACTGATCGCCTCAGGCTATAGCGCGCCACAGATGTTTGCCCTTTCGGGGGCGATTGTCGTAGGGCTAAGCCTTTTGGCTGACCGCCATTCCACCCAACGAAGGGGTTGGAAAACTGTGGTACCGCGCGCCATGGCGATACGATCGGGCGCGACAGTGTTGGCAAGCTGTTCATTTTTCTACGCGTTCCGCTATCTGCCGTTTGCCGAAGTATTTATTTTTATTGGCTTGATGCCGATCCTGGCGGGGATGATGTCAGGCCTGATCTTGCGCGAACACGTGCGCCCCGCAGCCTGGAGCGCCCTGGTGGCAGGGTTCATCGGCGTGTTGTGCCTGTTCCCCCAAGGGTTGGCAGCAATTGAACCGGGGCATCTGTGGGCGCTTTCCGCCGCTGTGTTTGGCACCTTGTCGATGGTGATGGCGCGTTACATAGGGCGCTTTGAATCCAATGCCCTGGCGCAGGTTCTTTATCCAAATCTGGCTGTGTTTGTGGTGATGGGTGCGGCCCTGCCGTTTGTCTGGGCGCCGATGCCATTGGTCGATGTCGCCTGGGTTGGCGCCTATGCCGTCCTTTTGTTTGGGGCGCGCTGGGTGCTGGTTGTCGCGTTGCGCTTGCTGGCGGCTTATGCGGTAACGCCATTGATGAACCTGCAATTTGTCTGGATGGTGGTTCTGGGTGCTGTGTTCTTTGGCGAATACCCTGCGTCGGGCACTTGGCTGGGGGTGTCGATAATCATCGGGACAGGGTTGTTTCTGGTCTGGGATCAATTCGCGCCAGAGAGGGGCCGCATAGGGCTTCCAAGCTGGATGATTTCCGAAAGGCGATTTAAGACAGACCCGTAAGGCCCGGAATTATAAGTTACATCGAGAAAGAAGTGCCGCAACCACAGGACGACGTGGCGTTCGGATTGTTGATGACGAACCTTGCGCCAATCAACTCTTCGGTGAAATCAATCACCGCGTTTTCCAGAAACGGCAGTGACACCGTGTCGACCACCACCTTTTCGCCATTGCCTTCAAGCACAAGATCGTCCGCGCCGGGCGTGTCCAAAGCGATCTCATATTGAAACCCGGAACAGCCGCCGCCTTCTACTGCGATGCGCAAGGCCTGACCCTGCGTCGCGGCACCAATTTCTGCCAGTCGCTCAAAGGCGCGGGTGGTAACTTTGGGGGGTAATAACATTGGCACGCTCCGGTGGTTCCAAATGCGATGGTGGTGCAATATATATAGACGATCGGGACAGGCGACAAGGACAGGGGCACGAAAATGTGTGCGGTATATGCATCAAATCCAGGTACCAGCCGGGGGCGGTTGGTGGCGGAACAGGAAAGCCATTTCCGATCCTGCTTTCAGCGCGACCGAGACCGGATCATCCACGCCAGCGCATTTCGGCGCCTAAAGCATAAAACCCAGGTGTTTGTTGAACATGAGGGCGACTATTACCGCACCCGTCTGACCCATTCGATCGAAGTGGCGCAGGTGGCCCGCACGATTGCCGGGGCTTTGGGCCTGAATGGCGAATTGACCGAGGCCGTGGCATTGGCCCATGATTTGGGTCACACCCCGTTTGGCCATACCGGAGAAGACGCGTTGGCGGCGCTGATGTCCCCCTACGGAGGGTTTGACCACAACGCCCAGGCCATTAGGATCGTTACACATATGGAGCGGCACTATGCCGATTTTGACGGGCTGAACCTGACGTGGGAAACCCTTGAAGGGCTGGCCAAACATAACGGGCCGGTAACGGGCGATCTGCCTTGGGCATTGCAGGAATATGGGCTGCGTCAGGATCTGGAACTGGCCAGTTTTGCCAGCGCCGAGGCACAGGTGGCGGCAATCTCTGATGATGTGGCCTATAACCACCACGACCTGCACGATGGTTTGCGGGCGGAACTGTTTTCGACCGATGATCTGGTTGAACTTCCCATTCTAAGGAGTTGTTTTGGCGAGGTTGATCAACGTTATCCTGGTTTGAATTATTACCGCCGCCGCCACGAGGCGCTGCGTCGGTTCTTTGGCGTATTGGTCGAAGATGTGATTACGGTTTCGATGGGTAATCTGACTGAACTGGACCCGCAATCGGTTGGTGATATCCGCGGCGCAGGCCGTCAAATGGTGCTGTTTTCGGATCAGGTATTCAACGATCTCAAAGAGGTACGCAGGTTCCTGTTTGAACGCATGTACCGCGCGCCCAGTGTGATTGAGATGCGCGAAAAGGTGACCCATGTGGTCAATGACCTGTTTCCGTATTTTCTGGCCCATCCTGATCAGCTGCCCAAACAATGGCGCAAGGATGTGGCTATTATCAAAGGTGAAACGGCGTTGGCGCGGATTGTATCGGACTATATTTCCGGCATGACCGACCGGTTTGCTTTGCAATGCCATGAAAGGCTGTTCCGATAGGCCGCCTGGCTTGCCCAGAGTGATTGACCCTAGGGTTGGGCGTGCTACACCGGCCAAACGCCCCAAAAGGACCAGTGATATGAACCTGTTTGCCGATATCCGCGCGCTTGTTTTGACAAGCCTTGAAACCATGACCACAAATGGCATCCTGCCGGAAGGGCTGGCATTCGCAAACGTCACGGTCGAACCGCCGCGCGACCGCGCGCATGGCGATATGGCGACCAATGCGGCGATGGTTCTGGCCAAACCTGCGGGGTTGAAGCCGCGCGATATTGCGGTTGGCCTGGCCGAAATCCTGGGCAAAGACCCGCGCATTGTCAGCGCCGAGGTCGCGGGTCCGGGGTTTTTGAACCTGCGGCTGGCGAATGATGTCTGGCAAGGCGTGTTGGGGCATGTTCTGAAGGACGGCGCGGGTTATGGCCGGTCCGATATGGGGGCTGGCAAACGCGTCAACGTCGAATTTGTCAGCGCCAATCCCACCGGACCATTGCATGTGGGCCACACAAGGGGCGCTGTGTTTGGCGACGCATTGGCCAGCCTTCTGGCCTATACGGGTCACGATGTGACGCGGGAATATTACATCAACGATGGCGGCGGGCAGGTCGATGTTTTGGCGCGCTCGGTCTATCTGCGCTACTTGGAGGCGCTGGGGCAGGAGGTGGCGTTTCCGGATGGCACATATCCGGGTGATTACCTTATTCCGGTGGGTGCAAAGCTGGCCGAGGACAAGGGCGATATCTGGGTCGACCAGCCCGAAAGTATCTGGCTGGAGGAGGTGCGCGCGCTTTCAACTGACGCGATGATGGATCTGATCCGCGCCGATCTCAAGGCGCTTGGGGTTGAGATGGATGTGTTTTACAGCGAGAAATCTTTGTATGGCACTGGCCGGATCGAGGCGGCGATCAAGGACCTTACGGCCAAGGGGCTGATCTATCGCGGTACGCTGGAACCGCCCAAGGGCCGCGCACCAGAAGATTGGGAACCGCGCGAACAGATGTTGTTCAAATCGACCGAACATGGCGATGACGTGGACCGGCCCATTCAGAAATCTGACGGCAGCTGGACCTATTTCGCCCCTGACATCGCCTATCATTTTGATAAAGTTTCCAGAGGCTTCGACCAGCTTATTGATGTGTTTGGTGCAGATCATGGTGGCTATGTCAAACGGATGAAGGCGGCTGTTTCGGCGCTGAGTGACGGGCGTGTGCCGCTTGATGTCAAGCTGACGCAGCTGGTGAAACTGTGGAAGGGCGGCAAGGAATTCAAGATGTCCAAACGCGCCGGGACCTTCGTGACCTTGCGCGATGTGATCGACCGCGTTGGCGCGGATGCGACCCGGTTTCACATGCTGACCCGCAAAAATGATGCCCCACTGGATTTTGACTTTGACAAGGTGATGGAGCAAAGCCGCGACAACCCGGTATTTTACGTGCAATACGCCCATGCGAGGGTTCAAAGCGTGTTCCGGCGCGCAGCAGAGGCCGGAACCGCGTCGGACAAGGCCACGTTGAAGGGGGCAGACCTGACCGAAATAGATCACGAAGCCGAACTGAATGTCGTCAAGAAACTGGCCGAATGGCCGCGTCTGATCGAGGTCGCGGCCCGGACAAACGAACCGCACAGGGTGGCGTTTTATCTGTACGAACTGGCGGCTGAATTCCACGCGCTGTGGAACCGGGGCAATGAATTGCCCGAGCTTCGGTTTCTTCAACCGGGTGACGATGCCAAAAGCCAGGCAAAAATGGCACTGGCTTTGGCGGTAAGCGTTGTTATTTCCGCCGGATTGGGTATTCTGGGCGTAACACCAGCGCAAGAAATGCGGTAAAAACCGCCACACCGCTGGTCAGTTACGAGTAGAGGCAGATTCATCGAAACCCGGCAGGCCCTTTTGGGCCACCAGATCGGGGCAGTGAGGCGGACATGGCAGATATTAAATACACGTACGACGTGTATGCTCCGAATGGGGCGCCACGGGATGTGGTACAGGGCGTACAGGGCGTTTCATCAAACACTCAACCCACCCCGACAGGGTTTGGCAATGCGGTGCGGATGCTGGGGGCGGTGGCGTCGCTGGCATTGGTGGCGGGCGTTGGCATCTGGGGTTATAAACTGATCGCGCGCGATGTCAGCGGGGTGCCTGTGGTGCGCGCATTGGCAGGGCCGATGCGCATTCAACCCGTGGATCCCGGTGGCTTTCAGGCCGATCATCAGGGGTTGGCGGTAAATGCTGTGGCGGCGGACGGAACGGCGGCGGCAACGGCGGACCGGCTGATGTTGGCGCCACCGCCAGTGGAACTGGCGTTGGAAGACGTGCCAATCGGGCAATCGGTGGCTGTGGCTGAAGTCGCTCAGGAACCTGCCGTAGACTCTGATCCGCAGGTTGAAAAACTGGCCTCGCTGACTGTCGATGCGTTGGTGGCGCAGTTGACCGGCCAAAAACCCGGCGTGGGTGAATTATCCAACCCTGGCGCTGTTGCAGACGATCAGGCAAATGTTCAGCCGTATGTTCAGCCCGAAGTTCTGATGCAAGACGCCACCACCGATGCCGAAACAACCCAGCCCGAGGTTCAGGCGGCAGGGGTGCCCGGTCCCGGTGTCACGCGCTCATTGCGCCCACAGGTTCGTCCGGCCCGTCTACTTGCCTCTGGCGGCGCGGCTGAGGTTCTGACGGCAGCTCTTGATGGGGCGGTTGACACCTCGGCGCAGGTCGAAATTGATCCAAACAGCCTGCCGATTGGTACGCGTCTGGCCCAGTTGGGGGCCTATGATGGGGCCGATGTGGCGCGCGGAGAGTGGGATAAATTGACTATAAAGTTCAGTCTGTTTTTCGAAGGTAAACAACGGGTTATCCAAAAGGCAAGCAGTGGCGGGCGAACCTTTTATCGCTTGCGCGCCATGGGTTTTGATGACCTGAGTGCGGCGCGGCGGTTCTGTTCGGCATTGGTGTCTGAAAACGCCGATTGCATCCCCGTGACCACACGGTGACCTACGGCGCCTGCATCCTGGACGCCACCGGGCACCGTCTGACGGTTGAGGAAAAGGCACTGTTTCGCGATGCAGACCCATTCGGGTTTATCCTGTTTGCCCGCAATATCGACAGTGCCGATCAAACCCGTGCATTGTGTGAAGATTTCCGCCACGCCGTCGGGCGCGAGTGCTTTGTCACCATTGATCAGGAAGGCGGGCGGGTTCAACGGTACCGTGCTCCGTTGGGGCGCAATTGGTTGCCCGCTTTGGATCATGTGGCGCGCGCGGGCAAAGATGGCGAACGTGCCATGTACCTGCGGTTTCGTCTGATTGCTGATGAACTGCGAAATATGGGCATTGACTGCAATTGTGCACCAATGATTGATCTGGCTGGCCCGCAGACCCACGCATTTCTGAAAAACCGCTGTTATGGTGGCGATCCTGACCTTGTGGCCGTTCTGGGCCGGGCGGCGGCCGATGGATTGCTGGATGGCGGGGTTGTGCCGGTGGTCAAACATATGCCCGGTCACGGGCGGTCCGCGCAAGACAGCCATTTCGATTTGCCGCAAGTCGATACTGATCTGGAAGAGTTGGATGATACCGATTTCGCCCCGTTTCGCGCGCTGAATGACCTGCCCATGGGCATGACGGCGCATCAGGTGTTCCGGGCGATTGATCCGGCCCCCGCGACGCTTTCGCCGGTTATGATTGCCCTGATCCGTGACCAGATTGGCTTTGACGGGTTGATCATGACGGATGACATTTCAATGAAGGCGCTTGGCGGCGCGCTGGGTGATACTGCGCGGGCGGCGATTGATGCGGGTTGCGATGTGGTCCTGGCCTGCAATCAATCGCTGGGGCTGCGCGCCAAGGTGGCCAATGCGGCGGGCCAGATGACGCCAGCGGCCCAGACCCGGGCCGAGGCGGCAATGGCTGCGCGTCACACACCACAGGAACTTGACATTAAGGCCGCCGAGGCCGACCTTGCACGCCTGATGGGCGGGCAGGTGTATGAGCAATAATCTGTTTCAGGAAGACACGGTATCGGTGACCGACCGGCTGGCGGCCGAGGCGCTGATTGTTGATGTCGATGGCTACGAGGGGCCTTTGGATGTGCTGCTGACCCTGTCGCGCAGGCAAAAGGTTGATCTGCGCAAGATTTCGGTGCTGGATCTGGCGCGGCAATATCTGGTGTTTGTTGAAAAAGCCAAGGAACTTAGGTTGGAACTGGCTGCTGATTATCTGGTGATGGCGGCCTGGCTGGCGTTTCTGAAATCGCGCCTGTTATTGCCGCCCGACCCCACCGAAGAAGGGCCAAGCGGTGAAGAACTGGCCGCCCATCTGGCGTTTCAACTGGAACGTTTGCAGGCAATGCGCGACGTCGCCGCCCGTCTGATGGCCTGTGACCGTCTGGGCCGTGATTTCTTTGCACGCGGGCAGGGCGAGGACGTGGCCCGGATCAAAACCGTGCGCTATACCGCCACCCTTTTGGACCTGATGCAAGGGTATGCGCGCATTCGCACCCGCGATGATTTCCGCCCCTATACGATGGACCGCAAGTCAGTTTTCACCATGGAACAGGCGTTGGAACGGATGCGCGGTCTGATCGGTTATGGCGCCAGTTGGACCAACATGGCCGCGTATTTGCCCGAAGGCTGGGACAATGATCCGGTGCGGCGGCGTTCGGCCACTGCATCGACTTTTGCCGCCTCGCTGGAACTGGTCAAAGAGGGGCGTCTGGAAATGCGCCAGTCTGAGATTTTTGCCCCTATTGAGCTGCGCAAAGTTGATGGAACTAGATGATGCAATATCCTGAAAAAACAGAACAAAGCCTGTTCGAGGCCCCGCCGATGGCGGAGCAGGAACGAATGTGCGAAGCCGTGCTGTTTGCCAGCGCCGACCCGGTCAGTGTGCGTGATCTTGAGGCCCGCCTGCCGCATGGCAGCGATATTGCGCAGGCGCTGACATTGTTGCAAAAGCGCTATGAAGGGCGTGGGGTTCGGGTGATCAGGGTGGGCGATACCTGGGCCATGCGCACCGCCCCCGACCTTGGGTTCCTGATGCAGAAGGAAACGGTTGAAACCCGCAAGCTTTCACGCGCCGCAATCGAAACCCTGGCGATTGTTGCCTATCATCAACCCGCCACACGGGCCGAGATTGAAGAAATACGCGGTGTGTCGGTGTCACGCGGTACGATTGATCAATTGCTGGGGTTGGAATGGATCAGGTTGGGGCGGCGCAAGATGACGCCGGGGCGGCCGGTTACGTTTGTGGTCACGCCGGTGTTTCTTGACCATTTCGGGCTGGAAACGGCCCGCGATTTGCCCGGCCTGAAAGAGCTGCGCGCGGCCGGTCTGCTGGAAAACCGCCCCCCCCCGGGCGAAGCATTGGACGAGGAGGCCGACGATTCTCAGCCGGAATTGTTTGAAGAGGATTGAATCGCCTACAAAATGGCGTAATTCTGTTGTATGACACGATGCGGCAGCAATGAAAGGGGTTTGGCATGAACCAGATCATCAGCATGATAATGCGCATCCTGATGCGCAAGGCAATCAATTCGGGCATCAATGCAGGCATCGGCGCGGCCTCTGGCATGGCGCGGCGTGGCAAGCAAAAAGGCGGGGATGCGGCCCCTGATAATCTGTCAGAAGGTGATCGCAAGCAACAACAAAGCCTGCAAATTCAGGCCAAACAAACGAAAAAGCAGGCGCGCATGGGGCGGCGGATTTCCAAGTTTTAAGTTACTCTGCGGGAACTGGTTGTGCCGCCTCAAGCATCCGGAATTCGCCGGCATCTGCCATCTCTTCCAACTCTTCCAACCGCTCGGCAAACTTGGGCATATCCAATCGCCTGATTACATTGCGGCACAACATTGCCAGCAACCCATAGCGCTTTTCTTTCTCAAGAACGCCCCGTAACCCGTTGAGATAAAACTTATTGTCCCGACGCGCGCGGTAAAGGTCATAAAATGCTTCTTTGGTCAGCTTACTGGTCCCGGCAAGGGTCAACAGGCGGTAAAGCATATTCATTTCCATCAATTGCGTCTGCAACGCCCCCCCCATTCCGGGCATTTTCAGGCGTGTCACATTCGGGCGCGCAAACAACGTCGCATGCATCGCGTCCAATTCCTGACGCGGATCATAGATGATGAATGCCCGCGCCGCCGCATCAAGCATATCAGGCGCAAAGCCAAACCGGTCGCGAAACGAGGTGCGGCGCATTTCAGGAAACCTGTCGTCCCATTCGCTCATTCCGGGATCAAGCGTCGCCTGCGGCTGGATCGCCACCACCGTCGCCCCCGGTGACACCACGGAAAACGCCGCAGCACTATAGCCACAAGGCCCGGCGCCGTAAAATACCACAGTTTCGAAATCGTCGAAAAACCCATCATCAATCAGTTGATCAAAAAAGCTGTAAACCTCTTCATCACGAAACCAGGTATCGCCGTTCGACATGATGCACATGTTCGACCAGCCCAACGCCCGGACCATTTCAAACCCAAACGGCTGCGCGGTTTGTGACAGGGATCTGATGCCTTGGGTGGTTTCAAACGTCACCAACAAGGTATCTTTGCGGTCGATGAACGTCGCAAAATGCCGTTTGCCAAGCAATTGGTGCATGCCGTTTTCATCGGCCACAGCAATCAGGCGGGCCTGCCATTCGCGCCGACCCAGATTGGCCAGGGAACTTTCGATACTGTTTGTTGCGTCTTGCATGAACCTGTCCTTGGATCACCTTTTTGCCAACCGGTTTGGACCCGGAGCAGCGGTGGCTGGGTGCCTTCTGACAACATGCATACCGTTAAAATACGGCCAAAATTGGATGTTCATTGGATGGTTCTGGTCAAAATTCCCGCTATTTAGGGGGATTTCGGCCGATTCTCGCGTATTTCGCCAGTTTTCGTGCGGTGGTGGCGTCGATTGGCCGGGATGGCGGGGTCATCAACAGGCGGGAATAAAGCGCGCGCGGGCCGTCACGCGTCATCAGGATTTCAAAGTGCTGTTTGCGCCATTCAACGCCTTGCGCATGTAAACGCGCCAGTTCCGGGTCGCCCTTCAAACTTTGCAAAATCGGCCCGCTTTGTGCTGCAACCGCCTGCACCGAAGTGTCGCGATCGGTGTTGAAATTCCGCTCGACCCAGTAATCAAGCATCATCTGATCCTTGTGATTGACCCGCCCCCGGTCCGATTTCAGCACAAAGCTCTCCATTGCGCCCAACACATAATGGTTCAACTGCGCCAGCTTGAACAACGGGCGGCCATAGTCGGAAAACAGGCGCTTTGTTTTGAAATCATTGCCTAATTCGCGCCCCGCACCATCAAACCATCGCGCATCCTTCAGGCGCATTTTATCCGGGTTGCGCGGGCGGTGAACCCCCAATTTGCCATAAATCCCATCATTGCGATACAATGTTTTGAACATCGCGGCGCGCCAGGGCCAATGGATCACTTCGGGGGCGCAGCCGGTGAAAATTTCGGTTATTGCGCGATCTTCGTAACCGGTAATCCCGTCGTTGCCAAACAACCGCCAGGTCAGGGTGATTGCTGTTGCCTCGGGCAGGGCATTGATCAACGCGGGCAAGGTGTGGTTGCCGACGTGAATGTTGACAAATTCGTCGATATCCAAGGTCATGATCCAGTCGGCCTGATGTACCAGGTCCAGGGCGTCGCCCTGTTTCAGAGCCGTGAACTGAATACCGCCTTTGTCGTAGGGGCCATCGTTGCGGATATGGGTCAGTTGACCCATTTCGGCCAAACGGTCCAGCATTGTATCACTGCCATCCTGACAGTCATTCGAGAACACAAGTATGTCGGTGAACCCAACAGCCCGGTGGTGCGCCAGCCATTCCAACAGAAAGGCGGCTTCGTTTCGAATTGTAAGAACAGCAAGATATTTCAGTGTATTACAGCCGATACATAAAGTGTCACATTAAGGTGCGCGGTGGCGGAGTTTACCACAATAAGTCATGCCACCTCTCAAGGCTTGGGTCAACGCCAAGCGATCCGCTTGACGCCGCAGGCAAGTCATGGCCTGTTAGGTCACATGCAGATACCAACCTCAATCGATGCCGTTCAAACCATGCTTGGCGAACAGAACTATGTCTGTTCCCGCGCCCTGGCCACGGTGGTGTTCCTGTCCTTGAAACTGGGCCGTCCTTTGTTTCTGGAAGGCGAAGCCGGGGTTGGCAAGACCGAAATCGCCAAGGCTCTTGCGGCCGGGCTGAACCGCCGCCTGATCCGGCTGCAATGTTACGAAGGGCTGGACATCTCAAGTGCGGTTTATGAATGGAATTTTCCGGCCCAGATGATCGCCATCCGCACCGCAGAAGCCGCCGGAACCACGGATCGCGCCAGTCTGCAAAGTGAACTGTTCAGCGATGAATTCCTGGTTGAACGCCCCTTGCTTGAGGCGATGCGTCCGGACGAAAACGGCGCACCCGTCCTGTTGATCGACGAACTTGACCGCACGGATGAACCATTCGAGGCCTTCCTGATGGAGGCGCTCAGCGACTTTCAGATCACCATCCCCGAACTTGGCACCATCAAAGCCCCGGAACCGCCGATCGTCATCCTGACCTCCAACCGCACCCGCGAAGTGCATGACGCCCTGAAACGTCGCTGCCTGTATCATTGGGTCGACTACCCTGACTTTGAACGCGAAGTCGAAATCCTGCACGCCCGCGCGCCGGAAGCTGCCGAAGCCCTGTCGCGTCAGGTGGTCGCCTTCGTGCAACAATTGCGCACCGAAGATCTGTTCAAAAAGCCCGGCGTAGCCGAGACCATCGACTGGGCCAAATGCCTGCTGGCGCTGGACGTGATCAACCTCTCTCCCGAGGTCATCGCCGACACGCTTGGGGCGATCCTGAAATACCAGGACGATATCCAAAAACTGCAAGGCTCCGAAGCCAAACGCATTCTTGATCAAGCCACGGCCTCTCTGGAAACTACCTGATGTTCTCTCTTCATCTTGCCAGAAAAACTCTCGGGGGGTGTGGGGGGCAGACAGCCCCCCATTCCGGACCGAATGGTTGAACACCTGCCGCTGGAATTGCCCGACAACCCGAAACTTGGCAACAATATCATTCATTTCGCCCGTGCCCTGCGCAAGGCAGGCCTGCCAATCGGTCCCGGTCGGGTAATCGACGCAATTCGCGCCGTAGAGGCGGCAGGTTTCAGCGAAAAACGTGATTTCTACTGGACGCTGCACGCCTGTTTTGTAAACCGCCCCGAACACCGCACAGTTTACGCACAAATCTTCCGTCTCTACTGGCGTGATCCGCGCTACCTCGAGCACATGATGGCCATGCTGCTGCCCGCAATCCGTGGCGTGCAAGAGGACCGCCCGGCGCAGGCCGCAGAAAAACGCGCCGCCGAGGCGCTGTTGGATGGCGCCATGCGCGACACCCCCGAAGACGGCCCCGAAGGGCCGGATGAGGATGCCGCGATCGAAATTGACGCCTCGCTCACCATGTCCAGCGAAGAACGCCTGCGCAGCCTCGATTTCGAACAGATGAGCACGCAAGAAATGGCCCAGGCCAAACGCATGCTGGCGCGCCTGACCCTGCCGGTCAAACCAATCCCCTCGCGGCGCGGTATGGCCAGCCTCAGGGGGCGAAAAATCGACTGGCGCCGCACCCTGCGCGCTTCAATGCGCCAGGGCGGTGAGATGCACGATATTGCCCGATTGACCCCGCGACCCAAGTGGCCCAACCTGGTGGTGCTCTGCGACATTTCCGGCTCAATGAGCCAGTATTCCCGCATGATCCTGCATTTCCTGCATGCGGTCAGTAACACCAAAGGGGCAGGCTGGGCCAAAGTGCACGCCTTTACCTTTGGCACCGAGCTGACCAATATTTCGCGCCATTTGAAACAACGTGACGTAGACGTGGCATTGGCCGCAGCCGGGACCGAAGCCCAGGACTGGGAAGGGGGCACGCGCATTGGCCAATGCCTGCGTGCCTTCAACCGCGACTGGTCGCGCCGGGTGATGGGGCAGGGGGCGGTGGTGTTGCTGATCACCGACGGGCTGGACCGGGATGACCCGGACGCTTTGGCGCGCGAAATGCAGCGCCTGCATCTTAGTGCGCGCCGTCTGATCTGGCTCAATCCGCTGTTGCGCTGGGAGGGGTTTGCCCCCAGGGCGCGCGGCATCAATGCCATGCTGCGCCATGTCGACAGCTTTCGGGCCGGCCATTGCGTGGCGTCATTGGAAGAACTGGCCGAGGTCATCTCGCGCGCCGATGATGTGGGTGAAAAGGCGCGGCTGATGGTGGGGCTGGACCAGGCAAAGCCCGAAATGCCGTGGTATCAGGCCAAAACCTGATCTTGTGAACCCCGGCTTGGGCAAGCTGGATACCCATTCCCCCCCCAGAGGTTCGCGTCAATTTGCCTATAGGGCAGAAATATCTGACTTCAAGTATTCAAATCAGAGAATGTATATGATATTCCAAAAATAGAATGTGAATCATGAAAGGAAAATTCATGTTGCTAAACTGGAAAACGGGCGGACTATTGCTGGGGCTTGTGTTCTTTGGCGCCGTGCTGCTGGTCAAGCCAATTGGTGTATCGACGCAATTTGTCATCCTTGACGGGATAATCGGCGATGCAATCGCCTCCGATTTGGTTACCAGGACCGAAGATGGCTATACCTCAACCAACGCTTATCTGGCGAAATCAGATGGCAAATATGCCAAAGCCGTCTCAAACCCGCTGAACTACAGTTTTGTCTTTGTGGCGGCGATGATTTTGGGTGGGCTGTTGTCGTCGCGTCTTCGCGGTGGCATCGAAAAAGGCGAACGCGAAATCCCGGCGCTGTGGCGCGCCAACTTTGGCGATAGCAAGGTCAAACGCTACGCGGCGGCGTTTGCCGGCGGGTTTATCGTGCTGTACGGCGCGCGGCTGGCGGGGGGCTGTACCTCGGGGCATATGATGTCGGGCATGATGCAGACGTCGCTGTCGGGCTATATCTTTACGCTGGGGGCTTTTGCGGCCGCTATCCCGGTATCTCTGATGATGTTCAAAAAGGAGGTCTGAGCCATGACGACCATTTTACTTGCCATTGTTATCGGCCTTGCCTTTGGCGTGGTGCTGGACCGGATTGGGGCGACCAACCCCACCGTAGTCGGCAAGATGCTGAACCTGACCAATCTGAACCTGGCCAAGACCATCCTGCTGGCCATTGGCATTGGATCGCTGCTGATGTTCGGCGGTCAGATGCTGGGGCTGGTGGATGTGGGCCATATGTCGGTCAAATCCGCCTATATCGGCGTCTTTATCGGTGGTTTGATGCTGGGCACCGGCTGGGCTGTTGCCGGCTATTGCCCGGGCACCGGCGTGGTTGCGGCCGGGACCGGGCGCAAGGACGCGTGGTTCTTTATCGCCGGTGGTCTGCTGGGGGCGGCGGCCTATATGGTCACCTATCCAAGCTGGAAGGCCTGGGGCCTGCTGGACGCGGTTGCGGGTGGCAAGGTGACATTGGGCACGGTGCCGGGGGCCAAATACGACGGTCTGACGGCGCTGCCGGGTGACGTGCTGGGCATTGCGTTGGGATTGGCGCTGATTGCGCTGGCCTTTGCCCTGCCGACACGGATGTCGCCCAAGGCACCCGGAATGCTGCCTGCCGAGTAAGGCAAGCCCAGCCCAGTCCAGCCATAGTACGGTCCACCCCCCCCCCGGATCGTACGAAAGCGGCCCGTCGGCAACCTTCCTTGCAGGTTGGGGCCGGTCGGGCCGCTTCATTTTGGCGGCATTTTGTGCAAGACAGCGGCGGCCTGCTGGCTCATACTGCGCGCATGAACACGCAATCAGATAGATTTGACGCCATCCCCGAAACCGCCCTGCGCTGGTATCGCGAGGGCACAGGTGCCGCATTGGCCACCGTGGTCGAAACCTGGGGCAGCGCCCCGCGCCGGGTGGGGGCGCAGTTGGTGGTTGGCGGTGACGGGCGCATGGAAGGGTCAGTGTCGGGCGGCTGTGTCGAAGGTGCTGTGGTCACCGAAGCACTGGAGGCGTTGCAGACCGGCGAACACCGGGTGTTGGAATTTGGCGTGTCCGATGACGATGCCTTTGCGTCGGGTCTGGCCTGTGGTGGCACCATTCGGGTGCTGGTAGAACCGGTGGGCGAAGTGATGCCCGAGGATTTGCTGGTGCAACTGGTGGCGGCCCGGGCGGACCGGGTGGCGCTGACCTATGAGGTCAATCTGGAAGAGGGCGTGCGGCGGTTGCACCACGATGCCTATAAGGACCGTATGCGTTTGGACCGTTCAGGGTTCGAGGCGGATGAGCAGACCTTTGTGGCCGTCTATAACCCGCCTTTGCGATTGATCATCGTCGGGGCGGTGCATATCGCCCAGGGGTTGGTGGTGATGGCTCGGATTGCCGGCTATGACCCTGTGCTGATTGACCCGCGCGGGGCGTTTGGATCAAAGGCGCGGTTTCCGGGCGAGGTTATTCTTGACGGTTGGCCGGATGAGGCGGTGTTTGAACTGGGTCTGGATGCGCGAACGGCAATGGTATTGCTGACCCATGACCCCAAGCTGGATGATCCGGCCTTGATGGCGGCCCTTAACGCCGATTGTTTCTATATTGGCGCGCTGGGGTCTAAGCGCACCCATGGCCAACGTGTCGATCGGATGTTGGGTGCCGGGTTTGACGCGGCCCAGATTGCGCGCATTCATGGGCCGGTTGGTCTTGATATCGGTGCGGCCGGCCCGGCCGAGATTGCCTTGTCGATACTGGCTGAAATGACGGCGGTGTTGCGCGGGAAAGCCCCTTGAAGTTCGGCCCCGTTGATGTGGATGCAGCACCGGATGCAGCACTGGGCGCAATTCTGGCGCATTCACTGAAACTGGACAGCGGGCGGTTGCGCAAAGGGGTGATCCTTACCAAGGATCATCTGGAGCATATTCGCCAGGCCGGGATCGGGCAGGTCACGGTGGCCCGGCTGGACCCTGACGATATTCATGAGAACGACGCAGCTGTCAGGTTGGCACAGGCGTTGGTGCCGGACCCGAAGGGCGCAGGGCTGAGGCTGAGTACGGCCTTTACCGGGCGGGTCAATATTCTGGCCACAGGTCCGGGGGTGGCGGTACTGGATGTGGCGGCATTGGAGCGGTTCAATGGCATTCATCCGATGATCACCATCGCCACCGTGCCGCCGTTTCAACAGATGGCAGCGGGGGGTATGGTGGCGACGATCAAGATCATCGCCTATGGGGTGCCGGGGCAGGACGTGGCACAGGCCGCAGAGGCCGCGCGATCTTCGGTACGGCAGGCGGGGGTGGTGTTTGACACTGTCGGGCTGGTGGTAAGCAACATTGCCGGCGGGCCAGCCAACGACAAAGGTATATCCGCCATTTCGAACCGGGTGCGCGCACTGGGCATGGAATTGGCCGAGACCCGCGAAGTGGCCCATGACGCGGGCGCGCTGAGTGAGGCCATTCAACAGATCAAAGGGGATATGGTGCTGATCCTGACCGGTTCGGCCACCTCGGACCCAAACGATGTGGCCCCGTCGGCGTTGCGCCGGGCAGGCGGGCAGGTGGAACGGTTTGGCATGCCGGTTGATCCGGGCAACCTGTTGTTTCTGGGTCATCTGCACGAACGCCCGGTGATCGGTCTGCCGGGCTGTGCGCGATCGCCTGCCCTGAACGGGGCCGATTGGGTGCTTGCCCGTGTGGCCTGTGGGATCACGGTGACGGGGGATGACATTGCCGGGATGGGGGTTGGTGGCCTGCTCAAGGAAATCCCCACACGGCCTCAGCCGCGGGCCGGGGCACGTACCTGAATTGACTCTACTGTTGACTGACTATGTTCTGGCAGTCGTTTTTTGGGCGTATTTAAAAATTTGTTGATTTAAGGAGTTGCGACTATGGCTGCACAGATGACGGAACAATGGTGGAAGCCCGCCTGGCCCTCAAGGAAACGCCCCCCCCATTGGGAAACCATGTCCTGCTTCATCCAAGACGCAAGAGAGGCCAGAGGCGGCCTTTCGGGGACGATTACCAAGACGCATTGATTGACGTGCGGGTGCGTATCCCCGATTTTCAAAAAGCAGCAAAAAACAATTCAAAGTGAACCTTGTGCATAAGCACACGGCCCTTTCCAACCTGGCGGATCTTGAAAAGCTGGTCGAAAGCCGGTTGAAGTCGATCAAACCCAATACGACACCGGGAACGGTCTTCAAAAAGCCGTTTGGCATTCATCTGAGAGACAAGGCAAAGGATGCTGGCGCACTTGCCAAGGGTGACCGCATTGATATCGAGCTGAAGCTGAAGCTGATGGCGGGTCTGGTGGATGAATTGCGGGCCAAGAACGCTGAATCGATACTGAACATTGCGCTGAACAAGAAGGTGTCGAGAATTTATAAAATCAAACAGGCGGTATCAGTTTTCCTGGGTGTGGCAAGTACGGGAGCGGCGGTGGCCAGCCTCGCGGCGCCAGGGGCGCAGGCCTATTCGATCATCAGAATTGTGCGTTCTGGCGCCATGCTGGCCAAGGATATTGGCGGTTTGTTCGTATCGGTAGAGAAAAAGGTCAAGGTATTAGAGGGTTACCTTGCTGTACTGGACAAGATGTTTACGGATGCGTCTGGCAAAGCCAAAAAGATGAACAAGAAGCAAAAGGCAGCCGAACTGACTCTGGCCACGATGAACGCGGTACTGGGCATCAAGGTGTTGCCGACGGTCAAAAAGGCCAAAACGGATTTGAAACCTATCAAAGGCCATGTTGCGACGATGGTGGTGAAATCCCAGGATCTGCAAAAAGAAGTCCAGAAAATCCTTGACGAGAATACCAAGCTGATTGGCATGTTGGAAAACGCAGTGGGCAAGAAGCAGGTAAAGAAAGCCTTTAAAGATATTGTGAAATCGGAAACGACATTGAACAAGATACTGGACTGCACCCATGATCTTGTGCGGCGCGTGAACGAGGTTGGCGACAAGGTTGCCCAACTGGAAAGCGGGGTGAAAAAGCTGAATGATCCTGGGATCGGGATCAAGGCCGCGCAGGGTACGCTGAAGATTCTTGGGATGACATCCAAAGGGATTTTCGGGCTCATTGACAGCCAAAGCGTCGAGGAATCACTGAGTGAACTGGAAGTTGATTATTCCAAGGCAGGCAAGAAATTGGAACAGCTGACCTGATACGCCCTCCCTCGTGCTGCGACTTGAAAGGGGCTGGCAAGGCCTCTGGATATGGGTAGCAGCGATCTGACATTCTGATTTTTGGAAGTTTTTGGTTCTCAACTGATCAAAGCCATGGTTAACTCTTGTTTAGCGAAAAGCAAAAATAGGGAGGATATCATGACAGAGGTCTCAATGACCGTGAACGGTGTTTCCGTTGGCGGCAGCGTAGAGGGGCGAACATTGTTGTCGTCGTTCTTGCGCGAACAGCTTGGGCTGACTGGCACGCATGTGGGCTGTGACACCAGCCAATGTGGCGCCTGCGTGGTGCATGTGAACGGCGATGCGGTGAAATCCTGTACCATTCTGGCGGTTGAGGCGAATGGTGCTGAGGTCGCGACGATTGAGGGTCAGGCGGCTGAGGACGGCACACTTAGTGTGGTGCAACAGGCGTTTCAGGATCATCACGGGCTGCAATGCGGGTTCTGCACGCCGGGTATGGTGATGAGTACGCTGGCCCTGCTGAAAGATAACCCCAAGCCGAGCGAGGCCGAGGTGCGCAAGTATCTTGAGGGCAATATCTGTCGCTGCACCGGCTATCACAACATTGTGCGGGCGATCATGGCGGCATCCGGTCAGGATGTGGCAATCGCGGCTGAGTAGTTGGATGGCGGGCGGCGGGGTGAACCCCGCCCTACCGATTGTCCGTAGGGCGGGGTTCACCCCGCCACACCTTAAGGGAGAAATAACATGCCCAAAGATCATGGCATCGGCGCCAGCCCAAAGCGGCGCGAAGACATACGGTTTCTGACAGGAAACGGCAATTACACGGATGATATGAATATAGCCGGGCAGGCCTATATCCATTTCCTGCGCTCGGATGTGGCGCATGGCACCATCAACGGTATTGATACTGCCGCGGCGGCAGCGATGCCCGGGGTGGTGAAAATTTTCACCTCGGTTGATTTCGAAGGCGTCGGCGGTGTGCCCTGCGGTTGGGAGATTACCGACCGGCAAGGCAACGCCATGCAAGAGCCAAAGCACCCCATTCTTGCCGAAGGCAAGGTGCGCTATGTCGGCGAGATGATTGCCGCCGTGATTGCCGAGACCGCTGACCTCGCGCGCGATGCCGCCGAGGCGATAGATCTGGATATCACCGATCTGCCGGCCGTGGTGAACATGAGGGCCGCACTGGTTGACGGATCGCCAAAGGTGCATGACGATCTGACCTCGAACCTGTGTTACGACTGGGGCTTTGTCGAGGAAAACCGCGATGCGGTTGATGCCGCCATCAAGGGGGCGGCGCATGTCACCACTCTTGAGTTGGTCAACAACCGCCTGATCGCCAATCCGATGGAGCCGCGGGTTTGCATTGGCGACTATGACCGTTCGTCCGGGGATTCGACGCTTTTTACCACCTCGCAGAACCCGCATGTGGTGCGCCTGTTGATGGGGGCATTTGTCCTGGGCATTCCCGAGCACAAGCTGCGGGTGGTATCGCCGGATGTAGGCGGCGGTTTTGGCACCAAGATATTCCACTATGCGGAAGAGGCGTTTAGCACCTTTGCCGCCAAGGTCTGCAACCGGGCCGTCAAGTGGACTTCGTCGCGTTCTGAGGCGTTCATGTCGGATGCGCATGGGCGTGACCATGTGACCAAGATTGAACTGGCACTGGACGGCGACAACAACTTTGTGGCCGTTCGGACCGACACGCATGCCAATATGGGTGCCTATCTGTCCACCTTTGCGCCGGCGGTTCCGACCTGGCTGCATGGCACATTGATGGCCGGGAACTATAAGACCCCGCTGATTTATGTGAACGTCAAGGCGGTGTTCACCAACACCGTGCCGGTCGACGCCTATCGCGGTGCCGGTCGCCCCGAGGCGACGTTTCAGCTGGAGCGGGTGATCGACAAGGCGGCGATTGAGCTGGGGGTTGATCCGATTGCCCTGCGCCGTCAGAACTTTGTCACCGAGTTTCCGTATGCCACGCCGGTGGCCGTGGAATATGACACCGGCGACTACAACGCCACCATGGACAAGCTGGAACAGATGGCGGATTTTGCCGGGTTTGAGGCGCGGCGCGCCGAGAGCGAGAAGAATGGCAAGCTGCGGGGTTTGGGTGTGAACACCTATATCGAGGCGTGCGGCATTGCCCCGAGTAACCTTGTGGGTCAGTTGGGCGCGCGGGCCGGTTTGTATGAAAGTGCGACGGTGCGGGTCAATGCCACTGGCGGTTTGGTGGTGATGACCGGGTCGCACAGCCATGGGCAAGGGCATGAAACGTCCTTTCCTCAGGTGATTGCCGAGATGATCGGCATTGACGAAAGCATGATCGAGATCGTGCATGGCGACACCGCGAAAGTGCCGATGGGCATGGGCACGTATGGGTCGCGGTCGTTGGCTGTGGGTGGGTCTGCGATGGTGCGGGCCACCGAAAAGATCATCAACAAGGCCAAGAAGATCGCCGCACATCTGATGGAAGCGTCTGATGCCGACATTGAGTTGAAGGATGGCACGTTCAGCGTGGCCGGCACGGATAAATCCGTGGCCTGGGGCGATGTGACGTTGGCGGCTTATGTGCCGCATAACTATCCTTTGGAAGATATTGAACCGGGGTTGGAAGAGACCGCGTTTTATGATCCGGCCAACTTTACCTATCCTGCGGGGGCCTATGCCTGCGAGGTTGAGGTGGACAAGGAGACCGGTCAGGTCACCATCGAGCGGATGATGGCGGCGGATGATTTCGGCAATATCGTCAACCCGATGATTGTTGATGGTCAGGTGCATGGTGGGCTGGCGCAAGGTATTGGCCAGGCGTTGCTTGAGGGGTGTATTTATGACGATGACGGGCAATTGCTGAGTGCGTCGTTTATGGATTATGCCATGCCGCGGGCGGATGATCTGCCGAATTTTGAGGTTGATCATTCCTGTCAGACGCCGTGTACGCACAACCCGTTGGGCGTGAAAGGTTGCGGCGAGGCGGGGGCGATCGGGTCGCCGCCTTCGGTGGTCAATGCGGTGGTCAATGCGCTGCGGTCTGGGGGGGCAGATGTGACGCATGTTGATATGCCGCTTAGTCCGTCGCGTGTCTGGGAGGCGATGCAGAGCTGATAATACGGGACCGGGGGCCAGCCCCCGGACCCCCGGAGTTTAACTTGCAAGATGAAGAGGAGCAGGAAGATATGTGCTTCTTTGGAAAGGGAAAACGAGATGTATGAATTTGAGTTTGAAACGCCTGCAACCGTTGCCGATGCCGTGGCGGCGTTGCAAGGGGACGAGGCGCAGGCGTTGGGTGGGGGGCAGACGTTGTTGCCGACCATGAAGCAGCGGTTGGCGTCGCCATCGCGGTTGGTGTCGTTAAGCGGGATTGCCGAGATGAGCGGTGTGAGTGCCGACGCTGGCACGGTTTCCATCGGCGGGGCGACGACCCACGGTGCGGTGGCAGCAGGGGCGGGCGCTTATCCGGCTTTGGCTGATCTGGCGGGTCATATCGGTGATCCGGCGGTGCGGAACCGGGGGACGATTGGCGGGTCATTGGCCAATAATGATCCATCGGCGGATTATCCGGCAGCGGCGTTGGCCAGTGGTGCGACAATTGTCACCAATGCCCGAGAAATTGCAGCGGATGATTTCTTTGACGGCATGTTTGGCACCGCGTTGAACGAGGGTGAGATCATCACCCGGGTGAATTTCCCGGTGCCCGAGGCGGCGAACTATCAGAAGTTCCTGCAACCGGCGTCGCGGTTTGCGCTAGTTGGCGTGTTTGTAGCCAGGACATCGGATGGCGTTCGGGTGGCTGTGACCGGTGCCTCGGAGACTGGCGTTCATCGCTGGAGCGAAGCGGAAGCCGCCCTTTCGGCCAACTTCTCGGCCAGCGCGCTAGAGGGGCTGGCGGTTGACGCGGACGGTATGATCAGTGATTTGCACGGGTCGGGCGCATACCGCGCGCATCTGGTGGCGGTCCTGACCAAACGGGCGGTGATGGCGGCAGGCTAAGGCTGTTTGATATTGTCACAGCCCTGTCCGGTCATTGTGCCGGGCAGGGATTTTGCATGAGGTAAAGCCGTTGATTGTGGATATTTGGCACAGTTTCCGGCGCCTGCCTTTGTGGGTTCAGGTCCGGGTGGTGCTGATATTGGTGCCGGTGGGTATTGGCAAATGCCGACGGGCTGGACCCGTCATATCGCCTGATGCTGGCGATCCTGCCGGCAGTTGATGTGATTTCCCTTGGTTCGACATTCCTGATGCGTTGAAATGGCACCGGGGGAATCGGGGCGACCGGGACGTCGCCTGAGTTACCAGGCGGCATAGACGCCAATCGCACCAACCAGAACCAGGCTGAGCGCCCAGAGCAGCTCAAGATCGAACCAGCTTTTGGTAAGAAATTTCAGCCCCAGCCAGCGATGCACCGCAATTGCCACCGCCCCCCCGGCGACCAGCATCGCGCCTGTATGCAGCACCGCCACACCCAGGGTAAACATCAGGTTGCGGCCCATCAAGGTGGAGGCGGCCTGGTGTCCGCCCTCAAGATCATCCACCTGGCACAGGCCAAGGTAGATCGGCACCAGCATCAGGGCAGCCCCGTGGACGATGGCCACCACAAACGACCATAACACCAGCCGCGACGGCGGGATGCGGGCCAGAAAGCGCGGATGCCTGCGGGTAATCAACAGCCAAAGGCCAAGGGCGATGACCACAATGCCGGCACCTATCCGCAACGGGCGTTCATACGCCAGCAAGGCGTTCATCAGCGAAAATGGCAGCAATATCACCAGCATGGCCAGGAAATGCCCTGTCGCCAGCGCCAATAGCGCACTGTAAAGCGCGCGGGGGTTGCGCTGCATCAGCGCCGAAGATACCGCCAGAGGCCAGCCCATACCGGGGTTAAGCCCATGATACAGGCCACTAAAAACCACCGCCAGCCACAGGCCGGCGGTGGTGGTCATTAGGTCACCCATGGATCAGGCGGACGGGTAACAAAAGCTGTCGGTCGAACAATCGCCACCTTCAAGGCGGATCTGATGGCTGCGATAGCCGTCGGGGAATTCGACAAAGAACTTGGGATCAAGCGCAAATGTGCCTTCGCCCACATCCGCCTTGACCATCGCCGCCGGTACGCCATCGGGGTAAAACTGATCGTCCCAGGTGGAATACAGCGAATTGGTCCAATAGACCCGTTTGCCATCGCGGCTGATCTCGACCATCTGCGGCCCGCCCTTATAGTCGGCCCCCGACGGATGCGCGGTTTTGCGGGTGATGCCGCCGCAATGCACCGAGCCGGCGAAAACCGGGTTCATCGGGTCAGACACATCGTATTGGCGCATCTCGCCGGTGCCCCAGCAGGCGACATAAAGGTATTTGTCGTCCAGGCTGAGGTCGATATCGGTGACCAAAGGCGGCACCGCCGAAAACCCTTTGAGCAGCTCTGGCAGATCGTCGGGATCGGCCGCTTCGGGCGGGATGGTGATGGTCTTTTTGGCCTGAAACACCCCGTCCTTGTCACGCCACCAGGTGAATATCGCACCTTCCAGGTTGGTGTTGTCGATCACCACACCGCAAAAGCCGTATTCTTTCACCGGATCATGAGCCGGGCGGATTTCCAACGCCATTTGGTGGTTTTCACCCAGATCAATGGTCTGAATATTCTTGCGCCCGCTCAGGTCCCAGAAATGGATCGAATGACCGTATTTGCCGGCCATCAGATCTTCGGCGACAATGCCGTTTTCGAACTGCGGTGGCAGGCCCCATTCGCTGGACACCATATAGTCGCGTGGCAGGTTCCACCAGAAATCATAATGTTTGTCCTGAACGCCGCGATCAATCTCCCATTTGCCAATGATGTCAAAGGTTTCGCAATCCATGATGAAAATACCCGGAGGCCCGTCAGTGCCATCCGGTCCACCGCCGCCAAGGGTCGACACATAGATGCCTTCGGGGCCGCAATGGATGGTGTGGGGGCGGGAATAGCCGGTTTTGGCAAATACTTCTTCGGGTTCGATGATCTTGTGGATTTTTGCCGCTGTCGGTCCGCCTTTGATATCGATGATGTAAATGCGCGAGGACCGGATGCCGGGGATGATCAGGTAACGCCGTTCAAGAAACGCATGGCCCGACAGGGGCGACAAGGCCGAGGAACAGGCATTCCAGCCGAAATGATGAAATTCGTCGCCTTTGTTGGGCATGATCACTTGATGGACGATCTTGCCGAAATCGGCTGAATCCGGGTCGACGTTGACCACCGCCAGACCGTCGGGTTGCGAGCCATCGGGGCTGAGCATCAATGTATAGGCCAGCGTTTCTACCGGTGCCTCCATCGCCAGGCGGGGCGAAGGGTGAAAGGTGGGATCGGGTCGCAAGTTCATAATGGTTCCTCCCAAGGAAAGTGATTTGGAATTTCATATTTTGAAGTAGCTTTATTCCGGCCCTATGGTGCGGCCGGTTGGCTTGATGCTCGGGGTATTGGTTGGTTCGGTCAAGGATTTTTTTTGGAACCAGCAAAAAGGCGGTATTTGATTTGGCCAAACCCATCCCGGGTATGGCGGAAAATGCCGGGAAACGAAAAAAGGCCCCGGACGATTGTCCGGGGCCGAAATCATTTCTGCTTAGCGAAAGCGCCGGTTATTTATTCGGCAATGGTCCGATCATCATGATCATCTGGCGGCCTTCCATCTTGGGCATACTTTCGATTTTGCCCACCTCGGTGGTGTCATTCGCCACCCGCTCCAACAGTTCACGGCCCAGGTTCTGGTGTGCCATCTCGCGGCCCCGAAAGCGCAATGTCACCTTGACCTTGTCGCCGTTTTCGAGAAATTTGAAGACGTTGCGCATTTTGACGTCATAGTCATGCACGTCCGTATTGGGGCGAAACTTGACCTCTTTGACTTCGATGATCTTCTGTTTCTTGCGCGCTTCGCTTTCGCGTTTCTGCGTTTCATATTTGTATTTGCCGAAATCCATGATCTTACAGACCGGTGGATTGGCATTGGGCGATATTTCGACAAGGTCCAAACCCACCTCATCGGCCATCTGCATGGCCCTTGCGGGGGAAACCACACCTGCGTTTTCGCCCTCGGCGCCAATCAGGCGGATTTCGGTGGCATGGATTTTCTCATTGACGCGCGGGCCGGTGTCGCGTTGCGGCGGCGCATTGTGGGGTCTGCGGGCTATTGGTTCTGTCCTTGATCAGTTGGCGAAATATGAAATTGCAAGTTAGCCCCCGGATCAACATCTTACAAGGCGCAAAACCCCGCCTGTTAGCGCTGTTGGCAAGTTTCCCCCTTGAAGTAGCTGTTGCACCGGATCACTTAGGCGCAAATGCCCCCAAATGGGCCATTGATTCGAGTGAGAGGAATGTAACGATGACAAAAACAATCTGGGCTGCAATCGCGGTTGTGGCAATTGGTGGTGGGTATTATTTTTACAGCAGCCAGAAGGCGCCGGAAACGGTGCAGCCGGCAACGTCTGAAAGTGAACCTGCGGCAGAGGAAAATGCGGAAGAATTGACGCAAGAGATTCAGGAAAATGTTGATGAGGCGGCTGAAGCCGTCGGCGATGCGGTTGAAGGTGCGGTTGAAGGTGCGGCAGAGGCTGTAACTGAGGCTGTAACTGAGGCTGTGGACGATGCGGTGACATCGGTGAATGACGCCGCGACCGAAGCTGTGGAGAACGCGACCGAAGGTGTAGCTGGCATTGTCAACGAAGCTTTGGGCGAAACCACTGACGCTGTGAGCGACACGGCGACTGAGGCGGCGACTGAGGCGGCGACTGAGGCAACTGAAACGGCAACCGAGGCGGCAAGTGAAGCCACCGAAACTGCCACCGAAACCGCCACCGAGGCAGCAGAGCAGGCTGATTCAGGAAAAGAAGTGCTTGCCAGCCTGCTGACTCTGGATGGCTTTGATATGGGCAAGGTCGTGGAGGCTGTGGATGGTTCTGAACTGGGCCTGGTCAAGAAAACCGCTCTTAAGGCGGCTTTGCAAGAGGCCGGTGACAACCCGGAATTGCTTAAGGCTGCTTTGGGTCAAATCAAGCAGGCTCTGGGGCTGTAAGCGCAAGGTAAGTCGTTGAGAATAAAAGAAAAGGCGTTTGTTGTGTTACCCGACAAATGCCTTTTCAACCACAAATTGACCAGGCTCGGAATTGGAGCCTTCGGTCAGGCCAAACCCTTCCAGGATATCCTTGAGGTCTTTGTTGAACCCCAATGATCCGCAGACCATGGCGCGGTCTGTCTCTGGGGCTATCGGGTCGATGCCAAGGTCGTCAAACACCGTGCCATCGTTCAGCAAAGTGGTGATCCGCCCCATTTTGGCACTTTGTTCCCGCGTAGTGGTCGGATAATAACGCAGCTTTCCGGCAACCATTTCGCCGATCAGCGGGTCGTCGTGCAACCCGTCGATCAATTCCTGCCCATAGGCCAGTTCGGCCACATTGCGGCAGGTGTGGGTCATGATGATTTCGTCATATTTCTCATAGGTATCGGGGTCGCGCAGCAACGACGCAAACGGTGCAAACCCGGTGCCGGTGGCAAAAAACCAAAGCCGTTTGCCGGGCAACAGGGCGTCATGCACCAAGGTGCCGACCGGTTTGGGGCGCAGGATGATCTGATCGCCGGGTTCGATATGTTGCAGCTTGCTGGTCAGCGGGCCGTCCGGCACCTTGATCGAATAGAATTCCAATTCGTCATCCCAGGACGGGCTGGCGATGGAATAGGCGCGCAACAAAGGTTTGCCATTGTCGCCCATCAGGCCGATCATCACAAATTCACCCGAACGAAACCGCAAGGATTTTGGCCGGGTGACCCGGAAGGAAAACAACTGGTCAGTCCAGTGTTTTACCGAGGTGACGGTCTGGGCGTCAGGCAGGACGGGTTTCTTTGCGGCGGTCTGGTCGGAGGAGGCATCATTCACAGGAGCATCATCTTTATTCTGGTTTCGATTATCGGGCTTACTAGTGATGCCTGCCTGAATACGCCTTGATCGAGGTCAAGGGAAGGGGGGGTTGTAAGTTTGTTAGTGTACGAACAATATTGTCACGCGGCATGGTCCAGGGTTCCTTTCAGCCGGTTCTGATAGTCATGCGCTTGCCAATCGGCACGGGCCAGCCATTGATCCTGGGGTTGGCGCATTGCCATGGCTTCATCAATCTCAACCTCGTCAAAACCTGCGCGGCGGGCCATGGTATATTGATCGGCCAAAATGCCCTTTGCGCGCAACTGCCCGGTAAAGCCCAATTGGCGCAGGCGGCGGGCGATGGAAAAGCCGCGCCCGTCAGCAAAACCGGTAAAGGTAAGGCGGATCATCGCAAGGCCCGCCAATTGGCCCGCCAGGGTGCCCGGATCAATGTCCGACATTATATCAAGATCCGGGGCTTTGCCCGCGAATGGATCATCCCCAAAACCCGTGTCTGTTACAATCACATTCATCTTTCCACCTTTCCGCGCACCGCCGCGCCATTGACAAAATGGAGACCACATTCGTCCTTATTGCTTTTGCGCCACCGTCCGGCGCGGGGGTCTTCGCCCGGTTTCACCGGCGTGGTGCAGGGCGCACAGCCGATCGAGGCAAAACCATGCGCCACCAGCGGATGCCGGGGCAGGGCGTTTTCCTGCATGTAGGTCTGGACGTCGATCGGTGCCCAATGCGCCAGCGGGTTGACCTTGATACGACCCGCGCCCGGCTCGGCCTCAAAGAAATCCAATTGCGCCCTGGTGCCGGACTGAAACCGCTTGCGCCCGGTAATCCAGCCGTCAAAGGGTGCCAGCGCCAATTGCAACGGCGCGAACTTGCGCAGATGACAACAGGCATCGGGGTCATGCTTGGGCAACAAACCATCCGGGTCAATCTGGGCAATATTACCGGCGCGAACGGTTGTCAGGTTGCCCAGACCCAGCCACGCACAGAGCTTTTGCTGATAGGCCAGCGTTTCGGGGAACAGCATTTGCGTGTCGATGAACAGAACCGGCGTTGCGGGGGCGATCAACGCCGTCATATGCAACAACACCACCGATTCCGCGCCAAAGGCCGATACCAAAGCAATAGTGCCCGCGTCTCTCAACGCCCCGTTCAGGACGTCGGTGGCACTATGATGGCGATACCGGGCATTAAGGGTGGCGACGCGGATGTTGAGGGTATCACCCGACTGTTCCGGGACCGGATCAGGCAGCGCCTTGGCAAGATCAAACATTTTATGTCACGCGGCCTTTTCCTGATTTGGTGCGCCATAAAGCATGGTTTTGAACGGGGCCATGCCAAGGCGGTTGCAGGTTTGCAGGAACGTCTCTTGCGGGCTTTGGCGCAACGCCAGATAGCCGGTGATCAACCGTTCAATTGCGGGCAGAATGTCATCGGCGCCAAACCCCGGCCCGGTGCGCGCGCCGATGGCCGTGTTGGCGCCTGCATCACCGCCAAGGGTGATCTGATAGGTTTCGCGCCCGGCCCGTTCCAGCCCAAGAATGCCGATATGCGCCAGATGGTGGTGGCCACAGGCATTGATACAGCCGGATATCTTGACCTTGAGCGGGCCGATGTCATGTTCGAGCTTCAATTCGTCAAAGCGGATGGCAATTGCCTGGGCCACCGGGATTGACCGGGCGGTGGCCAGCGCACAGTAATCCATACCGGGGCAGGCGATGATATCGCTGATCAACCCGATGTTGGCGGTGGCCAGATCGGCCTTTTGCAAGGCTGCATGCAAGGCCGGCAGATCGGATTTATGGACATGGGGCAGGATCACATTCTGCTCGTGCGAAATGCGCAGTTCGTTGTGGCCATAGCGTTGCGCCAGATCACCCATCCTGCGCATTTGCGCCGCCGTGGCGTCGCCGGGTGTGGCACCGTGCGCCTTGAGCGAGATGGTGACGATGGCGTGGTCGTTGTGGCGGTGCGGGGTAAGATTGGTGTCGGCCCAGCTGCGAAACAGCGGGTCGGCGTCATAGGCGGTGTGGTAAGGCTGCTGCGTGGCTTGTCGCAGGGGTGGCAGGGCAAAGTCCTGGGCGATCTCGGTCAGAAGCGCCTGATCAATACCGCTGAAACCGGGGCGGATGTGGTCAAATTGCTGGTTGATCTGGCTGCGGATGTATTCCAGCCCATGTTCCATCACAGTGATTTTGATGCGTGCCTTATATTTGTTGTCACGCCGTCCCAGCAGGTTGAAAACGCTTAAAGTTGCCTCAAGGTAGGGCAAGAGATGTGCGCGCGGCAGGAAGTCATTGATCACTTTCCCCAAGATCGGCGTGCGGCCAAGGCCACCACCGATGATCACCTCAAAGCCTTGTTCTTTATAGCCTTCTTGGTCGATGCGTTCGACAATCCGCAGGCCGATATCATGGGCACGGATGACGGCGCGGTCATTGACACTGCCGGTGACGGCAATCTTGAATTTGCGGCCCAGGAACTGAAATTCCGGGTGATCCGTCGACCATTGGCGGATCAGTTCGGCCACCGGACGGGGGTCGGCGACTTCGTCCGTCGCAGCCCCGGCGAAATGGTCGGCGGTGACGTTGCGGATGGTGTTGCCACTGGTTTGGACCGCGTGCAGGCCAACGCGGGCCAGCGCGTCCAGAATATCGGGCACATCGCGCAGTTTTGGCCAGTTGAACTGGATATTCTGCCGGGTGGTGAAATGGCCATAGCCTTTGTCCCAGCGTTCGGAAATATCCGCCAGAGCGTGCATTTGCGCGCCATTCAGGGTGCCATAAGGGATCGCCACCCGCAGCATATAGGCGTGCAGTTGCAGATAAAGGCCGTTCATCAGGCGCAGCGGTTTGAATTCATCTTCGGTCAGCGCGCCGGTAATGCGCCGTTCGACCTGGGCGCGGAATTGTGTGTTGCGGGCGGTGATGAATGCAGTGTCGAAATCCGTGTGATTATACATTTTGGACATCCTGTTGTTTGCCATGCGGATAATTGGACGGGCCGGTGGCGCGGAATGCTTCGCGGAAATGCAATGGCGTTGGTTCCGGGGGAACATCCGTCAGATAGGCGCCAACCACGCTGTTTTTCAGGCAGACTGCGAACAACAGGCGCACTTGGGCGCGGGCCTTGTCGGTGATGCGTTCGCCGTGGACCAGGTGGCGGGTCCATTCGCCGTTTTCGGTAAGGTAAACGACATCGCCGAGCAACAGATCCGAGCCGGTGACAACTTGAGAGAGTGGGGAGGCGGGCATGGTCTGTGTCCTTGCATGAGGTACCTTGAATATAGGAATAAATCCCGGTAACTATCCAGATGGGCAGGTAGATAAGAAAGTTATTCTGCCTTTTGCCAGTGAAATGGATAATACTCATTAAACCAGAGGGGCTTTGTGATGGCTGTACGGATTGACGATCTGGATCGGAAAATCCTGTCAGAGCTGCAACGTGATGCGGGCCAGTCGCTGGACCAGATTGCCGACAAAGTGGGCAGTTCGCGCACGCCGGTATGGAATCGCATCCGCAAGTTGCGCGAGGCGGGTGTGATGGGGGCGCAGACTGTGGTTCTGGACGCTGAGATGTTGGGATTTGAGGCGTGTTTCTTTGTACTGATCCGAACCTCTGAGCATGAAGCCGACTGGCAGGCGCGGTTTCTTCAGGCATTGATGGATCGTCCCGAGGTACAAGAGGCGCATCGCCTGGCGG
Organism: Paracoccaceae bacterium; assembly: GCA_021648025.1. Classification (GTDB taxonomy): domain Bacteria; phylum Pseudomonadota; class Alphaproteobacteria; order Rhodobacterales; family Rhodobacteraceae; genus NVQY01. The sequence continues at coordinate 233,337 of JAKITO010000003.1, forward strand.
GCGACATTGACTATATTCTCAAGGTTCGGGTCAAAAATGCCCGGGCATACGATACTTTTTATCAAGCGCTGATTGCTCAGGTGAGTGTTTTTAATGTGACGGCATTACTGTCGATGGAAGAGATCAAGTCGACCACCCATCTTCCGTTGGAGGGGTGATCCGGAGGAGCGCTTCCGCGCGCCGATTTTGATGGGCGACAGGCGACGTGAAATTTTGGAGGTTTATGTGTTGACCATAAGGCGGGTCAGCCCGTGGAAATGATAGGTATTTGAGTATTCGGGCGGGCTTGTCAGGTGCAGATCGGGGCAGCGGTCAAACAGAATTGGCAGGGCGATTTGCATTTCCAGCCTGGCCAGGGGTGCTCCGACACAGAAATGCAAGCCGCCGCCGAAACTGGTGTTGGTTTGCAAGGGGCGGGTTGGGTTGAATTGGTCCGGGTTGGGCCAATGGTCGGGATCGCGGTTGGCGGCCCCCAGAATTAGGGCGATTTGGTCACCACGCCTGAAATTGTGGCCGAACAGGGTGGTGTCCTGATAGGCGTAGCGGGTGAACATATGCAACGGCGGGTCATAACGCAGCAATTCTTCGCAAGTGGCGTCGATTTGATCGGGGGTCAGGCAACGATGGTCCGCCCCGGTTTGCAGCAGGGTTTTCACGCCGTTGCCAAGCCCGTGCACCGTGGCCTCATGGCCTGCGTTCAGCAAAAGCACGCAGGTGCCGATAAGTTCGTCTGTGGTTAGTTTATCGCCTTGTTCTTCGGCCGTGATCAGTGCTGTGATCAGGTCGTCACCCGGGCTTGTGCGGCGGGTGTCGATGTAACGCGTTAGAAACGCAATGAATTCCTGCGAGGCGCGGGCGGCGTCATCTTCGGTCTGGCGGGTGCGGCTGGCCTGGTACATTGCCACAATGGCGTGCGACCAGTTCAGCAATTGTGGTGCGGTGCTTACCGGCACGCCCAATAGGCGGGCAATGGTGATGACCGGGATCTGGGTGCAGAATGCCTGTAACAAATCAAACGGTCCGGTTGGGAAGGCGTCGATCATCTGATGGGTGAGCGCGGTTATCTGCGGCGCCAGCCCGGCGATCTGGCGCGAGGTGAAGGCACGCAGGATCAGTTTGCGCAGGCGGGTGTGGCGCGGGGGTTCGGCGTCAAGCAATGAATGGGCTTCAAGCGCCAGGAACGGCGCGAGGTGGGCGGGGCCAGGGCGGGCCAGTTCGGGCGGGATTTCACGGCCAAAGCGGCGGTCGCGCAGGACGGTATGGACGGCGTCAAAGCTGAAGGCGGCCATCATATTGTACTCGGCCCAGAAATGCAGCGGGGCAATGGCACGGGCGGCTGCGTAAAATGGATAGGGGTTTTGGACAAAACCCGGGTCGTTGGGGGATTGATGCAATTGCTTCATGGGGCGACTTTGATCATTTAGTTTAGACAGAGCAAGGGCCTGAGTGCTGGTGCGCGTGGTATTGGTATTTCAATTGGGTTAGGCTGGCAGGCATGAACACAAAATCCCGACATCGTGGATCGGTTATTCTGGTCTTTCTGGTATTGGTCACGGCTTTGGCGGCTGCGATCTGGCACTATGGCTATCGTCAGGCGTTGGATCAGCTGGCGCGCCGGGGCGAGGCGGATCTGGAGCTGGCCAGCGACCGGTTAAGCACGCAGTTGCAGGTTTACCAAGAGTTGGCGGTGCTGATGGCGCGCCATCCCGTCATGGTCGGGCTGGCAGATTCGAAAGCCCTCGGTGCGGCGCGTGCGCTGTTGTTAGAGGTGGCCGACACCACGGCGGCGTTTGATGTGATGTATGTTGACCGCACCGGCCGGGTTCTGGCCTCGGCACGCGGGCTGTTGGGCCCGAATCTAAGCGATGCCAGTTATTTCCGTCGGGCAATGCAGGGCGCGTTGGGGCGCGACCATGGGTTTTTGCAGCCCGGTGGCGTGCGGGCCTATACCTACGGTGCCCCGGCATTCGGAGCTGATGGCAAGGTGCAGGGTGCGCTGATTGTCGTGGCGGGTATTGAGGATATCGAATCTGATTGGCGCGGGTCCAACCCGGTTGTTCTGTTCACCGATCAGGATGGGATTGTGTTCATTTCCAACCGGTCCGAACTGTTGTACCCGAACCAGCCGGGCTGGGACAGGATCACCTCTCGCAAGGTTGGTCGGCACCAGGTTCTGGATATCGACCTTGGCCCCTATTTGCCCCGGCGCGCGCTGCATCTGACCCGTGATCTGGCCGTTCTCGACCTGGTGGGCGAGGTTCTGGTTGATGTGGCGCCGGCACGGCGGTTGGCGATGTTGCAGGTGGCGACTGTGCTGGCGATCTGCCTGGCGTTTGGGGCGATCCTGAATCTTGTGGCCGAACGGCGCCGGGTGTTGGCCGAGGCCAATGCAGTGCTGGAAAGTCGGGTGGTGGCGCGTACCCGCGATTTGTCGGATGCCAACGCGGCGTTGCAACAGGCGCAGGCCGATCTGGTGCAGGCCGGCAAACTGAGTGCGCTGGGGCAGATGAGTGCCGGCATCAGCCACGAGTTGAACCAGCCGTTGATGGCGATCCGGTCATATGCGGAAAACGGCGCGAAATTCCTGGAACGCGGGCAAAGGGATATGGCCGCAGGCAATATTGCCAAGATCTCTGAATTGGCACGGCGTATGGGGCGGATTATCAAAAACCTGCGCGCATTTGCCCGCAATGAGGCCGAACCGATGGGCAAGGTTGATCTGGTGCAGGTCATCAATGCCGCGGTTGAATTGACCCAGGCGCGGCTGCGGGCGGATGCGGTCAGTCTGGATTGGGTGCCTGATACGGACCCGGTCCATGCCTGGGGCGGGGACGTGCGTCTGGTTCAGGTATTTGTCAATCTGATCAACAATGCGGCGGATGCGATGATGGATCAGGAAGACCGCTTTATCCGTATCATTCTCAATAATTCAAAGCCTGACCTGACGGTGACGGTCCGGGATGTAGGACCTGGCATCAAAGAGCCCGAGCGGATATTTGAGCCGTTTTATTCGACCAAAACCGTTGACAGCTCAGAGGGCATGGGGCTTGGGCTTTCGATCTCTTATGGTCTTGTTCAAAGTTTTGGCGGCAATATCCGGGGCGAAAATGGACCCGACGGCGGGGCGATGTTTACCGTCGAGCTGGAATATTGGCGCGCTGCAAGCGATAAGGCGGCGGCATGAGGGTGCCCGTCCTGTTGGTCGATGACGATGCCGCCGTGCGGGACGCATTGTCCCAAACGCTGGAACTGGCGGGGATGCGGCCGGTTCCTGCGTCGTCGTTTGTGGCCGCCAAGGACCACATTACCCAAGGGTTTTCTGGCGTGATCCTGTCCGATATCCGAATGCCGGGGCGGGATGGGTTTCATCTGTTGGCTTATGCGCAAGAGGTGGACACTGACCTGCCGGTGGTCCTGTTGACCGGCGAAGGCGACATTCCCATGGCCGTGGCGGCAATGGAAAAAGGCGCGTTTGATTTCCTTGAAAAACCCTGTGCGACGGGTGATTTGGTGGCGGTTCTGACCCGTGCCATCGCCACGCGCCAGGCAGTCCTGGCCACCCGCGCCGAGACCGGCCGCCAAGAATCAGGTGATCCGGCGGCGCGACTGATCGTTGGCCAAAGCCAGCTGGCTACGGACTTGCGCGTGCGGGTGCGGCTGGTGGCGCGCGCGCGCGGCGAAGTGTTGGTGACGGGGGCGCCAGGCAGTGGAATATCCAAGGTGGCCGAGGTTATCCACCTGTGTTCGGACCATGCGCGCGGACCGTTCGAGAAACGCGCAAGCGATGGGTTGGACCGGGGCGGACTGGCGCGTGCGCTTGCTGCCGGGCAGGGGGGGGCGCTGTTTCTGGACGAGGTGGGGCGCTTGTCGGCGGATATGCAAATTGCGCTGATCGAGGCGTTGGAAAACCCCGGCGAGGTGCGTCTGATGCTGGGCAGTACCGAAGTACTGGACAAATCACGGATCAACCCCGAGCTGTACTACCGGATCGAGGCCAGCATCGTACGTATCCCGTCATTGGCAGAGCGGCCCGAAGATATACCGGTGCTGTTTCGTCATTATGTCGCCCAGGCAAGCGAGCAGGCGGGGGGGACAGTACCAGAGATTTCCGCCGACCATCTGAACGCTTTGATAGCGCAGGACTGGCCAGGCAACGCGCGCTCATTGATGTCGGCGGCGATGCGGTTTGTGCTGGGGGTGCCTCAGGAGGTTGTCACCGAGGCAGGGCTTGGGTTGGCCGAGCAAATGGCGCGGGTTGAACGTTCATTGTTGGTGGCCGCATTGGCGCGGCAGAACGGACGGGCGGCGGCGGCAGCCGAGGCGCTAAAGCTGCCGCGCAAGACGTTTTACGACAAATTGGCGCGCTATGGGATTCGCCCCGAGGATTTCCGCGCACCCCGGCGGATAACCGACACAGAGTGAGCATCCACAGGGATCTGCAAACCGACCTGCCGAACGGTTCCGACGAAATTATGGGGCTTGGTGGCCAGGCTTTTCCCAATGAGGACCTGATCGCGGTGTGTTGGCGGTGTGTTGCCGGTGTATTGCCGGTGTATTGTTGGTGCCCAAGCCTTGGCAAAACCCGTGGCTTTGGCAATAACCTGACAAGAGAGCCGGGCAACGGGAGGGCCGCTGTTTGTGCGGATTTCCGCACAACGCCCGAATCATCTGTGCGGGATTTCGCACGCGATTTCGAGGTGGCAGAATCACCCACATTGAGATCGCGAGTTAATACCTTTAAAACAAACAATATAATGGCCTTTGCTTCATGTCTTTAGCAAAGAGTTGAGACAAGTGTTCTGATTCGGTTGACTGTAATTGACGCGCCGAATCGCCCTTTTGCGATTGGCGCGCGGGGCGTGTGCCTCAACGACATTGAAAACCTCGGGAGGAGAAACCGATGAAATTCCTTACTGCTGCTGCTGCAAGCGCAATGGCCCTGTCCCTGACCGCAACCGCAGGCTTTGCCGCCTGTGACGCGGGTGAGATTGTGGTGAAATTCGCCCATGTGACCAATACTGACAAGCACCCTAAAGGGATCGCCGCGTCGCTGTTGGAACAGCGTGTGAACGATGAGATGAACGGCACCATGTGCGTGGAAGTTTTTCCAAATTCGACGCTGTATAATGACAACAAAGTGCTAGAGGCGATGTTGCAAGGCGACGTGCAACTGGCCGCACCCAGCCTGTCGAAGTTCGAGAAGTTCACCAAACAGTTCCGTCTGTTTGATCTGCCGTTCATGTTCAAGAACATTGCCGCGGTTGATGCGTTTCAGGCATCGGCCGATGGTCAGGCATTGCTGGACAGCATGCAGCGGCGCGGCCTTCAGGGGTTGGCATTCTGGCACAATGGCATGAAGCAGATGTCGGCCAACAAGCCGCTGATCCTGCCTACGGATGCTGCGGGCCTGAAATTCCGGGTGCAGTCATCGGATGTTCTGGTGGCGCAAATGGAAGCGATTGGCGGCTCGCCGCAAAAGATGGCGTTTTCCGAAGTGTACGGCGCGTTGCAACAGGGTGTTGTCGACGGGCAGGAAAACACCTGGTCCAACATCTATGGCAAGAAGTTCTTTGAGGTGCAGGACGGCATCACCGAGACCAACCATGGTATCATCGACTATCTGGTGGTTGCCAATGTTGACTGGCTCGACAGCCTGGACGCCGGGGTGCGCGATCAGTTCCTGACCATTCTGAGCGAGGTGACAACCTTGCGCAACGCCGAGGCATTTGCGGTCAACGAGGCCGCCAAGCAGGCGATTACGGATGCGGGCGGGGTTATTCGTCCGCTGGTGGCGTCCCAGCGTCAGGCCTGGGTTGATGCGATGAAGCCGGTCTGGGCGCAGTTTGCCGATGACGTGGGTCAAGACAAGATCGACGCGGCGCAAAAGATCAACGCCGGGTTTTAAATCAAAGGGTGGGTGAATACCCACTTTACGCTAAGGGCGGCGGGCCGGTTCACGGCCCGCCGCTTAGGTTAACAGGGGGCAGGCAGATATGTTTGGGGCACAAACCGGTCCGACCGGGATAATTGACCAGATCGAAGAAACGGTAATCGCGGTTATCCTGGGGCTGATGACGGCGCTGACATTTGCCAATGTCATTGCCCGCTTTGTTTTCAATTCCAACATCCTTTGGGCGCTGGAACTGACCGTGTTCATGTTCGCCTGGCTGGTGTTGCTGGGGGCATCTTATGCGGTCAAGAAACACGTGCATCTTGGGGTTGACGCGGTGCTGAACATCCTGCCGCCCGCGCCGCGCCGGATCATGGCGCTGGTGGCGGTGGCCTGTTGTCTGGTGTTTTCGTTGCTGATGCTGAAGGGTGCCTATGATTACTGGGCCGTTTTTGCCGATCTGCCGCCCACCTCGGGGCGCTGGTTTCCCACTGGCTTTAACCAGGCCGCGCGCAGCCAGAGCTTTTATGAGGTGCAGGATGTGCCAATGCTTGGCTGGCTGCGCTGGCTTGAGGGGCTGATAAATTACGGCGAGGAATACGAGAAACTGCCCAAGGTGGTGCCTTACCTCGTGATGCCGCTGTCGATGGCGCTTTTGGTGTTCCGGTTTGCCCAGGTGGCGGTGCAGGTCTGGCGCGGCCAGGCTGACCGGATGGTCGCCAGCCACGAAGTCGAAGAGGCGCTGGACGAAGTGCGCCAATCCAATAAGGGCAAGAACTGATGGACGTCATCCTGCTATTTTCGATGGTCATTGGCCTGTTGCTGATCGGCGTGCCAATTGCGGTGTCGCTGGGGCTGAGTTCGACCATCTTCCTGCTGATTTATTCCGACAGCTCTCTGGCTTCGATTGCCGGCACGCTGTTTGAGGCCTTTGAGGGCCATTTCACCCTGCTGGCGATCCCGTTCTTTGTGCTGGCCTCATCGTTCATGACCACCGGCGGCGTGGCCAAACGGATCATCCGGTTTTCCATCGCCTGCGTCGGCCACCTGCCCGGTGGGCTGGCGATTGCCGGGGTGTTTTCCTGCATGTTGTTTGCCGCCCTTTCGGGGTCAAGCCCGGCCACAGTGGTGGCGATCGGTTCGATCGTCATCGCCGGCATGCGCGAGGTGGGTTACACCAAAGAGTTTTCTGCCGGGGTGATCGCGGTTGCCGGGACGCTGGGCATTCTGATCCCGCCCAGCATCGTCATGGTGGTTTATGCCGCCGCAGTCGAGGTGTCGGTTGGCCGGATGTTCCTGGCCGGGGTGATCCCGGGCCTGATGGCCGGGCTGATGCTGATGATCACCATCTATATCATGGCGCGCGTCAAGAACCTGCCGAAAGGCGAATGGCGGGGATGGGGCGAGGTCCTTGTTTCTGGGCGAGAAGCGCTTTGGGGGCTGATGCTGATCGTTATCATTCTGGGTGGCATCTATGGCGGCATCTTCACCCCGACCGAGGCGGCCGCTGTGGCGGCGGTCTATTCCTTCGTGATCGCCAGCTTCGTCTACAAGGATATGGGACCGCTGGCGACCGCCGAGGGCATTCCCAACAAGAGCCTGCTGCGTGCGCCTCAGGCGTTGATCACCGTGTTTTTCCATCCCGACATGAAGCGCACGTTGTTCGAGGCCGGCAAGCTGACCGTGACGCTGTTGTTTGTGATCGCCAACGCGCTGATCCTGAAACATGTGCTGACCGATCAGCAGGTGCCACAGACGATTGCCAATGCGATGCTGGATTTCGGCTTTGGGCCGGTCATGTTCCTGATCATGGTCAATGTGATCCTGCTGATCGGCGGTCAGTTCATGGAGCCTTCGGGGCTGTTGGTTATCGTCGCACCTTTGGTGTTTCCGATTGCCATGGAACTGGGCATTGATCCGATCCACCTTGGCATCATCATGGTGGTGAACATGGAGATCGGCATGATAACGCCACCCGTGGGGCTGAACCTGTTTGTCACCTCGGGTGTTGCGAACATGTCGATGATGGCGGTGGTGCGCGCTGCACTGCCGTTCCTGGCGGTGATGTTCGTGTTCCTGATCATCATCACCTATATACCGTGGTTTTCGACGGTGTTGCCCAACTCGATGATGGGACCGGAGATCATTATCAAATGATTTCCCGGCGGGGAGGTGATCCAAATGAGCGCTTCCGCGCGCTGATTTGGATGGGCGCGAGGCGACGTTTGGTTCAGGCGGCGTCGAGAGCGGTGATGATGGGCGAGAAATCGGCCACCGTCAGGCTGGCACCACCAACCAATGCGCCATCGACGTTGGGGATGGCGAATATTTCTGCCGCGTTGGTTGGTTTGACCGAGCCGCCGTAGAGGATGCGAAATGCGCCGCCTTGGGCAGTTCCGAACCGGGTTTGCAGTTGGTGGCGGATGAAATCATGCACCTCGCCTATTTGGGTCAGGGTGGGAATTTTACCGGTGCCGATGGCCCAGATCGGTTCATAAGCAATGACGGTTGTGTGGCCTGCGGCCATATCAGGGGTTGAATGGGCCAGTTGATTGGAGATGACCTCAAGGGTATTGCCACCCTCACGCTGCTCTAGGCTTTCACCCATGCAAATGATTGGTTTCAAACCGTTTTTCAGGATTGCTGTGGCCTTGGCATGGACGTTTTTGTTGGTTTCTTTATGGTCCGCGCGCCGTTCGGAGTGGCCGGTGATGACATAAGTCGCACCTGCGTCGGCCAGCATAATGACACTTGTGTCACCAGTATGCGCACCCTTGCTGGCGGCGTGGCAATCCTGGGCGCCGATGGTGATGGAATCGCTGATGGTTGCGGCCCGGTGGATCAGCGGGGTGGGGGGGCAGATCAGGATTTCGGACTTTGGCGAAGGGTGGGCGGCGGCCAGTTGGCTGATCATCGACAGGTTATCGCCGGTGCCGTTCATTTTCCAGTTGCCGGCGGCCAGTTTACGCATGTTCATTGTCACAGTTTGGCGGTCAGGACATCGTCGAATTTGATCGATTCACCACAGCCGCAAGCCTCGGAGACATTCGGGTTTCTGAACTTGAAACCCGCCTCTAACAGGCTGATTTCATAGTCTATTTCGGTGCCGAACAAGAACATTTGGGCCATCGGCGCGATCATTACGCGGGCACCGTCCTGTTCAACCACCTCGTCCAGGGGGTCGGTGGTTTCGACGTATTCCATGGTGTATTCCATACCCGCACAGCCGCCCTTTTTGACGCCGATGCGCAGGCCGGAATGGCCCTTGTCAGCCATCAGTTTGGCAATCTGAGTTGAGGCCTTGTCGGTCAAGGTGACGGCATTTTTCCCTGGGATTCCAAACATTTACATGAACCCCAGTTCCAAACGCGCCTCGTCTGACATCATTTCCATGCCCCAGGGCGGCTCCCAGATCAGCTGCACGTCGACCTGTTTGACGCCGGGCAAGGGCGCGATCGCGTCGGCGACCCACCCGGGCATTTCGCCTGCGACCGGACAGCCGGGGGCGGTCAGGGACATCAGGACTTTGACCTCTGATTCATCATTGATATCAATGGTATAGATCAGGCCCAGTTCGTAGATATTGACCGGGATTTCCGGGTCATAGACCGATTGGCACGCGGCCACCACCGCCTCGTACAGCGGGTGATCGGTGGTTGAGGGCACGATCAACGGGGTGCCTTCGAGGGGTTCTTTTGTGGGTTCGGCGGCGTGGGTCATTTCGGCCTCATCTATATCCTGAGTGATTGTATAGGGATTGCGTGGCGTCACGTCCAGAGGGGGATACGCGGCGGATTGACCGCTTTGTACAATCCGTTTCTGGTGGGGTGGCGGGGATTTCGCGCCAGTTTTCGGGGCAATGCGGGACCAGGAAAGGATGGACCGGGTCGGGTCGGCTATCATCCAGCCACGCCACAATGCCAAGCATGATCAGTGGCGTTCCGACCACCGGTGGGGATAGCCAGACGCGCGGGCGGGTTTGGTCCTTGTGCGCCATGCGGACGACAATATGGTCAGGCTGGCCCAGCCAAAGGCGCAGGTGGCGATCAGCGAAAGGGCATCGATGCGGGCGATTTGGTCGGACATGGTGTGAATTAGTGTTGTTTTAATCCGGGCAGGATTGCGCGGAGTGCGCAGGAAAGCAATTTATACCGGAACGTCTGGGTTTTGACTCTTGCCTTGCACGTAGGGGGGCACGCACCATTCTTGGCAAGAAAGGTGCGTGTAAACACACACCCTACGACACCAATGACAGGTCATTCATTGGACGATTTGGGGTTTTGGGGAATGAAACGGTGTTTGGGCAAGGTTACTTGCGGAAATTGTCCAGTGATACGATGTCGGCATCGGGTTTCTTGGCCGATTCAGGCCCGCCAACGTGGTCGGTGTTGATCGGCGTCAGGGCTGCGTCGTCGTCATCGTCATCCGGGCTTTCAAAGCGCAGGCCGAATTCGACCGAGGGATCGACAAAGGTTTTGATGGCGTCGAACGGGATATACAGCGGTTCGGGGGCGTCACCAAAGTTGAGGGTGACGGAGAAGCCAGCGTCCGTGACTTCGAGGTTGTCGAACCAGTGCTGCATCACCACGGTCATTTCGCTCGGATAGCGTTGGGATAGCCAATCGGCCAGTTGGGCGTCCGGGTGGGTGGTGTCGAAGGTGATGAAAAAGTGGTGGGTGCCGGGCAGCTCGCCTGCCTCGGCGACGCCTTGCAGCACCGTTTTGATCAGGCTGCGCATGGCGTCATGCATCAGGTTGCCATAGTCTATGTCTTGGGACATCGCCGTTTATTCCGTTTGGTTGACTGGGGGTAACATAGGCTATTTTGTTGGAGATAAAAGCCGTTAGCGGTATTAAATCGCGTCTAAATAATATCCGGCCAGTCCGGCCAGCGCCACCAGTATCAGGGTCTGCACCATCGGGCGTTTGGCCAGCAGCATCAATAGCCCCGCAAGGACGGTCAGGCCAAGCGCCACGGTGTCAAGGCTGACCGGGTCGGGCAGGGGCAGCGACAAGGCACCGTAAGTGGTGCGGGTGACGGTTGCAAACAGGACGTGCAGGGCGAACCAGATCGACAGGTTCAGGATCACGCCGACCACCGCCGCGGTGATGGCGGCCAATGCGCCGGTAAGGCGGGGGCGGGCGGCGATTTGTTCAAGGTACGGCCCGGCCAGGAAAATCCATAGGAAACAAGGGATGAACGTGGCCCAAAGGGCGACTATTCCGGCCATGATGCCCAACCCCAGGCCGCCGTTGGCAAAGCCGGCCAGGTGGGCGACAAACTGGGTTACCAGGATCAGGGGGCCGGGGGTGGTCTCGGCCAGGCCAAGCGCGTCGATCATCTGAGGGGTGGTGATCCAGCCGTATTGGTCGACCACGGTCTGGGTCATGTAGGCCAGCACCGAATAGGCACCGCCAAATGTCACCACGGCCAGTTTGGCAAAGAACCAGCCAAGGTCGGCCAGCACTCCTTGGATTCAAGTTTCAAGTGCAACGGTTGAGTTGAAGGCCGCTATTTCGGCAGCCATGGCTTCGGCGGGTGTTTTCCATCCAAGTGTTTTTCTGGGCCTGCCGTTCAGGAGCCAGGCTACGTCATT
>JAKITO010000032.1 GCA_021648025.1 Paracoccaceae bacterium
CCCGTATGCTCGAAGCCGCAGGCGCACGCCCCAAAACCGACCGTGCCAACCCCAAGAAAGGCGCCCCCGGCAAAAAAGCCCTGGAACGCGCCGAAGAGAAAGCCGCCAAAGCAGCAGCAGCAGCCGAGGCTCCCGCAGAAGCGCCAGCAGAGGCTCCGGCAGAGGCTCCCGCAGAAGACGCAGCAGCCGAATAATATCCCAAACCAACGACAGGTTCGGCGTTCCCACGCCGGACCTGCCCACCCATCTGACAAATTGTGCAAAAGGAACGCCCGATGCCTGACGATCTGATCAACGGGATGATCTGTGTTGGTGCCATCTCCGGCTCATTCGGAGTGCGCGGCGAGGTTCGGATCAAAAGCTTCTGCGCCATCCCCGAAGACATCGCCACTTATTCGCCGCTCAGCTCAGAAGACGGCGCAACCCCCTATTCAATCACCCTCTCAGGCCCGATCAAACACGGCTTTTGTGCCCGCCTGTCTGGCGTCACCACCAAAGAACAGGCCGACGCCTTAAGCGGCACGCGCCTCTATACCGAACGTGCCCGCCTGCCGTCCCTGCCCGACGATGAATATTACTACACCGATCTGGCCGGCCTTGACGTGTTTGACACCGGCGGCACGCAGATTGGCCAGGTCAAAGCCGTACAAAACCACGGCGCAGGCGATCTGCTGGAAGTCCAGACCATCAATTCCAGCGGCACCGTCCTGATCCCCTTCACCCAAATCGTCGTCCCCACCGTCGACCTAAAATCGCGCCGCATCATCATCGACCCGCCCGACGGGCTTTTGTGATGACGGACGAGCGCAAAAACCGCGCAACCGGGCGCAAAACCATCCGCACCTCGGCCATCCCCCGCGAATTGATAACGCCCAACCCCGACCTGAAAGACGTCTGGAAGGCCAAGGTAATCACTCTGTTCCCCACCGCCTTCCCCGGCGTTCTGGGCGAAAGCCTGACCGGCAAAGCCCTGCAAAATGGCCTCTGGCAACTCGAAACCATCAACCTGCGCGACTTCGGGGTAACCAAACACCGCAACGTCGATGACACCCCGGCCGGCGGCGGTGCCGGCATGGTCCTGCGCGCCGACGTTCTGGGGGCGGCGATTGAACACGCGATGGATGGCACCAAGGGCACCTGGCCTTTGATCTATCTCTCTCCGCGCGGCAAACCCATGACCCAATCGCTGATGCAAGACTTGTCCCACGCTGACGGCATCACCCTGATCTGCGGACGTTTTGAAGGCGTCGATGAACGGGTGCTGGACCACTACAACGTGCAGGAAATATCCCTTGGCGACTTCGTCATGACCGGCGGCGAAATAGCCGCTTTTGCCCTGATCGACGCCACTGTGCGGCTGATCCCAGACGTACTGGGCAATCAAGCCTCGACCGAAGATGAGAGCTTTTCGGCCGGGTTATTGGAGCATCCGCAATATACCCGCCCCGCTGACTGGCAAGGGAAACTCATCCCTGAAGTGCTGATGTCAGGGCATCACGGCAATGTCGCCGCCTGGCGGCAGGCGCAGGCCCAAGCCATCACCCGAACACGACGCCCGGATTTGTGGGCGACCTACTCAAAGGCGAATTTTCCGATCAAACCAGACCGGTAAGTGTTGTGTAGGGTGGGCATTCTGCCCACCTTTTCGGGGGAAGGTGGGGTAAAACCCCACCCTACGGTTGCTGTCCGGTTTTGCCGGACCACTTCAAAGCCGCTCTTGTAAAATCAGCCAACATTCTTAGGTGTCGATCAGCATATGGCTAACAGGGCATTCCAATTCATGAATTTTGGTTCTGCGATTTTCTGGATTATTGTGTTCTATCTAGCGATGATATCCCCTGTAATTCTGGCGTATATTTGGGCACGCTTAAGTAAAAGCACGACAGTACAAAAAATGATGATCTATTCTGCCAGAGTTTGCGGAATTATAATTACATCTTCATATTTGCTACTAGTCGGCATTGGTGCTTCGTGTAACGGGAGTTGGTTCAAAGGTTATATGCACTGCACGATCGTTTCTGACTCGTTTGCAAATGGGTATACAATGATCTTCTTGTTTCTTTTTGCAGCGCTGATTGTCTACGCGATCGCGCTTTTCCTAACAGGCGCATTTTTGGAATTTAGGGCACGAAGAGAAAATTGGTTTTTTGAGCTGTGACCAACTCATCTCGCTAACCTCCAAACCCTACCAACTCCCCCCTTGAACCACCCCACATTCCCGCCTATACGTCCGCTGTTCGGACTCACCTGTGGTGGCTTCGGACGATTCGGATATGCCTGATACCAATGCCACCGGCCTTCTTCGGCCATCTGGCGCGATGGCAGACTCGAAAAAGACCAAGGAACGGACGACCCTATCTCTGGCGGGCGCAAATGCGGACCCGGTGAAGACCAAGAGCTCTCGGATCGCCAGAAACCTTCGTGGAACAACCACGAGCATATTTATAGGAGACCTCGCGATGAACATAATCGCAGAGCTTGAGGCGGAACAAATCGCCGCCCTGGGGCATGACATCCCCGATTTCAAAGCCGGAGACACCATTCGTGTCGGCTTTAAAGTGACCGAAGGCACCCGCACCCGGGTTCAGAATTACGAAGGCGTGTGCATTGCCCGCAACAACGGCAAAGGCATTGCCGGGTCGTTCACGGTGCGCAAGATTTCGTTTGGCGAAGGGGTGGAACGGGTGTTCCCGCTGCATTCCACCAATATCGACAGCATCGAAGTGGTGCGCCGGGGCCGGGTTCGCCGGGCCAAGCTGTATTATCTGCGCTCGCGGCGCGGTAAATCGGCGCGGATCATCGAAGATACACATTACAAGCCTTTACCGGCCAAGACGTAAGGAGCGGACCCATGAAAAAAGATATTCACCCCGCCTATCACATGATCAACGTCAAGATGCTCAATGGTACCACCGTTCAGATGCAATCGACCTGGGGCAAGGAAGGCGAAACCATGACGCTGGATATTGATCCCAGTGCGCATCCGGCCTGGACCGGCGGCGGCACCCAGTTGCTGGATACCGGCGGCCGGGTTTCAAAGTTCAAGAAGAAATACGAAGGGCTTGGGTTCTAAGGCACCCTCGCTTTGGTGAGACACCAAAAGGCTGCCTCGGGTTGAGGCGGCCTTTTTTAATACCCTTCGAGTTAACATTGAATCAGAAAAGCTGACGAACGCGTTTGAAGAGAAAACGCTGCCTCGTCGGATTTTCTGATACATTGTCTCAAAGAAAAGCCGAAAGGCTTTGATTGGCGGCGGTTGGCCGCGCAAACCCAGGAAAGATGTGACGTGAAAAAAGCGCTAGAAGCAGCCCTCGAAGCCCGTGGATATGATACCCTGACCCCGGTTCAGCAGGAAGTGAACAAGCCGGAACTGGCGACTTCGGACCTGTTGGTTTCGGCCCAGACCGGATCGGGCAAGACGGTTGGCTTTGGTCTGGCACTTGCGCCAACCCTGATGGGCGAGGCGGATCATTTTGAACGGGCAGCAGCCCCTTTGGGCCTGATCATTGCGCCAACCCGTGAATTGGCATTGCAGGTCAAACGCGAGTTGGCGTGGCTTTATGCCGGTACCAACGCGGTTCTGGCCTCTTGCGTTGGCGGCATGGACATGCGCGATGAACGCCGCGCCCTGGGGCGTGGTGCACATATCGTGGTGGCCACACCGGGGCGCTTGCGCGACCACATCATGCGCGGCTCGATTGATCTGGGCAGCATCCGGGGCGTGGTTCTGGACGAAGCCGATGAAATGCTTGATCTGGGCTTTCGCGAAGATCTGGAATTCATCCTGGGCGAAGCCCCCGAAAGTCGGCGCACCCTGATGTTTTCAGCCACGGTGCCGCGCGCCATCGCCAATCTGGCGAAATCTTACCAAAAGGACGCGGTTCGGGTGTCAACGGTTGCCGAAAAATCGCAACATGCCGACATTGAATACCAGTTGATGAATGTCGCCCCCCGTGACGGCGAAAATGCCATCATCAACGTACTGCGCTTTCACGAAGCCAAAGGCGCTTTGGTGTTTGCCAATACCCGCGCCATGGTCAACCGGCTGACCACCCGTCTGTCGAACCGTGGGTTTTCCGTGGTGGCCCTGTCCGGCGAATTATCGCAGAGCGAACGCACCCATGCGCTTCAGGCGATGCGCGACGGGCGGGCGCGGGTCTGTGTGGCCACCGATGTGGCGGCGCGCGGGATTGACCTGCCCAACCTTGATCTGGTGGTGCATGCGGAACTGCCCAACAACCACGAAACCCTGTTGCACCGGTCGGGGCGCACCGGCCGGGCCGGGCGCAAAGGCACAAGCATCCTGATCGCCCCGCCTGCCGCCAGGCGCAAAGCCGAACGGATATTGCGGTCCGCCAAGCTGACGGCAAAATTCACCGAAGCCCCTTCGGCTGAGGCGGTCAAGGCGCGCGACGTTGAGCGGATGATGGGCGATCCGGCCTGGCACGAACCGGTAAGCGAAAACCAGGCCGAAGCGGTGGCGCGGCTGGCCAAGGCGTTTGACACCAAGCAGCTCGCAGCGGCTTACTTGCGTCTGTATACCTCACGACAATCCGCCCCTGAGGAACTTTCGGACCCCGGAGAAAAGCCGAAGCCGCGCGCGCCGTTCGGGCCATCGGTCTGGTTTTCGATCACTGGCGGGCGCGTCAAAGGGGCAGAACCCCGGCGCTATCTGCCAATGTTGATCAAGGCCGGAAAGATCGACAAGGACGCTATCGGCGCGATCCGGGTTCAGGAACGCGAAACCTTCGTCGAGATCAGCCAGGCGGCGGTCGATGGGTTTTTGAAGGCTTTGGGCGGCAAGTCCGAGCTGGAACCCGGTGCGGTGATCACCCGGCTGGACAAGCCGCCATCAGTGGCAGGATCGCCCCGCCCTAAATATGTGCCCAAAGGGCAGGATGGCAAAGGCAAGCCGCAGGGGAATACGCAGGGGAGTACACGGGGGAAAAACCGGCCTGATAGTGGCCCGGTTGATTGGAATGATGACGCCGCCCCGCGCAATCGCAAGCCAAAGCCCAGTTTCAAATCAAGCGTCAAACCGGGGCCGCATCGCAAAGGCGCCAAGTCTGAACGTCCTGAGCCAAACGCCATTGTTGATCCAAGAAAGCCCCGCGCGCCAACAGGCCCGCCTCCGCCCAAAGGCAAGAAAAACAGCAAGAAAAACAAGGCGCGTAAGAAAGTGGCCACAGCAACCAAGGTTGCGGCCCGCAAGGGGAAAGCCCCAAAGGGCGGCAAACCCGCATCCAAGGCGGAATAGTCACAACTGTTGGTTTACCGGATGCGTCCAGTCTTTCATTCGGGCAAACCACAACATATAGTGGCTAAAAACGTGAAATCGCGCGGCTGCGCGTGGAATATGAGGGATCGGGCATGGCGCATATCATTGTCGTCGGGAACGAAAAAGGCGGGGCCGGGAAATCGACCGTGTCGATGCATGTGGCCACCGCTTTGGCGCGCATGGGTCACAAGATCAGCGCGCTTGATCTGGATTTGCGTCAGCGCACTTTGGGGCGTTACGTGGAAAACCGGACAGAGTTCCTGACCAAGGCAGGGTTGGAGCTGCCCAGCCCAGACTGCCACGATCTGCCTGATATCGACCAATCAACGCTGAAGCCGGGCGAGAATATCTATGATCACCGGTTGTCAGCGGCGGTGGCAGCGCTTGAGGCTGACAACGAGTTCATCCTGATCGACTGCCCTGGATCGCACACCCGTCTTAGTCAGGTGGCGCATTCTTTGGCGGATACACTGATCACCCCGCTGAACGACAGCTTTGTCGATTTTGATCTGTTGGCGCGGATAGATGCGCAAGGTGAAACCATCCAAGGCCCGTCGGTTTATTCCGAAATGGTCTGGAATGCCCGTCAATTGCGGGCCCAGGCCGGGCTTAAACCGATAGACTGGGTGGTGCTGCGCAACCGGGTTGGCACCCAGCGCATGGTCAACAAGGAAAAGATGGAAAAGGCGCTGAACATGCTGTCGGACAGGATCGGCTTTCGCGTCGCCCCGGGATTCAGCGAACGGGTGATTTTCCGAGAGCTGTTTCCGCGCGGCCTGACCCTGCTGGACCTCAAGGACATCGGCGTCAAGCAGTTGAACATTTCCAATGTCGCCGCCCGTCAGGAGTTGCGCGAAATGATGAAATCTCTGAAATTGCCCGGAGTTACGATTGATTTTTAGGGTGAATTGCTCTTTTACGGGCTGCTCAATCAAGCCGGTTACCGGCTTTCTTCGCGGGTCTCAGGGTCGATAGACAGTATAAAGCTCGACCGGTTCAGACACGCCCCGCAACATGTAGCGTCCCAGTGACACCAGATCATGCGGGCCGTCCCCCGCTGCTGCATAGATTTTTTCTGATACGATGATATTCTGCCCCACCAACCGGTGCATATCCGACAGACGCGACGTCAGGTTCACAGCCGGACCAATGGCCGTAAAATCCAACCGGTTCACCGCGCCAATGTTGCCATAAAGAATGTCCCCGGCGTGAATAGCCAGGGTAAATCCGGTGGTGGTCAGCCCGGCGGCACGGCGGCGGTCGTTCAATTCGCCGATCTCACGGCACAGGGTGGTTGACGCATTCAGTGCCGCCGCGGCACCGTCTTCCACGCACTCAAGGTTGAACATGGTCAGCATCCCGTCACCCATGAATTTCAGGATATTGCCGCCATTGTCCTGAATGACCCGCACCGCCACGGCAAAATAATCGTTCAGCATGTCGATCAGATCACTTCCGGCCGTCTGCTCGGCCAGTTCGGTAAACCCGGTCAGATCAAAGTAACAGATCACCGCGTCGATCTTTTGCGACGACCCCCGCCCGATTTCCCCCGACAACACCCGCCGCCCGGCATCCCGACCCAGATAAACCGACAAAAGATCATGGGCCATTTGCAGGTTGGACGCGGATTTCAGGACCAGACCAAGGTAGGGGTTCACACTGCGGATCAGGTCCAGATCAGCCTTGGAAAACCCATCCGGCCCATTGCTGGCCCAGGATATCAACACGCCTTCAGGCGCATTGAGCGGATCAATTGGCTGGCGCATGTCGCGCTTTTCAAACAACAGCCCCGTGGCCATGTAATCGGTCACGCCAGTGGCCTTTAGTTCGTTCAGCAACGGGAACCGGCTGTGATGATCAGGGGCTGTCATTTTCTCGTGATATTCATCCAGATTATGTTCCATCAGATAAAACATCGGGCTGGCCAGCCAGCGTTCCACCGGCCGGTCCGAACGATCATAAAGCTCGTATGAAACGCCGTCTTGGCTAAGCCAGTCAAACCCGATCCCGCCAAATTCGGGATTAAAGGCCTGTTGGGCCACATGTACCCGCACCAGTGGAATGCCCAGGTCAACCAATCTCTGGCAATAGCCCTGCAAAATATCAACCTGAGACGTGCCCTCCATTCCCTGCTGCATCAGCCAGGATGTCAGGGATTGCGAGGTCGCATTTCCCAGAGGCGGGATATTTTTGGTCAGTTGCATTTCGGGGGTGCCGTCCGTTGCCATGTCCAGGGTAACACATGCAAACCTAAGCGCCCACCGGGCTACGGCAACCCCCAGTTCTGTATTTTTTTTCGTTAATCATTCCAACGGTCAGGACGTGGAATATCACCTGCAACATCCAAACCATCAATTCGTGCGGGCCTTTTGAATTCCCCATCCTACGCGAACGCCCTTCTGAACATTTCGTTGCCTTCAGGATAAAGTCGCGACCTCAGCAACAGTTTGTTGGAATCTACCGCCTCGGCAATGCGGGTATAATGTTTGCCGGTGCGCTCAGGTGCACGCAAAAGGACGGTCTCGGCTTTGTTCAATGCCAGCTCCATTTCGGCTGTGGCGCGGGGAATGGCCGTCGGTTTGATGGCGCTGTAGGTCTGCAACCCCTGGCGTTTGCGCGCCACATTCGGGTCAACGTGACGTTTCATGACCTTGTCCAGCGCGGCCTCGACCGATTCCAACGCCTTGCGGGCGTCGCGGTAGGCGGGTCGCCCGTTCAACAGGCTTGCAGCCAGTTGGTAGGTCTGGCGGTAACAGTCAAACCGGTAAACCCGCTCGACCCTCTGACATCTGGCCACTCCGCGGGTCAGTGCACGCACCACCGTCCTGGTCGTGGCATTGGACAGGCCCGCCCCGCCGACGCCGCCACTCGTGCGGCCTTCGCCTTCGCCGTCGCCCTGGCCGTAAGAAAATCCGGGGCTGGGGGCGGACAGGCTGAATATTATTGAAAGCACCACCGCCAGGCGCGAAAAACTATACATAATAAAATCCGAAATATCGTTGAACCTGTCGCTATTCTACCTGAAACAACGCCGTTGCCCATGGGTAACTTAGTCGCCCGGATTTGAGCCGCTCAATTCAAAACGGCGGATCAGCTGGAATTTCCCAGAAGGTTTCTCGCCCACCAATGCCAGATCATTCAGCCTGAAATCCTCAGACAGCAAAGGCGCAAAGGTTGTTTCAAGCACCATTTCAACCGTCGACAGCACAGGTTTCGCCAGCCGCCCGGTCAGCGTAATATGAAACCGAAAGTCATCCATCACATGTGGATAGCCCCATTTCTTCAGGTTACCCTCTTGCCGGGGCGTCAGATGCGCCGCCCGGCGCCTGTCCATTTCCTCCGGTGTCGGCAGCGCACGAAACCGGTCAAGTTCACGCACGCAGCGACCCGCCAACTCCGACAGCTTTGGCGATTGATCCGGGCACAACGCCAGAAACCGGCCCAGCCGGGTCAGGCGCAAAAGCCCTGCATCAATGGCGGGCAAAGATCGGCACAGATCCGCGCAGGCGGCCTCAAGATCATCAAAGGTCGCGCCCTTTGCCAGCCGGAAAGGCGGTTTAATGGTCCCATGCAGCCCGTATTTGCGGGGGCTTTGGGTGATCTCGGCGACAGGGACCGCCAAATCAGGTAAATGCGGATGCCGGGCCGGGCCGCCCGTCAGGCAATCCCAACCCAGCCAGCCGGTGGCAAAACGCGCCCAACCGGCCTGCGCCGGGGGCAGGTAAAACAACGCATAGCGGGTGAAATCCGATGGGCTAACAGGCACGATAAAACAGATACCTTTCGCGGGCGATACTAACCGGACCGGTGATTTGTTCGATACCAACAAGAGGCTGGCCAGAAACAATGATACCCCCCGGAACCATCGCACGGGCAATCAACGGGCTAAGCCGGGCCGCCTCGGACACATCTTTGGCTTTGTCGCCAAAGCCAAAGTCATAATGGGCCAGGGCGATCCGCGTACCGTTGCCCAGCAGCTTTTGCAACATCGGCTCGGCCTCGCCCTGTAAAAAGTCGGCCTTTGGTGGAACGCAAGACGCATGGCATTGCAACACCCGGTCAATCACCCAGATACGCCGCTGGGGCAGAATTTCACGCAAATGATCATAAGTGCGCCCATTGCCCAACCCAAGGTCCAGCGCGTCGCCTTTTATGTCAGAGATCTGCTCAGCCGCCCAGTTCAGCCCGTCACGCTGTGCGGCAAAGCGACGTAACATGGAATCAAGTCTGCTCATTAGGTTTTGTCCTTTTATGCGGGGTCCAATGCAGTCCAGACCCGAACAGGCCCCGCCATCAGGCGGCTTAACAGGGCATCGGTGAATCCCCAGATCGCCTCGTTATGGACCAGATGATGGGTCAGAATGCCATAGGGTTCGTCGTTGTCTGCACGCCCCAAACGCCGGTCTTTCAACTGGCAAACCAGCCCGGCGATCAAACTGTCAGGGTCCACCAATTCCCGTCCGGCCCTCCAGTTGACCGGATCAAGGTGGGTGTTGATCTGGGCCAGCCCTGGTGCGGCCAGCGGCGCGCGACGCGGTGTGAATGTCGACAATGACGCCAGGCCAAGCCCCTGCAACCCGGTGACCACCTGCGGCGATATGCGGTTCCAGGGGGGGACAAACATCCGGGAAAGGCGCGCCCCAAACAGGCCTGTCAGCTTATCCAACCCATCCGCCACCTCTTGCTCCATCTCCGCCACACGGCGATGCCCCCCAAACTCAGCCTTCTTTTCACCACTGGGCGCGTGGTTGCGATGTGCCCACCCGTGAACCGCCGCTATCAGGTGGTTCGACCCCGAAACATACGCCGCCAACCCTTGCGTCGCCGTCTTGGGGATAACCGCCAGATGCACCCGGATGCCATGTACCTCGGCCATCCCCGTCAGCCGGTCCAGTGCCGCGCCCGTGGTCGTCGCATCGTCATCGCGCCACCAAAGCGGCAAGGTCAACCCCGTTGATGCCCATTGCGCCAACTCGCGATCAAAAGGGGTCCAATCTGGTGTCATCGGCGTGCCAGCGCCATTTCATGCACCATTTCTTGCGCCAAAATAACGCTTTGCCCGGCACCGTCAAACCCAAGGCCTGTATCGGCACGTGGCCCCGCAATCATCACCCGCTCAACCGCGTCGCAAAGCGCGCGGGGGGTCATTTCAGCACTGCGCAACACCGAAATGCCGGGCATTTGTGCAAGGCTTTGGGCGCGCAAGGTCTGTTCAACCTCAGCCCCGTCGTCAAACGGCACCAACACGGCGGGCGTTCCCGCCTGCATCAGGTCCAGCGCTGTGTTGTAGCCGCACATGCTGACCGAAGCTGCGACATGGTACAGCATTTGGCGAAACTCGGGCCTTACCGGTTCGATGATGGTCCCTTTTGGTGGGTTCAACCATTCTAACGCCTTGATCCGTACCGTGGCGTCACGGCCCCCCACCAATAGCCGCCAAACCCGGTTTGGCATCAGATGTGCGGCCTTGATTGCGGTTTCAAACAGTGCGGTGCCAACCGCCCCGCCACCGACGCTGACCAGTATTTCGCCCTTGCCCAGTTGCGTTGGGTGCGGGCGCGCGGCGGCAGGTGCCACATAACCGGTGTATTTCAGGCGCGCCTGCAACATGTCCGACACCGGCCAGCTTTGTTCCAGACGGGTGGCATCCGGGTCGGAATGCACCAAAACGGCGTCATAAAACCGGGCAATGATGTCATCGGCGCGAATGGCCTTGGACGGTTTTGACGGCGGTGCCAGAATGTCGCGGATCGAGGCCAGAATGACAGGTGGCCGGGGCAAGGCAATGGCCGCCTCCAACAGACCAAGGAATTCCGCCGATAAAACCCGGCGCCCAAACGGAAACAGCTCAGTTATCAGGATATCCGGTGCGGGCGTCAGGGCGGCGATCAAAGCAGTTTGGCGGGCGGCGAACGTGGCTTCAGCCACCTCTTGCCCATCGTCGTCAAGCAGCCGGGTGAAATTGGTCCCGTCCGACCGGATCGGCGGCAATTGCAGGAATGTCAGCCCCGCGTGATCCAGTAAAGACACCGGCATCCCGCCCGAAGCAAGTGTCACCCGATGCCCGGCTGCCGCAAATGCCCGGCCCAGCGTCAAGGCGCGCGCCAGATGGCCAGTGCCCAAAAGGTGGGTGACAACGATCAGGACGTTCATGCGGTCCCCTCGCGTCGGGTCAGTCGCAGCGGTTCTGGTTCGGGGCACAGGTTTCCCTGCTGCAATCTCAGAATGTACAACCGGTTCCGTTTGATGTCGAACGGCGCAGGCCCGTTAAAATCCCACCCGTGCGCGCAGGCCAGCAGGGCGCGCATAACACCGATATGGCACACCGCAACGCAATCCGTGTCAAGCTGATCCAACCATGGTTGCAACCTGCCCCACACCTCGCGCGGGCTTTCACCGTTTGGCGCGCGATAGTCCCAACCCCACTCTTCAATATGACGAAAGCCGACGGTCGGGTCTTCAATCAGGTCAAGCCCGCGCAACCCCTCCCAATCGCCCCAGTTCATTTCGGTCAGTTCGGGGGCTGTTTGCGGCGCGCACCCGCCAACAATCTGCGCCGTTTCAAACGCACGGGACAATGGGCTGGACCACAATTGGGCCGTGTTCCAAGGTGCCGGCAGGGCAAACCCGGCCAGACCAACGCGCGCATCGTCGTCCAGCGCAATATCGCTGCGACCCTGAATGCGCCCGGCGCGGTTCCAGGGGGTATGGCCGTGGCGCAGCAGGGCAAGACGGATCACAGGACAATTCATTGCCGGGCCTCGATCAGCGGTGTAACCGCGTTCCAGAAAATATCGGTGGCAGCGGTGATCAGGTGGTTCTGTTCAACCTCGGCGCGGGCCTGCCGGCCCAACGCGCGTCGCTCTGCCGGGTCATTCAGCAGGCGCGCAAGGCAGGCCGCCAGCGCCTCAGGCCCTGCCTCTGGCAAGGGCAACACCCCTGCCAGCACCACATCCCGCACCCCCGGACGGTCTTGTGCCACAACGGGCAAACCTGCGCTTTGCGCCTCAAGATAGACCATGCCGTAAGCCTCGTTCACACCCGGCCAAAAGAACAGTCCGGCGCGATTGTAGGCGCACGCCAATTCATCCCGGTCAAGCTGACCCAGAAAGGTCACTTTGGGGCCAAACCGGGCCATCAGGGCCACCACCTCTGCCCGTGCCGGGCCATCTCCGACAATTTCCAGCCGCCAGTCGCCGGGCAGGCGATCCAAAGTGTCGGCGATAATGCGGTACGATGCAAGTTTGTCACCCGCGCGCATCATCCCGACGCTCAACATCACGTTTGAACCGGTATCAGACACATCAGGCAGGCTTTCATGTACCAGAAACGGGCGTAAATGGACCAGTTTCTGATCCGGTGCCTGATCCCGTTTCAGGGTGATCAAATCCAGTTCGGTCAGATAAAACACAATGTCCGCCGCATCGCTGGCGGCCTCGGCGGCTTGCGCGAACCCGGCCCACGGCCCTTGTAACCGACTGCGCGCCCGGGTGGTTTCGATCTGGACATAAGCCAGGTTCAGGGCGCGGCAAACCGGCGGGCCGATCAGGTCGGGGGCTTTGTAGTAATTGTGATAAGTGACCCAAAGGGCGATGTCCTTACCCTTCAACCTGGCAATAACCCGCTGCACTTCGCCCATGGCAGCCTTCATCATCTTATCTTGAAACCCGCCATCCCCATCCGGGTCACGGACCCGCAATTGCGAGGCCAGATCAACAGTGGCACGCGCGCCAATCACCCGCATCAGATTGCGCGCCATTTCCCGGTCACCCGAAGGCACGCCGTGGGTCGGGGGTTTCATTGGCGCATAAAACGCAACATCGGCCATGGTGTCAGCCTCCGTTGCACAATCGGGTCAGACGCGCGGAAAGTTGCGCAATTCCCGGCTCCATACCAAAATCGGACTTCAATCGCGCCAGCGCCGCTTTGGCCATCTTGGCACCCTGTTGTGGATTGTCGCCAAAGAACCGGATCGCCTCGCACAACGCCTCTGGTGTGTCCCGGCTCAGCACCCCGTGGGTGCCCGAGGTTATGAATTCCGGTATGGCCGACACAGGCGTCGACAAGATCGCCAGATTTTGCGACGCCGCCTCCATCAGCACATTTGGCAACCCGTCCCGGTCGCCATCTTGCGCCACCCGGCTGGGCAGTACAAACAAATCGGCCCGGCGCATTGCCGCAATCACCTCGGGTTGGTCGCACGCACCGCGCCAGGTGATGCGGTCAGCCACCCCTGCCCGCTTGGCCTGATCTCTCAATGGTTCACTCAAATCACCGCCGCCAATATGCTCCCACGTCCAGCCCAGCCGATCCGGTAACAACGCCAGTGCGGCGATCAACCGGTCAAACCCCTTTTTCTCGACCAACCGACCCACCGACATCAGGCGCAGCGGGTCGCCCGGCTGGCGCAATGCCCGATCCGGCGGCGTCGGAAACCGGGACAGATCAAGCCCGTGATACACCAGATCAATCCGGCCCGCATCAGAGGCCAACCCGCGCAGGTGCCTGGCCCCATATGCGGTGCAGGTGGCCCCAAAATCAGCCCCAAAAGCCCCACCCAGTTTTTCGCGCAGCTCCCACTCGGGCGAGGTCCAGATGTCTTTGGCATGGGCCGAAAAGCTCCACGGCAAGCCGCGCATGATTGCCGCATAACGCCCGACCGACGATGGCGTATGCAGGAAATGCGCGTAAATCCCGCGGGTTTCCGGCGGCAGTTCGGCGGCCAATACGCAAGCCTGACCAAACCGGCGAATGCGGTTGTGGGTCGGATCGCGCACCAGATCGCGACGCCAGATTTCATAGGCCGCCACGTAGCCGGGCAAAGCCCGCGCCGCGTCGCGGGCGCGGTCCACGCGACCCGGTTCAAGGTACAGGTATTCCGGCAGATACCGCACCCGCGCCTGCAAACGGTCATGCAAGGGATGGCGTTTCTTGTCGGTGGGAAAGCGCAACGACCAGATGTCAAAACGATGCCCCGCCGCCTCAAGGGCGACCAGTTCCTGGGCGATGAACGTCTCGGACAGGCGCGGCCAGCCTTTGACCAGGACCGCAAGCGGTGGTGCGGCGGCACTGCTCATTCTGCGGCTTGATCTGCGCGCCGCGCCAACAGCACCTTGACGCGACGGGTGACATAATCCAACCCGTCCAGCAACCCGGCGGAAATTGCCTGAGACGGCAGCGGCTGGCGCGGCAGGTTACGAATTGCCGCCGCCATCGCCACCGCAGTTGCCCCGTCACGTTTTTCGTCAAACATGCGGATCAGCCCAAGGTCTTCGGCCCGGCTGGCGCGGATCCATTGTTCCAGCCTAGGCACCGTGCGCGGAACAATCACCGCGCGTTTGTCAAACGACAGGATTTCGCAGAATGTGTTGTAGCCGCCCATCGACACCACGCCTTCGGCCCCGGCAAACAGGGTTTCGATCTCGGCGTCAAAGCCGATGGTGGTGACCCGCCCATCAAGGTGGCGCACCCGTGCCTCGAACGCTTCCCGGTCCTCGCCGCTCAGGAATGGCCCATAAACCAGCACCGCGCGCGGTGCCAGATCGGGGTCTTGTTCATAAGCCGCCAGAACCTGATCCACCATCGCCTTGCCGTCGCCACCCCCGCCCGGCGTAATCAGCACATAAGGCTGATCCGGCGGCGTGCCGACAGTGCCAAGATCGCGGCGCAAATACCCGGTCCAATACATCCGCGAATGCACCTTGTCCGAAAGGTCCAGCCCGGCAGTCGGGTCATAGATCGAACGCAGCCCATAAACCCAAATCTCGTCATAAAAGTCTTCGGTGGCCTGCAAGGCCCCCTTGCGGGCCCATTCCCTGGCCAACACTTCGGGTTCGTCCAGAACATCGCGCAGCCCCAGAACCAGACGGGCGCGGCCCTTGGATTGCAGATCGTCCAGGGTCGGCAACAACTCGCCCCGGAACCCGGTGGGTTCCTTGTCGACGATCAGAATGTCGGGCCTGTACTGCTCGGCAGTGGCGCGGATCAGACCGGCGCGCAGATCGGTCGTTTCCTCGATTGTCATGTCCATCGACTGGCTGACATAGCTGCCATCGGCCAGTTTGGTCACCCCCGGCAGGCGCACATGGTCCACCCGGTGCGGGAACGTGAACCGCCCAGCCATGGGTGATCCGGTCATGATCAGCGCCGTCGCGGTTGGATCGGCCAATGTGATCGCCGCCGCCAACGCACGCGACCGCCGCAGATGGCCCAACCCGAAGGTGTCATGACTGTACAGCATCACCCGCGGGGCGCGTGCGATTTTGCCAGTTCGACCGGTGATGTTCTTGTTGCTCATATTTGCGCCCAGATGTTGCGCCGGAATTACCCGCCCGACATCATGCCGGACACCCGTTCTGTAGTAATAAATAATGTGCTAATTGCAATCCCGGAATTCCAGATGGCTGACAACGATGTGAAGGTCAGAGGGGGGGGGACGTAATAATGAGGTTCCCAGGGGATATCGCCGCCCTTGCATTGCCCTGCATCAGTCCCGGATTAATCCGGGGTTTCGAATGTTCGCAAAAGATCTTTCAAACCGGCATTCAGATCGTTGCGTTGCTCCGGTGCCAAATCTGATACCAGGCGGTGTTGGGTGGTCACGTGATCGCCAATCGCCGCGTCAATAACACCAAGCCCCAGGTCCGTCAGCGAGATATGAAACCCACGCCCGTCATCCGGGTTCCTGATCCGTTTCACCAGTCCGGTTTTGGCCAGTTGATCAATACGGTTGGTCATGGTTCCCGATGTCACCATGGTCGACAGGGCCAATGCACCGGGCGAAAGCGCATAGGGCGGCCCCGCACGCCGCAAGGTGGCCAGAACATCGAAACTGGCGGCGGTCATCGCCGCATTGGCGGGCATGGGCGGTGTCGCGCTTTTGGTGCTGGCACCGGGGG
The DNA here is from genome assembly GCA_021648025.1 of Paracoccaceae bacterium. Taxonomy (GTDB): domain Bacteria; phylum Pseudomonadota; class Alphaproteobacteria; order Rhodobacterales; family Rhodobacteraceae; genus NVQY01. The sequence goes on from JAKITO010000032.1 coordinate 16,177, forward strand.
CAAATTTGGATCCGCTTGGCATCGCCGCAGGCCTGGGGGGCGCGGGTTTTATCTATGTCTTGTGGTTTCGCGGAATTGCCCGACTTGAACCGGCGGAGGGGTCCACCCTTGGCTTCTTCAGCCCGCTTAGTGCGGTTGTTTTGGGCTGGGCATTTCTGGGCCAAAAACTGACAATGGTGCAGGTCACGGGCCTGTTGGTCGTGCTGGGCAGTATCTGGCTGGGTCAGGCCTGGCAACGCCGGACCACCAACCAACCTTAGGCCAAAAAACCGGAAACCCGCCGACTGACCGCGGTTTTAGCTGGTGTAAGGGTCCAGTGAATCGCGCAACCCGTCGCCCAGAAAATTGAATGCCAGAACCACGATGATGATCGGCAACATCGGGATCGCCGTCCAGGGGTATATCTCGATCGACGCAAGGTTCTGCGCATCGTTCAACATCACCCCCCAACTGACCGCCGGTGCCCGCAACCCAAGGCCCAGGAACGACAAGGCCGTTTCCCCAAGGATCATCGCCGGGATCGACAGGGATGCGCTGGCGATCAGGTGGCTCATGAAATTGGGCAACAGGTGTTTGCGGATCACCCGGCCCGAACTGGCCCCCATCATTTCCGCCGCGCGCACGTATTCTTCTTCTCGCAAGCTCAGAAATTTGGCCCGCACAGCCCGCGCCAAACCGGGCCAGTCGAGTATGCCTAAAATGACCGAGATTATGAAAAATACCGCCACCGGCCCCCAATTGGACGGTACCGCCGCCGATAGCGCCAGCCACAAGGGCAATTCCGGCAACGATCGCAATATCTCGATCACCCGGTTGATCACCCAGTCGATCCGCCCGCCGAAATACCCGGCGATACTGCCGAAGGTGATGCCAAGGGTGAACGACACCGTAATGCCGATCAGACCGACAGTCAGCGACAATTGCGCGCCATAAGACACCCGCGAAAACACGTCGCGCCCCAACCGGTCCGACCCCCAAAGGAACACGGTCGCCCCTTCGGGCGCACAAAACAGATGTCGGTTGGTTTTGATGAACCCGGCCAGGTTATAGGTCCCGCCCTCACAGAAAAACTCCAACGGCATGGGCCGGGTTTCGTCAGCGGTGAATACCCACTGAAAGGTTTCCAGATCAGCCTCTGAGGTGATCGGATAGACAAACGGCCCGATGAATTTACCTTCGTGGAACCAGTTCACCGATTGCGGCGGCGCATAGAGGTGGTCGGAATGGCGTTCGTTCGGCGTGTACGGTGCGATGAACCCGGCAAACGGGATCAGGAAATACGCGATCAACAGGAAAAGCCCCGAAACCAGCGCCAGCTTGTGCTTGCGGAACTTGCGCCACACCAGCACCATGTTGGACGCATCCATATCGGCCCGCTCAAGCGTCTGGATCGAAATTTCCGGATCATAAGGTGCGTCGTCTACATAACGACCATCGGGAAGCTTGCTCATGTCTCGCGCCCCTCGAACTGGATGCGTGGATCAAGGATCACCAGCAATACGTCGGATATCATCGTGCCAATCAGCGTCAGCAGCGCCACGAACATCAAAACAAACCCGGACAGGAACAAATCCTGCGTCTTAAGCGCCGTCAGCAACGTCGGTCCGATGGTTTGCAGGCCCAAAACCACCGAAACCAGAACCGACCCCGATATCATCGCAGGCAACAGGTTGCCGATATCGGCAACAAACGGGTTGAACGCCATCCGCAACGGATATTTTACCAACATCCGCGACGGGCGCATGCCTTTGGCAATCGCCGTTTCCACGTAAGGTTTTCCCAATTCATCCAACAGGTTGGCGCGCAGGCGCTGCATCATGCCGGCCGCCCCCGAGGTGCCGATCACAAAGGTCGGCACGATCAGATGCACCAGGATGGATTTGACCTTGTCCCAACTCATCGGTTCGCCTTCAAAAACCGGGTCCATCAGCCCGCCAATGGGAATATCGAAATATTTGTGGCCATAGTAGAACATGATCAGCGCCAGCAGGAAATTCGGCGTCGCCAGCCCAATATAGCCGACAAAGGCCGTGGTATAGTCAACCCAGGTCCTGGATTTTGCCGCCGCCAGCACGCCCAGCGGCAGGGCGATCAAATAGACGAACAAAACCGCCGACACATTGACCAGCACGGTCAGCCAAAGGGTATCGCCGACAATCTCAGCGACCGGGCTGTCAAATTCGAACGACCAGCCGAAATTGCCCTGGATCAACCCGGAAAACCCGTGCGGGCCGGGGATGAAACCGATCCAGATCAGGTATTGCTGATAAACCGGCCGGTCCAGCGCATATTCGGTGCGTAAGAATTCCGCCTTGGCCACACCCGCCGATTGCCCGGTGGCGCGCAGTTCGGAAATCTGGTTGGACAGGTAATCGCCCGGCGGCAGGTTGATGATCATGAACACCAGCGCCGACACCACCAGCAGCGTCAGCAACATGGTGCCAAACCGGTACAGCGCGTAGCGCAGAATGACCATTCATTCGGCCCCTTCGGCGAAAAAGAACTCATCAGGGCGATGAATGCCAAAGTGCGCGCCCGGGTCCCAGGCCCAGATGGCCTTTTTGGGCACGTTGCGCAGGTTCAGATTGACCACCACAGGCTGTGGCGCTTCGGCCAGAATGCCGATGCCGTAAACCTGATCAGCGTGGATTTTCAGCATCTCACGCCAGACCGCTTCGCGTTCGGTGTCGGATGATGCCCGGTCCCAGATCAGGACCAGCTCCATCAGACGCTGGGCTTCGGGCAGGTCCGGGGCCTCGCCCACCTCGCCGTTGGTCTGGTAATACTGCCCCCATTTGGGCCAGGCAAAGAATTCCTGATAGCGCGGTGCAAGATAGTCAGGCGAGGTATAGGCCTGTGGCAGGCCGTTATCCCAACCGAACCAGACGGCAACCATTGAGTTGCCTGCATAAATCCGGTTACGCAGAATATCGCGGTCCAACGGGCGCATCACCAGTTTGACACCAATGCCAAGCCAGTTATCAGTGATGATCTGCAAGGCATTTTCGACTTCTTGCCGCTCGCCCGCGGTTTCAATCACCAGTTCCATCGCACGGCCATCCGGCAACTGGCGAATGCCGTTGCGCCCGCGTTTGTCTAACCCGGCCTCATCCAGCAGGGTATTGGCAAGGTCCACGTCATACGCGGCCCAGGCATCGCGGTTGACCTGTTCAAAGAACGGGCTGGCCGGCAGAACGGTCATGGCGCCCGGTTTGGCCAGCCTGAAATACAGCGCGTTGTTGATGGACTTGCGATCAATCCCAAGTGACAAGGCGCGCCGCACCCGCACATCACGCAGCACCGCGCGCCAGGCGGGGTCATTATAGTTCAGGTTCGGGTATATGGCGATCTGCGAGGCGGTGCCATTGCCCCATAGGTAGGTTCGGTAATTGCCGCCATCCGCCTCTCCTTTGCGCAGGATGGCAATATCGCGAAAGTCCAGGCCACGACTTTGCAAATCGGCCTCACCGGCGTTGGATTTGGCCGCCACAAGGCCGCCGCTGACAATCTCCATTTCGACCGCGTCAATATAGGGCAGTTGCACGCCGTTGGCGTCGATCCGATGATAATAAGGGTTGCGCACAAAACGGTGGCGGATCTTTTTGCCTGCACTGGCGTTGACCCATGGTTGCAGGGTCGGCAATTCGTGACTGTCGAACTTGTACATATTGTCACGTTTATTGTGCAACGCGGCCCAGGATTTCACCCGGGCATCTTCGACTTTGACCGCCAAAGCGGCGGGATCAGCATAGCCTTTATGAAATTGCTTCAGAAAATGCGCCGGGCGATAGATGAAAGGCGGGCGGGCCTGTGCCAGGGTTTGCAGAAAATTCGGGTTTGGGTTGTCCCAGTCAAACGTCACCGTGGTCTCATCCGGAAAGGCGACGCGGGGCAATTGCCCTTCGACACGCAGAAAATCAGGCGGACCAGTAGGGGTCAATTCAGGATTGTTGGCCACATCGTTCCACCAATAGGCAAAGTCGGCCGAGGTGAAAGGCACACCATCCGACCAGCGATGGCCGGGGCGCAAATGAAAGGTAAAGGATTTGAAATTGTCATGCTCATAACTGGCCAGAATATCCGCCATCAAAGTATAGTCGTAATCATAGCCTATCAGCCGCGCGTAGCCGTAAACCACCATCTGGCGAATGTCCTTGGACCGCGAGACCATGGTTTTGAGCGTGCCACCCTGATGGCCCAGTTCGCGGCCCTTTCCTGCCAGGTCCACAATCATCGGGATCGACGGCAGACGCTCGGCGATGGGCGGAAGATTTCCGGCATCAACTTCGGCCTGCCAAAAAGCGGTTTCCTTAAGAGCCGGCCCAGCCAACGTACCAAACGGTACAACCATGGCTGCCAAGACGTACAAAACGGCACAAATGCTTTTTGGAAGGCGTGGAAAATCAAACATAGCAACGCACCTTATGGCCGGGTTCCAGTTGGGTCAATGTCGGCATCTTGGTTTTATCAAACCGGAATTCTTCGGGCCAGGTATCAGGGTCGCCCGCCCCTTGCGCCACCAGTTTCAGATCAATCGGGCGGTCGATGTCCGGGGTCGGTTGGGCGGCGATCAATGCCTTGGTATAGGGGTGTTTCGGGTTGTAAAACAAGGTGTCCGGCGGGGCCTGTTCAACCACCAATCCCTGACGCATCACCGCCACTTCGTCGGCAATCCGGGCCACCACGGCCAGATCATGGCTGATGAAAAGATAGCTTAGGTTCATCTCGTCGCGGATATTTTCAAGCAAGGTAAGTATCTGTTCCTGCACCGAAACATCCAGGGCCGAGGTCGGCTCATCACACACCAGCAGCGACGGTTCCAGCATCAGCGCACGGGCAATCGAAAGACGCTGGCGCTGGCCACCGGAAAACGCATGCGGAAACCGCAAAAGCATATCAGGGCTAAGCCCCACCTGACGCAGCAAACGCGCCGCCTTTTCCTTTTGATCGCTGCGCGATCCAATGTTGTGTATCTCCAAAGGCTCGGTCATCGCTTCCTGCACCCGCATCCGCGGGCTAAGCGATGAATACGGGTCCTGGAACACCATCTGCGCCTGTCTCTGGAACGCCCTTCGGGCGATTTTGCTCATGCCATGCACCGCAATCGCTTCGCTCTGCGGGGTGGCGCAAAACAGAACTTCGCCGCCCGGGTCCGGGGGTTCAGCGCCCAACGCAATACGTGCCACCGTGGTCTTGCCAGAGCCACTTTCCCCTACGATTGCAAGGGTTTTACCGCGTGGAAGGTTCAGATCAACACCGCGCACGGCATGGATCAGAACGTCTGGTTTAAACATCGACGAAGCCCGCAAGGCATAAGTTTTGGCGACCGATTTCAGTTGCAGGATCAGATCATCCCCGACCAATGCCGGGGCCGGTTGCGGCATTGCCGGAATGGTCGGGGCTGCATTGAACAATTGTTGCGTATATGCATGCGCAGGGGCGCGCAAAACAGGTTCGGCATCACCGGATTCCATCACCCGGCCTTTGTGCATGACCACCACCTTGTCGGCCATGTTGGCGACCACGCCCAGATCGTGCGTCACCAGAATCATTGCCATGCCGGTGTCACGCTGCAAGTCCTTGATCAGCCCCAGAACCTGCGCCTGCGTCGTCACATCCAGCGCCGTGGTCGGTTCATCCGCGATCAACAGATCAGGCTTGGCAATCATCGCCATGGCAATCATTGCCCGCTGCTGCATCCCCCCCGAAAGTTCGAAAGGATACGACCGATAGGTGCGTTCGGGATTGGGGAAACCAACTTGTTCGAATGTCTCAAGCACGGCACGGCGTGCCTGTTTTTCGCTCGCACCTTCGTGCAGGTACAGAACTTCGCCCACCTGATTGCCGATCCGGTGCAGTGGCGACAGGGACCGCATCGGTTCCTGAAAGATCATCGCCACCTGGTCGCCGCGAATTTTGCGCAGCTTGCGGTCGCCAATTGTACTAAGTTCAACCACGCCTTCGGGGGTGTTCAGCAAGACCCGCCCGGTGCGGATTTGCGCGATTTTGGGCAGGATGCGCAGGATCGCGCGGCAGGTCACGGTTTTTCCAGACCCGGATTCGCCCACCAACGCCAATGTTTCGCCCGGATGCACCTCAAAGCTGACGTTGCGCACAACCGCGGCGCCTTTGCCAAACCCAACGCTCAGGTCCTTGACTGCAAGCAGAGGGGTCATTCAGCCGGTCCCAATGGACGGTTTCTTGGCCAAATAGCGATGTGTTGTCTCCCTGAATACTTCGGCACAGTTTTGCTTGGCATGCCTCTATAGTCAAACACAATTGTGATCGTAGGGAATGGGTGAAGGTGGCGGCACCCAAGCGGTTAAAAACCCAATGATGCGACCCACATAAATTTGTGGCAGCCCTACACATTCGCTTTGAACCTTGTCATTGAAAGGCAGTCCGAAATATCCCTGAGAGGTCCCTGCATGAGCCGTCTTGATCTGTTTATCGACCGAATGGTGTCGCAACGCGCCTGTCTGGATGCGGCCATTGACCAGACCGCCAGCATGACCGGCCCGGTGTTTGAACTTGGCCTGGGAAATGGGCGGACGTTTCATCACTTGCGCGAGCGGATCACATCCCGGGACATCTTTGTGTTCGAGCGAGCCATCGCTTCGCATCCGGATTCGACCCCCGACGAGCATCAGCTGATCCTTGGCGATGTGAATGAAACACTTGTGCAATCGCTGGCCCGGTTTGGCGCAACCGCCAGCCTGATCCATGCGGATCTTGGCGGGCATAATCGCGACAAGAACGACGTGTTTGCCCGCAAAATCTCGCCTTTGGTAGAACCATTGTTGGCGCAGGGCGGGCTGATGGTGGCCAGTGACCGGATGTATTTTGAAACCTTGAAGGAACTGCCGCTGCCCCAAGGGGCGGTTGAAGGGCGTTGTTTCATCTATCAGAAATAAAGCAACAGTAGTGCCGTGGCGGGCGCCTCTGGTCATGGCCAAACCTCTAATTTCACGCTACGCCTTGTGAGACAGGACCAAAAAGGCGGAAAACAGATATGAAATCACCCCTTACCAACATCCCCTTTGACGCGCTGGAAATCGGCATGGAGGCAAGCCAAACCCGCACCCTTCAGGCCGATGACCTTTATGTGTTTGCCAATGCCTCCGGCAACCTGAACCCGATGCACCTGCCGGACGAAGACGGCGATGGCGATGGCCGACCCGAAGCGATGGCGCCGGGCATGTGGGTGGCTTCGCTTATCTCGGCCGTTCTGGGCAGTGACATGCCGGGGCCGGGCACGGTGTACCATTCGCAAACCCTGCGCTTTGTTGGCCGCGCCCATGCGGGCGACACATTGACCGTGAAACTGCGCCTGACCGGCAAAGGCGACAACCGGCTGGTGCGCTTTGATACCTGGGTCGAGGCCAGCGATGGCAGCCGCATTCTGGAAGGCGAGGCCGAAGTGATTGCGCCGACCAAGGCGATGAGTTTCGATCTGGACGCGCTGCCGGGGCTGACCGTGCAGCGCCATGTGCATTTCGACCAGATGCTGGAACAGGCCGAACCCCTGCCGCCGCTGCCAACAGCCGTTGTGGCACCTGAACTGCCGGACGCCCTGGCGGGCGCGATACTGGCGGCGGAACATACCCTGATCACCCCGATCCTGATCGGTGATGTGACAAAAATTCACGAGGCCGCCGAGGCGCGCGGCCTGGACCTGACCCCATATCGCATCATTGACGAACCCGACCATCAACTGGCGGCTGAAAAAGGCGTGGCATTGGTCAACGACGGTCAGGCGGCGGCCCTGATGAAAGGGCACCTGCATACCGATGTGTTGCTAAAGGCGGTGATCGCACGGCAAGGCGGCTTGCGCACCAAACGCCGCCTTAGCCATGTATTTGTGATGGATGTGCCGGGGGTGGACCATCTGTTGCTGGTGACGGACGCCGCGATCAATATCGCCCCTGACCTGATGGCCAAGGCCGACATCGTTCAAAATGCGATCTATCTGGCGCATGCGCTGGGCATTGCCCAGCCACGTGCTGCGATCCTGTCGGCGGTGGAAAAGGTCAACCCGGCCATTCCGTCGACATTGGACGCGGCCGCCCTATCGAAAATGGCCGACCGGGGCCAGATCAAAGGCGGGTTGGTGGACGGGCCGTTGGCGATGGACAACGCCATCGACCTTGCCGCCGCCGCCACCAAGGGCATCAAAAGCCTGGTCGCCGGGCGCGCAGATATTCTGGTGGCCCCGAACATGGAGGCCGGCAACATGCTGGCCAAGGAACTGACGTTTCTGGCCCACGCGCAGACCGGTGGCATCGTTGTGGGCGCAAAATGTCCGATCATTCTGCCCAGCCGGGCCGATGACGAAAAGTCACGGCTGGCCTCATGCGTGGTGGCGACCCTTGCGGCGGAACGGACGCGCGCATGAACGTTATCCTGACCCTGAACGCCGGATCATCCTCGATCAAGTTCGCGGCCTACCGCGACGCCGCCGAGCCGGAATTATTGCAGGCCGGACAGGTCGAAAACCTTGGGCCGGTGGCACGTCTGGTGCTAAAAGGCACGGCGGGCGTTGAAATCGGCCCTGCCGACCACGGCGCCGCAATTCCGGCAATCCTGCGCGCACTTGCGCCGGTCTTGCAGGGTCGCAAGGTGGCGGGGGTTGGCCACCGGATCGTGCATGGTGGTAAAACCTTTGGCGCTCCGGTGCGAATTGACGCCGATATTCTGGCCCAGCTTGAGGCATTTATCCCCCTTGCCCCCCTGCACCAGCCACACAACCTGGCCGCCATGCACGCAGCGACCCGGGCCTTTCCCGAGGCCGTGCAAGTCGGATGTTTTGATACCTCATTCCACAAGGGCCACCCGTTTGTGAACGACACATTCGGGCTGCCACGGCGGTTTTATGACCAGGGCGTGCGGCGCTATGGGTTTCACGGGCTGTCCTATGATTACATCACTTCGTGCCTGCGCCGCGACTGGCCTGATCTGGCCAGGGGGCGGGTGGTGATTGCCCACCTTGGCAATGGCGCATCCATGTGTGCGATTCTGGATGGCCGGTCGATAGGGTCGACCATGGGGTTTTCGGCACTGGACGGGTTGGTGATGGGCACAAGGTGTGGTCAGCTTGACCCTGGTGTGTTGATTTACCTGATGAACCAAGGGCTGGGCGTGGATGAGATCACCCGCATTCTGTACCATGAAAGCGGGCTGAAAGGCCTGTCCGAACTTAGCCATGACATGCGGGTTCTGCTGGCATCTGACGACACCAAAGCAAAGGAAGCGATTGACTATTACGTGTTTCGCATCCGCCGAGAGTTGGGCGGGATGGCCGCAGTTCTGGGTGGTCTGGATGGGGTGGTGTTCTGCGGTGGTGTCGGTGAAAATGCCCCCAAAATCCGCGCGTTGGTGGTTGATGGAATGGATTTTCTTGGTCTGTCCCTGGATGCGGATGCAAATGTCTCGGGTGCCGGCAGAATTGGCGCTGGCCCCACCGAAGTATTGGTGATCCGTACCGACGAAGAACAGGTTATCGCCCGCGCAGTGGCCAAAGAACTGGCTGCATGATTATCGAAAAGGAAATCCCGATGTTATTTTATGATTGTTCCACCGCCCCCAGCCCACGCCGCGCGCGCATGTTCATCGCCGAAAAGGGGCTGACAATCGAGACCCGCGATATTTCAATCATGCAAGGCGCGCAACTAAATCCGGAATTTCTGGCAATCAACCCGCGCGCCACGATCCCGGTTCTGGTGACAGATCAAGGCATGGCTTTGACGGAAAACCCTGGCATTGCCGCCTATCTTGAAGCCGCCCACCCTGAACCGCCGCTGATGGGCCAGACCCCGGACGAAAAAGGCGCAGTTCTGATGTGGAACGCAATCGCCGAACAACAGGGCGGCTGGCCGATTGCCGAAGTCTTGCGCAATACCAATCCGGCGATGAAAGGCCGCGCCATTCCCGGCCCGACCAGTTTTGAACAGATCCCGGCGCTGGCCGAACGGGGGTTGGCGCGGGTCGATCTGTTTTATGACCTGCTTGAGACGCGCCTGAACGAAAGCCCGTTTCTGGCCACGGATCACTTTACCTTCGCCGACATCACCTGTTTCGTCTTTGTCGATTTTGCCCGGGTCATCCGCCGCCCGGTCCCCAAAGGCAACGCGGCCACACTGGCGTGGTTCGCGACAATCAAATCACGCCCCAGCGCCGCCCTATAGATTTGAAGGGAACCAGGACTGGCGCGGATGAGGCCGGTGCTGCTGATCTATTGCTACGCAAACGGTTTCCCCGCGCCGGATCGAACAGGCCCCGGATTGAACAGGAACGTATCGGCATATCCCGGCGCGCAACATTGCGGTATGAAAATTGCCCTGACTGGGGCAGACTGTTAAAGTGTGCCGTCGCCTTTCGGCAGACAAATCTCAAACCGCGTACACCCAACCCCTGTCTTTTTCAATTCAAGCGATCCGCCGTGCCCACGCACCAATTCCGCCGATATCGCCAGCCCAAGACCTGAACCACCCTTACTCATGCCGCCTTGAAACGGCGTAAACAGGTGCTCTTTTGCGCGCGCAGGCAGGCCCGGCCCAGTGTCTTCGACAATGATCCACCAGGCTAGATCGTCTTCCTTGGCACTTACGGTGATTGCCCCGGCTGTATGGGTTGCCACAATCGCCTGACGGGCATTACGTACCAGGTTCAGGATCACCCGGTACATCTGTTCCGGGTCAGCGCGCACCATCAGGTGTGCGGGGATATCACGCCTAAGATCTACACTCTGATCAGGGGCTGCCAGCTGTTCGCTTTCGATCACATCCACCACCACATCCGCCAGCGCAAACACGGTCAAGGTTGGTGGTGGCTCCTCAGCGCGGCCAAACGCCAGCGTACCCTCACAAAGGTTCACAGCGCGGGTGATGGAATTCACCAACTTTGGGGCAAGGCGGCGCACGGTCGGGTCTTCGCTTGCCTCGATCCGGTCTGTAAACAATTGTGCCGAGGTCAGTATATTGCGCAGATCATGACTGATCTTGGCCACCGCACTGCCTAATTGTGCCAACCGTTCTTTTTGCTTCAACGCCTGGGTCAGCTCGGTCTGCATCTTTTGCAACGCCTCTTCGGCCTCGCGTATCTCTGTCACACCCGCAGAGGGCTGAATGATTCCACGCGCGTCCTCGGGGGCGGCCGCATATCGCTGCATATAGTCCACTACGCCTTTTATGGGTCGCACCAGAAACCGGCGCACAGCGGCGAACAACAATAGTGCGGTAAAAACCGAAATCACCGCCGACAAAAGAAGCACCCGCAGGCCATAATCAATCATCGCCGTCCGCAAAGGGGCAGTAGCCATCGTCACTTCGATCAGCAAACCCGCCTCGCGGACCGGCGCGCCGATTACCCGGATGATCTGGTCTTCGGGTGTAATCATCCGGGTCAACGCGTCCGAGATCAGTGTCATGGCAGACGCATCGCGCAGATCATACGTTGCCGAAATCGGCTGGATCATCGGCGACGACAACATCAACTGACGCACCTCATCCCGGCGCAGCACCACGTTGAATACCTCGGCGGTTTCCAGCAATTCTGCCTCAAGCTCGGTTTCCAGCATATCGTCGGCCAGCAAAGCCAGGGACGCAATCTGGCCCCGTTCCAGTCGCGCCAACAGGTAATCCTCGCGAAAACGCGCAACCGAAGGCACAAAGATCAGCACTTCGGCCAGCATCACAAAAACTATGGTCAGGATCAGGAACCGGCCCGACAGCGAATTCAGCATTATGCTCTTTCTCGGCTTAAGGAAGCCAACGCTGGACCAACCCAACGATGCGCTTAAGCGTAGGGTTATCAAATAACCCAGGGCTAAAATAGGCCCCCGCGACGCGTTTATTGATCTCGCTGATGGTGGGATAGGGCGCGACCATCGCCGCCACCTGTCCCATTTTCATGCGGTTGGCAATGACCATAGACCAAAACCCAATCAATTCCCCCCCGAGGTGGCCAACAATCGACACCCCGACGGGACGCGAATTGAACACCATCAGCTTGATGAACCCTTTGGTCTTACGTTCGGCAATTGCCCGGTCATTATGATGGTAATCAAACCGTGTCACGCTTAACTTGACGCCGTAAATCAACCTTGCTTCGTCTTCGGTCAACCCCACCTGCGCCAGTTCCGGGTCGCAATAGGTGACGCGTGGAATGTGATTGTCGCGGGCTTTGGACGGCAGCCCAAACAACGCCGAGCGGATGATAACCCCGGCATGATACCCCGCTACGTGGGTAAACTGCATGCCGCCAGCGACATCGCCAATGGCATAAACCCGCTTATTAGAGGTGCGCAAACCCGCATCCACCTTGATCCCTGCGCGTGTGGTTTCGATCCCCGCCGCCTCAAGGTTCAATTTATCCACGTTGGTTCGCCGCCCCAAAGCCACCAGCAAATGCGTGCCGAAAAACAACTGCCCATCCTGGGTTTCAACCTTAATCGCACCGGCGTGGCCGCTTATCTTTGTCGCCATCGCCCCTTCGGCAATCTCAACGCCTTCCTCGCGCAGCGCGCCCAATACCACCGCCGCCAACTCCGGATCATCCCGGCCCAGCGCCTTGGCGCCTTCAATCACCGTCACCTGGCAGCCAAGCCGAATATGCGCCTGTGCCATTTCCATGCCAATCGGGCCGCCGCCCAGTATCAGCAAATGCCTGGGTTTTGTGCGCAGTTCAAACAGCGTCTCGTTGGTCTCATAGGGCACCTTGTCCAAGCCCGGTATCGGCGGCACCAACGGCGACGATCCTGTCGCCACCACAACCCTGCGGGCAGTAATTCGATACCCCCCCGCCTGCACTTGCGCAGGCGAGACAAACGCCCCGAACTCACGGATCACCCGAACCCCAAACCCTTCAAAGCGTTCCTGCGAATCAACCGGTTCTATCTGGGCGATCACATCACGCACATGATCCCTGGTCGCGCCAAAATTGACCTTTGGCTTTGCGTTCCTGACACCGTATTCCACGCTGTGCCCCTGGGCATAGGCCGCCTTGGCGCTGGCGATCAGCGCCTTGGACGGCACACAACCATAATTCAGACAATCCCCGCCCATCTTGTGACCTTCAAGCAGTACCACATCCGCCCCCATCTGACTGGCACCTGCCGCCACCGACAAACCACCCGACCCGGCCCCGATCACCAGTAAATCCGTATTGATATGCTTCATCAAATCGACTTTCCGCCCCGCAGGGCCTTGATAACAATTGGCAAAGCCACCAGCGCGCTCAACCCTAGTATCGGCAGCAAAATATGCGGCTCGAATATTACCCCAAGGTCGGGCCTCTCATCCCGGGCAAACACCTCGCCCAGCCCCGCGCCAATCGACGTAAACACAACCGCCCCCGGAATAATCCCCAAAAACGTGGTGATGACAAACCGATACAGCGGCACCTCTAGAAACGCAGGCAACAGATTGGCGACAAAAAACGGTACCGCCGGCACCAGCCGGATCAGAAACAGTGCCTCCCACTGGTTCTTGTCGATCGCATCCTTGATCTTTTTAACCTTACCGTCACTCGCCTTTAACTTTGCCCCAAGCCGTTCGCCCAACCCCCAGCGCGCCGCCAGAAAGATCAACGTCGCACCTGTCGCCGCCCCGACCATGTTGAAGAGAACACCCGGAAACGTGGCGAACAAAAACCCACCTGTCAACGTCGCCATTGTGGCTCCCGGCAAGGAAAAGGCGACAATTGCCACATAAGCTGAAATGAACACCGCCACCGCTATGCCGTAATGCGAATCGCGGTAAGCGAGCAACGCCTCGCGGTTTTCGCGCAATGTCTCAAAATTCAGATAGTCACCCAGAGTAAACCCGCCAATCACCGCCACAATCACAAAGGCAAGGATGGCAATAATCCGGGCAAGCCCGCTTTCAGATGTCTCATTGGGGTCTGTCATAATATTGATCCAACAGGTTTCTTATCGCTTGTATGCCTAATCTGACCCCGGGACGAGCAAAGCAACAGGGTGATCACAGCGCCTTGATCGAAACCCTGCGATTCGTGAGGCAACACCGCCCTCCCTACACGCCTTGAAACATTATCCCGAACCAACACCTTATAATGTTGCAATTCCCCCGCCTTTCCACCGTCACAGGGTTTGACTTGCCCGCACATCCGCTTTAGAGGACGGGCTTCGAACACCATAAGGGCCGGGGTCCACCCTGCCTAACCGCATATACACTTAGGAGACGGCGCGATGAAACGCACCTTTCAACCTTCGAACCTGGTCCGCAAACGCCGCCACGGATTCCGCTCGCGTATGGCCACCAAAGCTGGACGCAAGATCCTCAATACCCGCCGCGCGCGTGGTCGCAAGTCGCTGAGCGCGTAAACGCCGCGCACCGATCTGGCAGAAATCTGACAGAGATCAAACCGACATGACACCGCCGGAGGACCCCGAAGATGGCTTTCCCAAAATTGGGGCTATCACCGGGATCAGCCCCCCGGCGGTTTCTTCGTGCCCTGTCGAAACCCTGCGCATACGCCCGGATTTTCTAGCCGCGGCCCGGGCCCGCCGCAAATCCATGCCCGCGTTCCTGTTACAGGCACGCAAACGCGGCCCTTCCGAGCCCCCTGCCCCGCTGATCCGCATCGGCTTTACCGCCTCAAAAAAAGTCGGCAACGCCGTCGCCCGCAATCGCGCCAAACGCCGCCTGCGGGCCATCGCCCGGGAAATCCTGCCAACCAACGGCACCCCCGGCTGGGACTATGTCCTGATCGCGCGGCCCCGCGAAACCGCGCAACGCCCCTATGCCGATCTGATAGACGATCTGACTGTCGCCCTGGCAAAAATCCACCGTTAAGGTGACGCCGGTTTTGCGGGCAAGGCGTGCCACCTAGGGCTGGGACGTCGGCAACGCCCCAATAGATAGGTGCCAGACAAGGGGAAAAGACCAGAATTTTCAACCCTATTTGGTAAAGCTGCCAGACATAGAGTCAAATATTATTGACTCAATATCAAAAATATTTAACACTAAATGGAACCACTGTTTGAAGAGGCACCGATGACCCATCAGGAAAAATCCACCTACGCCGCGTTGTTTAGCGGTCTGATCATCTTTGGCCTGTACTACTGGCGGATCAGTTACTTGCTGAATCAGGGGCGCTTTGACACGCCCGACGCTTTGGCGCTGTTGGGACAAACCATGTTGTTGTTGGTTGTCGGCGGTATCGCTGTGAATATTGTCGCGATGATCTTGATGTCGATCATCTTTACCATTGTCACCAATGACGCCAAACCCAGTTTTGTGGTCGACGAAAGGGACCGGTTAATCGAACTTCACGCCCTGCGCTGGTCTTACTACATATTTGGTGCCGGGTTTATCGGCGCAATGATTCTACTGGCCTTAGGGTACGGTGCATTTGTGGTATTCAATCTGATCGTCGCTTCGATGATGGTGGCCACGTTTCTGGAAGGTATCATCAAGCTGTGCCTGCACCGACGAGGGTTTTAGGACATGGGCAAAACCCACGTCCGCAACACCCTCAGGCGGCTGCGTTTTGATGCCGACGAGATGACCCAAGCGGCATTGGCCGATCACGTCGGCGTCACAAGGCAAACCATCGTGGCGATCGAAAAGGCGCATTATTCGCCATCGCTTGAAGTGGCCTTCAAAATTGCCCGCGTCTTTGATGTGCCGCTGGAGCAGGTGTTTTCCTATGACGAAACCTGATAAAAACAAAGCAAAGGTTCGTAATATGAAAGCTGCTGTCAATAGCCGCTATGGTGGACCCGAGGTCGTCAGCATTCAGAACATCCCCAAACCAGCGCCAAAAGATGAAGAAGTGCTGATCAGGACTTACGCGACCACGGTAAACTCAGCCGATTGGCGCATTCGAAGCCTGACAGTGCCCACCGGTTTCAAATTTCTGGTGCGGCTGGCCTTTGGTATTAACGTGCCTCGCAATCAGGTTCTGGGAACCGAACTTTCCGGTATCATCGAAGCCGTTGGCAGCAAAGTTGGCAAATTCAAACCCGGTGACGCGGTTTTTGCCGATTGCGGCACGTCTTTTGGGGCTCATGCGGAATATAAAACCATGCCGGAAGACAGTGCAATCGCCCTGAAACCGGTAAACCTGACCTTTGAACAGGCGGCGGCGTTAAGTTTTGGCGGCACCACCGCGTTGTCTTTCTTTACCAAAGCTGGTGGGATCAGGCAGGGTGATTGCGTTCTGGTCAACGGCGCGTCCGGCACCACCGGTTTGGCGTTTGTGCAACTGGCCCGCCATTTCGGCGCGACGGTTACGGGTGTTTCCAGTGCTGGCAACCACACATTGCTGCGCCAGACCGGGGCACACCATGTCATAGATTATCAGGCCGAGGATTTTACCAAAAATGGCCAGTCTTATGATTTCATCATCGACACCGCAGGCACAGCACCCTGGAAACGGGCAAAATCATCGCTAACAAAAACCGGGGCTTTGCTGGCGGTTCTTGGCCCGGTTTCCGACATGCTGAAGGCGGCAATCGTGTCGCGCAAAAACGGGCGCAAGCTGATCGTCGGAACCACATCAACAACCGGCAGCGATTTGCGGATGATTGCCAGGCTGGCATTGTCTGGTGCCTTTACCCCGGTTCTGGATTGCGTCCTGCCGGTTGCCGATATCCGGGCGGCCCACGAACGGGTTGATAGTGGGCGAAAAACCGGCAGCGTGGTTATGAGGTTCGAACAATCCCGGCCCGCCGCACATGACCCCGAACCCTTTCAAACAATGGAACTGGCAAACGTCGTGCAGCACCGTTAGAACGGGCCGGGACAATAATTGAGCAGTTTCATGACCAGTCAGATCAGACCACAACCAGGGATCATGCAGATCACGCCTTACGTCGGCGGCAAAACCTCGCTTGCGGGGGCTGACAACGTGATTAAACTGTCATCGAACGAAAATCCGTTGGGCCCAAGTGATGCCGCGATCGAGGCCATGCGCCGGGCCGCCCCCAACACGCATCGCTATCCATCAAGTGATCATCGGTCATTGCGCGACGCGATTGCCCTGGTGCACGGACTGGACGCCGACCGGATCATCTGCGGGGCTGGCAGCGATGAGGTCATTGCCTTTCTGTGTCAGGCCTATGCCGGTCCGGGCGATGAGGTGATCCATACGGAACACGGGTTTGCCATGTACCGCATCTCGGCGTTGGCTGCCGGTGCAGCGCCGGTTGAGGTGCCCGAGAGGGACCGGGTGACGGATGTTGATGCGATATTGGCGGCCTGTACTGAACGCACAAGGCTGGTGTTCATTGCCAATCCCAACAATCCCACCGGCACAATGATCGGTGAAGCCGAAGTTGCCCGCCTGGCCGCCGGGCTGCCGCCGCAGGTGTTGCTGGTGCTGGACGGGGCTTATGCCGAATTCGTCGACGGATTTGACAGTGGCACCGCCCTGATCGAGGCACGCGATAATGTGGTGATGACCCGCACGTTTTCCAAGCTGTATGGGCTTGGCGGAATACGGGTTGGTTGGGGCTATGGGCCGCGCGCAATCATTGACGTGCTGAACCGGATCCGCGGGCCGTTCAACGTGTCGGGCACTGCTTTGGCGGCAGCAGAGGCCGCGGTTCTGGACGCCGGCTATGTGCGCCATTGCCGGGCCGAAAACACAAAGTGGCGCGGCTGGCTGGCCGATGCCCTGGCCGCGTCAGGTGTTCCGTCGGACACTTCCTGCGCCAATTTCATATTGGCGCGGTTTGCGGATCAGACCGAGGCCGAAGATTGCGACGCCTATCTGCAATCACAGGGGCTTATCGTGCGCCGCGTTGTTGGCTATAAGCTGCCCAATGCGCTGCGGATCACGGTCGGGGACGAGATATCTTGCCGCCGGGTGGCGGCGGCGGTTGCAGCGTTCAAAGGGGCAGGACAGGGAACGGCATGAGCAAGGTGATTTACCCAAAGGTGGCGTTGATCGGGCTGGGCCTGATCGCTTCGTCGATCAGCCACGCGATCCGACGCGCCGGGTTGGCGAATGAGATAACGGGATTTGCCCGATCATCTGAAACCCGCGAAATTGCCCGCGAAATTGGCCTGTGTGACCAGGTTTATGACACCGCAGCCGAAGCAGCACAGGGCGCCGATCTGGTGATCCTTTGCGTACCTGTCGGGGCGATGGGCCAAGTGGCGGCAGAAATCGCGCCGGTGCTGAAGCCGGGTGCGACGGTAAGCGACGTCGGTTCGGTCAAGCAGGCGGTGATTGCGGCGGTGGCACCGCATATTCCTGAGGGCGTGCATTTCATCCCGGCCCACCCGATGGCCGGAACCGAACACAGCGGGCCAAGGTCGGGTTTTGCCGAACTGTTCGACAATCGCTGGTGCCTGGTGGTGCCCGTGACCGGCAGTGAGGAAGCCGCGACAGAACGGTTGCAATCGCTTTGGCTTGGCATGGGCGCCAAGGTCGAGGTGATGGAGGCCGAACATCACGATCTGGTCTGCGCCGTGACCAGCCACGCACCGCATTTGATTGCCTATACGATGGTCGGCGTGGCCGATGATCTGCGCCGGGTGACGGACAACGAAGTTATCCAGTATTCCGCCGCCGGTTTTCGCGATTTCACCCGGATCGCCGCCAGTGATCCGACCATGTGGCGCGACGTTTTCATGAACAACAAAGAGGCAACTCTGGAAATTCTGGGTCGCTTCACCGAAGAACTGTTTGTCCTGCAACGCGCCATCCGCACCGGTGACGGCGACCACCTGTTTGACTATTTCACCCGTACCCGCGCCATCCGGCGCGGCATTGTCGAGGCCGGGCAGGACACCGATGCGCCCGATTTTGGCCGAGGAGGGGGCGGATGACGGCGCGTCGAACCGGCTATTTGATGGTCGCCGTACTGCTGACGGCTGTGCCCGTGACTGCAGCCGCGCCAGAAACATCGGTGCGCCCGCTGGCACGCCATTCAGTTCTAGAAAATGACACGCCCAAAGTGGCCCCGGTGCGACCCAAGGCCCGCCTGAATGCGGCGGCTGTCAGTCGCCTTGCCCTCACGGGTTTATTACCCCCCCTGCAACCGACTGTCCGGCCAGTTTCACGGCCTGTTTCCGAACAGACGCGCCAGTCCGAGGCGCGCCCGCAATCGGTTGCGTTCCTTGGCCCGGATGTTTCGGCCCGGCCCTTTGCGCGACCGTCGTCGCTGGTAGAGGAAGTGCTGTTTGGGCGACGTAAGAAGCGGCGCGGGTCGGTGTGTGGAGATATTGACATTCAAGGCAAGAAGATCGGGAAAGTTCCCGGCAAGCTGAACGGCTGCGGGATCGACAATGCGGTGCAGATCACGTCGGTTTCCGATGTATTGCTAAGCCGCCCGGCAACGATGGATTGCACAACGGCCAAATCTCTGAACCGTTGGGTTAAAAAGGGGGTGATCCCGGCCTTTCGCGGACGTGGTGGGGTGGTCGAGATGAAAGTGGCGGCGCATTATAGCTGTCGCACCCGAAACAACCAGCGCGGGGCGCGTATATCCGAGCATGGGCGCGGCAAAGCGATTGATATTTCGGCGTTTACCATGCGTAGTGGCAAGGTGGTGACGGTGCTGAAAGACTGGGGCAAAGGTGCGGGCGGGCGGGCATTGCGCAAGATATGGAGGGCGGCCTGCGGTCCGTTTGGGACAGTTTTGGGACCAAACGCGGATCGCTATCACCGCGATCATTTGCATATGGACACAGCGAGCTATCGCAGCGGGCCATATTGTAAATAGGGCTGCTCATCCAGCTGATCCGCCCGAACACTTGTCAGCGAATGATCAACCGTGGCGCCGGGCCGATGGGGAATGGACCCAGAGCGACAAAGCCATCGGCAAAATTGAACTGCACATCCAATGCCTTTGGGTTGCCGCCAAAAGAGGCCAGCATTTTCAGGCCCCGCTCGGCTGTTTTATATAGCTGCTCGGGAACCGCACCGGATGCGCGCGCCATGTCCAGCATGTCCCGCCAGTTTTCGACCTTGATGGTAATGGCGCCTTTGGGGATGCCTTGATCATCGACCTCCAGCTTACCAGCGGCCAGCAGGCGAAGGTTGCCCCAGTGAAGTTCCGCCAGCCTCAGGTCAATCCTGACTGGCTGCGGGCGGCGTTGTTCCAACGCAGCGCGGTCCCAGACCTGATCAAACGTCACTTTCATATCCAGTTTCAGCGTCTTGAAATAATCCGGCAACGATTGTGCCGATCCGATAAGGCGGCGCAGCCGCGCGCCGGGGGCGAAGCCTTCGGCTTCGACTTCAAATTGATAGGTATCGGGTTTTTCTTGCTGGACCATGGCCAAAACCAGCGAAGCGGCACTCATCACCGGGCCTGCGTTGCCGTCGACCTGCCAGGCGCCGCCGGTGGCCTGCATCCGGTCCAGTGCCAGGGCCAGCCCTGGATGTAAATGCATGCGGGCAACCAGGGTCTCGGCGCGAATTACCACCGTTTGGTCAAAATACGAAAGCCGCTGGGGGGTCGCGGCAAAGAACAGGTTCTGCCGCCCCGGCCAGGCCGCCGGGCTTTCCAGCCGCAACCAGTCAGCCGCCCACGCAGTTCCGGTAGCAGGGTCCGCCAGCGCCGGGCTGGTCAGCGTGGTGATGTGGCGCAAGGGAAAACCACCGGTTTCCATACTGCTCACCTCGGCCTGCCAACCACGTGATTCCTGCGCCGCGAACCAGGCCGAGAGGCTTTGACGCAGGCCGAACCCGGCACCCCACCACCAGATCGACCAGATAACCACCAAAACCACGCATAGTTTGATCAGCCTGATCATTTCGGCCCCTTTTCCTTCCCGATGCTTTGCTGTCTATAGGCGCATGAGGATTAGGGCCAGTGGGTTGACGGTAATATGACGATGTGGGTGTTCGGATATGGTTCACTTTTGTGGAACCCCGGCTTTGAGGTGGCCCAAAGCCGGGTTGCGACCCTGCCCGGATACGCCCGCTCGTTCTGCATGCGCTCGATCCATCACCGTGGCACCAGCGCCGAACCGGGTCTGGTTTTGGCGTTGGACGAACAGGACGGGGCGGCCTGTAAAGGTCTGGCCTATGCCGTGACCGAAGGCCATGAGGACCGGACACTGGCGATGTTGCGGGAACGCGAGTTGATCTCGTCTGCGTATCTGGAAATGAACCTTGCGGTCACGCCCGAAAATGGCCAACCCCTTACTGCCGTCACGTATGTGATCGACACCGATCACGTTCAATATTGCGGCGGGTTGGCGTTAGAGGAGCAAGCGCATATCATTGCCCGCGCCAAAGGCCAGCGCGGACCGAACGACGAATATCTTTATAACACCGCCAGCCATCTGGCCGGGATCGGCTTGGATGATCCTGATCTGGACTGGCTGGCAAATCGGGTGCGGGCGCTAACGGCATAAACCTTTGGCGTTACGGACATTATTTCTATAGGCTGCGATTTGAGCAGTATTGAGTTTCAGGAGCAGATGAGCATGGCGCAGCCAAACGGCGAAACCAGGCCGCAATTTTCGCAACCGTTCCGTCAGATTACCATGATGTTGATCGCTCTGGCCCTTGCGGGGGCCGGAGTTGGTGTGGCGTTGCCGCAGGTGTTGACGGTGTTTGAGGCCAACCCCTATCTTAACTGGTTCATCTTGTTTGTGTTCTTCCTGGGTGTGGTTGCCTGTTTCTATCAGGTGACGCAATTGACCCGCTCGGTCCATTGGATCGAGGCCTTTGCCGCCGGGATTACCAGCGACGATGGCAATACGCCGCGATTATTGGCGCCGCTGGCCACATTGCTGCGCTCGCGTGGGGCGCGGATGCATCTGACGTCATCTTCGGCGCAATCCATTCTGGAAACCGTATCCAATCGGATCGACGAAGAACGCGAAATTACCCGATATATCGTCAATATGCTGATTTTCCTGGGACTTTTGGGCACGTTTTACGGGTTGTCCATCACCATTTCAGGCGTTGTCGATACCATCGGCAACCTGT
>JAKITO010000033.1 GCA_021648025.1 Paracoccaceae bacterium
CGTCATTGTCCGGCGTCAGATATTCCACCGACCCGGCCATGAAATCGGCAACCACCGCATCCAGCGGCACCCCGTGCCCGGTGATCAGAATACCGGTCTGCCCGGTCGCGCGAAACGTGCTTTTCATGCCCTTGCGCCGCATCGCCTCATCCAGTGCCAAAGCGGTATACATCTTGCCGACCGAACAATCCGTGCCGACCGCCAACACCCGCTTGCCGCGGCGTTTCACCCCGTTGGCAATCGGATAGGCATCGGTCGGCACCCGCACATCATGCAACGTGCCGCCAAACATCTGCGCCGCCGCCATCAGATCACGCTCGTCCCGCAACAGATTATGCAGGCCCGACGCCAGATCAAAACCCATCTCAAGCGCGCGGATCAACACGTCTTTCCACGCCTGACTGATCTCTCCGCCGCGGTTGGCCACGCCAATCACCAGCGTCCTGGCCCCGGCCTTTTTCGCCTGTTCCAGCGTCATATCGTCCAGCCCGACATCCGCGCCACAGCCCGGCAGACGAAACTGGCCCACTGAATTGTCGGGGCGCCAATCGGCGATACCTTGCGCCACCTTGGCGGCAAGTTGATCGGGTGCGTCACCCAGAAACAACAGATATGGGGTTTCAATCATCTTGCGGCGCCTCCTTGGCAGACTCTGGGGCAAACTCTTGCATTTTCCACCCCAATTTAGGGTGGCCCGGCCAAAAGGGTTTCGCATTTACTGCCAAGTTCCCAAAGAAATCCGCAAGAAAATTCGAGAAAACGCCCGATGTTCCCACAATCCTTGCGCAATGCCGGAATAAATGTGGAAGGGTTTGCACAGGATGCACCTTGAAACTGTTGGTGAGTCGCCAATTGCTGCATCTGCACAATAGACCTTGCACCCGCCTGCGCAATTTAATACCCCCTGAACCCAGGAACCCGCAATATCCTTACCCGAAAGATCGCATCTCATGAGTTTCCGTCTTCAGCCCGCCCCCCCGTCCCGCCCCAACCGCTGCCAATTGTTCGGCCCCGGATCTCGCCCGGCACTCTTTGAAAAGATGGCGGCAAGTGGCGCGGATGTGGTCAACCTGGACCTTGAAGATTCAGTGGCACCCTCGGACAAGGACAGCGCGCGGACCAATGTGATCGCGGCAATCTCAGACGTCGATTGGGGCAACAAAACCCTGTCGGTGCGGATCAACGGGCTGGACACGCCGTATTGGTACCGCGATGTGGTCGACCTGCTGGAACAGGCGGGTGAACGGCTGGATCAGATCATGATTCCCAAGGTGGGCTGTGGCGCGGATATTTACGCCGTAGACGCTTTGGTCACCGCCATCGAAGCCGCCAAATCCCGCAGCAAGCGTATCGACTTTGAAGTAATCATCGAAAGTGCGGCGGGCATCAATCATGTGCAAGAGATCGCCGCCGCCTCGCCCCGTATGGTTGCGATGTCGCTGGGGGCGGCGGATTTTGCCGCGTCGATGGGGATGCAGACCACCGGCATCGGTGGCACGCAGGCAAATTATTACATGTTGCACGAAGGTCAGAAACATTGGTCCGACCCCTGGCACTGGGCACAAACGGCCATTGTTGCCGCCTGTCGCACCCACGGCGTGCTGCCGGTGGACGGGCCGTTTGGCGACTTTTCCGACGACGACGGCTTTCGCGCTCAGGCGCGCCGCTCGGCGACGTTGGGCATGGTTGGCAAATGGGCGATCCATCCCAAACAAATCGCGATTGCCAATGAGGTGTTTACCCCCTCTGACGAACAGGTGGCCGAAGCCCGCGAAATTCTGGCGGCAATGGAAGCGGCCAAAGCCAAAGGCGAAGGGGCAACCGTTTACAAAGGCCGCCTTGTCGATATCGCCTCGATCAAACAGGCCGAAGTGATTGTGCGCCAGTCTGAACTGATCGCCGGTCAATAACCCCGCGAAGCGGCCCCCCGTCTGCGCGCGAAGCGCGCCACCGCCTGCCGTCAGGCAGGCCGCACCGGCTGGCGCAGGATCGTCCTTAGCTTCTCAGGTGCTGCGCGCCGGGGATCGCCCAGGGAAATCTCGTGATGCGCACCGTTGAACGTCACCCCCAGTTCCGGCATCACCCGGTTGTGCAGGTCCGCCAGGACCGGCGCTTCGTCGGCATATGGTCCAAGATGCAGGGTTTGCAGGCAATCACCTTCGTCCAGATTAATCAAACTGACCGCGTTCATGGTATCGCTGTCCGTACCGACGTCTTTCTTGCGCGCCAGCTTTTTCAGCGCGGTGGCGCGCACGGTTTCCAGCATCTGCTGGTCAATCGTATCCGGCAGGCGCAGCAGAACCGTCCATTGCCAGGCCATCCGGTCACCGGTTGCAAATGCCTTCGGGTCATCCGCGCGCCAAAGGGCTGCCAGGGGTGGCACGGTAAACACCGCGCCCTGCGCCTTGCACAATGCCCGGATGCCATAAGCCAGCGGATAGAGTGCGGCGACACTGCGGGAAAACGCGGGCTGATCCGGGTCACCCTGCCCGCTGCTGGCAACATAGGTGATCGGCGGCACCTCAAGGCGGTCCCAACGGCCCGGTTTGCCGGAATAAAGCGGCTTGTCGCGTTTCTTGAAATCCAGGTTGTCCATGTCATTCCCTATTTCAGCGGCAGGCAGATTTCGGTCAGCAACTCTTCGGGTGCGGTGTCGCGGGACGAATTCAGGTATATCTCGTAACCCGGCGCATCACCGGGTTCTTCACCCGAAGCCGGCAGCCAGGAACCGTAAAGCACCTGGTAAGCCGCCTCAATCCCGGAATACGGACCCTTGTAGGTCAGCACGGCGGTTTTGCCACCCTCAAGCAATTGCTCGGCCATTCCGTCGGGCATGTCCTGCCCATGCCATTCGCCCCCGACCAGACTGCGCAAATCAGCCTCGGGCGTGACCTCGGGATTATCAAGGTAAACGCTGAAAATACCCCCGACCTTGGGCCAGAGTTCACGCGACTGGCACAGGGCGAAAAATGTCTCGAATGCCTTGCCGATCAGGTGATAGGCACCTTTGTGCGGCAGGGTGATCAGACGGCGGCGTGGTTCGTTTCGGATGGTGGTCTCATACATTTCATTGTCTCCTGTTTCGGGTCCGGTATCGGGGTTTGGCGCCAGCAACCGCCCGGCCTTGCGAAAGGTGCCGGGCCGGCTGCCATAGGCGGCATCAAAGGCGCGGGCAAAGCTGGCCGGGTTGGGATAGCCACATTGTGCCGCCACATGTTCAAGCGGTGTGTCACTTTGCACCAACAGGATCGCCGCGCGGTGCAGCCTGATCCGCCGCACCGCCTGGGCGCAGGTTTCACCGGTCATGGCGCGAAACACCCGGTGCCAGTGAAACCGCGACATCGCCGCCTCGTCCGCCAGCCGGTCAAGCGACAGATCGCCGCCCGGGTTGTCGTGGATATAGCTTAAGACGCGCAATATCCGGTCTTCGTAGGTGGCGGGCATGGGCTGGGTTCCTGTTGCTGGTTGCCGTCAAAGCAATTGCTCAGAGTGTCGCACAAGGCGATGACACAAATCTTGCTGAGTTGCATCTGGAGCGGCGCAGGGTCATATACCCTCAGGATGATCACGCGAGAGAACTTATGACGCAATACCTGGATTTTGAAAAACCACTGGCCGAAATTGAAGGCAAGGCCGAAGAATTGCGCGCGTTGGCGCGGGCCAGCGAAGAAATGGATCTGACCGACGAAGCCGCGGCTTTGGATGTCAAGGCGGCGGCTCTGCTGACGGACCTTTACAAGAACCTGACGCCGTGGCGCAAATGCCAGGTGGCGCGCCACCCTGAGCGACCCCATTGCATGGATTATATCGACGCGCTGTTCAGTGATTTCACCTTGCTGGCCGGGGATCGGAACTTTGCCGACGATCTGGCGGTGATTGGCGGGTTGGCACGGTTCAACGACCAGCCGGTGATGGTGATCGGCCATGAAAAGGGCAGTGACACCAAATCGCGCATCGTACGCAATTTTGGCATGGCCCGCCCCGAAGGTTATCGCAAGGCGATCCGGCTGATGGAAATGGCGGACCGCTTTGGCCTGCCGGTGATCACCCTGGTCGATACCACCGGGGCCTATCCCGGAAAAGGCGCGGAAGAACGCGGCCAGTCCGAGGCAATTGCCCGCACCACCGAGGCGTGCCTTTCGATCAAAGTGCCGCTGATCAGTGTGATCATCGGCGAAGGCGGGTCAGGCGGCGCGGTGGCGTTTGCCACGGCAAACCGTTTGGCGATGCTGGAACATTCGGTCTATTCGGTGATCAGCCCCGAGGGCTGCGCGTCGATCCTGTGGAAAAACCCGGAAAAGACCCGCGAAGCAGCCGAGGCAATGCGTCTGACGGCGCAGGATTTGCATAAACTGGGGGTGGCGGATTACGTCATCGACGAACCCAATGGCGGGGCGCACCGCGATGGTCAGGCCACGATAAAGGCGGTTGGCAAGATGATTGCGAAAATGCTGAAGGAATTTAAAGGCAAGGCTGGCGCACAGTTGGTCAAGGAAAGACGTCAAAAATTCCTTGATGTGGGCAGCAAGGGTCTGGCTGGGTAATTCAGGCCAGAGGGTGCGCATTGTGCGCACCCTACGTCATTTTCATAGGTAGAGTGGCTGAAACCACGCGCGCAGGCAATTTGTCACCCGCGCCAGTCGAAAAACCCCGGCCCGGCCTGAGCCAACAGCTTTTGCGCCATATCCCGGCCCAACGCTGCGCCATCCTCGATCGCGCAGGTCTGATCGTCGCCAATCGCCTCGGAACCATCGGGTCGCAGCACCTGACCGCGCAGCCGCAATTGCCCGCCGTCCAGTTCGGCCAACCCGGCAATCGGGGTCTCGCAAGAGCCGTCCAATGCGGTCAGAAACGCGCGCTCAGCCGCCAGCCGCTGGCCGGTGGGGGTGTCGTGCAGGGCGGCCAGCATGTCGGCCATGCGGGTATCATCCTTGCGCCGTTCGATACCAATCGCGCCTTGGGCCACGGCAGGCAACATATCGTCGGTATCTACCGGCGAGGCCGGGACATCACGCATATCCAGCCGGTTCAGCCCGGCCAATGCCAGAAAAGTACAGCTTGCCACCCCATCCGCCAGCTTTTTCAAACGGGTCTGCACATTGCCGCGAAATTCGACCACCTGCAAATCAGGACGCCGATACAACAACTGCGCCCGACGCCGCAGGCTTGAGGTGCCAACCACAGCACCCTGCGCCAGATCACTCAGCCGCGACACATCCGGCGACACAAACGCATCGCGAACATCCTCGCGCGGCAGATAAGTATCAAGCAGCAGGCCCGCAGGCTGTGCCACCGGCATGTCCTTCATCGAATGCACGGCAATGTCGATGGCACCCGACAGCAGGTCTTCTTCGATCTCTTTGGTAAAAAGCCCCTTGCCGCCGATCTCTTTCAATGGCCGGTCCTGCACCCGGTCGCCGGTGGTCTTGATCACCACAATTTCGAACGCTGCCGGGTCCAACCCAAAGGCCGCAACCAACCGGTCACGGGTTTCATACGCCTGGGCCAGTGCCAAAGGAGAGCCGCGGGTGCCGATTTTCAGGGGGGTGGCGGGGTTTGGGAGTGATTTATCCATACCCCCGTCTTTAATCTGGTCAAATTGCCCTGACAACCGCCCAACCGCTTGACAAATTGCCGCTTTGGCGAGACCGGTAGCGGGTGAAACAGGCACAGGACATGGCAGGCATGGCAACACCAAAAAAGATATTGCGCGCATTGGCGGGGGAGACCCAGAAGACGCCACCAATCTGGATGATGCGTCAGGCCGGGCGTTACCTGCCCGAATACCGCGCCAGCCGCGAAAAGGCCGGCGATTTCCTGTCGCTTTGTTATAATCCCGAACTGGCTGCCGAAGTCACCCTGCAACCAATTCGCCGCTATGGTTTTGACGCGGCAATCCTGTTTGCCGACATCCTGCTGGTGCCCCAGGCGCTGGGTGCTGATCTGTGGTTTGTCACCGGCGAAGGGCCGCGCCTGTCAACCATCACCTCCGAAGCCGATTTCGCCAAGCTGAAACCGGCGGACGCGATCCACGACACCACCGCGCCGGTTTATGAAACAATCCGCCTGTTGACGCGCGAATTGCCAGAGGACACCGCCCTGATCGGCTTTGCCGGCGCACCCTGGACCGTTGCCACCTATATGATCGCCGGACGCGGCACCCCGGACCAGGGACCGGCGCATGCTTTGCGCCAGGCCAACCCAGCCTTGTTCGAAGCGTTGTTGGATCGTATCACCAAGGCCACAATTCTTTATCTGTCGCAACAAATCGAGGCCGGCGCCGAAGTTGTGAAGATATTCGACAGTTGGGCCGGGTCGTTGCAGGGTGATGACTTTGAAAGATATGCGTTGGAACCTTGCCGCGAGATTACCGCTGCCTTGAAGGCGAAATACCCGACCGTACCAGTGATTGGTTTCCCCCGGGGGGCCGGCGACAAGAATATTGGCTTTGCCAAGGCGACAGGGGTCGATTGTGTCGCCTTGGACTATGGGCTGGATGCGACCTGGGCTGCTGCAAACGTGCAGGTTGACGGCTGTGTCCAGGGCAATCTGGACCCGTCGCATATGGTCACAGGTGGGCAACCTTTGATTGATGCCACCCGCGCGATTGTTCAGGTATTTTCCAAGGGACCGCATATTTTCAACCTTGGCCACGGAATAACCCCGGACGCCAATCCGCAGAATGTGCAACTGATGGTGGATACGGTAAGGGGCGCATAGCTATTTTCGGACTTGACGCACCAGCGCCTCTGGCGTAGGACGCCCGAGCCTATGGCGGAGTAGCTCAGTTGGTTAGAGCAGCGGAATCATAATCCGCGTGCCGGGGGTTCGAGTCCCTCCTCCGCTACCAAAATACCCAATGCTTTTCAAAGGCTTGCTCTTTAATCAAAGACGTGTCGCATACGCCACTACGCTCTCGGGTATCAATAGTGACACTCACCATTCCAAGCCTTCGAAAGGCGACATGGCTTGAGAATCCTCGTGTCGGTGGTTCAAATCCGCCCCAGGACAACAATTGAATCACTTAAAAACAATAACTTGTGATGCTTTCATGAAAGCCGATGGTACTTGAGGAATGGTCTGGGTATCACTGGGGTAGCAAAACCGAAATAGGGCCATTGCCAACTCGATCTCTTGCCTGCAACAGAGGACGCTAAGCACATCCACCTTAAAGCGCCTTGTTATGAGCTGGTCCTAAACTGTTGAAAATATTCGTCAGACCATCCCTCAGACGCATTGAGGGCGGTGATCATGTGATGTTACACCTGCTTTGCGGGCGATCTTGCGAGCATGTGGACGCGTTGGAACAGCGTTTAGCATCTCATCCCCGAGGCTAGCCGGTACAAGAGTACTTTGGGCGAAAGCATCGGCTTCTTCGTCCTCGCATTGGGATGCACCTAACGGAGAGGGGTCGCTACCATCCACGGCTACGGGCCTCCCAGCGCAACAGGGTTGTGTTGCTCACATTAATGCCAAGGCGCTTCTTGGTGCCCGATGTGCTGACGCGCAGCACCAGTCCTGGCACAACTTCGTCACGAAAATCGAGCCGCTTCATTGGGTTGGGTTTTCGGGTTTCGATGAACCTTGCGGTGAGTTTCTGTTTCATGCTCCCATGATAAGACGGACGGGCGCACCTCGTCAGGGACAAAGTGCGGCATATCATGGCGTTGTTGACGCGCCGCAATTCTCATTGAGAAAAGGATATGCCACATGACCGGGAATACAGTTGTCGACCACACCAAACCAAGTGGTTTTTCATCCGATCCGCTGACCGATGTGCTGCGCCAGGGCGCGCGGGACCTTCTGGCGACAACCATCCAGGCTGAGGTGCCTGCCTTTATCGCAGGCCACAAATCAATGATTGAGAGGGTTGGCATGCAATCCCACAACATCAATCAAACGCGTCCCGGCCGGCAGTCGATCAACCATCCCAGCAAAAGCCGAATGCTTGACCAATACACAGATTACATTGGCCGTTTCCAGCGCTACCTCAAGAGAGGTCAGCGTGACGGGTAGACTATTGAGACTGGGTGGCAACGCCTCAATATGAGGCTCAACAGCCAGAACCTGGCAGCCCAGCTTGCCGAATTCGGTGGTAATCTGCAAGGCTGGGCTTTCGCGCAAATCATCGATATCAGGCTTG
The DNA here is from genome assembly GCA_021648025.1 of Paracoccaceae bacterium. Lineage (GTDB taxonomy): Bacteria > Pseudomonadota > Alphaproteobacteria > Rhodobacterales > Rhodobacteraceae > NVQY01. The sequence goes on from JAKITO010000033.1 coordinate 8,144, forward strand.
AAAGTTAGACCTAAGCAGGCAATTTTGATATCGGCCATGGTACAGGAGGGATCTCTCGAAAGAACCTCTAGAATCGCATCGCGACCCTTGCCCAGCACCCAGTCGGGTTTGGCATCATTACCTTCACGAGCAGCCCGGATCAGCTTGGCCTCATTCGGGGCCGAAGCGACGATAAACCAAGGGTCCACGGCGATGCAATGGCCGCCAACACCGGCCCCCGGTTGCAGGATGTTAACCCGCGGATGGCGGTTAGCAAGGCTGATCAGCTCCCAAACGTCGATGCCGAACTTGTCACAAATGATTGACAGCTCGTTGGCAAAGGCAATTTGCACATCGCGCGAAGAATTTTCGGTCAACTTGCACATCTCGGCGGTGCGTGCGTCGGTTATAACGCATTCGCCCCGCACCACTTTCTTATACATGGCCACAGCCATTTCGCTGGCCCGCTCGCTCATTCCGCCGATGATGCGATCGTTCTCGACCAGTTCGCGCACCACGCGCCCTGGCAGGACGCGTTCGGGGCAATGGGCGACCTGCACATCGGCCTCATTTCCGGAATCCTGAGGAAAGCTCAGATCGGGGCGGGCGATGGCCAGCCAGGCTGCCATCTGGTCGGTCGCACCAATTGGCGATGTGCTTTCAAGGATCACCAGATCGCCTTTCTTCAGAACAGGGGCGATCATGGTTGCAGCAGAGTGAACATAGCTCAGGTCCGGCTCATACCCTTCCTTAAAAGGGGTGGGCACGGCTATGATGAAGGCGTCAGCCGCCTCTGGTATCAGTGTGGCACGCAGCCAACCCGATGAGACCGCCTTGTGAACGATCCCGTCCAACTCAGGCTCAACAAAATGAATCTTTCCGGCGTTGATCGTTTCGACCACATGCGGTGAGACATCAACCCCGATGACCTTGGTGTCATATGCGGCAAAAAGCGCCGCTGTAGGCAAACCAATATAACCCAGGCCAATCATGGAAATTCGTTCGAACATGTTTCCTCGCAATGTCATATTTTACAGATTTCAGCCCGCTGTCAGGACCCTGGCAATACGCTCGGCTGCGTGGCCATCGCCATATGGGTTCAATGCGCGCGCCATCTCATTATAGGCCTGAGCATCATGCAAAAGGCGCAATGCCTCGTCCCGGATTTTACCTGTATCAGTGCCAACCAGACGCACCGTGCCTGCAACAACGGCCTCGGGTCGCTCGGTGGTTTCACGCATCACCAATACCGGTTTACCAAGCGAAGGCGCCTCTTCCTGCACACCGCCCGAATCCGTAATAATAAGATGCGCCCGACGCATCAGCCAGACGAAAGGCAGATAATCCTGCGGGGCGATCAGATGCACCAGTGATGTCTTGCCCAGAATGCGGTTAACCGGCTCTTGCACATTTGGATTGAGATGTACGGGGTAGATTATCTGGGCATCACTTTGTTCGCTGATTTCCTTGAGAGCCTGGCAGATGCTCTCAAACCCCTCGCCAAAATTCTCACGCCGGTGGCCGGTAACCAGGATCATGCGCCGGTCCTGGTCCAGAAAGGGAAAGCGGTCCTGCATTTGCGCATCCAGCGTATCATCCGCATTGAACTGCCCGACCACTTGCTGCAACGCATCAATCACCGTGTTGCCGGTCACAAAAATGCTGTCATCACTGACATTCTCGGCAAGCAGGCTCTGACGTGCCGCTTCGGTCGGCGCAAAATGCAGCGTGGCGATCCGGCCGACGATCATCCTGTTCATCTCTTCGGGCCAGGGGGCATAGATATTTCCGGTACGCAATCCCGCCTCAACATGGCCGACTTTGACCTGCGCGTAGAATGCTGCCAGCGACGCGGCCATGGCGGTGGTGGTATCACCATGTACTAAAACTCGATCATAACCCCCGTCCCTGAGTATATCGCGCAACGCCAGTATTATTTTGGCGGTAATATCCGTCAAATCCTGACCGGGTTGCATCACATTAAGATCAAAGTCGGGTGTAATATCAAAGAGCTGAAGCACTTGGTCCAGCATCTGGCGATGCTGGGCAGTCACACATACATGCACATTCAGCCCGGCCGATTTCTTAAGCATCTTAACCACAGGAGCCATCTTGATCGCTTCAGGGCGCGTGCCAAAAACAACAAGTACTTTCAAAACCTTGCCTCTTTAGTAAAAACCGCTCTTACACCAATTCGCCCAAAGACTGACCTGTCATTGTTGCGTAGGATGGGTTTTCAACCCATCTAACCTTTGGTTTTGTCGGAGAGGTGGTGGGGTGAAACCCCACCCTACACAATCCGGCCATGAGTCAGCACCCGAGCGTTCTGGTATTACCCTGTGCTTTAACGGCTTCAACCCTGATTTCAACCGGGAAATAAAATAAGATACATGGCCTGCAAGAAATAACTCTGGATTCCCCCTTTTAGCGGTGGGCGCAGGAAATATTCTATACTATTATACTGTTTTCACACTTGTACGGAACTGATCATGACCAAAGAGATCATTCACAAAAACACCACAGAACTCTCAGAAACTGAATTTGGTACGCTGACGCCTTTGGCCAGTCGCGCCCTGTTCTGGCGAGCGCATTACATGGTCTCTTCCCCTGTTCTAAACCAACTGCCTTTCATCTTTTGGCTGATCGAGAATACGCGTCCGAACGTGACAGTTACGTTGGGGCTGGACGATGCGGTTGCTCATTTTGCCATCTGCCAGGCAACCGAGAAACTGGGAATGGAGGCCATGTGCTTTGGCATCCAGGCCTCTGAAGCTGAGACCGCAGGAGAAGATGCGCCCAACCTTCAGGCGGTGCTGGATTACAATGATCGCCTTTACAGTGATTTTTCCCAGATAATACAAACCGATCATGCCTCCGCCGCAGAATATTTTCAGGATACAGAAATTGACTTTCTGACCGTAACCCAACCGGCGACCCAGGCGCTTCTGGACGAGATCGACCGCCACTGGTTGCCACGCATGTCCGAAAGAGGTGTCATTCTGTTCACCCATGGCGGGGCCAAGGCCAACTATATGGCTTACATCCACAACATCTCACACAACCGCGGGGTTTTCACACTTGACCCGGTTAACGGAACCTGTGTCGTTCTGCATGGAGAAAAACAGAATGATCGCCTTCAGCGGCTTGCGAAACTAAAGATCGGAAAACCGGGTTACTTGAGTGTCCGGAACATTTTCACCCGCTTGGGAGAGCTTCACAGCAAAGCCGACCTGCTGGAGAGAAAAACCCGTGAGGCCGCCGAAAACCGCCGTCTGCTCGAGCAAAAAGCAGATGAGATTACCGCGTATGAAAAGAAATTTTCAGACATTCAGGGCAAGACTGCGAAACTAGCCGACCAAATGAAGCACGCCGCCACTGAAGCCACAGAGAACCAAGTCGCGGTCTTCGAACTCCGGGAAACGGCTACTGCCCAGACGAAGACCGCGACAGAGCAGGCTATCGCTCTTACAAATGCAACCGAAGAGACGGCGACCTGGAAATTGAAAGTCGACGAGACGGGTGCATCTCTCGCAGCTGTCACTCTGGAACTCAACACGGCCCGGCAAAAGACAGATATTCAGACGACCGAAATTGAGGGCCTCAAGGCCCGCCTGAAAACTGCGGAACACGAGATTGACAGACTCCATAAAACCTTTGCAGAGCATGATGAAACCCTTACCGAGCGCTATTCCGATATTGCAACTCTGGGCCTGGAAATGGACAAAACGACCAAAGAACGGGATATACTGGCCCAGGAGCGGGACACAGCACGGAAGGATTTGGATATTCGCACGGCAGAACTTGAAGAGCACAAAGAACGAATTACTGCTCTTGAAACCAGCACATCCTGGCGGGTAACTGCCCCATTAAGAAGTATTCGACGTCTCTCTGGGGGACACAAATAATCATAACAGCCCCCGCCCGGCGCTTACCCTGTCAAGGCCGACAGGTGCATTAACATTTGCCCTGCTACATGATCCCAGGACAGATTATTTTCTGCATTGGCACGCGCTGCAAGACCCAGCCTTTTTCGCAGATATGGGTCCGTCACAAGCCTTTCAAGTTGGCGGGTCAAATCGGCAGTATCGCCCTTTTTAAAGATCAGCCCGGTCTCTCCATCGCTCACAATACCAGCCATGCCCGCCACAGACGAGACAACAATAGCCTTGCTCGCGGCCATGGCTTCCACGGGTTTGAGCGGCCCCACAACCTCTGTCACCGGCAACGGCCGACGCGGGAAAACCGCAATGTCGATAACATCCAGATAATCCGGGATATCTGATGGGGGGACACGCCCGGGCATGACAAGCCAATCCTCAAGCCCAGCAGCCCGTGCCTGGTGTCGCAGGCGCTCTGTCACCGGCTGGCCGCTCAAGCCAGTGCCATTTTCGTCCCCAACCAAAAGCAGACGAAACACACACCCCAGCCGCCGAAGCGTGGCCGCCGAAACCAGCAGATCCTCAAGCCCCTCATAGGCGGCAAAACTGCCTGCATACCCTATAACCGGTACAGTGGTCGGCAATCCAAGGCGTAACCTAAGCCCGTCACCCCGCCCAACAGGGCCGTAAAGAGATGGATCGCAACCGTTCGGCAAATGCGATATCTTGTCTGTGCCCACGCCCCGGCCAACCAGGGAAACCGCCATAGGTCGGGACAAGGTGAAAACATGATCCGCCTGGCGGGCAACTTCAGTCTCCAGGTAGCGCTCATAGCAATATTGCCCAGAGCCAAGAAATGCCGGCTCACGGGACGCGCGGCTCAGCTCCCAGAAACCGCGCATATCATAGGCCATGGGCAACCCCAGGCGACGTGCGGCCAGAAGGGCCGGCAGGGCGCAGGCATGGCTTGAAGCCGCCACAACGATCTCTGGCCGCAGAGCGCGAAACTGCTTGGTCAGCGTATCGGCACTCTCGCGGATATAAGTTTGATAGTTGTGCCAATTGCCAAACTGTGGGCTTGGGCTGCGTATATAGTGCAGGCCTTCAATATTTTCGGTGCTGCTCTCTTCAGGTGGCATGGGATAGGCCAGCACTTTAGGGTCCTCATCCCACGGGAATCCTGGGCGCGTCAGGCAATGGACATCGCTCCCCGCTCGGCGCAATGCTTGCGCAAGATGATGGGACCGTATCGCATATCCGGTCGAAAGCCATGGAAGGCTGCTGTATAGCACATAAGCGACGCGCCCTTTCACCACTGCCCCACCCAAAGGGTCGACCGGGGGGGGGATGTCGGTAATCCCCAGCATGGTATCTGCACGGACCTTAAGCTGGTCCAGACGGGTGCTCGTACCATCTTGTTCCAGGGCCAGTTTTGCACAGGCTGCCGCAAAAACCTTTGTGTCGACTAGCTCAAGTGCGACCTCAGCCACCCAGAGCAGGGCATCAGAACTTTTTGCATTGGCCAAGGCCTGTTCCAAGAGCGGGTGGGCGTCAAAATCAGGGCCAGCCCGCGCGAGATACCGGGCGGCCTTACCCAATCCCCACGACAACTGATCCTTATCATCGAAATCACTCATTCAGGTACTACCCAAAAAATTCAACCCACAGAAAATGGCCCGTATTCCCCGCCTGCGCGTACTTCGGAGTATTCAAGCACCTATTCCAGCGACACCCGACCACCCACACAGGGTATCCGGCCACCTGTAACGCACTGGTTTGAGGCGCGTGTTTCATGTGTCAGTTGACGGGCGTTTCGTCAACTGTTTTGGTTTTGGTCTTTTGTATGGGCTGCCCGTCAAGATTGAGACGATGGGCGTTGTGAACGTCCTGGTCCAGGATGGCGCCTGCGAAAGTCGAATCGCCAAACATCTCAAAGCAGATGTCTAGGAAGACAGGGGCACCTCAGACAGTGGAACCAATGAGTAGATATTCAAAATTGTACTCTGTTCAGCCACAGAAAGAATCACCATGGACAACTCAGTTATCTAGCGTCACTACAAAAGGAACCTACAGGATAGCAACAGTTTTACTGATATGGACGAAAACGCTCCCATTGCGCCGGATACCTATCTGAACCAGTCACTTCAGGTATTGCGCGACAGCTTCTGCGATGGTGACATTACCGAGTTGGTCGATTTTCACCCAGGCCTGACCCTGCATGCCGACCCGGCTTTGCAGGTGGGTGGTCACTGGCGCTCACCGGCCGGACGGCTTCTGGAGCTTGAGGTTGACACATTTGGTGGTGGAAGCTGGATTGGCTTGCATATGGCATTGGGGAAAATAGACCTTTCTGCTTTTGGCGTTCTTGGAATCACATGCCGCAGCGCTGCACCAAACATGCAAGTGATCCAGCCCTGCTTGCGCTCGGGCCTGGAGAACGGCGGATTTGAAGACTGTTTTTTTTCCAAACGCATCCTGTCTTACCCAGAACCCTCCAGCCATCTGGATGCGTTACATATCGATATGCAAATCAAACTCCCCGAAGACGCTCCGTGGCGCGAATTGATCCTGTTTCTGCCTTGTCACAGCTTTCGCTGGGATCTGCATGACCTGCGCCTGTTCATTGTATAGATATTTATGAAGCTGACGCTTGCCATCCCAGCCCACAACGACCTCCAATATCTTTGTCGCCTGCTGAAGCGTGCAGCCGCTTTGGGTTGCGCGGATCATATTATAGTAGTCGATGACGGCTCGGACACACCAATAGCCGCCAGCTTTCTATTGACCGCATCGGGCCTTAATCCCAGCAATTTGACCTTGCTGCGCCACGAGACAGCTCGCGGGGCCGGGGCCGCGCGCAATTTGGCCCTGAAACATGTCGCAACAGACCATGTCTTATTCCTTGATGCCGATGACCTGCCTACGCGCGAACTGCCGCATCTGATGACAGACCTGAAGGGCCATACCTTCGATTTCTGTATTTTCAAACATCACGATACCCGCATGGCGCGACAGAGAGTCTGGGGACCAATGCCCCATGATCAGGCGCTTTGGCGAATGGCCGGGGTCGGGGTTGGCGCGTTGACCTCAGTTTCACAGCACGCCGCCACACTTCTCTGCCTCACTGCCAACTACCCCTGGAACAAGATCTACCGGACCGGTTTTCTACGCGACAACAGGATCGAATGTTCTGAAATTCCGGTTCACAACGATGTAGAACTGCACTGGCGAAGTTTTATCAACACCAGACATATTCTGGCCAGTGACCGCATTGCAGGAATCCATTTTGTAAGTGAGGATGGCAAACGCCTGACCAACCGGTCAGGGGTTGAACGATTTAAAGTTCTGGGACCACTGCAAAAGATTGCCTATGAAATTGACGCCCAAGACGCATCAGCTTTTGCCTTGCCCTTCTTCCGCTTTACCATTGGGTTATTCGACTGGATATCCAACAACATTTCAAGCGACCTCCAGGATCAGTTTTCTCATTTGGCGACCAGGTTTTTTGAAACCCATATCCCTCCAGCCATTCAGGAATTCCTTGCCCAAGACGACCCAATTCTACTTAACCGTGTGCTGCATCGCCCGCCAAATTCGATCCCCGGTCAAACCGGCGACTGAAAACGCCGACATTGCTGCCGCAGCCAAGAAACGGATCAAAGACCAGGTCGGGCGCTGCTTGTTCATTCTCGCTGTGTGCGCTCACCTACTCAACCCACCATGCAGCGTCGGCACATCCAGACTCACAAACCCATAGTGGCGCAGCCACCGCAAATCGCTGTCAAAAAATGCCCGCAAATCCGGGATGCCGTATTTCAGCATCGCCACCCGGTCGATGCCCATGCCAAAGGCAAATCCCTGATACACGTCCGGGTCGATCCCGCCCGCGGCGATCACCTTGGGATGCACCATCCCCGAGCCAAGAATTTCCAGCCAATCGTCACCTTCGCCGATCTTCAAAGTGCCGTCTTTCCAGGAACAGCGAATATCGACCTCGGCAGAGGGTTCGGTGAACGGGAAATGTGAGGCGCGAAACCGCAGTTCCACGTCGTCCACTTCGAAATACGCCTTTACAAATTCCTCAAGCACCCATTTCAGGTTGGCCATGGAAATATCCGTGTCCAAGGCCAGCCCTTCGACCTGGTGGAACATCGGCGTGTGGGTCTGGTCGTAATCGGCACGATACACACCGCCGGGACAGATGATGCGGATCGGCGCGCCTTGCGCCTCCATCGAACGGATTTGAACGGGCGAGGTATGCGTGCGCAACACATGCGGTGGGCGGTCGTCGCCTTTCGCGCGGTGCATATAGAACGTATCCATTTCAGCCCGCGCCGGGTGATGCGAAGGGATGTTCAACGCGTCGAAATTATACCAGTCGGTGTCGATGCGCGGCCCTTCGGCAACCGCGAACCCCATTTCGGCGAATATCGCCGTGATCTCTTCACTCGCCTGGCTGATCGGGTGCAATGTGCCTTGGCGCGACGGCCTTGAAGGCAAGGTCACATCGAGCCATTCGTTGCGCAGGCGTTCGTCAAGGGCCGCATCGGCAAGACCGGCTTTTCGGGCGGCAAGCGCGCTGGTCAATTCGTTTTTCAGTGCATTGAGCGCCGGACCGGCAGTCTGACGTTCTTCCGGCGTCATTTTGCCAAGTTCGCGCATCTTCAGGGAAACTTCGCCTTTTTTGCCAATGGCGGCGACGCGGATTGTTTCAAGGGTCGCCTCGTCGGCCGCATCAGCGATTTCACCCAGGTATTTTGCCTTCAGATCGTCCATCGTGGCCCCCAAAATAAGTTCATGCCGTGCTAGCCTCAGAGCCTTGTGATTGCAAGGTGGGCATATCAAACTGGACTCTTGCAAGCGAAGCGATACCTTGAGGGCACATAGCCTTGGGAGGGCAAAATGACAGGTATCAAATCCGTTTTGACAGATGCGGTTGCGGCGCAGGATGTGCCGTTTGTGGTGGCTATGACGGCCAATTCGCAAGGTGTCATATTTAGCGGTGCGGCGGGGGATGCGGCATCTGGTCGGGCGGCGGCTGAGGATACGGCATTCAGGATATTTTCGATGACCAAGGCGATCGGGGCGCTGGCGGCGATGATCCTGGTTGATCGGGGCAGGCTGAGAATGGATATTCCGGTGGCGGATATCCTGCCTGCGTGGAACGATTTGCAGGTGCTGGACGGGTTTGATGGGGACACACCGATCCTGCGTGCGCCCAAAACCACTGCCACGTTGCGCCATCTGGCGACCCATACCAGCGGGCTGGAATATGAATTCTGGAACCCGGATGTGCCAAAATTTCTGAAAGCGACAGGATTGGCGACGGTTCTTTCGGGGAGGAAAGCATCGCTGATGTATCCGCTGACGTTCGACCCTGGAACGCGCTGGGGGTATGGTATTGGCATCGACTGGCTGGGGCAGGTGGTCGAGGCGGTTGACGGTCGCAGTATTGACCAGTTCTGCCGGGAAGAGATTTTTGAACCGCTGGGCATGGGCAATACGGCGTTTGAGCCGGACGGGATGGAGGCGCGGATGTCAGACGTGTCGATCCGCGGTGAAGACGGGAAATTTGCGCCGTTTAAAATCGCCCCACCACCCAAACCCGAGTTTTACGGCATGGGGCATGCGCTTTATTCCACCGCGCCGGATTATCTTCGGTTTCTCAGGATGGTGCTGAATGGCGGAGAGCTGGACGGCAACCGGGTATTGTCGGCGGATGCAATACAGCAGATGTTGGCGGATCAGATGCGAGGGCTGGAATTTCGGCCGATGATTTCGGTCGCCCCCCCCCTGACGGCGGATGTGGATCTGTTCCCGGGCGAAAAGGCCACCCATAGCTTTGCCTTCCTGCGCAACGAAGTGGCGGTGCCGGGCAAGCGCAGTGCAGGGTCTTTGGGTTGGGCGGGGGTGTGCAACACGCATTACTGGATTGATCCGGCCAAAGATGTGGCGGCGGTGATCATGACACAGTCTTTGCCGTTTGTTGAACCCCCCATGCTGAAAACCTATGATGCGTTCGAGCGGGCGGTTTACGCCGCACTTTGAAACTGTCCCTTGCGGGATACTCTTAACCATAAGTGGACAGACACATGACCAGCCAATCTGCCAAAGCGGCACAGTTCAGCGCCTTGCATATCAAAGGCGACCCTGTTGTTTTGTTCAATATCTGGGACGTGGGCAGCGCCGGCGCGGTAATCGCCGCAGGGGCCAAAGCTTTGGCAACCGGGTCGGCCCCGGTGGCCTTGGCCAACGGCTTTGCAGACGGCGAACAGATGCCGTTTGAGATGGCGCTTGGCAATATCGCCCGGATTGTCAAAGCGACCGCCCTGCCTGTCAGCATGGATCTGGAAGGTGGCTATGGTGCCGCGCCGGATACCATTGCGGCCAATGTGGCCCGGGCGCTTGGCACTGGTGTGGTCGGCTTCAACTTTGAGGATCAGATTGTCGGTGGCAAGGGGCTTTACCCCCTGGACCAACAGGTTGCACGACTGAAGGCTGTTGTTAACGCTTGCAAAATCGCCGGGGTGGCGGCCTTCGTGAATGCCCGTACCGACATCTTTCTAAAGGCCGCACCAGACACCCACTGCGAGGATATGCTGAGCGAAGCGATTGCCCGCGCAGCGGCATTTGCCAAAGCCGGCGCCAGCGGCTTTTTTGCGCCGGGGCTGCGGGATGCGGAAATGATCGGGCGCTTGTGCGCGCAGGTTGAACTCCCGGTCAATATCATTGCCCTGCCAGGCACACCAGACAGTAAGACCCTGGCGGGTTTGGGCGTTGCACGGATCAGCTATGGGCCTGTACCTTACAAGCACATGGTGAGCTGGCTGGAGAATGCAGCCCGCGAGGCTTTGCAGTGATCCAAGGACCAGGCCCGCAAATCTTTGTCGGTCATTCCGCACGATTTGCATTAAAACCGGATGATTTTGGCGGCGCCCCGTCGGATGTTGACAATAGTTTTGAAGTTTTGCAATATTAACGTGGATAGTACGTATCGCGTTTGAGCTGGTTTACAGTGCCAATCTCGCAGCCGAAGGCAGGGTTCGTTTTCGAACGCTTTCAGGCAGTCAGATGGCTGATTTGATCGCGATATCTACTTGACAAACTTTCAATCAACACTGCCTTTCAAAGGATATGAATACTATGGCTATTAGAACAATCAGAAAAGAAATTCTTGTAAACACCTACACTGACGACCATCAGGGTGCCCCCAGTATCGACGCCAATCCAGTCAATGGTGGTTTTCAGATCGTATGGGAAAGCGAAGGCCAGGACGGTGATGGGCTGGGCGTATTTGGCCAGAACTTTAAAAAGAACGGCAAGAAGGACGGCACCGAGATTCAACTCAACCAATTGACCATTGGAGATCAGAGGAACCCGGACGTTGCCTTTAACGAAAACGGCGAAGGGGCCTGGGTCTGGCAAACCGATGCGGAATACAGCTCTCGGAATATCGACCGGGATGTTGTACCGATTGCAACCGACTTTCCCGCTGACAATGAGCGCACGCACCAGAGGACGTTCGGATTTGAAAGTGATCTGCCGACCGATCAGTATTTGAATTTCGAGCGTGTTCTGCACACAAGGCAGGATGCAACCGATACCGGTATCAATTATCTCGGGCCGCGTGTGGTCTCGATCGGCGGAGACCAGTTTGCCTCTGGGTACTTTGCCGAGGATTTGTCCCATGGGGATCTCCATTATCAGGTTGATCTGTACACGGCCGATACGTATCTAAAAAATACCAACGGTTCTTGGTCGCGTGGCAGAATGGAAAGTGAACTGGGTGGTCGAGGAGCAACCACCTTTGGGGATTTGGCCAAGATTGACGATAGCAATATCCTGACAGTTGCCACCTTGGCTGACGATCAGTTTAATACCAACGGGGCCATCCAGTTTCAGGTAATGCAGGGCAACCGGGGCCGGCCCTTTGATTATGAGCCGAATTATATCCTGGCGCTTGTTCCGCAAGATCGCATTGTGTTGGAAGGCTCTGGCTTGACCGGCAAGGCCACCGAGCCGCGGGTTGTGATACTGGATGACGGCGGTTTTGCCATAACCTGGCAAGAACACAACGAAACCAGCGCCGATTCCGGCAAATGGCATTCGGACGTTTATGTTCAGGTTTTCAACGCCGACTTTACCGAACGTTCGCCGGTCATTGAGGTTGATACAGCCAAAGGTTCGGACCAAACAGCACCCGAGATCACCGCCCTTAAGGATGGTGGCTTCCTGATTGCCTGGGCCGATTCCAAAGGGGACGGCAATGGTTCCGGCATCGAGATGCAGCGTTTTGATGAAAATGGCGTCATGATAGGTGACGGTGTTGTCGTCAACAGCACCACCCAAGGCGATCAGATTGATCCGGCGCTTACCACTTTGAAAAACGGTCAGGTTGTCGTGACGTGGGAATCTGAATTTGGCGACGGTAGCGACGATGCCGTCATGGCCCAGATTCTGAAAATGATCGGCGTTGGCAAAAAGACCGACCAAAAGCTGGTCGGCACATCGCTGGACGAGAAATTCAATACTGGCAAAGGCAAAGACGACGTTGATGGCGGCGGCGGCGATGATGTCCTGCTGGGCGGTTCTGGAAATGATTTACTCAAGGGCGGGGACGGCGATGACGTTATCAAGGGCGGCAGCGGTCGAGACAGGATCGAAGGCGGCTTGGGCGACGATAAACTGACCGGCAATGGCGGCATCGACAGATTCGTCTTCAATGCTGGCCGGGACACCATCATCGACTTTCAGGATGGTGACGACATCGTAATCTTCTCCAAAGCTCTGGCGGGTGGTTCGCTTACCAAAAAGAAGCTGGGCAAGATCGTCGAAGAAGGCACGGACGATCTGACGTTTGACTTTGGCGGTGGCAACGTCCTTGTTATCGAGGGCATCAACGATTTTGATACCTTCAAGGATGACATCAGCTTTATTGCCTGACGGGCTTTGGCCAACACTATACCAACCCGTCTGGTGTTTGACTCTCGAGAGGGAATTCCAACGCTGGTGAACTGTGATTCTGTTGTCGGATAAGCTGCGACACCAGATGAAGGGATCATGGCAAGTATCGGGATTAGGGAAGACTATAGTGCGTTGGATATGCCGTGTTTGGTGCACACCAAACACGGCATACTTCTAGCCAAACAAAAATACGAGAAGCCGCAAAGAATCAATCTGATACATCTTGGAAAAGCCGCAAACCTGCCCTGCAAACCCGGACCACTTCACTCTAAGATCAGGACGTTGAACTAACGAACCAGGTCGACAATCTGATCTTCTCGCAAGGCCCCGGATTGGCGCTTGAACTCGCGGCCCTTTTGAAATGCCACCAAAGTCGGAATACCGCGGATGTTGTATTTGACCCCGGCCTGAGCGTGGTCTTCGGTGTTCAGTTTGACCAGCCGCGCCTGCCCGCTAAGTGCCTGTGCCGCTTTGGCAAACTCAGGCGCCATCATTTTGCATGGCCCACACCACGGCGCCCAGAAATCAACCACCAAAGGCACGTCGTCATTGCGCGCAGCCTTGGCCAGAATGGCCGGGTCGATATCAACCACTTTGGCCCGCAGCAAACCCGCACCGCAGGTGCCACACTTGGCCTTGGCGTTCAAACGCTCTGCCGGGACACGGTTCACCTGGCCACAATCAAGACAGGTCAGTTTCTTGGCAGACATGACAGCGCTTCCGAATTGTTGATAACATATTCTATAATCTATATATAGCGCGGCGTCAATTTCAAGCCTTGTGCTATTCAGAAACCGCGTCACTTGTCTCGGGTGTGGCTTCCCCCGACAACGCCCCACCTTCCCATTTACCGCTGGCCTCTTCGCCGCTGGCGTACCGCATGGTGCCTTCGCCCTGGCGTTTCCCAGCCAGAAATGTGCCTTCGTAGACGTCACCATTCACATAGGTGGCAACCCCTTCGCCGCTGATTTCGCCAGCCGCCCAGGCGCCTTTATAGCGGAACCCGTCAGCCATGATAATCTCACCCTGCCCCTGACGCTGCCCGCCGGCAAACTGACCGGAATAGACTGACCCATCGCCATAGATCGCCTTGCCAATCCCGTGACGCTGACCATCCTGCCAGTCGCCCTCATAGCGATAGCCATCAGAATAGGTCATCACACCCTTGCCGTGGTTCACCGCATTGCGGAACTGACCTTCGTAAACGATCCCATTGGCATAAATCGCCTTGCCCTGACCTTCGATCACTCCGGCAATCCAGCCACCTTCGTAAGATGACCCATTGGGATAGCTGATTTTACCAAGCCCATCCGCCAGATCGGCCCGGAACTGGCCCTCATAGATCGACCCGTCAGGATAGGTAACGCGGCCCCGCCCTTCGATCTGCCCGGCCACCCATGTGCCGATATAGATATACCCATCGGTGCCGGTGAACGTGCCTTGCCCACTGCGCCGGTCATCGGAAAACTCGCCTTCGTAAACGTCGCCATTGGCATAAGTTACCCGGCCTTTGCCCTGCCGTCGTCCGGCCACCAGATCACCCTCGTAAGTATCGCCATTGGACTGGGTCAACCGCCCTTGGCCACTGATCTGCCCATCGGCCCACAGACCGACATAGCTCAGACCATCCGGCAAAGTCAGCTTGCCTTGCCCATGACGTTTGCCACCATTTATTTCGCCGTTGAACACCGCGCCATCCGGGTAGGTGATGATGCCGGAACCCTGTTTCTCACCCGCAACCCAATCGCCGTTATATTCGTAACCGCCGGGGCTATGCATAATGCCCTTGCCATGATGTTGCGCGTCCACAAACGTGCCTTCGTAACGCACCCCATTGGCATAAACCGCAATGCCCTGGCCGTTGATCACCCCGTTGACCCAACCACCTTCATAGGTGCCACCATCGGAAAAGGTGATATGCCCCTGGCCATTCGGTTTGCCTTTGACAAAGCTGCCCTCGTAAACCGACCCATTCGGGAAACGGGCCACGCCCTGGCCTTTGATCTCGCCATCAATCCAATCGCCAGTGTATTCATAACCATTGGGCAGGCGGTAGGTCCCGACCCCGTGTTGCAAGCCACCTTTGAACGTCCCTTCATAGACCCCGCCGATATCATCCTGCGTGGTCCGGACCTGCGCCTGCGTGGCGCCGGAATTTGCAGCGGCAAGACTTAACCCCAAAACAACCGCCGTAATAATTCTTGAGCCCGGAAATATCATCGCGTCACCCTGCCTACCCATAGTTCCAACACCCCCCAAGGGGGCGAATTTATCTAAAATTAAGGTAGTACGGGCCTTTGGGCAATGTCTTTTGACGCGATATCGCTTTTCCTTGGCGGGTGATCTGATAAATGCCACGTCAATGTCTGGACTGTGAGGGCGATATGGCTGATCAATTCCGTGTAACACTGGCGCAACTCAACCCCATTGTCGGCGACCTTGCGGGCAATGCGGCCAAGGCCCGCGATGCCTGGGCCCAGGGCCGCACGGCGGGGGCCGATCTGGTGGCCCTGCCCGAAATGTTCATCACCGGCTATAACACTCAGGATCTGATCATGAAACCGGCCTTCCAGGAGGCCGCAATCAAAGCGGTCCGCACCCTGGCGGTTGACTGTGCCGACGGCCCGCCCCTGGCGATTGGTGCGCCTTGGGTCGAAGATGGCAAGCTGTATAACGCCTATCTGATCCTCAAAGACGGCAAGATCGCCAGCAAATCGCTGAAGCACCATTTGCCCAATGAAACCGTGTTCGACGAAGTGCGGGTCTTTGATGCGGGACCGTTGGGTGGCCCCTATTCGGTTGGCAATATCCGCATCGGCAGCCCGATCTGCGAAGATGCCTGGTACGATGATGTCACCGAAACCCTGGCCGAAACCGGCGCTGAATTCCTGCTGATCCCCAATGGCTCGCCCTATTATCGTGACAAATTCGATGTCCGCCTTAACCACATGGTGGCGCGGGTGATCGAGACGGGCTTGCCGCTGATCTATCTCAACATGGTCGGCGGGCAGGATGATCAGGTATTCGACGGTGGTTCGTTTGCGCTGAACCCCGGCGGCGAACTGGCCCTGCAAATGCCGGTGTTGGAGGAGGCCGTGACCCATCTCGACCTGACCCGCACCGCCGACGGCTGGCGCATTGAAACCGGCGACAAGCACACGCACCCGGACGCATGGGAACAGGATTACCACGTCATGGTCCTGAGTTTGCGCGACTATATGCGCAAGACCGGCTTCAAACAGGTGCTGCTTGGCATGTCGGGCGGGGTTGATTCCGCCCTTGTGGCGACCATCGCGGTCGACGCGCTTGGCCCGGAAAACGTCCGCTGTGTCATGCTGCCGTCGCAATACACGGGTTCTGATTCGCTGGAAGACGCCGAAGCCGCGGCCAAGGCGCTGGGCTGCCGCTATGATTACGTGCCAATCCGTGAGGGGCGCGCGGCGATCACCAACACCCTGGCCCCCCTGTTCAAAGGGCTGGCCACAGACGTCACCGAAGAAAACATCCAGTCACGCCTGCGCGGGCTGTTGCTGATGGCAATGTCCAACAAGTTTGGTGAAATGTTGCTTACCACGGGCAACAAATCCGAAGTGGCCGTGGGCTATGCGACGATTTATGGCGATATGTCGGGCGGCTATAACCCGATCAAGGATCTCTACAAGACGCGGGTGTTTGAAACCTGCCGCTGGCGCAATTGCAATCACCGCGACTGGATGATGGGACCAAAGGGCGAGGTCATTCCGCCCCGGATCATCGACAAACCGCCCAGCGCCGAGTTGCGCGCCGACCAAAAAGACAGCGATTCACTGCCGGATTATCCCGACCTTGACGCGATGCTGGACATTCTGGTGGATCAGAACGGTTCCATCGCCGATTGCGTCGCGGCCGGGTTTGACCGGGATGTGGCAAAACAGGTCGAGCACCTGATCTATATCAGTGAATACAAACGCTTTCAGTCCGCCCCGGGTGCGCGCCTGACTCCGGGTGCTTTCTGGCTTGACCGGCGTTACCCAATCGTCAATCGCTGGCGTGATCCATCCTGACCGGTGCCCGGTGCACCCATTTTCCCCACGGGTGATGCCATCTTGGATCATGATACCCCGCTCTGTTAACATGTCACATTAGACATATTAACAGAGCGGGGTATAACCTATCATCAAATAAGCCTGCATAAAACAGACGTTTCGCACCCAAGCCTTCCTTTCCTGATAAATTCATGTCTGGATACCTCATGCCCGGTCCACCTGTGATTCCCATCGCCCCTGACCCAAACCTGCCCGCCCGTGTCGATGTTGTCAT
Organism: Paracoccaceae bacterium; assembly: GCA_021648025.1. Classification (GTDB taxonomy): domain Bacteria; phylum Pseudomonadota; class Alphaproteobacteria; order Rhodobacterales; family Rhodobacteraceae; genus NVQY01. The sequence goes on from JAKITO010000033.1 coordinate 25,264, forward strand.
CATCGGCGGCGGCATCATCGGTGCCTCAACCGCACTGGAGCTGAGCGAGCGCGGCCTGAAAGTGTTGCTATGCGAAAAAGGTGAAATCGCCGGTGAGCAATCGTCGCGCAATTGGGGTTGGGTGCGAATTGCCTTGCGTGATCCGCGTGAAATCCCCCTGATGATCAAAAGCATCACAATCTGGGAAGGGCTGGACGCGCGCACCGGCTATGAAAGTGGCTATACCAGATCCGGCATTGTCTGGCCCGCGCAGAGCCGCCGTCAGGAAGGCAAATACCAACGCTGGGCGGAAAACCTGACCGCACATGGGATAGACTGCCCAATGCTTAGCCCCGACCAGGTTGACACCCTGTTTCCAGGCCACCGGATGCCCGCAAAGCCCGCCCTGTACGCGCCAATGGACGGCCGGGCCGAGCCGGAGATCGCCACGTCAGCCATTGCCCGGGCCGCGCGCGACAAGGGTTGCGCCATCATGACCAACTGCGCGGTGCGCAGTCTGGACATCGCGGCCGGGCGGATTGCCGGGGTGATCACAGAACGGGGGCGGGTGGCGTGTGACAAGGTGGTGATTGCCGGCGGCGCCTGGTCACGGCTGTTTGCCGGCAATGCCGGGATTTACCTGCCGACACTCAAAATACTAAGTTCGGTGATGCGCACCACGCCGGTTGAAGGCCCGCAAATCACCATCAGCGACAAGAGCTTTGGCCTGCGCAAACGCGTCGATGGCGGGTATACGGTGGTTGCGGGAACTGGATCGATCGCCGACATCGTACCTGATACTCTGCGCCTTGCGTGGCCATTCCTGCCGGCCTTGAAAAGCGAATTTGGCAACCTTCGCCTGCGCCTTGGCCAAGAATGGATCGAACAGGCCCGCATAGCCCGCACATGGTCACCGGACGAGGAAACCCCGTTTGAAAGGTGCCGCACCCTTGATCCTGCACCTGACAAAAAGGCCCTTCAGGCCGGATGGGCTGCGGCGCAACGCGCCTTTCCGGTGCTGGCGGGCGCATCCATAGTGCAACGCTGGGCCGGGATGATTGATGCAACACCCGATGCACTACCGGTGATCAGCCCGGTGAATGAACTTCCGGGGCTGTCTATTGCCACTGGGTTTTCCGGCCACGGCTTTGGCATCGGCCCTGCCGCTGGGCGGCTGATGGCCGATTTGGTTTGTGGTACACATCCTTTGGTCGACCCGTGGGATTTCCGGCTGGCCCGGTTCAGCGACGCAAGCCGTGTCGCGCCGCAGAAAGGCGACTAGCGGCGCAACCGCTCAAAGCATCATCTGATAGGAATGGGCAACATAGCGATATCGCGACCCACGGGTTTCCACATATCCCAGGGCAGGCCACGGCATATGATAGCCAATCATCGGCAGTTTGTCCGCCGCCAGCATGCCCAGAATGTCGCGCCGGGTTTTCACCGCCAGTTCCTTGTCCTGATCAAACTTCACCTGCCAGTCGGGATAGGCCAGCGACCAGACATAGTGGTTGGCAAAATCCGCACCCAGCAACAACTGCTTGCCGCCACTTTCCAACATGTACGTCATATGCCCGCCCGTATGCCCAAACGCATCCAGCCCGGTGATGCCAGAGGCCACCGCAGCACCACCTTTGATAAAGGTGGTCTTTTCGGCCAGGGGTCGCATTTTGGCCTCAAACGTTTTGTTACCGGTCTTGTCCCAGGCATCAAACTTGGCCCCGCCGGTGATATACCGTGCATTGACGTAAGTTTCGGTGTCGCCAGCCATCAGCCCACCAATGTGGTCGCCGTGCATCTGGGTGATCACCACCGTGTCGATCTGATCGGGGGTATAACCGGCCTCGGCCAGGGCTGCCGTGGTGCCTTTGGCGCTTGGGCCTGTGTCAAACAAAATCAGCTCCTGCCCGGTATTGACCACCGTTGGGGTAAAGAAAAATTGCACCGTGTCAGGGGGATATTGGCGGCGGCAGAGGCGGCGTCAAAGTCATTGTCCGAGGCATTGAGACCGAAAATATTATGCGGATTCGGGAAATTGCGGGTCGATGCCAGTATCGTCGTCACCTCAAAATCCCCCAGAGCGATGCGATGGTAGAGCGCGTTCCTGGTGCCCAGCATCGGCGCGCTGGCCAAGGTTGGTGTGGAAAATGCGCCCGCAACCGGCATGGCTGCGGCACTGACAAGCAAGGTGCGGCGGGGCATGTTTCTGGCCTTGATGATCATTGGGCGGCTCCCTTTGCGGTTGTCGGGTATTGGCGTCGTAAACATGGTAGCATGGTGATTGTGTTGCATTGTTCACGATCTGGTTGGGCCAGTTCGATCCGCACGATTACTGGACAATCGCGCGCCCTTGTGACAAGCCGCGCGGACAACAGGAGACGCCCCCATGACCACCCCCCAGACCACCACAAGATTTGCCCCTTCGCCAACTGGCTACATCCACATTGGCAATCTGCGCACCGCATTGATGAATTACCTCATTGCCCGCAAATCCGGGGGCAGTTTCATTCTGCGGATTGATGACACCGACCCGGTGCGTTCAGAAGAAAAATACGTCGATGCGATCAAACGCGATCTGGAATGGTTGGGTCTGCATTGGGACCGGGTCGAACGTCAGTCTGCGCGGCTGGACCGCTACGCCGAAGCCGCGAAACGTCTGCGCGAAATGGGCCGGTTTTATGAGGCATTCGAGACGCCGGTTGAACTGGACCTGAAGCGTAAGAAACAGCTGAATATGCGGCGTCCGCCGGTTTATGACCGGGCCGCTTTGGACCTTTCGCAGGAAGAACGCAAGGCACTACGGGCAGAACGCGGCAATGGGGTCTGGCGGTTCAAACTGGACCACGCACGGATTGAATGGCACGACGGGATTCTTGGCGATCTGTCGATTGATGCGGCGTCCGTTTCGGACCCGGTACTGATCCGCGGCGATGGTCAGGTTTTGTATACGCTGGCCTCGGTGATGGATGATATCGACATGGGTGTCACTCATGTGGTGCGCGGGTCGGACCATGTGACCAATACGGCGACGCAAATTCAGATCATTCAGGCGCTGGGTGCGCCGGTACCTGAGTTCGCGCATCACTCATTGCTGACCGGACCGCAGGGCGAGGCCCTGTCCAAACGGCTGGGTACATTGGCGTTGCGCGATCTGCGCGAACGTGGCGTGGAACCGATGGCGTTGTTGTCATTGATGGCGCGACTGGGGTCATCTGATCCGGTTGAATTGCGCAAGGACATGGCTGAACTGATCGAAGGGTTTGATCTTGGGCATTTCGGCTCAGCCCCTACCAAGTTTGACGCAGAAGACCTGATGCCGCTGACCGCGCATCATTTGCAGTCTTTGCCGTTAGAGGAGGTTCGCGAGACCGTGTCTGCCTTGGGTGTACCAGACGCACTGGCCGGGGCATTCTGGACCATGGCGCGCGATAACATTACGGTTCTGGCGGACCTTGAGAAATGGTGGGCCTTGTGCCGCGACGGGGCGGAACCGTTGGTGGATGCACAAGACCGGGAATTTGTAGATCAGGCATTTGCCCTGCTGCCGGATGCACCGTTTGACAGCGAAACCTGGGGCCAGTGGACCAAGGCAGTGAAAGCAGCCACGGGGCGCAAGGGGCGCGGTTTGTTCATGCCGCTGCGCAAGGCGGTTACCGGATTGGAGCGGGGGCCGGAGATGGCGGAATTGATGCCGTTGTTGCAGGTGGTGCGTGGACGATCATAGGCTATAGTTGCGCTTGGTTTGAGGGCCTCCTCTCTCGAACCTGCAAACAGGCCGTGCCGGGCAACGGGACGGTGATTATTGAAGACCAAAGTTGAGCCGGAGTGTCAAAGTTTGTGGACGATCCACGCGTTCAGGGCGGTCAGGTGGGTATCGACAAAGGCGGTTTCGTCTTTGGTCAAGGTTTGGTGGCGTGGATAGCGCGGCGCAGGGCGGTCATTCAGGATTGGGGTTTCCCAGCCTTTCGTGGTGGTGAAAAATCGGGCCGCACCGGATTGTCCGAATTCTTGCAGGAAGCCCTGGATCACCACATCAATATAACTAAGCAAGATAGGTCGCGGGGCCGGCTGATCGCCTTGCCAATCTCCGGCTACCACATAGTGAGCAATGTCGATGTCAAGGTTTGCGCTGTGACGGACAGCCCCTTTGGACGGGATCCGCTGGTATCCGCCTTCCCGCACATCCAAAGCTGTCCAGTCACTGTTCGGGACATGGGCAATTAACCCGTCGATCTGTGTGTCTTTGGCGGGTTCGACACTCAGAAACGCGGTTGCATGCCAATCGGTGTGGCGCCAGACCCTTTGCCAACCGTCAAGCTGCGCCGGGCTGGCGTCCGGGTAACTGTGGGTGGCGCGGTTAACCAGGCTTCCGTAACCGAAAAAATATGGGGCAGGCATAAGGGCATCCGATCAACCGTTGGCAATTGATGTATGTCAAACCGCCTTTTGCTGCGATATGCAATACGTGATACAAGAACTCATTCTTGGAGAGGCATCGTTATGCGCATTACCAAACGAACCAACATCGCCATTCGGTTGCTGATGTATTGCGCGGCCAATCCAGAGCGGCTGGTTACCAAATCCGAGATCGCCAAGTGCTGCAACATTTCGGCCAACCATCTGGCACAGGTGATCAATCAGTTAAGCCAGTTGCAGTTTCTGACCACGCAACGGGGCCGCAATGGCGGTATTCGCCTGCGCCGCGCGGCGAAAGATATCCGCATCGGCGCGGTATTTCGTCAGATCGAGGGTGATCTGCCACTGGCCGAGTGTTTTGCCGATGCCGACAATACCTGTCCTTTGGTCGATGCCTGTCGGTTGCGGCTGGCCTTGGCAGATGCGGCGGGGGCCTTTTATGCCTCGCTGGATGAAATCACCCTGGACTCGCTGGTCTGCGACAACTTCGATCTGATTGCGTTATTGCAGCCGGTACAATGCGCCCAAACTACTCGCGCGATCTGAGAACCTGGGCCGGGCGCGCAGCCAGCGGCCCCCAGGCAAAGCCCAACCCCGCCAGTAAAGTGGCGATGATACCGCCGGTGACGATGCCAATGGCTGACGGCCAAATCACCGTAAAGCTGGTTTCAAGCACATAAGAATTTACCGCCCAGCCGCCGCTGATGCCCACCAGCAATGCCACCAATCCGGCCGCCGCCCCCATCAGGCCCGCCCGCAAGGCAAAGCTGGTCAGGATGCGGGCGCGGGATGCGCCCAGCGTTTTCAATACCGCCGCCTCATAGGTTCGCGCGCCGGTGCCAGCCGCCGCCGCACCGATCAGCACCAGAAACCCGGTCAGCAGGCTGGCCGCCGCCGCCCATGACACCGCATTGGCCAGACCCGCCAGAACCTCCGATACCCGGGCGATGGCATCGCGCACACGGATGGCGGTGATGTTGGGGAATTGCCGCGCCAGGTCGCGCAGGATGGCCGCCTCGGCTTCGGGTTCGGCGTAAACCGTGGCGATAAAGCTATGCGGCGCGCTGGCCAGGGCGGCCGGATTCATCGTCAGCACAAAGCCCATCGCGCCGGTAGAAAAATCCACCTCTCGAAAACTGGTGATCTCGGCGGTTATTTCCCGCCCAAGGATGCTTAGGCTGATTGTATCGCCAAGGTTCAGGCCCAACTCTCCGGCCTCCTCGGCTGCAAACGAAATCTGCGGTGGGCCGGAATAGTCAGCCGCCCACCATTTGCCTTTGGTCACCCGGGTGCGTTCGGGCAATTCGGCGGCATAGGTAATGCCCCGGTCGCCGTCCAGTACCCAGTGCGAGCCTGCAACCTCACTGGCGGGCCTCCCGTTTATCCTGGTGACCATCCCGCGCAGCATTGGCGCACTGTCAACCTTGGAAACGCCCGGATCACCGGCCAGACGGGCGTAAAAACCCTCCATCTGGTCTTTTTGGATATCGACAAAGAAATACGAAGGAGCCACTTCAGGCAGGTTACCCGAGATGGCATTGCGCAGATTACCGTCAATCTGGCCGATTGCGGCCAATACCGACAGGCCCAACCCCATCGACAACATCACCGACCCGGCCCCGTCCCTTGTGCCGCCAATGGCTGCCAAGGCCCAGCGCAACGAAGGGCGACCGCGGGTTATGCCATTGCTGTGGCGGGCGGCGAATCGCACCAGCATTGCCGCCAGCGCCAACATTGCCAATGCACCGATCAGCCCAGCACTGGTCAAGATCGTCAACAGGTACGACCCGCTGAACCACCCGGCCAGCCCGACCAACGCGGCAAGGCAGGCAAGGATTGTAAGCAGGTAACGCCACGATGGCAGCAATGGCGCGGATGACAACGCATCGCGAAACAAGGTCGCGGCGCGCACATGTTCGGTGCGTGCCAGCGGCCAGAGGGTGAATATCAACGCGGTGAACAGCCCGTATATTGCCGCTTCGATCAATGGCACCGGATAAAACGCAAAGTCCGAAGGCACCGGCAAGCGCGCCGAGATGATCGGGCCGAACACCACCGGCACCAGCCCACCCAGCACCAGCCCGATGGAAATGCCAAGCGCTGACAACACGCCGATCTGGATGAAATAGGTCTGGAAAATCGTTGCCCGGTCAGCCCCCAAGGTGCGCAAAGTGGCGATCACCGTGGTTTTTTCGGCAAGGTACGCGCGCACTGCCGCCGACACACCAACCCCGCCAACCACCAATCCCGACAGGCCCACCAGGATCAGAAACGCACCCAGGCGTTCGACAAATTGCGCAATACCGGGTGCGCCGTTGCGTGCATCTGTCCAGCGCAGGCCGCTTTCGCCAAACATTGTCTTGACCTCATTGGAAAGGGCCACAAGGTCGCTTTCATCAGGAAGATCAAGCCGGTATTTGCTGGAAAACACGCTGCCGGGGGACAGCAGGCCGGATTGGCCCAAATCCGCAAGCGCCACAATGGTGCGCGGCCCAAGGCCAAAGCCATCCGCAGCGCCATCAGGTTCATGCGTCAATTCGGCCATCAGCGTAAAACCCTGCGTGCCCAGCCGAAAGGTATCGCCGATCTGCAATCCAAGCCGGTCAATCAGAACCCGCTGCATCACCGCACCGGGTTGGCCATCTCGGCCAGCCAATGCCGTCGCCATGTCCATGTCAGGCGCCAACCGCGCCGTGCCAATCAGTGGCCAGGCGGCATCGACCGCCTTGACTTGGGTCAACCCATGCTCGGCCTCGCCGTCATGGATGACAATCGCCATCGAACGGAAATCAACAATCTCGGATACAGCAATGGCGTTGACCGCCATCCAGTCGCGTTCGTCCTCTGACGCATACCGATAGGTAAACCGCATTTCGGCGTCGCCGCCCAGCAATGCCGCCCCTTCACGGGCCAACCCCGCCTCGATCCCGCTGCGCACGGAACCGACCCCGGCAATTGCCGCAACACCCAACGCCAGACAGGACAGAAAGATGCCAAACCCGCGCAATCCACCGCGTAATTCGCGCCGCGCCAGCCTTGCAGCGATGCGCAGACTCATTCAGCGGCCTCTTGTGCGGCTTCGTCAGCTACCTGCCCGTCGCGCAGCTGGATCACCCGGTCACAGCGCGCCGCCAGATCCGGCGCGTGAGTTACCAGCACCAGGGTCGCGCCATGCCGGTCGCGCAGGCCAAACAGCAAGTCCATGATTGCTTTGCCGTTTTCTTCGTCCAGATTGCCGGTTGGCTCATCGGCCAGCAGGATATCGGGCCGGGTCACGGATGCGCGCGCCAATGCCACCCTTTGCTGCTCGCCGCCTGAAAGCTGACCGGGATAGTGATCGGCCCGGTGGCCCAGCCCTACGGTTTCAAGCTCTTGCAAGGCGCGTTCGAACGCATTTTCGACGCCACCCAGTTCCAAAGGTGTGGCCGTGTTTTCAAGCGCAGTCATGGTCGGGATCAAATGGAACGACTGAAACACTACGCCCATGTGATCACGGCGCATCCGGGCCAGCGCGTCTTCGTCCATCGCACCCAGATCGCGGCCCAGGGCCTTCACCGTGCCCCCGGTGGCCCGTTCCAACCCACCCATCAGCATCAGCAGGGATGATTTGCCGGACCCGGACGGGCCGACCAGCCCCACGGTCTCACCTTTGATCACGTCCAAAGTGATGCCGCGCAAAATATCCACCATCCCGGCATTGCCATTCAGCGATAAACGCGCATCTTTAAGGGAAAGAACCGGGTTGTTCATATCGGGACACCTGTAATTGATATGTTTTGATATGGAGCCGTGAACCAAATGCGCAAGAGTTTTCTGGGGTTTATCTTTGGTTTATTCGGGATTTCGGCCTTCACCCAGCCATTGACAGCCGAACCGTTGACCATCGCCGCCATGGGCGACAGCCTGACCCAAGGGTACGGCCTGCCGCAACAGGATGGCTTTGTGCCGCAACTTACCGCATGGCTGCGGGGTCAAGGCGCGGACGTTACCCTGATCAACGCGGGCGTGTCCGGCGACACCACCGCCGGGGGGGCTGCTCGGGCCGGTTGGACCCTGACACCCGAGGTCGACGCGATGATCGTGACCTTTGGCGGCAATGACATCCTGCGCGGCATCGCGCCAAAGGTGGCCCGGGCCAATATCGAGACGATTCTAACAGCGGCGCAGGCGGCCAAAGTGAATGTGTTGCTGATCGGGCTGTTGGCACCGGGCAACTATGGGCCGCAATACCAGGCGGATTTCAATGCAATTTACCCGGACCTGGCGGCGCAATATGGCGCGTTATACGCCGAGAACTTCCTGTCCGGCGTGATCGGCGCAGATGGTCGGGTGGACCTGGCCCTGATGCAGGGCGACGCCATCCATCCCAATGCCAAAGGCGTGGCCCGAATTGTCGACGCCCTTGGGCCGCATGTCCTGGCGCTAGTCTCGCTTACCCGCGAAGACACCCAATCGGGTGGATGAGCGGCCACAAACGAAACGGGATGTGAATATATCCAGGAAAACCATAGTTTTTCAACTTTCGGCTGGGCTATTGATCTACTCACGCGCCTTTTGGCCAGTTCGAAATGTCTCTTTCACGCGACCCATCCAACGAATTGGCGCACGCTCTGGCGAAACACCTGGTTAAAGAACCGTGACAATCGTGCCAATTGGCACCCGCTCATAAAGGTCTGCCACGTGTTCGTTAAGCATCCTGATACAGCCATTGGAAACAGACTGACCAATGCTTTCGGGTTCGATGGTGCCATGGATGCGGAAATAGGTATCAACCCCGTTCTGAAACAAATAAAGCGCGCGCGCCCCCAACGGATTGTCCGGGCCTCCGGGTTGGACATATCTGTTGTTTATGAACTTCGAATACGCCCTTGGGCTGCGTTCGATCATTTCATCGGTCGGCCGCCACGTCGGCCATTCCTTTTTGACATCAATTGTGGCAGTGCCGGTAAACTCCAACCCTGCCTTGCCAACCCCGACACCATACCGAACCGCCTTGCGCTTTTCAGTTACAAAATAAAGGTAATAGGAACGGGGCAGGATCAACAATTGCCCCGGCAAATACTCTTTCTTGATACGCACAAACTGCGGTTTCGGGTCAAATGCAGTGGCGGCTTGTCCGACCTCAGGCATCATCGCCACAGCAGCAGATGAAATTATGAAATTGCGACGTGTAAACACTGTCCGATCCCCCTTTGACAGGATGAATACCACATTCTTACTTTTCTAACCTATAGGGTCAATCCTGATATCGCCTGTTCCCGCAATTGTGAATCCGGCACCAAATAATACCGAAAAACGAATAATATCGTTAAGGCCGGAAACCCAACCGCCCCAAACTCCAGGTCATCAGAACATAAAGACAAATTGTCAGAGTACATCCCGCAATCAGTGTCGGCCAAACCCCGGCGCGCGTTTGGCGACCTCGGAAACGATGGCGATGATAATCCCTGAAATCAAAGCCTTGGAAATCAGATAACCGACAGCATCCTTTTCGAATTCATCTTCCCAGTCCAATCACCGATCTTTCAGAAATCCATAGGATGGTGCAGGCATCCATCCTATGGCACCCTCGATCAGCTTTCCAGTTTATTGGCTTCGTCTTCTTCATGATGGCTTTTTCGTAAAACGGCTTGCTCACACCTTTGCGCAATTTGTGAATAAACACCATTCAACCGCCAGCCTGGCGCAAATGCAGCCACCCACCGGAAGAGTTCCGGTTCGGATTTCGTGCTGGGGGTGTCTGCTGACCCTGTCAGCCGCGTCTCCGACGATGTTCTGGCTGATGGTTATGCGCTGCGCTCGATACGAAACAGCAGATCACCTGCTTGCACCTCTAAACCGTCCTCAATCAGCACTTCTTCAGGAAACCCACTGACACGGGCAATGACGTCAACCTTGGCTTTGACCTCGCCGCGACCAATAAAGGTTTTCGGGTTGCGCAGGGATCAAAGCCTCGCCTTGACCACCGAGGCAGAGTTTGCCCAGCCCAACGCATTCGGTGGTCAAAGTCGTTCTGTATGAACACGAAACGCATCAATGTACAAAGCGCAGTCGCCATTCATGCCCCAAACGTAGGAGGCCGAAACAGCCCTATCGTCACTAATTCTGGACAGCAGTTTTGCCCGATGCCCAGACACCTGACAAAACAGACCCCGACCGCAACACACACATAATCCCATCGTCTGGGCAAAAAGTATGCTGGAAATCTCCTATTGGTCTGGCTCACTGACCCGGCGTCAGATACCGGCGACCGGAACCCCGGCCCCTAAAGGCAAGGCTCTGTTCAGGAACGGCCAGATGCAGACGACGCCTGCCCGCCGCCCCCCCTACTCCGCCGCCTCGACATAATCTTCCATCGGCGGGCAGGAACACACCAGGTTCCGATCACCCCAGGCATTGTCCACCCGATTGACCGGCGGCCAATACTTGTCCACCCGGAACGCACCCGGCGGAAAACAGCCCTGTTCGCGCGAATATGGCCGGTCCCAATCGCGCACCAGATCCTCCATCGTGTGCGGCGCATTCTTCAGCGGGTTATTCTCTGCATCAATCCGCCCCTCTTCAATGTCGCGTATCTCCTCGCGGATCGCCAACATCGCCTCGCAGAACCGGTCCAATTCGGCCTTGGTCTCGGACTCGGTCGGCTCGATCATCAGCGTACCCGCCACCGGCCAGCTCATGGTCGGCGCGTGGAACCCACAATCAACCAACCTTTTCGCAATATCATCCACCGTCACCCCGGCGCTGTCAGCAAACGGGCGGGTGTCGATGATGCACTCATGCGCCACCCTCCCGGTCTTGCCGCGATACAAAACATGATACGCGCCTTCCAGCCGCTCGGCGATATAGTTGGCGTTCAAAATCGCCACCCTTGTCGCCTGCGTCAGCCCCTCGCCGCCCATCATCAGCGTATAGGCCCAGGAGATCGGCAACAACGAGGGCGACCCATATGCCGCCGCCGAAACCGGCCCCTGCCCGTCGCCCCCCGTGGGGTTGCCGGGCAGATGCTCGATAAGATGTTCCTTGACGCCAATCGGCCCCATGCCGGGGCCACCCCCGCCATGAGGTATGCAAAAGGTCTTGTGCAGGTTCAGGTGGCTCACATCGCCGCCCAGATCACCGGGGCGTGACAGACCGACCATGGCATTCATGTTGGCCCCGTCGATATAGACCTGCCCGCCATTGGCATGCACGATCTCGCAAACCTCGACCACGGTATCCTCAAACACACCGTGGGTGGATGGATAGGTGATCATGCAACCGGCCAGATCATCGCTGTATTTCTCGACCTTGGCGCAGAAATCCTCCAGATCAATGTCACCATTATCGGCCGATTTGACCGGGACCACCTTCCAGCCAACCATCTGGGCGCTGGCCGGATTGGTGCCATGCGCGCTCATCGGGATAAGACAAATATTGCGATGCCCCTGCCCTTGCGCACGGTGCCACGCGGAAATAGTCAGCAATCCGGCATATTCGCCCTGCGCCCCGGAGTTGGGCTGCATCGAGATTGCCGCATAGCCGGTGATATCGCACAGCTTGGACGAAAAATCCTCGATCAGTTCAGCGTAGCCCTCGGCCTGATCCGCAGGAATATAGGGGTGTAGGCTGGAAAATTCAGGCCAGCTGATCGGCATCATCTCAGCGGCGGCGTTCAGCTTCATGGTACATGATCCCAGCGGGATCATTGCCCTATCCAGCGCCAGATCGCGATCCGCCAGACGGCGCATATAGCGCATCATCTCGGTCTCGGCCCGGTTCATGTGAAACACCGGGTGCTCCAGAAATGTGCTGGTGCGCAACATGGCCTCGGGCAGGCGGTAGTCCGGCGTCAGATCATCGGCCTCAAGGATAATGCCAAAGGCGCGCCAGACCGCTTCAATCGTCGCAGGCCTGGTGCATTCATCCAGCGTGATGCCGACCTTGGAGTTGCCCACCCGGCGCAGGTTCAGCCCCTCGCGCACCGCCGCCTGCAACACACCGCGCTGCAACAGGCCCACCTCTACCGTGATGGTATCAAAGAAATGCTCCGGCTCGACAGCAAACCCGGCTGCCTCCAGCCCCTTGGCCATGCGCACGGTCTTGCGATGAATACGCTGGGCAATCGCCGTGAGGCCCTCAGGCCCATGAATAACAGCATAAAACGAAGCCATGACAGCCAGCAACGCCTGCGCGGTACACCCGTTCGACTGGGCTTTTTCCCGGCGGATAT
>JAKITO010000034.1 GCA_021648025.1 Paracoccaceae bacterium
TGGCGCAATGTGCCCTGCCCGTCCTGCGGCAAACCGGCCACGCGGGAAACCGACACGATGGATACGTTTGTTGATTCGTCGTGGTATTTCGCCCGGTTTACAGCACCCAACGCCGAAACGCCGACCGATATGGCCGAGGCCGAATACTGGATGAATGTGGACCAGTATATCGGCGGGGTTGAACACGCGATCCTGCACCTTTTGTATTCGCGGTTCTTTGCTCGGGCGATGAACATCACCGGCCATATGCCCAAATCGGCGATTGAACCGTTTGACGCGCTGTTTACCCAAGGCATGGTGACCCATGAGATTTACCAGACGCGCGATGCCAAAAACCGGCCCGTTTATCACCTGCCGGAAGATGTCGAAGACGGTAAACTGATGGCCACGGGCGAGGCGGTGGAAATCATCCCCTCTGCCAAAATGTCGAAATCCAAGAAAAACGTGGTGGACCCGGTCAGCATCATCTCGGCTTACGGTGCTGACACCGCGCGCTGGTTTGTGCTGTCAGATTCGCCCCCCGAACGGGATGTGGAATGGACTGTTTCCGGCGCCGAAGCTGCCTACAAACACCTCAGCCGTGTCTGGACGCTGTGCGACCGGATTGCTGCGATGAGCACCGACGCCAAAGGCGGCGGGGACGAAGAGCTGCGCCGCGCCATGCACAAAGCCATCCACGATGTGACCATGGGCATCGAAAGCTTTGGCTTCAACGCGGCGATCGCCAAACTTTATGCCTTTACCAACACAATCGCCAAATCCAAGGCCAGCCACGCGGCGCAACGCGAGGCGATCATGGCATTGGCACAATTGATGTCGCCGGTCACCCCGCATCTGGCCGAAGACATCTGGGCGCATCAAGGCGGGACCGGGCTGATTGCCACTGCACCCTGGCCCAAGGCCGATGAAACCCTGCTGATCGACGATACCGTAACGATGCCGATCCAGATCAACGGCAAACGGCGCGCGGAAATCAGCGTGCCGCGGGATTTGGACAAAGCAGAGGTTGAAAAACTGGCGCTGGCGACCCAAGCTGTGCAAAAGGCGCTGAACGGGGGGGTGCCGAAGAAAGTCATCGTTGTCCCCGGCCGGATCGTCAATGTTGTCATTTAACCGCCGAATTCTGTTATTCCTGCCGCTGGCACTTGCTGCCTGCGGCTTTAGCCCGGTTTATGGCCCCGGCGGTACTGCATCAGCCTTGCGCGGCAAGGTCCAGGTGGCCGCCCCGGACACCACGGACGCCTATCAGTTGGTGCAAAACCTTGAACAACGACTGGGCCAGCCTGATATGGCGATCTATGCTCTGTCATTCACCCTGAAAAGCGAAACACAGGGCCAGGCCATCACCGTATCGAATGAAACCACCCGGTATTCTTTGGTGGGCAAGGTCGATTATATTCTGCGCGCCAATGAAGGCGGCGACATCGTGGCCTCAGGGTCAGTTGATAATTTCACCGGCTATTCCGCCACCGGATCGACGGTTGAAACCCTTGCTGCCGAACGCGATGCACGGGCGCGGCTGATGGTCATTCTGGCCGACCAGATCACCACACGGCTTTATGCCACCGCAAATTTGCCGCAATGAAACTGAACGCCCGCGACGCGGATAGGTATTTCGCCAAACCGGACCCGAACCGCGCCGGATTGCTGATCTATGGGGCCGATGCCATGCGCGTGGCCCTGAAGCGCCAGCAGGTGATCCTTGCCCTGTTGGGCAAGGACGCGAACCAGGAAATGCGCCTGACCCGCATGGCCGGGGGCGATTTGCGCAAAGACCCAGGCCAGTTGATCGACGCGATCAAGGCGGTTGGGTTCTTTCCCGGCCCGCGTGCTGCGTTTGTCGAAGAAACCACTGACGCCGCCGCCCCGGCCATCATCGCCGCCTTGCAGGACTGGCAACCGGGGGATGCACAGATCATCGTCACCGCCGGGGCGCTGAAACCCAACTCGAAACTGCGCAAGGCATTTGAGGGTCATGCCAATGCCTTTGCTGTCGGTATCTACGACAATCCCCCGACCCGCTCCGAGATCGAACGGGCTTTGAGCGAGGCCGGTATCGGTGAGGTGCCATCCGACGCCATGGCGGTATTGACCGGGCTGGCAAATAATCTTGGCCCCGGCGATTTTGCGCAGACCCTGGAAAAAATTTCGCTGTATAAAATTGGTGATTCCGCGGCGTTGAGCCTTGAGGACATCGATGCCTGCGCGCCGCAATCAACCGAGGCCGCCCTGGACGATATGCTGAACGTGGTGGCCGAGGCACATGCCGACAAGATCGGGCCACTATTGCGTCGCCTTCAGGCACAAGGCACCAACGCAGTCAGCCTGTGCATCGGGGCCACCCGGCATTTCCGCACCTTGTATTCCGCCGCCTCGGATCCCGGTGGGGCCGCAGCCGGGGTTGGGCGGTTGCGCCCGCCGGTTTATGGTCCGCGGCGCGACAGGATTGTGCGGCAGGCACAGAACTGGGGGGCGGTGAAACTGGAAACAGCACTGACGGTTCTGACCGATACCGACCTGCAATTGCGCGCCGGGGGGCAGACCGCGCCACCCATGGCGGTGATGGAACGCGCGTTGATACGATTGGCGATGCTGGGGCGTGCACGATGATCGCCGCCTGCCCCCAACCCTGCCCCCAACACGGCCAATCTTTGAGAATACCAAACCGGAGAATCACCCATGTATAAAGTCATCGGCAAAGTGGCGACCAGAACCTTTCGTGTTCTCTGGACGCTGGAAGAGATCGGCCAACCCTACGAGTTGATCGAGGCCGGGCCGCATAGCCCGGACGTTCTGGCGCTAAGCCCCTCTGGCAAGGTGCCGGTGCTGGTTGATGGCGACGCCGCAATTCCTGATTCAACGGCAATCATCACCTATCTGGCGGATAAGCATGGCGCGCTGACGTTCCCTGCCGGAAGTGTTGAGCGGGCGCAGCAAGATGCGCTGACCCATGCCATTCTGGACGAAATGGACGCAGTTTTGTGGACCGGGGCGCGCCACGTCTTTGCCTTGCCCGAGGACAAACGCGTACCCGAGGTGCGCAAATCACTAAAGTGGGAGTTTGAGCGCAATATCAATCGCTTTGCCGACCGCCTTCAGGGTCCGTTCCTGATGGGTGACACGATGACCATTGCCGATATCTTGTGCGTGCATTGTATGAACTGGGCGATTTCAGCCAAGTTCCCGGTGGATAATGACAAAATGCGGGCCTATGGCGATATGATGCGGCAACGCGACGGGTATAAAAGGGTGCATGAAAACAACCCCGGCTAAGGGTGTTTTTCGTGCAGGTATCGGACAGCCGCCTGTCCGGCCCAACGTCCGCTGGCCAGACAGGCAGTCAACAGGTAACCACCGGTCGGGGCCTCCCAGTTCAGCATTTCACCGGCGCAGAACACGCCCGGCAGTGCGGTTAACATCAGATCATCGTCCAAGGCTGAACGCGCCACCCCGCCCGCGGTTGAAATCGCCTGATCCAGCGGAGCAAGACCGCCATGGGCAATCGGTAGCGCCTTGATCAAAGCGGCCAATGCGGCGGGGTCCGATGGCAAAGGCCGGCCAAATTCATTCAACAACG
Source organism: Paracoccaceae bacterium (assembly GCA_021648025.1). Classification (GTDB taxonomy): domain Bacteria; phylum Pseudomonadota; class Alphaproteobacteria; order Rhodobacterales; family Rhodobacteraceae; genus NVQY01. The sequence goes on from JAKITO010000034.1 coordinate 3,578, forward strand.
CCATGCGCGCGGCCCCCGGTTTCAGAACCTTGCGCAAGTGGTTGGACCAACTGGTCTTGCCGCGCGGACGGGCCAGGCGAGTGATTAACTGCTCGATGCTCAGATCGGGGAACAGATCGACGCAAAGCGCGTGACCTTCGCGGATGCCACGGCTGATGGAATAGATGCCACCACCTTCCAATCCCTGTTTGGAAATGATCGCCTCTCCGCGCGAAACATAAGCGCCCGCCGTGAACGCCACATTCTTCAAAGGTTGCCCCAGAGCCTGCGCCATATGCGACGACCATTGAACCTGTACCCCGGCGTTGGCAGGCGCAAACGTGGCCAGATCAACACCCTGCGCGGCCAGAATACCGTACCATTCCCCGTCCGAGCCAAGCCGCCCCCAGGACGCCCCCCCCAGCGCCAGAACAGTCACGTCAGCGGTGATTTCGCGGCTATCATCGGGTGTATCAAACCGCGCCACCCCGTCATTCCACCCGGTCCAGCGCCAGCGGGTGGAAAACCTGACCCCCAGTTCATTCAACCGCCCCAACCAGGCCCGCAACAAAGGCGACGCCTTCATGGCTTTGGGAAAGACCCGCCCAGTCGAGCCGGTGAAGACCTCTTGATCAAGCGTGCCGGCCCAATCTTGAATCGCCTGCGCATCAAATGCTTTTATCATCGGCTGCAACCAAGGGGTGGCTTCGGCGTAGGCGGCCATAAGAACCTTTAACGGTTCATTTTTGGTCAGGTTCAACCCCGACTTGCCGGCCATCAGGAATTTGCGCCCGACGTTGGGTTTGGCCTCGGCCACGGTCACGTCGAACCCGGAGCGCGCCAGTTGTTCGGCGGCCATCAACCCGGCAGGCCCGGCACCGATTACCAAAGCGGATGCAGAACTCATCTGCACAGCTCTTTGATACTGCGGGCGATTTCTGGTTTTGCGGCCAAAGTATCCGCCACCAGATCGCGGGCCACGGCCAGCAAGTCATCCGGTTCGACGATCCGGTCGACCAGGCCAAACGCCAATGCCTCATCCGCGGTGATCTTTTGCCCGCCCATCAGGATCAGCTTGGTCCGGGCCGGGCCAATCAGCGCCGCCATGCGCCCCGGATCGGACGGCTGAGGCAGAAACCCCAGTTTCATCACCGGGTAAAACACCCGTGCCCCCGGCACCGCAATACGCAGATCACAGGCCAGCGCCATGCCCATGGCACCCCCCGCCAGCGTGCCGTTCAGGGCCGCCACGGTCAGGCCGGGCAGGTCGGCAATTGCGCCTGACAATTGCTCCCACAACCCGGAGGTGGCCAACCCGGCCTTGGCCTCGTCCAGATCGGCACCGGCGCTGAAAATCCGGCCCGTTCCGGTCAGGATCAAGGCGTGTGCGCTCTGTGCCGAACGGGCGATTTCAACCAGATCGCCCAGCATCGCCGCCGTCAGGGAATTGGCCTTGTCCGGGCGGTTTACCGTCACCGTCCAAAGGCCGTTATCTTTGTCAAGCCGGATCACTTTAGCCCAACCCGCTTAAGTACGGTTTCATCGCGCAGGGATACTTCTCTGCCGATGTAGTCATCCGCATCCGGCGAACACATCCATAACAACGCGCGGGCCGGCCAATCGGCCGGAACGTGGTCTTCCCACGCCAGTTCGCTGACCGGATTGATGCCGGACGCCTTGATTTCGCGCTGCATCTGTGTCGCCACGGTGCCGGGGCTTAACCCCATTGCCCGGATCCCCTGATCGCGGGTTTCTTTGTCAAGGCAGGCGGTCAGCATCGCCGCCCCGGCCTTAGAGGCGCAATAATGGCTCCACCCTTCGATCGGGTGATGGGCAGCACCCGAACTTAGCGTCAGGATGGTGCCGCCGCCTGCCGCCTGCATCACCGGCAAGGCGGCGCGCATACCGTGAAAAGCGCCTTTGAGGTTGATGTCTATTGCCTGACCCCAGCCTGCGGGATCAGCCGAAAACATGTGCGAAATGGGTTCGATGACGCCGGCATTGCCAATCAGCACGTCCAGGCCGCCAAAGTGGCTGACCGCCTGTGCCACCGCTGCCTCGACCTGGGTATAATCGACCACATCGCAGGGGACGGCCAATGCCGTCGCGCCAATGTCATCAGCCAAAGCGCTGATCGCTGCTGCGCTGCGCGCCGTCAGCACCACATTTGCCCCGGCAGCGGCGAAAACCCGCGCGGCCTCGGCACCAATGCCGCGGCTGGCACCGGTGATCAGAACGGTCTTTCCTGTCATACCCACTGAAGTAACCACTGCAAAATTCCCCTCAAACCCATCTGACGTCTGTGGTACTGTGGCGCGCTGGATTGGTCCAGCCCTGCCCCTTGACCATAAGGCCACAAGGGCAGAGCATGGCCGGGTAATCAATTGGAGAAGGGTTCTATTATGAGAGTGTATTTCAAACGCGGCATGGTTGCTGCGGTGTTATTGACGACAACCGCGCAATTTGCCGCGGCAGGTGTGACTGCGCAGGATGTCTGGGCTGACTGGAAGGGCTATATGTCCAGTGTCGGCTATGACGTTACGGGAAATGAAAGCCAGTCAGGCGACACGCTGACGATCTCTGATATGACGCTGTCGGTTACCATGCCAAAGATTGACGGCGCGATCACCTTTACCATGAATTCGTTGGTATTTGTCGGCAACGGCGATGGAACCGTCACGGTCAACATGCCAAGCATCATGCCGGTGCATATTTCCGGCAAAGATGGTGGCGAGGAAATGGACGTGACCGTGAATTACACCCAAAGCGGTCATTCGTTGAATGTCTCGGGCGATCCGGGCGATATCAACTATGATTATTCGGCGTCTCAAGTTGGAATTTCACTGGCGGCCTTCAACTTTGAAGGCCAGGCAATGCCACCTGAAATGGCGCGTTTTGCAATGACCCTGACCAATATCAAAACCAAATCGAACATAAAGACCGGCGATGTGCGGGAGTATTCCCAAACGGTCAGCATCGATTCTCTGACCTATGACGCGGCTTTTGATGACCCGGATTCGGATGACAACGGGACGTTCACAGGGTCCTTGGTCGACCTGACCCTTGTGGGCAAAGGTGTGATTCCGCCGAATATCGACTCGGACGATTTTGCGGCAATTCTGGATGCCGGTTTTGCCTTTGACGGCACATTTGAATTTGCTTCGGGCAATTCCAGCGCAAATGCCGTCGGCGATGGTGAAAATTTCACCATGACGACCTCTTCGCAAGGCGGGCATCTGGGTGTGGCGATGAGCCGCCAGCATTTGGCGTATGATTTTGGGCAAAAGGGCATCTCGGTCAACGTGACGACCAACCAACTGCCATTCCCGGTTTTGGCCGAAATGTCCGAAATTGGCTTTAAGATTGATATGCCAATTGACGTGTCAGACCAGGAACAGGAATTTGCTATGGCGGTCAGGCTGGGTGATTTTACCACGTCGGACATGATCTGGGGGCTGTTTGATCCCGGTGCGGTTTTGCCGCGCGATCCTGCCTCGCTTATTCTGGATCTGACCGGCAAGGTCAAAGTTCTGGCAAACCTGATGGATCCGGAAGTGATCGAAAACCTGACTGGCCCTCCGGGCGAGATCCATGCGCTGACCATCAAACAGATTTTGGTTTCGGCAGCTGGGGCCAAACTTACCGGGACCGGCGATTTCACCTTTAACAACGCCGATCTGGAGACATTTGGTGGTATGCCTGCGCCGGCTGGCGTGATGGACCTGCAATTGAATGGTGCCAACGGCGTGATGGACAAGCTGATCCAGATGGGTCTGATGGCCGAAGCCGAAGCCATGCCTGCGCGGATGATGATGGGCCTGCTGGCGGTTCCGGGTGAAGGCGAGGATTCGCTGGTTTCAAAGATTGAGATCGGCGAGGACGGCAGCATTTCCGCCAATGGGCAACGTATCAAGTAAGTCGTGGCCTTACTAAATTTGGATTTACCATCAAAGGGCCGCATTTTGTGGCCCTTTGAGCATTTTACCAACCCTTCCATGGGCTGATAGGTTGGGTATTCTACCCATCTCTGATGTGGTACTTTGAGGTGGGAAGGTGGGTTGAAAACCCACCCTACGGACATTTGACAGGGCTGCATTGCAACATCCCCCTTGCGAGCAGGGATGGCCAAAGGTACCTGCCTTGTTGAAAGCTATTGCAGAGGAAGTTCATGACTTTATCGCCGGATGATCTGTGTCAGGCCCTGTTGGACGCGGCCCGAAACGCCGGGGCTGATGCGGCAGACGTCATTGTTGTTACCGGACGGTCGGTTTCTATCGACATACGTGCGCGCGCTTTGGAACATGCGGAACGTTCTGAATCCACCGACCTGGGATTGCGTGTGCTTCTGGGGCAGAAACAGGCGATTGTTTCGACCTCGGATGGTCGCCCTGACGCGCTTGCCAAGATGGCCGAGCGTGCGGTGGCAATGGCCAATGAGGCGCTGGATGATCCGTTTGCCGGGTTGGCTGACGCGCCGCAGCTTGCCAGCATGCGCGACTGTGCATCTTTGGAACTGGCCGACCCGGCACCCGAGCCATCGCCGGATACTTTGCAACAGGACGCGTTGAGAGCCGAGGCGGCGGCGATGGAAATTGATGGCGTGTCGCAGGTTCAGGCGGCAAGTGCGTCTTACGGCACCTCCACAGTTCATCTCGCCGCCAGCAATGGATTCTCGGGCGGGTATGGCCGCACCAGCCGCTCGATCTCATGCGTTGCCATTGGCGGCACCGGAAGTGGCATGGAACGCGACTATGATGGCGATTCGCGGGTATTTCAGGCTGACCTGCGGGCGGCGGATGATATCGGCACCTTGGCTGCCAGGCGCGCCGTTGAACGGTTGGGCGCACGCAAGCCGACGACCGGCACCTGGCCGGTGCTGTTTGACGAACGCATTTCGTCGTCGTTGATCGGGCATCTGGTGTCGGCGGCCAATGGCGCGTCGGTGGCGCGCGGGTCATCGTGGTTGATGGACCTTTTGGGCAAGCCGGTCCTGCCCGACGCCCTGTCCCTGATCGAAGACCCACATCGCCCCCGGATTGGCGGTTCCCGCCTGTTTGACGCCGAAGGATTGCCCACCAAACGCCGCGCAATTGTCGAAAACGGTATTCTGACCGGCTGGACGCTTGACCTGTCCAGTGCCCGCAAGCTGAATATGACCTCGACTGCCAATGCGGTGCGCGGCCCCTCGGGACCACCATCGCCTGCCAATTGGAACCTGAGCCTGACGCAGGGCAATCAAAGCCGCGCCGACCTGTTGCGCGATATGGGCACCGGCCTTTTGGTGACGTCGATGATCGGGTCAACCATCAACCCCAATACCGGCGATTATTCCCGCGGGGCCGCCGGGTTCTGGGTTGAAAACGGCGAACTGGCCTATCCGGTCAACGAATGCACCATTGCCGGCAATCTGGCTGACATGCTGCGCCGGATCATCCCGGCCAATGATGCGCGCCCCTATCTGTCGCGGGTGGTGCCGTCATTGTTGATCGAAGGGATGTCCCTTGCCGGCGCCTGACCTGCCATTGCTGATTGAGGCCGCACGAGAGGCCGGCCGGATTGCCACGTCGTTTTCCGGCAAAACCGCCAAACGCTGGGATAAACCGGATGGGGCCGGGCCGGTAACCGAGGCCGATCTGGCCGTCAACGACATGCTGGAGCAGCGCCTGATGGCCGCACGCCCGGATTATGGCTGGCTGTCCGAGGAAAGTGCCGACAATGCCGACCGTCTGGGGCGAGACCATGTTTTCATCATCGACCCGATTGACGGCACCAGAAGCTTTACGGAAGGGTCAAACACCTGGGCGCATGCGCTGGCAATTGCAGAACATGGCGTTGTCACGGCGGCGGTGATCTATCTGCCACTGCGCGATCTGATGTATGTGGCCGCCGCCGGACAGGGGGCGTTTCTGAACGGCACAGCGATCACGCCTTCGCATCCCGACACCATTGAGGTGGCAGATGTTCTTGCGGCCCGACCCAACATGGACCCCGCGCATTGGAAAGAAGGGCAGGTTCCCACCTTTAGCCGATCGTACCGGCCATCACTGGCGTACCGGATGGCGCTGGTGGCACAGGGGCGGTTTGACGGCATGCTGACCCTGCGGCCCAGCTGGGAATGGGACATCGCCGCTGGTGATCTGATAAACCGCGAGGCGGGTGCCGCCTGTAGTGACCGACACGGCGCACCCTTGCGGTTCAACAATCCGCACCCTCAGGTGAACGGCGTTGTTGCTGCGGGCCAGCCGTTGCATGGGCTGATCAGTAATGCCTTGTCTGCGGACAGCGTTTGGTAAGGCGTCTTGACGCATTGCTCAGGAAGCGTAATTTGCACCCCTAACTGTAAAGGAAACGACATGGTCCAACGTCTGCATCTGGTATTTGGCGGCGAATTGATCGACCCCACTCACAACACGTTCAAGGATGTGGGTGACATTCACATCGTCGGCATGTTTGCCGACTATGAAAGCGCCTTTAACGCCTGGAAATCCGAGGCGCAAAAGACCGTGGACAATGCCCACATGCGTTATTTCATCGCCCATATCCACCGGTTGCGCGATGAACAGGCCGAGACATCACCGACCGAAGAACTGGGCTGAGGACATGGCACGGTCGCTGGGATTTGCCGCCTACCGTGCCTTTTCCCGGCGCCTGTCCAGGCCCGCCCCCCCCAACGGCTGGATGCCCCGCCCCAAAGGTGAGGTTTTGTGGCTGCACGCGGCATCGGATGACCGGTTGGAGGTTTTGTTCGAATTGGGCCGGAGGGTGCAAAGCCAGAGGAGTGGTCTGGTGGTTCTGATCACCTCAAACGGTGAGCCACGCGCGCCATTGGCCACAGAAGAGGTGGATATGCGGTATGACAGGCTGACTTCTGATCATCCCGCCGAAGCGGTGCGGTTCCTTGATCAATGGCGTCCGGATTTCTGCATTTGGGCCGGTGCGGACCTGATGCCAAATCTTATCAGCCAAACGTCCGGGCGCGGCATTCCAATGACCCTGATCGACATCGGGCAGGATGAATTTCCATCGCGCAATCATAAATGGTTTCCCGACCTCACCCGTGAAAGCCTGGGACGATTTGAAACCATCTTCACCACCGGCCCCAAGGGCACGACCATGCTTCGCCGGATCGGTGTGCCGCGCCAGAAAATCACCCAGGGAGAACCTCTGCGCAATGGCCCAAGCCCGCCTTCGATTGACGAAGACAGCCTGTCCAAAACCGCGAATCAACTGGCCGGACGGCCCGTTTGGCTTGCAGCGCATGTTCGGGCTGCGGAATTTGAGGCGGTTTTGGCAGCCCACCGGCTTGCCTCGCGGTTCAATCATCGGTTGTTGTTGGTCATGACGTTGGCCGACCCGGGTTCATCAGGCCCGTTGGTCGATGCGCTGAACAACACCAGAAAACGCTTTTCCCATTGGTGCAACGGCAACGATATCGACGACAACACCCAGGTTCTGATCAGCAACGGGGGTGATGATCTGGGCCTGTGGTATCGGATGGCGCCCCTGACCTTTATGGCATCTTCGCTTACCATCAACGACAAGGGGCGCAGCCCGTTGGACGCCGTGGCCTTGGGGTCGGCCATCCTGTTTGGACCCCACGTCACAGACCACAGGGAAACCTATTCTCGCCTTGTCGCAGTCGGAGCCGGGCGCAGCGTAAGCGACGCAGATGCCCTGGGAGAGGCGGTGATCCAGCTGGTGGCACCGGATGAAGCCGCAGCAATGGCCCTTGAAGGATGGCAGGTTGTAACCGAGGGCGCGGCCCTGAGTGACCATCTGGTCGAACTGGTACAGGATCGTCTGGACAATCATGCGCGCACCTGAATTTTGGCACTCTTCTTCCGGCCATCCTGATTGGCGCGCCCGTGCATTGGCACCACTGGGCCGGGTGTACGGGTGGGCAACCGCCCGCCGTCTGGCCCGGGGCCGCGGTATCGCCCCGGGTGTGCCGGTCATATGTGTTGGCAATCTGAATGCCGGTGGTACCGGCAAAACCCCCACCGTGATCTGGATGGTCGAGCGCCTGCGCGATATGGGCCACGAGCCGCATGTGGTCACCCGCGGCTATGGGGGACGCCTGACCGGTCCGGTCAGGGTCATGCCAGCCGGGCACCGGGCCAGGGACGTCGGCGACGAGCCGCTTTTGCTGGCCGCATTTGTCGAAGTCTGGGTCGCGCGTGACCGCGCCACCGGGGCGTTGGCCGCCGCACAGAACGGGGCAACGGTGATTGTTTTGGATGACGGATTCCAGAACCCTGACATCATCAAGGATCTGTCAGTTGTGGTGGTGGACGCAAAAATCGGGTTCGGTAACGGGCTTTGCCTGCCGGCCGGTCCGTTGCGGGAACCTGTGGCCGTGGGGTTGGCCCGTGCTGATCTGCTTTTGTCGTTGGGCACGCAGGACGATCAGCAAGGATTTGCCACGGTATGGGGCGGGCAGGTGGACCTGCCACATACCACCGGCGTACTGACCCCTTTGCAGACCGGGATGGATTGGAAGGGTGCCAAGGTTCTGGCCTTTGCCGGAATTGGCCACCCTCACAAGTTCTTCGCAACCCTGCGGGATTTGGGCGCTGATCTATGCGCCACCGAAGCTCTGGACGATCACCAGCCGTTAAGTTCGACGTTGCTGGCCCGGTTGGAAACCAGAGCCAGGCAAATGGACGCGCAAATGGTCACAACTGAAAAGGATGCGGTACGCCTGCCGCCGGGTTTTCGCGCCAAGGTCATCACCTTGCCGGTGCGACTTGAAGTTGCCGGATCTGAAATGGTGTTGGAAATGTTGCGATTGGCCGCACCACCGCCGCCTTAAGGCTATTAAATGCTGCCCTTGGCTTTGGTGTTGGTAAGTTCCTTGGTGCCGCGTACTGGGTGGGGGCTATTACACGCGGCACCAAGGGAAGCCATATGCAGCTACACGTACTGTATGCCCCTAGTTTCGGGCAACATTTGGGAGCTATGATGGTTTTTTTTGGGCAGCCAATTTTGGGCAGCCAATGAGACAGTCAACAAAAACGCGTTGTTCAAAACGGTGGAACCAGTGACCTGTCGTCAGAGTAGCGGAGTGGCGTTGCGGCCTTTGTCACTATTTCAAAGTTTCAAAGTCAAATCGCAGGGACAAATGGTTGATCAACCCACAGCGGTCATACCTGAGGTCACTGGTCAGCTCGCGGATCAGGAACCAGCCGAACCCGCCTTCCGGCAAATCCTCGCGGGCGACGGATACGTCAGCCGCCAGTCCCGGCGGCAACCGATTGTCCGGCATCGGCACACCGGCATCGCATATTCTGATATCCAGTTGGCTGTCCCTAAGGCTGCACAAAACGCGGACATCCCCCGGCTCGGCCTTGGCAAACGCGTGTTCAACCACATTGTTGATCGCCTCAGCCAGGGCAATCTCAACCCCATCGGCCTGGTCCTGAGTAAGCCAGAAGGCCCGGATGTGATCCGAGATCGCCGCAATTGCGGCGCGCGCGCCAAGTTCGGTCGCCTTGAACGAGGTGTTGAATTTCTTTCGCATTCCGTTCTCTGCCCTGCCCCGCGGCGTTAACCCGCAGCCGCAGCCTTGGCATCATCCAGCGAGGCGAACAGTTTGAACACCATGTCCATCCGGGTCAGGCGGAACACCTTGTCCACCATCGGGGTCAACCCGGCCAGATCCAGGCGCCGGTGGCTTTCCAGTTGTTTCATCGAGGCAACGATGGCCCCAAGGCCACTGGAATCGATGAACGAAACCGCCGAAAGGTCCAGAATCACGTGGTCCGGCCCCTGTTCGGTTTCCAGGCGCATATCTTCTTTGAACTGGATCGCCATGGCCGCGTCTATCCGCTCGGCATTGACAGTAACGATTCGGGCATTGCCATCTACGGTGCTGGTAAGGCTCATTTCCTGCTTCCTTATTGAAATATCTCGCGCCATAGCTAGACGTTAATCCTTACCATTCGGTATGCAGGGATCAGAACATTGCACAGCAATCAGGAGATACGCCCATGAAAGACGTAATTATTGCCGGAGCCGCCCGGACACCCATGGGCGGGTTCCAAGGCGTATTTGATGGGGTGCATGCGGCCGACCTTGGTGGCGCGGCGATCCGGGCGGCCCTGGACGGGGCCAAGGCGACACAGGTCGATGACCTGTTGATGGGCTGCGTCCTGCCGGCCGGTCAGGGCCAGGCCCCGGCGCGTCAGGCCGGGTTTGCCGCCGGGTTGGGCGAGGAAGTGCCCGCCACCACCCTGAACAAAATGTGCGGCTCGGGCATGAAGGCGGCAATGATCGCGTTTGACCAGATCGCGTGTGGGCAGTCGGATGTCGTCGTGGCCGGCGGCATGGAGAGTATGACAGGCGCGCCATATTTGCTGCCAAAGATGCGTGGTGGCGCGCGGATTGGCCATGGTCAGGTGATTGATCACATGTTCCTTGACGGCCTTGAAGATGCCTATGAAAAGGGCCGCCTGATGGGAACTTTTGCCGAAGATTGCGCCGAAACCTATCAGCTTAGCCGAGAGGCACAGGATGAATACGCCCTGCGGTCGTTGTCGAACGCATTGGCGGCGCAGGCCAGCGGGGCGTTTGACGATGAAATCACACCTGTGATCCAACAAACCCGCAAGGGTGAAGTGGTGACAGACGCCGACGAACAACCCGGTTCGGCACGTCCCGAAAAGATCCCGACCCTGAAACCGGCCTTTCGCAAGGATGGCACGGTAACGGCCGCCAATTCATCGTCAATTTCGGACGGTGCCGCAGCCCTTGTTCTGGCCTCTGGTGATGCAGCATCGGCGCAAGGGCTGACCGTTCGCGCCCGCATTCTTGGCCACGCCAGCCATGCTCAGGCCCCGGGCCTGTTCACGACAGCACCGGTACCGGCCACCCAAAGGCTGCTGCGCCGGATCGGTTGGGCGAAAGAGGATGTCGACCTGTGGGAGATCAACGAAGCCTTTGCCGTGGTGCCGATGGCATTCATGCAGGAAATGGGCCTTGGCCGCGACATCGTCAACGTCAACGGCGGGGCCTGTGCCTTGGGCCATCCGATTGGTGCCTCAGGCGCGCGGATCATGGTCACCTTGCTGAACGCCTTGGAAAAGCGTGGGTTGCAACGCGGTATCGCCGCGATCTGCATTGGCGGCGGCGAGGGGACGGCGATCGCGATCGAGCTGATCTGAATACCAGCCTTGCTGCACAGTGTTGGGGTGAAGGTCATCCGTAGGGTGTGTGTTTACACGCACCCTACGGGGTGACCGCTCTCAGCGCATTCTCAGCGCGCCGTCCAGCCGGATCACTTCGCCGTTCAGATACCCGGCGCTGACGATGAACCCAACAAGGTCGGCGTATTCCGCCGGATCACCCAGACGGGCCGGGCACGGTACATCCGTCGCCAGTTGCGCCTGCACGTCCTCAGGCAGCCCCGCCAGCATCGGCGTCATGAATATCCCCGGGGCGACGGTCATCACCCGGATCCCGGTCGAGGCCAGATCACGCGCCATCGGCAGGGTCATCGCGACAATGCCGCCCTTGGACGCGGCATAGGCCACCTGCCCCTTTTGCCCATCAAACGCCGCCACTGACGCGGTATTGACGATCACCCCGCGCGCGCCATCCGGCTCCGGATCATTGCGCGCCATTTCGGCCGCCGCCAGACGCGACACATTGAAAGTGCCCACCAGGTTGATGTCAATTGTCCGCTGGAACGCGTCCAAAGGGTGCGGCCCGTCCCGCCCCACGGTCTTGATACCATAGGCGATACCGGCGCAATTCACGCAGGCACTGATCCGGCCCATCTTGTCCATCGCCATTGCAATGGCATCCCCAACCGAGCCTTCGTCCGTCACGTCGGTTTTGGCAAAATGCCCGCCGATATCATCAGCCACCTTTTCGCCCCGCTCGGCGTCCCGATCCAGAATGGTGACAATCGCACCGTTGTCGGCAAAATGCCGGGCCGTGGCCTCGCCCAGACCGGACGCCCCCCCGGTGACGATGGCAGCAGTTGTGGAAAGCTTCATTGGGGTATCCTCACATATTTGAACGCGCGTTCAGTTAATCACGGAGTGGGGTTGGTGTCCAGTTGTCTGCGTCAAGGTCTGATCACTGTCAGAGCGGCATGAAAAACCGCTTGGGAATTTCAGCGACTCACTCTAGCGTGAAATTATCGACACTAATTTCACGAGACCACCTCAGTGACCCACGCCGCTCCCCTCTCTTCAACCCTCTCTTCAACCCTCGGTGCCGATCTGCGCGCGTTGCGTAAGGCGCGTGGCCTGACCCTTAACGACCTGGCTGCCAGGCTTGACCGCTCGGTCGGGTGGCTCAGTCAGGTTGAACGCGACCTGTCTGATCCGTCAATCACCGACCTGCGCCATATCGCGGCAGAGCTTGAAATCCGGGTCTCGACCCTGTTCGGCCAATCCCCGGCCCCGGCAGACGAAGTCGGCTATGTGGTGCGTAACGGCGCACGCCGCCCAATTGGGTCATACACGGCAGGGCTGATCGAAGAGCTGCTCTCGCCCGATCTGACCGACGATTTTGAGATGGTGCATTCCACCTTTGAGCCATACAGCGAAATCGCCGTGCCGATCTGCCGTCCCACTCAAGAGGTCGGGTACCTTATCTCGGGCAAACTGGACCTGGAAATTGGCACCCGCCGCTTTACCATCAACCCCGGCGACAGCTTTCGCATTCGCGGAGAACTGCATCGCTGGATCAACCCCTATTCGGAACCGGCCATCGCCATCTGGGTGATCGCGCCGCCGGTGTACTAGAGCGTGTCTAATCCAACCAGATTCATATATTCACCCAGCCCGCCGAGGCAGTGTTTGCAAAGCAGAACGCGTTCGGCGGGCTGGGTGAATTCAATTGGATTGGACACGCTCTAAATCATGACATTTGAAGCCTGGACCATATTCGCCCTGTTCTGGCTGGTGTTTGTCACAACGCCGGGGCCAAACGCGGTCAACTGCATCTCAAACGGCATGAACCTGGCGTTTCCCCGGGCAATGGTCGGCGTTCTGGCGATCCTGACTCAGGCGACGACGTTCCTGATCCTGTCAGCCCTGGGCATAACGGCCCTGATCGCCGCGTCGCCAGTCGCTTTCTCGATCGCCAAACTAACTGGCGCGGGCTTTCTGGTTTATCTGGGGGTACGTGGCTGGTTAACCGCGAAGACGCCCGTTCGGGCGGATGAGCGGCCCGCGCGGCACGTCTATTTTCACGCGCTGACCATCGCCACCATCAATCCCAAAAGCATCGCAGGTTATCTCGCCGCGTTCTCTCAGTTCGTGCAGCCCGATGTGGCGATCCGGGATCAAATGATGGTGATCATGCCCACCGCCCTGACCCTTACCTTGCTAAGCTACACGATGTTTACCGCTCTGGGTGCCCTGATGGGGCGCGCGGCATTGGGCGTCGTGTTCAACACCTGGGTGCGCCGCGTAATGGCCACCTGTTTCATCATCTACGGCGTTCTTCTGGGCCTTAGCCCGACGCCGCAGCCAAGGGGATAATCATCATGTTCAAAGGTTCTTGCCTGTGTGGTTCGGTCACTTTTCGGGTCACCGGAAATCTGACACCGCCCTCGGCCTGCCATTGTGGTCAGTGCCGCAAGCAATCCGGCCATTTCTGGTCCGCCACCAATGCCAATGACGCTGACTTTGAACTGATCACCAGTGACAGCCTGCGCTGGTTCAGCGCCTCTGACATCGCCAAACGCGGCTTTTGTTCCGATTGCGGATCGTTCCTGCTCTGGAAACGCACCGGTTCAGAACGGATCTCCATTTCGATGGGTTCGTTCGACGACCCGACCCGCCAGACCCTGGCCCGCCACATCTTTGTCGCTGACAAGGGCGACTATTATCAGATCACCGACAGTATTGCGCAACTGGAAACCTCGTAATGCTGACCACCCTGCTTGCCATGGACCCCTTGACCATCCTGACCTTCATCGGCGCGCCTGGCGATCAACTGACTTAGGAACATACCATGTCCAACTTTCCTTCCCATGCCCGTGTGGTGATCATCGGCGGCGGCGTTGTCGGTGCATCATGCCTGTACCACCTTGCCCTTGCTGGCTGGGCCGATTGTGTCCTGCTGGAAAAGAACGAGCTGACGGCGGGCAGTACCTGGCATGCGGCGGGCAATGTGCCGACCTTTTCGACCGCATGGTCACTGATGCACATGCAGCGATATTCCACCGATCTTTATCGGGATTTGGGCAAAACGGTGGATTATCCGATGAATTACCACGTCACCGGGTCGATCCGTCTGGCGCATTCCGATCAGCGGATGTCGGAGTTTGCCCGCGCGCAAAGCATGGGCCGCTATCAGGGCATGGACATCGACATCCTTGGGCTGGACGAAATCAAGGCGCGCTATCCGTTTATCGAGGTCCACGACCTGAAAGGCGCGCTTTATGATCCCAACGACGGCGACATTGACCCGGCGCAGTTAACCCAGGCGCTGGCCAAAGGCGCGCGTGACTTTGGCGCGCGGATCGAACGGTTTTGCCCGGCGACCGGCGTCAGCCGGGAAGGCGGTGAATGGGTGGTTCATACGGATAAGGGCAATATTCGCTGTGATTATGTGGTCAATGCTGCCGGGTATTACGCCAAGCGGGTTGGCGACTGGTTCAAGCCTTATGGCGGGCGTGACGTGCCTATGATGGTAATGAGCCATCAATACCTGTTGACGGACGAGATCCCGGAATTGGCCGACTGGACCCGCAAAAGTGGCGCCAAGCTGCCGCTTTTGCGCGATGTCGACAGTTCGTATTATCTGCGGCAGGAAAAGAACGGGCTGAACCTTGGGCCGTATGAACGCAATTGTCAGGCCCATTGGGTGACGCCTGATGATGCCATGCCCGAGGACTTTTCGTTTCAGTTGTACCCCGACGATCTTGACCGGCTGGAGTGGTATATCGAGGACGCCATGGCCCGGGTGCCGATGCTGGGCCGGGTTGGTGTCAACAAGGTGATCAACGGGCCAATCCCCTATACCCCCGACGGGTTGCCATTGATCGGCCCGATGCCGGGTGTGCCAAATGCGTTTGAGGCCTGCGTCTTTACCTTTGGCATCGCTCAGGCGGGTGGTGCGGGCAAGGTGCTGGCCGAATGGGTGACGACAGGCCAGACCGAGTGGGACATGTGGTCGTGCGACCCGCGCCGGTTCACTGACTATGCCGATACGGATTATTGCGTGGCCAAGGGAGAGGAGGTCTATGGCTATGAATATGCCATGCATTTCCCACATCACGAATGGCCAGCGGGACGCGACAAGAAACTGTCACCGGTACACGGTCGGATCAAAGCCCTAGGCGGCGTGATGGGGGCCTATGCCGGCTGGGAGCGGGCCAATTGGTTTGCCGCACCCGGTGACGATCTTAGCCACGAGGCGACGCAGACATGGGACCGGGCCGGGCCATGGTCGCCGCGCATCAGGCAGGAATGCGAAGCGGTGCGCGACGGGGTTGGCGTGCTGGACCTGCCGGGGTTCTCGCGGTTCGATATTTCGGGCACGGGGGCGGCGGAATGGCTGCGGGGGCAGATCACCGGTGCTTTGCCCAAAGTTGGCCGGATGAACCTGGCCTATTTCGCCAACCAAAAGGGCCGTATCCTGAGTGAGATGAGTGTGATCCGGCAAGATGAGGATCATTTCCTGTTGATCACCGCCGCCACGGCGCAATGGCATGACCGGGATTTGCTGTTGGCGACGATGCCCGAGGGGCTGACCTTCAGAGATCAGACAAGAGAGGTCTCGACGTTGATCGTTAGCGGCCCCAAATCCCGTGATCTGTTTGCGGTGATTGCGCCTGAGGCCGACCTGACCCTGTCGTGGCTGTCGCATCAAAAGGCGGTTGTGGCCGGGCGACCCGCCTGGCTGGTCCGGGTCAGCTTTGCCGGAGAGTTGGGTTGGGAAATTCATGGCGCAAATGCCGATATTCCGGCGATCTATGAGGCGGTGCTGGCAAATGGCGCAAAACCGTTTGGCATGTACGCGCTCAATTCCCTGCGGATTGAAAAAGGGTATCGTGCGTGGAAAGGCGATCTTTCCACCGATTACACCATGTTCGAAGGCGGGTTGGAGCGGTTTGTAAAGCTGGATAAACCGCAGGATTTCCCCGGCAAGGCAGCATTGGCCGATGAACGGCAACGCGGCTGCGCCAAGCGGTTTGTCACATTGGTTGTCGAGGCGGGCAACGCGGATGCGCCGTATATGTCAACGCTTTGGCATGACGCCGAGGTGGTGGGCGAGACAACTTCGGGTGCGTGGGGATACCGGGTCAATGCCTCGGTCGCCCTGGCGATGATCCGCGTTGATCTGGCGGTTCCGGGGACAAAAGTTGAGGTCGAGATATTCGGAGAGCGATGCGCCGCCGTGGTGCAGGAAGACCGCCCCCTTTGGGATGCGGACAACACGAGGTTGAAATCATGAAAGATACCGGCAGCACAGCCAGGATGATCAGGCCAGACCGCCCTGCGGATTGGAGCGATGGCCACCAAGGCCCGGTGCGGCCTGATATTTCCACCGCCCGAGAGGCCTTTGAACAGGGGTTCCTCAACCTGCCCGGGTGGGTCGGGTTTGCCCTGAACCTGCGCAATCGTATCGTCGGGTTGTTTGGCCTGACAACCACAGGCCCGGACGGGCAGGAAATGATGCTGAACCTGCCGGTCATCGGCGAAACATCCGACCGCTATGAGGTCGGGCTGATCGACCGGCATCTTACCTTTACCATCACCACCGAGCTGACGGACCAGCGGCTGAAAATGACAACGTCGATCTGGTATAATCACTGGGTCGGGCGGGCGTATCTGGCATTGGTTCTGATTCCGCATAAAATCATCGTCAGGTTGGCCCTAAGAGGTGTGAAATGACCCCGCCGTCAAAGGCCCGCGTTGTCATCATCGGCGGCGGCATTATCGGCTGTTCGGTGGCATATCATCTGACCAGGCTGGGCTGGAAAGATGTGGTCCTGCTGGAACGCAAGGCCCTGACCAGTGGCACGACCTGGCACGCCGCCGGCTTGATCGGCCAGTTGCGGGCCAGTTCGACCATGACCCGGTTGGCCAAATATACCGCCGATCTTTACGGCGGGCTTGAGGCCGAAACCGGAATTGCCACCGGTCTGAAAGAAACCGGTTCGATCACCGTGGCCTTAAGCGACGCGCGGCGCGAGGAAATCCTGAGACAGGCGGCGATGGGGCGGGCGTTTGGGGTTGATGTCGAGGAAATATCGCCTCGCGAGGTTGCGCAGCGCTATCCGCATCTGAACCTCGATGGTGTTCTGGCGGGCGTTTACATTGCCAAGGACGGTCAGGGAGATCCCGGTAACATAGCCCTGGCGATGGCCAAGGGCGCGCGTCAGCGCGGGGCGGTGATTGCCGAACAAACCAGGGTGACAGGCCTGCGCCGGGACGGGCGGCGGATCACCGGGGTAGACTATGAAACCAGCGATGGCCCCGGCCATATCGCTTGTGACGCGGTGGTCAACTGCGCCGGGATGTGGGGCCACGAGGTGGGGCTGATGGCGGGTGTGAATGTGCCGCTTCAGGCCTGCGAACACTTTTATATCGTCACCGAGCCGATAACAGGATTGGGGCAATTGCCGGTGCTGCGGGTGCCGGACGAATGCGCCTATTACAAGGAAGACGCCGGCAAGATCATGCTGGGCGCGTTTGAACCGGTGGCCAAGCCGTGGGGCATGAACGCCATCCCCGACAGCTTTGAATTTGATCAATTGCCCGAGGATTTTGACCACTTTGAACCGATACTGGAGATGGCGGTGAACCGGATGCCGATGCTGGGCGAGGCGGGGATCCATACGTTTTTCAATGGGCCGGAAAGCTTCACGCCCGACGATACCTATCACCTTGGGCTGGCGCCCGAGATGGACAATGTCTGGGTTGCCGCCGGGTTCAATTCGATCGGCATTCAGTCGGCAGGGGGGGCGGGTATGGCGCTGGCGCAATGGATGGAAAGCGGCGAAAAGCCGTTTGATCTGGGCGATGTGGATATTTCGCGGATGATGCCGTTTCAGGGCAACAAGACCTATCTTGGCGCGCGGGTCACCGAGACCCTGGGCCTGTTGTATGCCGATCATTACCCGTTTCGGCAAAAGGCTTCGGCGCGCGGCGTGCGGCGGTCGCCGTTCCACCGGGATCTGCGGGATCAGGGTGCAGTGTTTGGCGAGGCCGCCGGATGGGAGCGGGCCAATTGGTTTGCGCAAGGTGGGCAAACGCCCGCTTACGAATATTCATGGAAGCGCCAGAATTTCTTTGACAATGTGGCGACAGAACTGGCGGCGGTGCGGGGCAATGTCGGCATGTACGACATGTCATCGTTTGGCAAGTTACGAATTGAAGGGCCGGATGCCGAGGCGTTCCTGAACCATATTTGTGGCGCGGACATGTCGGTGCCGTCGGGCAAAATCGTCTATACCCAATTCCTTAACGCGCGCGGAGGGATCGAGGCGGATGTGACCGTTACCCGCCTGTCAGACACCGTGTTTCTGGTGGTGACCCCGTCAGGCACGTTGTTGGCGGATCAGACCTGGATGCGACGCCACCAGGGCGACACCCGGGTTGTCATCACCGATGTCACGGCAGGCGAGGGCGTGCTGGCAATCATGGGGCCAAAGTCCCGCGAGTTGTTGCAGGCGGTTTCGCCGAATGACTTCTCAAACGCGGTCAACCCGTTTGGCACGGCGCAAGAGATCGACCTGGGGATGGGACGCGCGCGGGTTCACCGGGTGTCTTATGTCGGAGAGTTGGGATGGGAGGTATATGTCAGCGCCGATATGGCCGCCCATGCGTTTGAAACCATTTGGGCTGCGGGGCAGGGCATGGGCCTGAAACTTTGCGGCATGCACATGATGGACTGTGCCCGGATCGAAAAGGGGTTTCGCCATTTTGGCCATGACATCACTTGCGACGATCATGTGCTTGAGGCGGGGCTTGGGTTTGCCGTGAAAACCGCCAAACCGGCATTTATTGGCCGGGATGCAGTGCTTCGCAAACGCGACGAAGGGTTGCAAACGCGGATGGTGCAATTTCAGCTGACTGATCCTGAGCCGCTGTTGTATCACAATGAACCGATCCTGAGGGATGGCAAGATTGTCGGTTATCTCAGTTCCGGCGCTTACGGGCATCACCTTGGGGCGGCGATTGGCATGGGGTATGTGGCGTGCATTGGCGAAAGCCGCGATGACATTCTTGCCTCGGGTTATGAAATTGACGTGGCCGGGGTGCGGGTTGCGGCAATTGCCTCGTTGCGCCCGCTTTACGACCCAAGGGCGGAAAGGCCAAAAGCATAAGGTCAAATCCTACGCGCGATATCCATGAACGCCCGGATCACCCGGACATCGCGGCGTTGCGACAGGCAGGCGATTGTTTCGCTCATCGAGATGTCGGTATCGCTTAACGCTACTTGAACCAGGCGCTTGTCCTGGCCAAACTCGGCCTGGCTGACAAAGCCAATTCCGGCCCCAGATGCAACCAGTTCGCGCACGGTTTCCCGGCCTTCGGCCTCGATTGCCGGGGTCAGGGTCAAGTTTTTCTTGCGCGCTTCGCTTTCAAGTTGCTGGCGGGTTTTTGACCCCGCTTCACGGAAGATCAAAGGCCAGTCGGCCAGTTCTTTCAGGCTAAGCGACCGGGTCCCTTCAGGAAGCAATCCACGGGCAGCAAAACCGGTGATTTCAGTCGCACCCAGCGCGATACTGTCCATGTCTCGCCCCGGTGACGTGATACCGACGACGGCGATTTCCGCGTCATAGCTGCGCAATGCTGCCAACACTTCTTCGGTGTTGCCGGTACGAAGCAACACCTTCACATCCGGGTAACGGGTCCGAAAACGGGTCAGGATACCAGTCACATGATAGGCGCTGTCGGCAATGATGCGCAAAGTGCCCTGCACGGCGCTGCGTGTCTCGCTCAGGTATTCGCCGATCTGGGTTTCGCTGGCAAAATATTGCTTGGTCAGCTGATACAGCCCTTCGCCCTGCGGGGTCAGGGTGACCCGTTTGTGGGCACGGGTGAACAACAGGATGTCATGGTCTTGTTCAAGGCGCCGAACCTGTTCGGATATGGCTGGTTGGGTCAGATTCAATGCCTGGGCCGCACGAGAGAAACCACCCAGAGAGGCAACGTGATGAAAGGCTTTGAGCTGGCTGTGTCGCATGTATAAATAAACCCGATAGATTGATTGGTTTTAACAATTTTGCATATACGTTGTCCTGCGGCAACAGGGGCCATGCAGGTCCGAGAAATCACCCCCCGCGCGCGCTGGCCAAACCCCGCAAGATACAGGCGCAGCCCGGCGCGCATTATGTGAATGATTCGCTGATCGAACTGCCTGCGGTGATCGAAGACATCAACGCCCGTCTGGCGCGTGGTGAAAACCCATAAGTCACTGACCAACCCAGTCCCGGGCTTGACCCGGGGCGGTTTTTGACAGAACCAATAACAGGTTTAAATGCAGGCGCACGATGGGATGAGTACCACAGTTGTAGCGATTGTTCTGATGGCTGCATTACTGCACGCCTTGTGGAATGCGCTGGTTAAGGGGGCCAGGGACAAGACGGTCATTCTGGGGCTGATTGCGTTGGGTCATGTGGTGCCGGGGCTGGTGGTTGTGGCCGTGGCACCCTACCCCGGCTGGGCGATCTGGCCATATATTGCTGCCTCGACCGTGATCCACTGGGGCTATTACTATTTCCTTAATGTGGCCTATCGCCTTGGCGACCTTAGCGTCATGTACCCGATTGCCCGTGGCCTGGCCCCGGTATTGATCGCCCTTGGCGCGCAATTCTGGGTGGGTGAGACATTGCCGGTGCTGGCCTGGGCCGGGATCATCTTTGTGTCCGGTGGCATCATGGTTCTGACCAAAGGCGCGTTCACTGGCGCGCTGCCCCTGACGGGCCTGCTGGCGGCACTTGGCTGCGCCATTATGGTGGCGTCTTATTCTCTGGTTGACGGGGTTGGCGTGCGCCTGTCGGCCAACGCCCTGGCCTATGTCGGCTGGCTGTTTGTAATGGAGTTCATTGTCGCAGGGTTCGTGTTTTCAACCCGCTGGGCACGTTTGCGTGCCTTGCCCCCCAAGGTGATCATGCTGGGGTTTCTCGGCGGGGTGATTTCCGGCACCGCCTATGGGCTGGTGTTATACGCCAAAACGCTGGCACCTTTGGGTTTGGTATCGGCTTTGCGCGAAACCTCGGTGATATTTGCCGCCATAATTGGCGTGATGTGGTTTGGCGAAGGGCCAAAAGGCAACCGGCTTTTGGCGGCTGCGATCGTCATGGGAGGGATCATTCTGATCGGGATCGGCAGCCGTTCATAACAAAACCCTCTGCACACCCGCCTTGCTTTGAGAAAAAGATTGATCAAATGGTCAAAAAAGGCAAAAGTGCGCACGTACATTTTCTGGGGAGATACGTGATGAACTTCAAAACAACCTTTTCAAGACGTCTGGTGATTGGGGCTGTGGCCTCGGTTGGACTGGCGTTTTCGGCGGGCATGGCGATGGCCGAGTCCGTCAAGGTCGCGGCAATTTTCACTTTGCCGGTCGAACAGCAGTGGATCAGCCGCATCCACATCGCGCTGAATGCCGCCAAGGACCGGGGTGACATCGACTATGTCTATTCCGAAAACGTCGCCAATACCGATTACGAGCGGGTCATGCGCGAATACGCCGAACAGGGCGTGAAGATGATTGTCGGAGAGGTGTTCGGCCTGGAACGTGCGGCGCGCAAAGTGGCCAAGGATTACCCTGACGTGGCGTTCCTGATGGGGTCGTCCTTTGGCGGCGTTGCCCCGAACTTTGCAGTGTTCGACAACTGGATTCACGAACCATCCTACCTGTCGGGCATGGTTGCCGGTGCGGCCACCGAATCCAATCTGATCGGCATGGTCGGCGGATATGCCATCCCCGAGGTCAACCGCCTGATGCATGCCTTTATGGACGGCGCACGCGAAGTGAACCCGGATGTCAAATTCCTGGTCACCTTTCTGGACAGCTGGTTTGACCCGCCCAAAGCCAAGGAAAGCGCATTTGCGATGATGGATGCAGGTGCAGACATCATGTACGCCGAGCGGTTTGGCGTCGCGGACGCCGCTGTGGAACGCGGGGTCAAGGCGATTGGCAACGTGATCGACACCTCTGCCGATTACCCCGATACCATTCTGGCGTCAGCCTTGTGGAACATGGGGCCAACCATTGACCGGGCCATTGCCAATGTGGTGGGCGGCACGTTCGAGGCGGCGGATTATGGCCAGTATTCGTTCATGGCTTACGGCGGCGGCTCGCTGGTGCTGGACGAAAATCTGGTGCCTGCGGATGTGGTTGCCAAGGTCAAGGAACGCGAGGCACAAATCCTGGACGGCCTGTTCCGGGTCAATGTCAACGACGCCCGCCCGGTTTCGGACAAATAACAAGAGGATAGGGGCCGGACTTGCGACAATTGCAAAACCGGCCCGCCTTAAAACCGCATGCAAAAAGTTCTTTCCCTTAACGGGCTGACCAAACGGTTTGGCACGGTTCTGGCCAATGATGCCGTTGATCTTGACCTGCACAAGGGCGAGGTCCTGGCGTTGCTGGGCGAAAACGGTGCCGGCAAGACGACGTTGATGAACATGCTGTTCGGTCATTACATGCCGGACGACGGCACGGTTGATGTCGCCGACAGATCGGGCCACATGGCCCCCCTGCCCCTTGGTCATCCACAGGCCGCACTGGCCGCAGGTATCGGCATGGTGCATCAGCATTTCACCCTGGCCGAAAACCTGAACGCGCTGGACAATATCGTCTTGGGGGCCGAGCCGCTGACCCGGATCAGGCGCGACCGCAGGCGCGCGCGCGCCAAGATCGAACAGATCATGAAAAGCAGCGGTTTGATTGCACCGCTGGATGTACGGGTCGGGCAATTATCGGTGGGCGAACGCCAAAGGGTCGAAATCCTCAAGGCGCTGTACCGCGATGCCCGCATTCTGGTGCTGGACGAACCCACCGCCGTGCTGACCCCGCAAGAGGCCGACGCGCTGTTTGAGAACATTGGTGCGATGACCGGTGATGGTCTGTCAGTGATATTCATCAGCCACAAACTGCGCGAGGTGCTGGCGTTTTCCACCCGTATCGCGGTGCTGCGCCACGGCGTGAAAGTAGGCGAGATTGCCACCGCTGACGCCGATGAAAAGGTGATTGCACGGATGATGGTCGGGGCCGACACCCCGGTTGCAACGCGCGATAAAATGACCCCGGGCGCGCCGGTTTTACAGCTTAAAGGCGTCTCGGTGCGCGGCAACTCCAAACGCGACAGCCTCAGTGACATAACCCTGACCGTGCATCAACACGAGGTGGTTGGCATTGCCGGGGTTTCCGGCAACGGGCAGACCGCGTTGGCCGGGCTGATCTCGGGTCTGGGCCGTGCTGACAACGGCATGATTGTGATAGACGGCGTGGAAATCCCCCGTCCTGACCCCAAAGTGATGATCACTGCCGGGGTTGGTCGCATCCCCGAAGACCGGCATCACGATGGCATCATCGGCGCGATGTCTGTGGCTGATAATATGGTGATCGAACGGCTGGATGACCCGGAAATCCAATCTTACGGCTTGTTGAACCGTGCGGCGATCCGCGCCAATGCCGACCGTCTGATCAAGGACTATGACGTGCGAGGCCCCGGTGCCGAGGCCGGGGCGCGGTTGCTGTCAGGCGGCAACATTCAAAAGCTGATCCTGGCGCGGGTGTTTGAACAAAACCCCCGGCTGATCCTTGCCAATCAACCCACCCGTGGTCTTGATATGGGTGCTGCCGCAGATGTGGCGCGGCGTTTGCTTGAGGCGCGGGCGCGGGGTGCCGGCATTGTGCTGATTTCCGAAGACCTGGACGAGGTTCTGGGCCTGGCCGACCGCATTCTGGTGATCCATGACGGGCAATTGCACGAAGCAGGCACGCGCGACCGGCAGGCCATCGGCCTGATGATGGCCGGAGAGTTGGCCGGCGAATTGACGAAGGAACCGACATGATCCGCATCGAACCCCGCGCCGCACCTTCACGCCTGATGACCGTCGGCATTCCCGTCCTTTCGGCCGTGGTTGCCCTGGCACTGGCCGCGATCCCGCTGGCGTTTGCCGGCGCGCCGATCTTTCCGGCCTATGCGCAAATGTTCCACGGCGTGTTCGGGTCGATGTTTTCGTTCTCGGAGATGCTCACCCGCGCCACGCCGCTGATCTTTACCGGCCTTGCCGCCGCCCTCGCCTTCCGTGCCCGCCTGTGGAACATCGGCGCAGAAGGTCAGTTATATCTTGGCGCGATGGCCGCCGTTGCCATCGGCACCGGCGTTCTGGACATCCCCGCCATCTTCCTTCTGCCGCTGATCATCACCTTTGGCGCGGCGGCGGGTGCGGCGGGCATGGCCCTGCCTGCGCTGCTGAAAACCCGGTTTGGCGCGGACGAAGTTGTCACCACCCTATTGCTTAACTTCATCATCCTGATCTTTCTGCAAATGATGCTTGAGGGACCGCTGAAAGACCCGATGGGCCTTGGCTGGCCGCAATCCGCGCCGATCCTTGACCAGGGCATGTTGCCAACCCTGATGGACCGGATGCGGGTGCATTCCGGGCTGATCCTGGCCTTGGTGATCGCCGCGATTGCCCAGTTCATGCTGATCCGCTCGGTCTGGGGGTTTCGTCTGCGCGCCGTCGGCGAAAACGCCGCCGCCGCGCGCCATGCGGGCATCGGCGTCAAGCGTTCGCTGTTTGGCGTGGCAATCATTTCCGGTGGGCTGGCCGGGCTGGCCGGGGTCAGCGAAGTGGCCGGCCTCAAGGGGTATCTTACCGCCGATCTGTCGCCCGGGTTCGGCTATACCGGCATCGTCGTGGCGATGCTGGCCGGGTTGTCGCCTGCCGGTGTGGTGCTGGCGGCGCTGTTCATCGCGTCAGTCTTTGTCGGTGCCGACAGCATGAGCCGCGCCATGGGGGTGTCGTCATATCTGGCCGACCTGGTGGTCGCCATGTCGCTGCTTTGCGTGTTGGTCGGCGGGTTCTTCGCCCGCTACCGGATCACCCGGTCGGTGAGGGTGGCATCATGATGGAAATCCTGCAAATCCTGCTGTCCGAAAGCTT
Organism: Paracoccaceae bacterium; assembly: GCA_021648025.1. GTDB lineage: Bacteria > Pseudomonadota > Alphaproteobacteria > Rhodobacterales > Rhodobacteraceae > NVQY01. The sequence goes on from JAKITO010000034.1 coordinate 28,657, forward strand.
TTGGGCCGCGTCATTGCGCATCGCCACCCCGTTGATATTCGGCGTGCTTGGCGCGCTGATCTGTGAAAAATCCGGCGTGCTTAACCTGGGCATCGAAGGCATCTTTGTGGCCGGGGCCATGGCCGGCTGGATTGCCGTCTGGGCCGGTGCCGGTCTTTGGGGTGGTTTGCTTTTTGCCGCCCTTGCGGGTGGCTTCTTTGGCCTGATCCACGCCTTGCTGACCGTGCCGCTGGGCCTGTCGCAACATGTTTCCGGCCTTGGCATCACCCTGTTCGCCACCTCGGTATCATATTTCATCTACCGCACCGCCCTGCCCACCGCCACCTCTCCGCCCCGGATCGAACCGTTTCGCCCCCTTGATTTGCCGATCCTGTCGGATTTGCCCTTCATAGGCCCGGTTTTGTTCCAGCAAACGGCAATGACCATGCTGGCGCTTGGGATGGTTGTTCTGGTCTGGTATGTCCTGAACCGCACCGCGTTGGGTGTTGCCCTGCAAGCGGTTGGCGACAACCCTGACAGCGTCGATGCCCAGGGTCTTTCGGTCTATGGGCTGCGCATTGGTGCTGTGGTCGCCGGTTCTGCGCTGATGGCCCTGGGCGGCGCGTTCCTGACCATGTCCGCCTTTGATGCGTTCTTTTTCGGCATGGTCAACGGGCGCGGCTGGATCTGCATCGCTCTGGTGATTTTCGCCAGTTGGCGACCGGGCAAGGCCCTGCTTGGCGCGCTTTTGTTCGGGGCCTTTGACGCATTGCAGGTACGCCTGCAAACCGAAGTCGGCGCAATGGTGCCCGGTCAGGTGTTCCTGATGGCGCCCTATATCCTGTCGATCTTTGCTCTGGTCATCGCCGCGCGTAAGGCCGACTATCCCCGGGCGTTGCTGACCCCCTGGTTCAAAGGCCAGCGCTAGCCGCAAGAAAATCATGTAACCCGCGAAGACGCCACTCGGGCGGATGAGCAGCCCTCGAAAAAGGCCCTCCTGATGTTCGACCTGATCGTTAAAAATGCCACCCTTCCCGATAGCACCCGTAACATCGACATCGCTTGCGCTGATGGAATAATCGTGGGGTTAGAGCATGATATCACCGCCGAATCCCGTGAAACCATCGACGCCACCGGCTATCTCGTCTCGCCACCATTTGTTGACCCACATTTCCACATGGACGCCACCCTGTCGCTGGGCACACCGCGGATGAATACGTCTGGCACCCTTCTCGAGGGCATCGCCCTTTGGGGCGAGTTGAAACCAATCCAAAGCGTTGACGACATCATCGCCCGCGCCTTGCGCTATTGCGATCTGGCGGTCTCTATGGGTCTCGGGGCCATCCGCAGCCATGTCGATGTCTGCGATGACACGTTGAAAGGCGTCGAGGCCCTGTTGGAGGTGCGGGCACAAGTCGCGCCCTACCTTGATCTGCAATTGGTTGCCTTCCCTCAGGACGGCGTATTGCGTGACCCTACGGCGATGGCCAACCTGATCCGCGCGTTGGATATGGGTGTCGATATCGTCGGCGGCATCCCGCATTTTGAACGCACCATGCAACAAGGTGCCGACTCGATCCGCCAACTGGCCCGGATTGCCGCCGACCGTGGGTTGATGATCGACATGCATTGCGACGAAAGTGATGATCCATCCAGTCGCCACATCGAGACGCTGGCACTGGAAACGCAGGCGCATGGGCTTCAGGGCCGTGTCACCGGATCACATCTGACGTCGATGCATTCGATGGACAATTATTATGTCTCTAAACTGATCCCGCTGATGACCGAGGCTGAAATCAATGTCATCCCCAATCCCTTGATCAACATCATGCTTCAGGGCCGTCACGATACCTATCCCAAACGTCGCGGCCAAACCCGGGTGCCGGAACTGCGCGATGCCGGGCTGACCGTCGGGTTTGGCTCGGATTGCGTCATGGACCCTTGGTATTCTCTGGGCCGTGCTGACATGCTCGACGTGGCGGCGATGGGGCTGCATGTGGGTCAGCTTTCGTCGCGCAAAGATATGGAGTGGTGTTTTGATGCCGTGACCGTCAATTCCGCCGCAATCATGGGGTTGAAAGGCTATGGGCTGGCCAAGGGCAACAAGGCCAACATGGTCCTGTTGCAAGCCCGCGACCGGATCGAAGCCATCCGCCTGCGCGCCCATCGTCTGGCCACGATCCGGGGCGGCAAGATCATTGCCCGTGCAGCCCCTGTGGTGAGCGATCTAAACCTGCCGGGACGGCCAGAAACCGTGAACCCCGCTGACTACGCCCCACAGACCAACCAAGATTAACCCTAATCAACGCAGGGTTCATAGCCCCCTGTAATGATTTCTTCGATGTCGGGGCGGCGATCATAAAGCCCCAAAACCTGGCCTTGCATCCGCACAAGTGCCGCAACCATGTCCAGTGTTGGCGTTGCAATATCCAGCCGCCTGGCCAGTTCAAGCACCGAACAGACAAGCGCATCCAATTCCATCGGGCGGCCTTGCTCAACGTCGTGCCGGGTTGACGGTTTATGGCCGATAATATCGGCCCCACCCTGAATACGGCGTTCGATACCAATGACAAACCGGGCACCGACCGCCTGACCGACGTTGCGGCATTCCACCATGATGTCACGGATCAACGCGCGGCAGGCGGGGTCGTTGCCAATCTGATCAAGGCTGGCGCCGGTCAGGGCCGACACCGGGTTGAACGAACAATTACCCCAAAGCTTGATCCACACCTCATCCCTGATCCGCGGCTTGACCGGCGCGCGCAAGCCCGCGTCGCGCAACAGTTTTGACAACACCATTGCCCGGTCACTTCGGCTGCCATCCGGCTCTCCCAAAGAAAACCGATCGCCGCTTTTGTGGGTGATTTCGCCCGGGGCGGTGATGGCCGCCGCCGGATAGACCACACAGCCGATGGCACGCTGTGGCCCGAACGCGTGCCATTGCGCCCCTGCCGGATCAACCGATTCCACCCATGTGTCATCAAGACCGGTGCCGGTGTTTGCGCGGTGGAAATACCACCAGGGAATGCCATTCACCGCCGAAACGATTGCGGTTTCGTCATGCAGCAAGGGTGCGAACCGATCGACAATCGGCGGCACGGAATGGGCCTTCAGGGTGCTGATCACATAGTCCTGTGGGCCAAGGTCGGCGGCGTCTGAACTGGCCCGCACAGGTATGGTTTCGCGGGTTCCGTCCTTGATCAGGGTCAGACCGTTTTGCAGGATCGCTTCAAGGTGCGCTCCGCGCGCTATGATGCTGACATCCGCGTCCGTTTTGGACAGCGCATGGGCCAGGTAACCGCCAATGGCACCGGCCCCGAATATACAGATTTTGGTCATTTAGAGCCTATCCGATCTAACAGGATTCAGGTATTCACTTTGATTGGGCACGCTCTATTCCTCTAAACCCAGGGTTTTGGCCAGCCCAATGCGTTGCAACTTACCGGTCGGCCCTTTGGGGATTTCATCCAGAATCAGGATTTTCCGGGGGACTTTGAAGCCGACAAGCCGCTCAGCCGCAAAGCTGCGCAACTCAGCGGCATCAGCCATGCACCCTTCTTTCAGGACCACAGCGGCGGCGACATCTTCGCCAAGCTGTTTGTGAATGACAGCAAAGGTAACCGCCTGACTGACCGACGGATGATCCATCAGAACCTCGTCCACTTCACGCGGGCTTATCTTTTCGCCGCCCCGGTTGATGATCTCTTTCAAGCGCCCGGTGATAAAAAGATACCCGGCACCGTCAAACCGCCCCTGATCACCGGTTCGAAACCAGACTGACCCGTTGTCGGTCAGGAAAGATTCGGCATTGGCCTGGTCATTACTGTCGTACCCGGATGTCACGTTGGGGCCGCTTATGACGATCTCGCCGATGGTGCCTTCGTCATTGGTCAACCCATCCCCCGTCAGGATCGCAATCCTGGGACCGGCTGCCACCCCGACCGAACCGGCAATCTGTTTGCCGGCCTCCAGCGGGTTGCAAGCCATCTGATGCGCGGCTTCGGTCATGCCATACGCCTCGACCACGCGACAGCCAAAGGTATCTTGCAACTCGGTCATGACAATTGGCGGCAATGATGACGAGGACGAGCGGATAAAGCGTAATTTCGAACCGGCCACCACATCTTTGTTGCGCACCGCACGGGCCAGAATGGCCTGGTGCATTGTTGGCACGGCAGTGTACCAGCTGGGTTTGCAATCACCCATCCAGCCAAAGAATTTCAATGCGTTGAAACCCGGTGTGCAATAGATGCCTGCCCCTGCGGCCATGGTCGAAGACACAGCGGCTATCAGCCCGTGAATGTGAAACAAAGGCATCACATTCAGGCAGGTGTCACCTTGCACAAGCCGCAAACTGTTCGCCACGTTCCTCGCAGAGGCCGAAACGTTCGCATGTGAGAGCGGCACGATTTTGGGCCGCGATGTGGTGCCCGAGGTGTGCAGAACCAAACATTCACTGGCCGCATCCGCGTCGCTTAAGGTAACAGGCGCGCCAGCCGCAACATCAAGCGTGAAAATACCGGCAGGCGAGGTATCGGAAACATGTGCCACAACCACGTTGATACCCAGTGATCTGGCGGCCAATGCGGCCGGACCTTCGCCGTCGCCGCAAATCAAAAGCCTGGCGTTCAGGTCCTGAATATAGAACGCAAACTCATCCTGTTTATAGGCCGGGTTCAAAGGGGCCGCGATGGCGCAATTGGCGACAGCCAGAAATGCCGTGGCCATTTCCGCACCATTTGGCAGGACAATGGCAACCCGGTCATCGCCGCAAACCCCGGCAGCCCGTAACGCTCCGCCGGTCTGGCAGACAAATTCGCGCAGATCGGCATAGTTCAAAGGTGGCCTGTCCGGCGCCTGAAAGGCCACATTTGCGGCAGGTGCCTGTGCCAAAATCTGCCCGAGTGTGGTGTTGCCCATGTCCGTTCTCCTTTGGCCGCTTGCCAATCCTGTAGGTTGTCATTGGCTGATTTACCGTGAAACCACCCGGCCCGCCAGACCAAGGTGCCTGCCAACTCCACAGGGTGGCAAGCTGTGGATCATGAGTTTGGCCGACGTTAACAAATGGCGCAAAGACAGACCGGTTTCAGTAGGGGCAGGACACCTAGATCAAACCTGAAAGACGCAGCACACAGGCCTCAATTTCAGTTTTTGTATTATAATAATGCGGCGCAATCCGCAGCATCGTCGGCAAATTCCGGCGCAAAGCATCAACCGGCGTGCTTGAGGGGCCAGACGCACCGATGACAAATCCGGCCTGGCCCAACTTGGCCACGATTGCGCCCGGATCACCGCCTTCTACCGAAAAACTGACAATCCCACATTTGTGATCGCCCAGATCGCGCAACTGAATTTTTGGCTGTTGCGACAGTAGATCACGACAATACCCGGCCAGCGCCGATATGCGTGCCTCGATCGCGTCAATTCCAATTGCCTCGGCATACTCAACCGCCGCCCCAAGCCCGGCGCGCAACGCATAGGCATTTTCCCAGGTTTCAAACCGGCGGGCATCATCGCGCAAACTATATTGATCGACGGTTATGGCTGATGCGCCATAAAGATCAATCATTACCGGTTCCAGAGTTTCCAGCCAGCTTTCCCTGACGTAAAGAAACCCCGTACCACGCGGGCCACGCAGAAATTTTCGCCCGGTGGCTGACAGGAAATCACACCCCAGTTCATTGACATCGACCGGCATCTGGCCGACCGCCTGACAGGCATCAAGCAGGTAAGGAATGCCGTGCGCGCGGGCCAGTTTGCCAACCTTTGCGGCCGGGTTCACCAACCCGCCATTGGTCGGCACCCAAGTGATGGCGATCAGGCCGGTATCTGCGTCGATCATCCCTTCAAGCACGCCAACATCCAAAGCACCACTGGCGTCAGAGGGGATGATTTCGATCTTCAGATCGTCGCGTTTGGCGCGTTGCAGGAACGCGACATAATTGGCGGCATATTCCGCCTCGCAGGTAAGGATACGCGACCCGGGCTTTAACGGCAGCGCATAAAAGGCATGGCACCAGGCGACCGTGGCATTCTCTAACAGGGCGATTTCCCTTGGCTTTGCGCCAATGTGGCGCGCGACGCTATCGTACACCCGTTCCAGCAGATCATGCTGTCTGGCGTGCGCCTCATAGCCGCCAATTTCGCCTTCCAGCCTGATATGGTTCACCACCGCGTCAATAACACAATCCGGCATCAAGGCGGACCCGCAGGCCAGTAAATGCGTGGTATTTTTCAGGCCAGGGGTTTGCGCACGGAGCTTTTGAATATCCAGGTCAGATGACATTGGGGCCTGTACCTTTGTTAAACCGCCGCCTTGCGGCTTTCATCCAGATAAATTTCACGCAGCCGAAGCGCCAGTGGCCCCGCCGTGCCATCACCCAGTTGCACTCCGTCAATTTCCACCACCGGCATGACAAAGGCACTGGCCGAAGTGGTAAATGCCTCATCCGCCTGCTTGGCCTCGTCAATGGTGAAACTGCGTTCCTCGACGTCCATCTGCGCCTCGCGCGCGAACCGCAGCACGGCGGCGCGGGTGATGCCGTGCAGGATATCGCGGCTTAGGGCGCGGGTGATAATCTTGTTGCCCTTGACGATATAGGCGTTGTTGGACGTACCTTCGGTGACAAACCCGTCTTCGACCAGCCAGGCATCATCTGCCCCGGCCTTTTTCGCCATCATCTTGCCCATCGACGGGTACAGCAATTGCACCGTCTTGATATCGCGCCGCCCCCAGCGGATATCGTCGATGCTGATAACCTTGTTGCCTTTACGGGCCGCTGTATCACCGCCCAGACCGGGTTTGTCCTGGGTGAACAAGACGATGGTGGACGGGGTTTCATCCGGGTCAGGAAAGGCGAAATCGCGGTCACCGGGGTTGCCCCGGGTGACTTGCAGATAAACCAGCCCTTCGTCGATATCATTGCGCGCAACCAATTCCCGGTGAATGCCCAGCAATTCATCATCCGTGACCGGGTTGGCCATGTCCAACTCACTCAAAGACCGCGAAAGGCGGGCGCAATGGCCGGGAAAATCAATCAGCTTGCCACCCAGCACCGACGTCACCTCATAAACCGCATCGGCCATCAGAAACCCCCGATCAAAGATCGAGACCTTGCCCTGATCCTCGGGCAGATATTCACCGTTGACATAGACTGTGCGCATGAGTTTCTCCTATCCCCAAAGCTCGGCCTCTGGCGGATGCACCCCATCGGCATCAAATGTCAACGGCGTCTCGCGATCTTCAGCCAGCAACAAAGGCCCGTCAAGATCGACCACCAACGCCCCCTGCGCCACCAATGTCGCCGGAGCCATCGCCAGTGACGACCCAACCATGCACCCGACCATCACACCATACCCCTGATCGCGCGCCGCATCCCGCAGCTTCAACGCTTCGGTCAACCCGCCAGTCTTGTCCAGTTTGATATTGATCACATCGTATTTACCTTTCAACCCCGCCAAACTGTCCCGGTCATGGCAGCTTTCATCGGCGCAAACCGGCACCGGGCGTTGCATGTCAATCAACGCGCCATCCTGCCCGGCAGGCAAAGGTTGCTCGACCAATACCACCCCAAGGTGCTGCAAATGCGGGGCCAGATCGGTATAGATTTCGGGCGACCAGCCTTCATTGGCATCAACGATAATCCTGACATCGGGGGCCCCGGCCCGAACGGCCTCTAAACGGGCCATATCATCAGGTGTACCCAGCTTGATCTTCAACAAGGGGCGAAACGCATGTTTTGCCGCCTGATCCCGCATCTTCTCAGGCGTATCCAACGACAACGTATAGGCGGTGATCTCCGGCCCCGGCTTGGCCAGCCCGGCCAATTGCCAAACCCGCTTGCCCGCCCGTTTCGCCTCGATATCCCACAAGGCGCAATCAACCGCATTGCGCGCCGCACCGGCAGGCAACAGTTCCATCAAAGCCCCCCGGTCAAACACCTCCGGCAACCCGTTGATCTGGGCTTCAACAGACTCCATCGTCTCGCCGTATCGCGCATAAGGCACACATTCACCCCACCCCTGAACACCATCATCGGCAATACGAACAGTCAGAACCTTCGCCTCAGTCCGTGACCCCCTCGAAATGGTAAACACCTGCGCCAACTTAAACACATCGCGCGTTGTCTCAATCAGCACACAACTGCTCCTTCATCTTGCAAAATAAACTCGCGTACCGCTGCCCGGCAGGGCCTGCTTGCAGCCCCGAGAGGGGGAGGCTCCCGCCCTATCGACCAACGCAACCACTCCTACAAAGCCGCCAACGCATCCGCCAACCGGTCTGCCCCCTGACGGAACGGATCAACCGCTGGCAATCCCATGCTCGCCTCAAGCGCCGCCAGATATGCCAGCGCCTCATCCTCAGACATATGCTGCGTATTGATCGTAATACCAACCACGACGCAGGCGGGATTGGCCACCTTTGCCAATGGCAATGCCGTATCGCGCAAAACCTCCAGCGTCGGCAATGTATACCCCGGCAACCCGCGCATATGCTCGCGTGTCGGCTCGTGACTCAAAATCAACGCATCCGGCTGACCTCCATGGATCAACGCCATCGTCACCCCGGAATACGACACATGAAACAGGCTGCCTTGCCCCTCGATGATATCCCAGTGATCGGCGTCATTGTCCGGCGTCAGATATTCCACCGACCCGGCCATGAAATCGGCAACCACCGCATCCAGCGGCACCCCGTGCCCGGTGATCAGAATACCGGTCTGCCCGGTCGCGCGAAACGTGCTTTTCAT
>JAKITO010000035.1 GCA_021648025.1 Paracoccaceae bacterium
GACAGCGAGGGGCGGGTGTTCCTGCATCGCGGCATCGCGGCGCGTCAGTTTCAACGCATGTTTGTTCTGGCCGACGGGGTCGAAGTAGGCGAGGCGATTATGGAAAACGGGCTGTTGCATGTCGATCTGACCCGTGCGGCGCCGCAAACCATCGTGCAAACCATCAATATCAAAAAGGGCTAGAACCATGAACACGAGTTTTGAATTTGCCGAAGACATGTCGCGCATTGTTTATGTGAAATCGGTCGATGTTGCCGATCTGCCCGAAAAAGTACGGGCCGAAGCAGGTGATAAAGAACAGCTTTTTGCGGTGCATGATGCGGATGGTCAGCGATTGGCGCTGGTGGCGGACCGGCGTATGGCCTTTGTGCTGGCGCGCGAGAACGATTATTCCCCGGTCGCGGTGCATTGAACTGGGTTGTATTGATACGGGGTAAGGTGAACTTGCCTGTGCCGGTCTGATTGGCGCCGATGTCCGAACCCGGCATCGCAGTTTTACCCTATGGCATGCGGCTTGGTCCCAGGTTGGCGGAATTGCCGGTGTCAGAACTGATCTGGCCTTTGGGCTGCCCAACCAGATTGGTGGGCGCAAACGTGGGCGATTTGGCGGGCGATGACCATCTGATTGTCTTCCCCAAAACCGCGACACATTTTGCCGTTCGCCGGGGTACCAAAGCACAGATATCGCTGATCCTTGGGGAACCTTCGGTGATCAATGCCAAGCACCTGATGCTGTTGCGCCAAAGCCATCGGCGTTTCTGGCGGGTGCTGAGTTTCAATGAAACGCTGCTGGGGCGCATCCCCAATGGGATTTTCTTTCCGCTGGGCACCACATGGGTGCCCGAATGGCGTGATATTGGGATGGAAAAAACCGCCATGTGTTCCCTGATCGCGTCTTCCAAGCGGGATTCACAAGGCCATAAGCTGCGCCATGAAACGGTCGCGTGGGCGCGTGATACATCCCAGGATGTGGCGGTGATGGGACAGGGATATGCGCCGTTTGAAACCAAAGCAGACGGGCTGGCCCGTTACCGCTATTCAGTGGTGATCGAGAACATTCGGGAAAAGAACTATTTTTCCGAAAAGCTGATAGATGCGGTATTGTGCAACACGGTGCCGATATATTGGGGCTGTCCCAATCTGGACCGCTTTGTCGACACAACCGGGATTATCCAATGCCAGACGTCGGCGGATATCAGGCGTGCCATTGCTGCCATGTCGGCTAAGGATTTTGACGCCCGCCTGCCACAGATACAGGCCATTCAGCCTGATCTGGCGCAGTATTGTGACCTGGAAAAACGTGCCGCCCTGGCCATCCGCGATAGCCTGCGATGAAGACGCAGGGCGGGGGTTCACCCCGCCCCGCCATTTGTCGACCAGACTGCCCTCAGACTGCCCTCAGACTGCCCTCAGACTGCGATCAGACTGCGATCAGCCCCATATTCTCAAGCTTCAGCAGCACCTGATGGGCGCAATTGTCTACGTCTGTTCCAACCGTTTCAACCCGCAACTCTGGGCTTTCGGGCACATCGTAAGGGTCTGAGATACCGGTGAATTCCTTGATCTTTCCTTCGCGCGCCAGCTTATACAGCCCCTTGCGGTCGCGCCGTTCGCATTCTTCGATCGACGTGGCCACATGCACCTCGACAAAGGCACCGTGGCTTTCGATGTCTTCACGCACAAACCGCCGGGTGGTGGCATACGGCGCGATTGGCGCACAAATGGCGATGCCGCCATTCTTGGTGATCTCGGATGCGACATAACCGATCCGGCGAATGTTCAGATCGCGGTGTTCCTTGGAAAACCCCAACTCGGATGACAGGTTCTTACGCACGATATCGCCGTCCAGCAACGTCACCGGGCGTCCGCCCATTTCCATCAGCTTGACCATCAGCGCATTGGCAATGGTCGACTTGCCCGAACCGGAAAACCCGGTGAAGAACACGGTAAAACCCTGTTTGTGGCGCGCAGGTTTGGTGCGGCGCAATTCCTGGACCACTTCGGGAAACGAAAACCACTCGGGTATTTCCAGTCCCTCAGACAGACGCCGACGCAATTCGGTGCCCGAGATGTTCAGGATGGTGACATTGTCGCGATCCTCAATCTCGTCGTTTGGTTCGTACTGCGCGCGTTCCTGCACATAGACCATATGTTTGAAATCAACCATTTCACAGCCGATTTCGCTTTGATGTTCGCGGTACAGATCCTGCGCGTCATAGGCACCATAAAAATCGTCCCCGGCCGAGTTTTTGCCGGGACCGGCATGATCACGCCCAACGATAAAGTGGGTACAGCCGTGGTTGGCGCGGATCAGACCATGCCAGACCGCTTCACGTGGGCCAGCCATGCGCATCGCCAGGTTCAAAAGGCTCATGGTGGTGGTGGCCGCCTGGTATTTGTCCAGCACCGCCTCGTAACACCGCACCCGGGTGAAATGGTCAACATCGCCCGGTTTGGTCAGCCCGACAATGGGATGGATCAGCAGGTTTGCCTGCGCTTCCTTGGCGGCACGAAACGTCAGTTCCTGATGCGCCCGGTGCAGCGGGTTGCGGGTTTGAAACGCCACAATCCGGCGCCAGCCCAGCTTGCGGAAATAGGCGCGCAACTCGTTCGGGGTGTCGCGGCTGCCGCGAAAATCGTAATGCACGGGCGGTTGCAGGCCGGTAATAGGCCCGCCAAGATAAACTTTTCCCGCCTGATTGTGCAAATAGTTTACCGCCGGATGTGCGTCGTCATCGGCGCCAAAAACACTCTCGGCCTCCAGCGCCTTATTCGGCGTCCAACTATCGGTGACGGTCATGGTGGCCAGAATAACGCCTTCCTGATCGCGCAGGGCGATGTCCTGACCAACCTCAAGCGAGCCTGCAAAATCTTCGGACACATCCAGGGTGATCGGCATCGGCCACAGGGTGCCATCAGCCAGACGCATGTCTTTGACCACACCGTCATAATCGGCCTCGCTCAGAAACCCTTTCAGCGGGTTGAAGCCGCCGTTCATCAACAGTTCCAGATCGCAAATCTGGCGCGGGGTCAGGTCGTGGCTTTTCAGCTCGCCAGCCTCGACTTTCAGTTTCTGGGCAGAATCGTAAGATACATAAAGTTCCGGGATAGGCGCCAGATTGCTGAGCATTTTCATTTCAAATCTTTCGGTGGGTTTTGTTGCGGGTTTTGTTGCGGGTTTTGTTGTGGGTTTTGATAGGGGGGCTGGGCCAAATGACCCTGGTCGCGCGGGGCATAACGCCCCTGCATATGGAATGTCTAGACCGTTTCGCCAGAAAGCCCGTAAAACGGCAAATTTAGTACGATAGTGGCCATAATCGGCGAAAAAAGCGCATTTTGGTCAAATTTCCGCTGGCATCACTTCTGCCGCCACCCCTGTTTTTGGTTCCAGAATTTCGAACAGAGCCGCGCCTGATTTGACAGCCAGAACATTCAACGGTCGGGTGACGCCGCGCAGTTCCGGGGTGATCATGTCCAAGTGATCGGTGGCATGACCTGCTGCCAGCAACAGTGGCTCGGATACCAGCAATTCGACCTCAAGGTCCTTGGTTTTGCTTTCCAGTCGGCTGGCGGTGTTAACGGTATTGCCGATCAGGGTGCGCGGGGCGTTGCCGGCCGCTCCTATTTCGCCGATAACCACTTCGCCCAGATGAATGCCGATACCGATGGCAACCTTGTCGACGCCTTCGGCGGCCAGGCCACGGTTGAAGGTGATCAGGGCCGAACTGATGCCAGCCGCAGCCTTTAACGCGGCTTTGGCAGATTCGCTCTCGGTTTTGCATTCGAACACGGCCATCAACCCGTCGCCAAGGTATTTATCAATACTGCCGTCGGCCCCGACGATTGATGGTACCACCGCGTCAAAGAACCGGTTCAACAGGAATACCACGTCATACGGCAATTGCCCGGTGGTGCGGGCAGTAAAGCCGCGCATGTCCAGGAACATCACGGCAAGACGTTGCTCGGACCCCTGACTGGCATGGGCACGTCCGCGTTTGCCATCGGGGCGAAACACCCGGAATACCGTCAGCGGGTTGGTTGGCTTGATCTGGCAGGCCAGCCGCGCATTGGGCGGGGCGTTGACGGCCGCCAGGCTGCGGGCCTCGGCCGTGCTTGGCGGGTGCAGCAGATCGGCACCATCTTCGATCACCACGCGGCAGGTGGTACAGCGGCCACGCCCGCCGCACAGGGCGGTGTGGGGAATGCCATTGGCGCGGGAAATTTCCAGCAGGGTCGGGCCTTTGGGTGAAGAAACCTCGGGGCCATCGACGTAAGAAATACGCACCGAATGGCGTTTGTTGGTCAGCTTGCGACCCAGGAAAAACAGCGCACTTGCGATTAATATGGCCCAAAATCCATAAAGAATGTAATCGGCAGTCGCGATCAGCGTATTGAACTCGGCCGGTTCGGGAAAGTTGAACCGCTCCATTTCCGACGCGCGGGTTTCCTGTTGCGCAAACAGCTCCAGCATCCGCCGACCTTCGGTCAGGAACCCGGCCAAAGCAAACGCCGGGACCAGCACGGCAACGCTGGTCATGACCGGTATCCAGCGCTTCCACCATTTGGTCACCCGCAGCCAGAAATGCAGCCCCATGCAGCCATGCACCCAGACGATCAGCAACAGCACCGACTGCCAGACACCATCGGCGGTATTCCACAGCAGCACCGAGACATAGCCGTAATCAATATTCACCGCGAACATCTTATGTGCCATGCGGGCATGAACAATGTGCTTGATCAGCAAAAACGGCACAGCAAGGCCAAGGGCGATCTGGGTCGCCTCCCAGATCGGCATTTTCAGGGTCCGCCGCGCGGCCAGTGAGACGATCGCCAGACCGATATGGGCCAGAAACGCAGCATAAAGGATGACGGTCCCGGGGGCAGAGTGGGTCACATATTGTCGCCCGGTCTGAAATACCTCCATCCAGTCAGGCGAAATCAGGCCCAGCCCAAGATTGATAAAGTGCAGCAATGCAAACAGGAACAGAACCAGACCCGAGCCAATCCTGATCCGGGTTGTCCAACTGCCTTGCCAAAGAATGCTCAAGTGGTCACCAGTCCTTGTTGCAATTTGCCAACCAAACTGTGCGGCTCATCAAGAGGCCCGTCAAGCACGCAACCAGAACCCGACAGGGTATGTCGCTCACAAAAACTTCAGGGCTGGCGGCTGGCTCAGGTGTCAGCCTGTTCGGCCAGAAACCGTTCCGCGTCCAGTGCTGCCATACAGCCCATGCCGGCACTGGTCACCGCCTGACGATAGATGTGATCGGTCAGATCGCCGGCCGCGAACACCCCCGGCACAGAGGTTTCGGTGCCGCCGGGTTTGACCTTTACATAGCCGCCCATATGGGTGGCCAGCGTGTCCTTGACCAACTCACTTGCCGGTGCGTGGCCGATGGCGATGAACACGCCCTTGCAGGGGATTTCAGTGATCTCGCCGGTTTTGACATGTTTGACCCGCACGCCTTCGACCCCCAAAGGCGCTTCGGTGCCGGTGACTTCGACCAGTTCATGAAACCACAATGGTTCGATCTTGGGGTTCTTCATCAACCGGTTTTCCAGAATCTTTTCGCTGCGCAATTCATCGCGCCGGTGGATCAATGTCACCTTGCTGGCAAAGTTGGTCAGAAACAGCGCCTCTTCAACGGCCGTATTGCCGCCGCCGACGACGACAATTTCCTGCCCGCGATAAAAGAACCCGTCGCAGGTGGCGCAGGCCGACACGCCAAAGCCCTTGAACTTTTCTTCCGATTCCAACCCCAGCCACTTGGCCCGCGCCCCGGTCGCCAGAATGATCGCATCGGCGGTATAGGTGGTGCCACTGTCGCCCTTGGCGATGAACGGCCGCTTGGACAGGTCCAGATCGGTGATGATGTCGCCAATCACCTCGCATTCCGTCGCCTTGGCATGTTCCTGCATGCGGATCATCAGATCGGGGCCCTGAACCTGCGTGTCTCCGGGCCAGTTTTCGACCTCGGTGGTGGTGGTCAATTGCCCGCCGGGTTCGATGCCCTGTACCAGAATGGGTGCCAGCATGGCGCGGGCGGCATAAACGCCCGCCGTATAGCCGGCCGGACCCGAGCCGATGATCAGAACTTTGGTGTGCCGTGTGTCGCCCATGATTTTCCCCGGATGTTAAAGTGCCGCCAGCCTGCATATACCGCCGATCCGGGGGGGGCAATGGCCAGGGCGCTTGCTCTCGGACAAGAAGGCAAAGATTATTGCGTAGTTGTGAAATATTATTGCGCCCGAACCCGGCGTTGATATAAGAAACCAAAATCTAAACCAGATTTTCGGGAAGAATAGACAATGGTATCGACACGTTTGGACTCAATTGACCGCAAGATCCTGTCAGAGCTTCAGGGCGATGGGCGAATGACCAACGTCGAACTGGCCAGACGGGTTGGCATTTCTGCGCCGCCCTGCCTGCGCCGGGTACGATCACTGGAAGAGGCGGGGTTGATCCATGGCTACCACGCCAGGGTCAACGCCCGCGAGCTGGGCTTTGAGGTGCAGGTGTTTGCCATGGTCGGGCTGGACAGCCAGGCCGAAAGTGAGTTGAACGCCTTTGAAGACCGCTGCCGCAAATGGCCATTGGTGCGCGAGTGTCACATGCTGAACGGCGAGGTCGATTTCATGCTGAAATGTGTGGCCCCGGACCTGAGCAGTTTTCAAAGCTTCCTGACTGGGCAATTACTGAATACGCCGAATGTGGCCAGCGTCAAAACTTCGCTGGTGATCCGGCGCGCCAAGGACGAACCGGGTGTGCCGTTCGACGTTCTGGAAGAACGGCTCAGGCGTGACGCCTGATATCCAAGGCTGCGCCTTCGTCACGCGCTCATCAAATCCGGTTGACCATCGCCTGCGCGTGGGAACGCCAAAGGACCAAAATCAGTCAATTGGTCGATATGCGCGAACAGGTTAAGGTACAGTGACCGCATGGCATGGCTGATCAACCGCACGGCATTGGCGCCGGGGTGATAGGTTTCAAACTCCAACCCGCCGACCCGAATGGCCGCGTGGCGTGGCAGACAGATGTGAAACAGTTCCACCGCAGTTGGCGGTGCGGTTTCAATCACGTTCATACCGTCGACAAATTCCTGCACCGGCGTCAGCATCTGCGCCCCGCCGACCAGCGCGCGCAAATGGCTGGGCGTGTTCAACAGCCGCGCAGATGGCCCGGCCAGAACATAAGACGCCGGGCGTTGCATGCCAAAGCTGTCGGGCATGATGCGGGTCAGCCGCAGATTACGCCCCGACGGCCCGGGACGCCCCGGAACCAGCGTGGTTGACCCTTTCCACAGCACCGTTTCGGCGCAGCCGTCGCTTGTCAGTACCCGGTCACCCGGTTGCAGGTCTTCGATCGCCATCGGGCCGGTATCTGTTTCAACCATTGACCCCCGCGAAAACGCGCAAAACGCGTCTTCGAACAATGGCAACGCCGGGGCCAGGTGGCGGGTATGGGCCACATTGCCATTGGCCAAAAGCGAGGCAATTTCATACCGCCGCAGCTGCGGGCGCTTTTGCAGTGTTTGCTGCGCACGCCACGCGGCCGGATCTTTCATGGTCGGATCGGTCAGGACAGCGTGCTGCGCTGCGCGCACCAAAGAGGTCGGTGTGGTCATTCAGGTCGGCCCTTTCAAAAGGGTCGCATCTGCGCTGGCCCCCACCAGCAACGACAAACGGACATAAGGTTCACATTTATCAGTATTGCCAAAACAATAGTCAAATACTGTTCGAATTGTCAAAATTTCATCCTTATTTAATACTGGGTTGGCATCAATCCAGTTGCAGACGCGGGGTTTGTTTCCAACCCCTCGGTTAAACTTGCCTTAATTTGTTTCTCTGCGCGTTTGCTGGCGCGCGGCCCAAGAAAAAGCCCGCCTTGGCGACTGCCAAGGTGGGCTTTCCTGACCATCCGGCTTCTGGGCAGCTAACCGGAGGTGCACCTCATCCATAAAGCGGCAGACTTTGCGGACGGGTATTGTGTTTTGTGTTAGGCGGCCAGTTTACGCCGCCTGTGCCGTATTGCGGTTGGAAAAGGAAACGCGTCGGCTGCCACGCGACCAGGGCATTTCAACCGAAGTTTCGCTGGCGGTTTTGATGACGGATTTGATAAAGCGGTTATTGGTTCGCATCGGTTTGTTCTCCTGCCTGAACTATGTTTGGTCGTGTGTCGTTCTTGAAGATCAGTTTCCCCGGTAAATGAGGCAGGTGTTTGTCGGTTTCAGGGGGAATTAAAGATATTCAGTTCTGCCGACAGGTTAGAACTGAGATACATAAAAATACCAATAAATCAGTTGTTTAAGGTTATTTGGGTCGGGCATGCCTACGAAAAGGAACGCCGATCACGGGCAAATAAGGCGCGGCGAAACGGCTTTTGGACACAATTGGCTAAAATTGGTCGGGTTCACAGGCGGATTGTCGAAATCAGGCGGCCATAGTCAGCTTCCTGCGCGTGGGTGGTCCGGCGATAGGAATAGAACCGATCGGCATCCGAAAAGGTGCAATGACGGGTCCATTCGCTGTGGCCAACGCCGGCAGCGCGCAGCCGGTACAGGCTGAACCCTTGCAGATCAAACAACATCCTGTCACCGGTCCCATTGGCGAAAAAGCGGGAGTTGTCAGGGTCGTCAACCAGAAATTCATCCAGAAACTCGGGACCGACTTCATAGGCGCGTTGGGAAATCGACGGGCCGATAATGGCCGAGGTATCCGCCCGGTTGGCCCCAAGCACCTCCATTGCCGCCAATGTTTGTTCCAGAATGCCACTTAATGCACCGCGCCATCCGGCGTGGGCGGCCCCAATCACGCCGGCTTTGGCATCGTGAAACAGCACCGGCTGGCAATCAGCCGTCAGGATGCCCAGGGCCAGACCGGGGGTATTGGTAACCATGGCATCGGCCTGGGGTCGGGTTTCCAGTGGTGCAACCACGGTGATGACTTTGGTGGAATGGATTTGGTGCAACGAAGTCAGGGCCACAGGTGCCACCCCCATGGCTTTGGCAACGCGGGCGCGGTTAATCTCGACCGCGGCACTTTGGTCGGTCGAACCGGGGCCACAATTCAGCCCATGAAATATCCCGGACGAGGCCCCCCCACGGCGGGTAAAGAACCCGTGGAATGCGGGCATCAGATGGTCAGAGGTCAGAATTTCCAGGGTCATGGTTTCGATATCATGGCGTAAGTCCGGGCAGGAGAGGGCCTTGAACCGGGTTAAGGCCCAGTACCTTGAACAGGATTCCCATTTTGTCCGGCTCCGTCAAGCGCTGTTGCGCAGATGTGATGGCGGCCTGAACTTCCGGGGTCTGCCCCTTGGCCAGCGCCTGCGCCCGGGTCGCAATGCCCAACCGGTCCAGGAAAACCCCCTGTGGTGTCAGGCGGCTATGGCCACAACCAGCGGCCTTGGCTGCCATCGCCAGCGCCTCAAAGTCCACATGCGCCGTCAGGTCCGCCTGTCCGGGGTCACTCAGGATATCGACGGGTCTATGCCCTTTCACCGCCTGAAGAGTGTCGCCCAAAGAACGCCAGTCGCCATAATCCACCAGTAACGCCGCCCCGCCAAACCCGGCGATTCGCCGGGCCAGTTCGGTGATGATGCCTTGCGCCGGGGCGCAGGTTTCCACCAGATCTCCGTCTTTGGTGTCATCCAACCGGTGCGAAAGGGTCGCGGGCATCACCGGCGGTCCCAGGCCAAATCGCAAGTGGCCGTCGCTTTGTCCCACATGTCGTTCCCGCCATCCCACCCCATCGCGTTGAAACTGGCGGATCGGCAGGGCGTCAAAGAATTCATTGGCGATCAGGTACAGCGGCTGGTCGGGCAATTCTGCGCAAGTGTCCAGCCAGAGAGGCGCATGGTTTGACAGCCGTTCACTCTGCGCCCGGCGCAGAACCGGCGAGGCTTCGATCAGGGTCAGCCGGGCCGCGGCATGAAAACCGGGGACGGCTTTTGTCGCCCGCAAGGCGTCTGCCATCAAGGTGCCGCGCCCGGGGCCAAGTTCGGCCAGGGTAAAGGGGGTGGGGGCGCCCTGATCCAGCCAGCTTTGGGCCAGGCACAGGCCAATCAGTTCTCCGAACATCTGGCTGATTTCCGGCGCGGTGGTGAAATCGCCGCCCGCACCCAAAGGGTCACGGGTGGTGTAATAGCCATGGGTCGGGTGCAGCAGACAGGTTGCCATGAAGTCCGCGACCGTTATCGGCCCATCCTGGTGGATGCGCGCGACGGTTCGTGATTTCAGGGTCACGTGGCGGGGGCGCGGGTGGCAATTGTGCGGGCGGTGACAATCAACCAGATACCAAGGGCAATCATCGGCAGCGAAAGTAGTTGCCCCATGGTCAGCCCATAGCCCTCAAAATGAAACGCCAGCCCCAACGGATTGCCAAGGCTGATGAAATGCGCATCGGGTTGGCGGACAAATTCGACCACAAAGCGCGCAAGACCATAGCCGGCCATGAATACCCCGGCAATCGCACCGGGGAACCTAAGGGCCCGGCGGCGGTAAACCAGCCAAAGCAGCAGCACACCCAGAACCAGACCTTCCAGTGCTGCCTCATAAAGTTGTGAGGGGTGGCGCGCGCACAAGCCCACGACACCGGGGCAGTCCTGCGCGTATTGGCCGGGAAATACCACCGCCCAAGGCAGGTCCGATGCCCGGCCCCACAATTCGGCATTGATAAAATTGGCCAACCGGCCCAGCATCAGCCCGCACGGCACGGTATAGGCGATCAGGTCGGCCAGCGCGCGTTTGGGGATATCATGTCGCCAGGCGTAAATCCAACTGGCGATGACAACCCCAAGCAGCCCACCATGGAACGACATGCCACCCTGCCAGACCTGAAGGATCAGAGCGGGATTTTCCAGATAATAACCGGGTTGGTAAAACACCACAAAGCCAAACCGCCCGCCCAGGATGACGCCCAGAATGATCCAGGTCAGCAGGTCTTCGATCTGGACCGGGGTCACGGGGGCGGTGTCGTTATACCAAAGATGCGCGCGTTTCACCGCCATCACGCCCAGTCGCCAGGCGACAAGAATGCCGACGATATAAGCCAGCGCATACCAGCGCAGGGCGAAGTCGAACCCGAAGATCGTGATCGAGAACAATTCGGATGACAGGTCGGGAAAAAGAATATTGGCTTGCATGGATGTAGCAATGCCTGTGACATTGAGGCAAAGTCAACCTTGCCGCTGGCGGTTTGCATGCCCATATAACGAGTACGTGACAAAGGAGTGATTAAAGATGCAGACCCGCAACAAGATCCTGGACGATATTTCGCAGCTGATGACCAATGCCATGGGTGTTGCCCAAGGCGCGAAAGACGAGGCCGAGACGGCGATGAAGGGTATGGTCGACCGCTGGCTGGCGGATCGCGATTTTGTGACCCGGGAAGAATTCGATGCGGTGCGTGCCATGGCGCAGAAGGCCCGCGAAGAGAATGAGGCGCTGGCGATGCGGATTGCAGCGTTGGAGCCGAAGGCAAAAGCCAAACCCAAGCCCAAGGCAAAGAAGCCCTAATCCAACGGAGGCGCTGCCGCGCCGCTTTTATTATCCAAAGACGCCGAAGTGACGGGTCACGGCCAGCGCAGGCATGGATATAGGGGTCACAGGCACTTCATCCACAACTTATTGCAGTTATCCCCAAGAATAGGGGTTGCCAGAAGGGCGGCTACAGACCACCATATATGGTATGGTGCGTCGGTTGAGCGACGGCCTGTAGAGCAGGCACCTAGCGATTGGGGTGCTAACCATTGCTCCCGCTAGAGAAAAGTGAGGTGGAATCCATGTCCCTGTCAGAGCAGTACTTCGAAGACGACATTCACCCGATCGACATTGTTGAAAACGTCGCCGCGCATCACGATTGGGATTTTGACCGGTTGGGCGACGACCAAATCGCCATGGCCGTCGAAGGCCAGTGGCGCACCTATTCGATCACCCTGGCCTGGTCGGATTTTGACGAAACCTTGCGCATGGTCTGCACCTTTGAAATGGAGCCGCCGGAAACTGCGTTGCCGGGGCTGTATGAATTGATCAACGCGATGAACGATCAATGCTGGGCCGGGGCGTTCACCTATTGGGCCGATCAAAAGCTGATGGTTTATCGCTATGGGCTGGTTCTGGCCGGTGGTCAGGTCGCCTCGCCCGAGCAGGTTGACACAATGATCAACGCCGCTGTGATAAGTGCCGAGCGCTATTATCCAGCGATTCAGCTGCATGTTTGGGGCGGGCGCAGCCCCAAGGACGCGATGCAGGTCGCCATTGCCGAGGCCTATGGCCGGGCGTAAAGCCTTGCCTGAGACTGAGCAGGGGGCATTTATGGAAATGGATAGCGTGGCCGCCCGGGGGCTGGTGCTTTTGGGGTGTGGCAAGATGGGGTCGGCGATGCTGGCCGGGTGGTTGCAGGGCGGATTGCCCGGCGGGTCGGTATGGGTGATTGACCCTTGCCCGTCAGAATGGCTGACCTTGCAGGGGGTGCATCTGAATGAACCTCTGCCCGAAAGCCCGGCCATTGTTCTGGTGGCGGTCAAGCCGCAGATGATGGGTGCTGCATTGCCGGTTTTGGCGGCGATGGGCGGCGGGGGGACGTTGTTTGTGTCGGTCGCGGCGGGCACGTCGATTGCAACTTACGAAGAAATTCTTGGGTCTGATACGCCAATTGTCAGGGCGATGCCCAACACGCCTGCGGCGATTGGGCGGGGGATAACCGCACTGATTGGCAACAGGGTGGCGACTGTGGCCGATGTTGATCTGGCGGATGATTTGCTGTCGGCGGTTGGTCAGACCGTTCGATTGCAGGACGAAGCGCAGATGGATGCGGTGACCGGGGTCAGCGGCTCTGGTCCGGCGTATGTGTTTCATCTGATCGAAGCACTGGCCGCTGCCGGGCAGGCGCAAGGGTTGGCGCCTGAATTGTCGATGCAACTGGCCAAGGCGACGGTCGCCGGGGCCGGGGCATTGGCCGAAGCGGCCAATGAAGATCCGGGGCAGTTGCGCAGGAATGTGACCAGCCCGAATGGCACGACGCAGGCGGCGCTGGAGGTTTTGATGGATGAAACTTCCGGCTTTCCGGGGTTGTTGAAACGGGCCGTCAAGGCGGCCACGGAACGTTCAAAGGAATTGTCGCGTGGATGAGATCAGTTTTGATGACTTCCTCAAGGTGGATATCCGCACCGGCGTTGTTGTCCGGGCCGCGCCATTCCCCGAAGCGCGCAAACCGGCAATAAAGCTGTGGATCGACTTTGGCACAGATAATGGTGGGATTGGCGAAAAGAAATCGTCGGCGCAGATCACCGCGCATTATCAACCAGAGCAGCTGGTTGGCAAACAGGTGATGGCCGTAGTCAATTTCCCACCCCGCCAGATTGGCAGGTTCATGTCAGAGGTTCTGGTACTGGGGTTGCCGGATGCCACTGGCGAAATTGTGTTGATCACGCCGGACCACCCGGTGGCCAATGGCGCGCGGCTGATCTGATGCGGCTGTTGATCACAAGGCCCATGCCACAGGCGGTGGTTGACCGGGCAAAAACGGCGTTTGATACCGAGGTGCGCGGCGTCAACACCCCTCTGGACAAGGACGAAATGCACCGGGCGTTAGCCGATTTTGATGTGGTCATCCCGACTTTGGGAGATGTGTTCGATGCCGATACTTTTGGCGCTGTCGCTAATCCGCGCTGCCGGTTGCTGGCCAATTTTGGCGTCGGATACAATCATATCGACGTTGATGCGGCTTATGCTGCGGGCATTCAGGTCAGCAATACGCCGGGTGCGGTCACCGACGCGACCGCCGATATCGGCATGACGCTGATCCTGATGTCTGCCCGCCGCGCGGGCGAGGGTGAGCGGCTGTTGCGGGCGGGCAACTGGCACGGCTGGCATCCGACGCAACTGCTGGGGTTGCATATCACCGGCAAGACCGTGGGTATTGTTGGCATGGGGCGGATCGGCCAGGCGGTGGCGCGGCGCTGTCATTTCGGCTTTGACATGACGGTGCGATATGTCAGCCGGACGCCAAAAACCCTGACGTTTCCGGCGGAACGGGCCGGCGATCTGGCCGATCTGGCGGCGTCCGTTGATGTATTGGTGGTCTGTGTGCCGGCCGGGCCGGAAACCCACCACCTGATTGACGCAAACGTGTTCACCGCAATGCGCCCAACGGCGCATTTGATCAATATCGCCCGAGGAGACGTAGTCGAGGAGGCCGCCCTGATTGGCGCGCTTCAGACCGGCCAGATCGCCGGGGCCGGGCTGGATGTGTACGAATTTGAACCAGATGTGCCCGCCGCGTTGCGGATGATGCAGCAAGTGACTTTGTTGCCGCATCTGGGGACCAACGCGCTGGAGGTGCGCACCGCAATGGGGCATATGGCGCTGGACAATGTGGCGGCTTTTGAAGCAGGACAGGACCTGCCAAACCACGTCTGACGTGGCGGGCTGATGCATGGCTTAAAGCTGTTCGACCATTTTCCTGATCTTCACGGCTTTTTCGAAATGGTCCAGACGGTGGGTCATTATCCACCATTCTGCGGCTTCCATCAGCAATTCCGGGTCGGTATTTCTATTGGCAAAAAAGGCGTAGAATGAAAGGCCAACCTCCGGGCCTTTCTGCAAAACCTTGCGGTCGCAGACTTGCAGGATTTTCTGTTTCAGGGCCGGGGTCATTGAGTTTTTCCTTTTTCACCCATCGCTTCGCGCCAATGGCGGCGGCACAGCGACACATAGGTCTCGTTGCCGCCAATCTGAACCTGCGCGCCTTGATGGATCACCCGCCCCTGATCATCCTGACGAATCACCATTGTCGCCTTGCGCCCGCAACGGCAAATGGTGCGCACCTCGCGCATTTCGTCAGATATTGCCAGCAATGTGGCCGACCCCGGGAATAATTCACCGCGAAAATCAACCCGCAGCCCGTAACACAACACCGGCAGGTTCAGGTCATCAACCACACAGGCCAATTGCCAGACCTGTGCCGGTTGCAGGAACTGTGCCTCGTCGACAAACACGCAGGCCACCGGGCCCCTGCCAAGCCGCGCCTTGATCATGGCAAACAGGTCACTGTCACCATCAAACATGTCTGCCTCGGATCCGATACCGATGCGTGAGGCGATTCGCCCCTTTCCGGCCCGCCCGTCGACCCGTGCTGTCAACAGATAGGTATCCATGCCATGTTCGCGATAGTTATGAGACGCCTGAAGCAAAACCGTGGATTTGCCGGCGTTCATGGTCGAATAGTTGAAGAAAAGCTTTGCCATGGCAGGGGTTTAGGGGGTGCGGTCGTTCTGGACAAGCGCAATCAGGGGTGCGCAGACTCATAGCGCCGCCACCTTAGCCTGCACAAATCCGGGACGGAACAGCCCTTGGGGATGGAGTATGTGCAGACGCAGATGACGGCGCCGATGAGACGGGGGAGCGGTAAAATAACCGCAGGAATAACAAAGACAAATCCCCGACCCACTTCTGAAATGGCGTAAAATAACGCCGGTACTCTTTAAAACCCCCCTCTTAAACCTGAGGGATAGCGTATTAATGACATATCCAGTAGAAAGCCCTAATGGGAATAAATACGGGCCGTTCCCCATAACGACTAATGCAGACCCAAAAAGTGCCGGAAAGCGACGAATGACCGACATAAACAGCTATCTGAAAAAACACACCGAGGCCCTGGTAAAGGATGTCGGGATCGAAGCGGCGTGTCAGGTGACGGGCAAATCCAAGGCCACTTTGGGCCGGTATTATTCCGAACACGCCGAACATCGCGACCGTTTCATGCCCGTCGATGCGGTGGCCCGTTTGGAAGAAATATCTTCTTATCCACATGTCACCAGCGCGCTGGCGGAATTGAAAAACATCACCTTGTCTTATGACGAACGTCGGCCCAATGCGCCCAACACCGGTGGGGTGAACGCCGATGTCATCGCGCTAAGCCAGCGGTTTGCCATGCTGATGGGTGAATATCAGGTGGCGATGGAAGACGGGATCATCACCATGAACGAGGCCAAGCGCCTGCTGCGCGAAACCTCGATGCTGCAAACCGTGTTGATCGACATGAAACTGCATCTGGAGGAAGAAAGCGTCTGACGCCGGTTTCTGACAATCGGTCAATCGCCCCGTAGGGTGTGTGCTTGCACGCACCAACCCTTTGCCTCATCGGAATGGTGCGTGCAAGCACACACCCTACGGAGCTATTCGCCGTAAGGCACCCAGATATTCTTGACCTCGCATGATGCGGCCAGAAACTGTGTCGAACTGGTGTTGTACCAGTCCATTGCACAGGCGTTATTGACCCATGTGCGTTTCAGGTTCCCGCACGACGCGCGTTCAACATCACCCGAAAGGTCACTGGACGAAAAGCTCCACATCGCGTCGACATTCAGGTGGCTGGCCAGCGTCGGGGCGATTTCACCGTGATACCCGGTCAGAATGTTTACCACGCCGCCCGGAACATCCGATGTGTCCAGCACCTGATAAAAATCCGTTGCCGCCAAAGGGTAAGGTTCGGACGCCGCCAGAACCACCCGGTTGCCCATGGCAATCGCCGGTGCCATGGCACCGACCAACCCCAACAATGGCACCTCGTCAGCGCAGATCGCGCCGATGATGCCAACCGGTTCTTTCATTGCCAATGCCACGCCCCGGATCGGCACGCCGTGCACCTGGCCATCGTATTTGTCGGCCCAGGCGGCGTAGGTGAACAGCGTCTGGATCGAGGCCGCCACCTCTTTTTCCCCCTGACGCTTGCCGGTCATGTCATTGATCCGCCCGGCAAATTCGCCCGAACGCGCCGACAGGTTTTCGGCGATATAATACAGGATTTGCGCCCGAAGGTGCCCGGTGGTCCTGGCCCAACCGGCCGCACCTTGCGCCGCCTCCACCGCATTGCGCACATCCTTGCGGCTGGCCTGACCCACATGGCCCAGAATGGCGCCGGAACGACCATAAACCGCACGGGAATACCCCGCATCGGGGCGCGCCTGCTTGCCGCCGACATACATCTTGGCGGTGCGGTCAATTGGATCGGCCGGTCCGGCCTCACCACGTTTTGCGGTGATTTTGGCCAATGGTTTGGCTTTGCCTTTGGGCTTTGTATAGGCCGCCAACCCTTCCCAGCCGCCTTCGCGGCCAAACCCGCTTTCACGCACCCCCCCAAACCCGGCGGCGGCATCCATCAGGTTGGTGGCGTTGATCCAGACAATCCCGGCCACCAGCCTGGGTGCAATATCCAGCGCCAGATTGATGTTTTCGCTCCAGACCGTTGCGGCCAGCCCATAGCGGGTGTTGTTGGCCAAAGCCACGGCCTCGGTCGGGGTGCGGAAGGTGGTTGAAACCAGAACCGGCCCGAATATTTCCTCCTGCATCAAGGTATCAGAGGTGGTCAGCCCGGTGATCAAAGTGGGCGGGTAAAAACAGCCATCCGGCAGGGGGGTTGCGGCGCGGTATGTCTCGCCTGCCGTGTTGGCGTCTACCATGCCCGTGATCGTGGCCAGTTGCACAGGGTCCACCACCGCGCCCACGTCGATACATTTGTCCAACGGGTTGCCGATGCGCAATCCGTCCATGCGGGCACGCAATCGGCCATAGAATTCTTCGGCAATGGTTTCTTGCACCAACAGGCGCGACCCGGCGCAACAGACCTGACCCGAATTGAACCAGATTGCATCGACCAGGCCTTCAACGGCGGAATCCATATCGGCGTCGTCAAACACGATATAGGCCGATTTGCCGCCCAACTCCAACGACAGCGCCTTGCCGCTGCCCGCCGTTGCCTCGCGGATCCGCCGCCCTATGCTGGTCGAACCGGTAAAGGCGATCTTGTCGACCGGGGATGCCACGATCATTTCGCCGACAGCGCCGTCGCCGGTGACGATATTGACCACACCTTTGGGCAATCCGGCTTGGCAACAGATATCAGCAAACAGCAACGCCGTCAGCGAGGTATATTCAGCCGGTTTCAACACCACCGTATTGCCCATCGCCAAGGCAGGCGCGATTTTCCAGGCCAGCATCAGCAACGGGAAATTCCACGGGATGATCTGACCGCAAACGCCCAGTGCCTCAACATCCGGCAACGCCTCGGGCATCAGTTGGGCCATGCCGGCGTGGTAATAGAAATGCCGCTGTGCCAGCGGAATATCAATGTCGCGCGATTCGCGGATTGGCTTGCCATTGTCCAGCGTTTCCAGCACCGCAAACAACCGGCTGTGTTTTTGCAACAATCGCGCCAGCGCGTACAGGTATCGCGCGCGCCCCGGCCCGCCGATCTTTTCCCACTTGCCCTGTGCTGCGCGGGCGGCATCAACGGCGGCATCAACGTCGCCTTGTGTCGCCTGACTCAAGGTCGCCAGAACCTCGCCCGTTGCCGGATTGTGGCTGTTAAAGCCATCGCCGGGGGTGGTAAACGCGCCGTTGATGAAGTGGCCAAACCGGTCGCCCTGATCCACCAGCCAGGCCAGTGCCTCGGCGGCACTTTCGGGGGCGGGGCCATATTCCATGCTTTCGAATTTGTCTTTAACGCTCATTGTATTTTACCCAATTGCATGGCGATACCCCGCCGAATAGGCCCCGGTTACATGGTGTTCCAACTGCCGTTCAATATCGCCCAGCAACGAACTTGCCCCGAACCGGAACAGATCGGGCCGCAGCCAGCGATCGCCCAATTCGTCCTTCATCAGCGCCAGGTAAACCAGCGCATCCTTGGCCTTGGATATCCCACCGGCCGGCTTGTACCCGATCCGATAGCCGGTGCGCGCGTGGTATTCCCGGATTGCCCGGATCATCACCAAAGACACCGGCAAAGTGGCGTTCACAGTTTCCTTGCCGGTCGATGTCTTGATGAAATCTGCCCCCCCCATCATTGCCACCACCGACGCGCGCGCCACATTGCGCAGCGTGCCCAATTCCCCAGTGGCCAATATTGCCTTCATATGCGCATCCCCACAGGCGGCGCGAAAGGTCTGTATCTCTTCGTATAACGCCTGCCAGTTGCCCGACAGAACGTGGCGCCGCGAAATCACAATATCAATCTCAGCCGCCCCCGCCTTCACGCTTTCGCCAATCTCGGCGACCCGCAGGTGAAACGGCGACAGCCCCGCCGGAAACCCGGTGCTGACCGCCGCCACCGGAATGCCGCTGCCTGCCAGGGCATCCACCGCCGGGCCAATCATATCGTGATAAACACAAATCGCCCCGGTGGTGATCGGCCCCATGCCCATTTTATCCAGCAATGCCTGTCGCACCGGTTGGCGCCCCTTGGCGCACAGGCGGCGCACCCGTTCGGCGGTGTCATCGCCCGCCAATGTGGTCAGGTCGATGCAGGTGATGGCGCGCAAAAGCCACGCCGCCTGCCAGTCCTTCTTGACCGAACGTCGCCCGGGCAAGGTTTTGGCGCGCCGTTCAATCGCCGAAGTATTGGCCTGCACGGATCGCACCCATTGCATATCCAATGGAATGCCCGGATTGCGCGGTTCGGTGACTTGCGGCAGATGCGCGGTGGGTGTGATGGTTTTGGTGGTCATCGTCAGTCCTTTGGACGGTATCGCCAAACAGGCTGACATGACCAGGCAGACTTGGCAAGCAGACTTGGCAAGCAGACTTGGCAAGCAGACTTGGCAAGCAGACCTGGCAAGCAGAACTGGCAAGAAGCGCAGTCAGGTAAAAATGCGGCCTAAATGCGAATAATTCGCATTTGCATTGACTTTCTTGCGAATGACTCTCATATACATCTGGATGATGAAAATTCCAACAGGTTTGCCGATGATTTCCCGCCGTATTGCTGTGTTTGGCATGTTGGTCGCGCTGGCGCTTCCGACAGCTTCGCGCGCTGACGCGCCATTGCGTGTTGTTGCCACCACTGGTATGATCGCCGATGTGGCGCGCCGGATTGGTGGTGATCTGGTTGAGGTCAAAGGCCTGATGGGGCCCGGCGTCGACCCGCATTCCTATCGCCAGACCCGCACCGATATCGTCGCCATGACCCGCGCCGATCTGGTGTTGTGGCACGGGCTGTACCTTGAGGCGCAGATGGAAAGTTTCTTTCACGATCTGGGGCGCAAACGCAATGTGGTTGCTGTTGCCGAAGTGCTGGCGCGTGACCAATTGCGCAGCGCCGAAAGTTATGCCGACAAATTTGACCCGCATGTCTGGATGACGCCAATCCTGTGGAAAGACGTCGTCACCGAAATACAGCGCGCGATAACCCAAGCCAGACCAGACTCTGCCAAGGTTTTTGCCGCAAACGCCCAACGTTTGCAGGCAGACCTTGACCGGCTGGCAACCTATGCCGAAAGCGCCATGAAGCGGGTGCCGCAAGGCAACCGGGTGTTGATGACGGCGCATGATGCGTTTGGCTATTACGGCGACAGCTTTGGCATCGAAGTGCTAAGTATTCAGGGCATTTCCACCGCAAGCGAGGCGGGCCTGAACCGCATTGGCAGGCTGGTCGATCTGCTGGTTGAACGTCAGATCACGGCGGTTTTTGTCGAAAGCTCGGTCTCGGATCGTTCGATCCGCGCGTTGATCGAAGGGGCGGCGGCCAAGGGTCATATCCTTGAGATCGGCGGTGAATTGTTCAGCGATGCGATGGGCGAGGATGGCACATACGAAGGCACCTATGTGGGCATGATGGACCATAATATTACAGTGATTGCCTCGGCTTTGGGCGCGCAAGTGCCGGCCCGTGGCATGGATAACAAACTATCGGTGGGGTTTTAGAGAATGCTTGAACTGGCTTCAAAACAAGGGATTTCAACCGGTAATGACGGGCCGGAAAACAGCCCCCTGACGATTCGTGGCCTGACCGTTTCCTACGGACAAAAACCGGCCGTATTCTCAGTTGATATGACCGTGCAAACCGGTGCCATGACGGCCATCATCGGCCCGAACGGGGCGGGTAAATCCACCCTGCTCAAGGCGGCTTTGGGCATTGTCAAACCGCTTTCAGGTCAGGTGCAGGTGTTTGGCAAACCACTTGCGGCGCAACGCCACCGTGTCGCCTATGTGCCGCAACGTGCCAGCATTGATTGGGACTTTCCGACAAGGGTGATCGACGTGGTGTTGATGGGACTTTACCGCGAATTGGGCCTGCTGCGCCGGGTCCAGGCCAGGCATCGCCAGCTTGCAGGTGATTGCCTTGACCGGGTGGGCATGCGTGAATTTGGCGATCGCCAGATCGGGCAATTGTCGGGTGGTCAGCAACAGCGGGTGTTCCTGGCCCGTGCCCTGGCGCAAGAGGCGGATCTGTATCTGTTGGACGAACCTTTTGCCGGGGTTGATGCGGCGACGGAAAAGGCCATAATCGAGGTTCTGAAATCCTTGCGCGAGGCGGGCAAAACCGTGGTGGTGGTGCATCACGATCTGGCCACCATCGCAGAATATTTCGACAATGTATTCCTGATCAATACCCGTAAAGTCGCCGAAGGCACGGTGGCCGAAGCCTTTAGCGCCGACAATCTGCAGGCCACCTATGGCGGGCGCCTTGCCACATCGCAGGTCGATCAACTGGCGCGAAATATCAGCTGATGCTTTTTGACGCGCTATTACTTCAGCTGGGTTACAACGCCACGCTGGTCGCCATTGGCGCGACCCTGTTGGGCGTGGCGGCGGGCGTTACCGGCACCTTCCTGTTCCTGCGCAAACGCGCCTTGGTCAGCGATGCAATCAGCCACGCAACCTTGCCGGGCATCTGCCTTGCCTTCATTATCATGGTGTCTTTGGGCGGTGACGGGCGCAATCTGGTCGGGCTATTGGCCGGATCGGCGATTTCGGCGTGGATCGGCCTGCTATGCCTCAGTTGGCTGACCCGTCACACCCGCCTGGCCGAAGACGCCGCCATTGGCGCGGTCCTGTCGGTGTTTTTCGGCCTTGGTATTGTGCTGTTGACGGTGATCCAAACCATGAGTTCGGGCCGTCAGGCCGGGTTGGAAGGTTTCCTGCTGGGGTCAACTGCCGGCATGCTCTGGGCTGATGCAATGGTGATCGCAATTGGTGGTGCTGCCGCTTTGGTATTGGTCCTGGTGCTGCGCCGACCCATGACGTTGGTGGCGTTTGACCCGGAATATGCCGCAGCACGCGGGTTGCCGGTGGACCGGATTGATCTGGCGATGATGGGGTTGGTGATGGCCGTCACTGTGGTTGGCCTGAAAATTGTCGGACTGATCCTGATTGTCGCGCTTTTGATCATTCCGCCGGTAACTGCCCGGTTCTGGTCCGAACGCTCTGACCACGTGGTCCTGTTGGCCGGGTTGATTGGCGGGTTTTCCGGTTACATCGGCGCGGCAATATCGGCCTCGGCCCCCAATCTGCCAACCGGCCCGATCATTGTTCTGGTCGGGTTCAGCATCTTTGCCATATCGCTGTTTCTGGCCCCGAACCGCGGCGTCCTTGCCGCCGTTCTGCGCCACTTCCGCTTCCAACGCCGGGTGCATCTGCGCCAGGGCCTGCTGGCGCTGGCCCAGAACCAACCGATCTATGAAAAACTCACCCTGCGTTTGCTGCGCCGCGCCGGGTTTGCCCGCGCTGACGGGGTTGCCACCGATCAGGGCCGTGCCCGCGCCGCCAAGGCGTTACGGGACGAAAAGCGCTGGCAAGTGGTGCGCGCCGACCGGCTGCACGAAGCGGCGGCGGCCTTGTATGACGGGCTAAGAGACATCGAAACCGTACTGACCCGCGACCAGATTGTTGACATCGACGCCCGTATCGGCGGGCCCGCGGGGGTGCCAACATGAGCGGAGAAGAATTTGTTCCCCTGTCCCTGACGCCCCTGTTGATCGGCATCTTTGCCGCCATAGCCTGCGCGTTGCCGGGTAATTTCCTGCTGCTCAGGCGGCAAGCGCTGATCGGTGATGCGATCAGCCATGTGGTTCTGCCGGGTATCGTCGTCGCGTTCCTTGCCACCGGCATGATCGCCGCCTGGCCAATGATGTTGGGCGCTGCCGGGGCTGCTGTGGTGGCGGTGATCCTGATCGAAGCCATTCGCCGTTTGGGCAAGATCGAACCGGGGGCGGCGATGGGCGTGGTGTTTACCGCGATGTTCGCGGGGGGCGTTTTGCTGCTGGAACAATCAGACACTTCGTCGGTGCATCTGGATGTGGAACATGCACTTTTTGGCAATCTCGAAAGCCTGATCTGGCTGGATGCAATCGGCTGGTCATCGTTGTGGGATATAAAAGCGCTGCGTGGCCTGCCCGTCGAATTGCCCCGGATCGCCATTGCCCTGGTTGGCGTAAGCCTGTTTACAATCGTCTTCTGGCGGCCTTTGAAGCTGTCAACTTTCGACGAAGGCTTTGCTCAGACCCTGGGCATCCGCACCAACCTGCTGGGCCTTGCCCTGGTGATCACTGCCGCCATCGCTGCGGTTGCCGCCTTTGACGCAGTGGGATCAATCATCGTCATCGCCATGTTCATCTGCCCGCCGGCCGCCGCCCGGCTGATGACCAACCGACTGGAGCACCAGATTGGTTGGAGTGTCGTCTTTGCCATCATCTCGGCGGTGCTGGGCTATGTGCTGGCCGGTTATGGCCCGCTGTGGCTGGGGGCGCAGAATGCGGTCAGTGCGGCAGGCATGATCGCCACGGTGTCCGGGCTTATCCTGACGCTCACAGCCTTTTTCGGCCCTTGTCGAACCCGCATCGGAGCCCCAGTGGAAGGCTGATGGAAGGCTGACATTCCATTGGTCGAATCGCCTTGGGGCTGCTAGGTTTGGTGGCATGGCGCATCCCATCCACAACACTGGCCCCAATATTGGCCAATCCAACCCGGTTATCCGGCAATTGGACGAGGCGGCGATCAACCGGATTGCCGCCGGAGAAGTGGTCGAACGGCCCGCCTCGGCGGTCAAGGAACTGGTTGAAAACGCGGTGGATGCCGGGGCCACACGGATCACCATCGACATCTCTGACGGCGGCAAGACCCTGATCCGGGTAACCGATGATGGCTGTGGCATCGCGGCGCAGGAACTGGCGCTGGCCCTGTCGCGCCATGCCACGTCGAAAATCGACGGCTCGGACCTGTTGAACATCCACACCTTCGGCTTTCGCGGCGAGGCATTGCCATCGCTGGGCGCGGTCGGACGGCTAAGTATCACCAGCCGGGTAACAATAAAAGGCACTGTGCAGGACGCGGCTCAGATCAAGGTTGACGGCGGCGCAATGGGTGCGGTCAGACCGGCGGCACTCAACTCGGGGACCGTGGTTGAATTGCGCGATCTGTTTTATGCCACACCGGCGCGCCTGAAATTCATGCGCACGGACCGGTCTGAATCGCAGGCGATATCGGATGTGGTCAAACGGCTGGCCATGGCCGAGCCGTCGATAAGTTTCACCCTGCGCGATGTATCCGGCCAAAGCCCGCGCATCACCTTTCGCGCCGACGCCGAAAACGGCGAAATGTTCCCGGCCATGGCGGCGCGTCTGGGCCGGATCATCGGCCGGGATTTTGCCGAAAACGCGCTGAAGATCGACGCCACCCGTGAGGGTATCCGCCTGTTTGGCTATGCCGCCTTGCCAACCTATTCTCGCGGGGCTGCGGTGGCGCAATACCTGTTTGTCAATGGCCGCCCGGTCAAGGACCGGATGCTGACCGGGGCGCTGCGTGCGGCCTATTATGATTTCCTCAGTCGTGACCGTCACCCGGTGGCGGCCCTGTTCCTGGATTGTGACCCCGAACTGGTTGACGTGAACGTACACCCGGCCAAATCCGAAGTCCGCTTTCGCGACCCCGGCCTTGCGCGCGGTCTGATCGTTTCGGGTCTGCGACATGCCTTGGCCGAGTCGGGGCACCGGGCGTCCAGCACGGTAGGGGCCGGCATTCTGGGCGCGATGAAACCGGAAATGACGACTGCGCGGATTTACCAGATGGATCGCCAGTCACAGGGCGCGCGGCAAGCCGCATATGATCTGCAATCGCCGGGCTTCGCAGAAATGCAGGATGCGTTCAGCGCCCGGGTGCCCGAAACCCGCGAGGACGCCCAAAGGGCGGAAGAGCATTTGCCACTGGGCACCGCGCGTGGACAGGTGCATGAAAACTACATCATCGCCCAGACCGCCACCGGTATGGTGATCGTTGACCAACATGCGGCGCATGAGCGGCTGGTTTACGAAAAGCTCAAAGCGCAGATGGCTGACACTGGTGTGGCCGCCCAAGCGTTGTTGATCCCGGAAATCGTTGATCTTTCAAGTGATGATGCCGCCCGCCTGCTGGAAATTGCACCGGAATTGACCCGACTGGGCCTGACCATCGAACCGTTCGGCGGAGGGGCCATAGCCATACGTGAAACACCCGCAATTCTGGGCGAAGTTGACGCAGCCGCGATGATCCACGACATCCTCGACGAACTGTCTGATCAAGGCAGCAGCCAATCCGTTCAGTCAAAGATCGAGGCCATTCTAAGCCGCATCGCCTGCCACGGTTCAATCCGTTCGGGCAGGCGCCTGCGCGCCGAGGAAATGAACGCCCTGTTGCGTGAAATGGAGGCAACGCCGCATTCTGGTCAGTGCAACCATGGCCGCCCGACCTATGTCGAACTAAAGCTGGCCGATATTGAACGGCTGTTCGGGCGCACATGATCCGCATATTTGACCAGACCTACATGCTGGGTGACCCAGTGGTGATTGCGGCCATCGCCGGGGGTGGTCTGGTCTTTATCATCCTGGCTCTGCTGATCCTGTCCTTGCGCGCCGCAAGCCGTTCGGCCCGCATGGCCGAACCTTTGGCGCGCCAACTGCTGGCGCTGGGTCAGAACGTTCAGCAGCTGGGGCTGGGCCAGGCCCAATTGCAGGGCGGGCTGCAAAGCGCGTCGGATACTCAGGCCAACGCGCAGGTGCAGGTCATTCAAGTGGTCGAGGCGCGGCTGTCCGACCTCAAGACCCAGATGAACGACCGGTTGGCGGATAATGCCGCGCGCTCTACCCGGGCTTTGGCCGAGATGCAGGAACGGATGAAAGACACGCTGCATGGCACGTCCAGGGCAACGGCAACCTCGCTGACCCAATTGCAGGAACGCCTGGCGGTGATCGACAAGGCACAGGACAATATCACCAAACTCAGCAGTGATGTGCTTGGGCTTCAGGACATCCTTAGCAACAAACAGACCCGTGGCGCGTTTGGGGAAATCCAGCTGAATGATATCGTCACCAAGGCGTTGCCGCGTGACAGCTATGAAATGCAATCAACCCTCAGCAACGGCAAACGCGCTGATTGCCTGATCCACCTTCCCAACCCGCCGGGGCCGATTGTGATCGACAGCAAATTCCCGCTTGAGGCCTATGAGGCGCTGCGCAATGCCAATTCTGAGCTTGAGATGAAAGAGGCGGCGCGGGCGTTCAGAGCCTCGGTCAAAGTGCATATCAAGGCCATTTCCGAACGCTATATCATCGAGGGCGAAACCGCCGACGGTGCGTTGATGTTCCTGCCATCCGAGGCGGTCTATGCAGAGTTGCATGCCAACTTTCCCGAGGTTGTACGCGAAGGGTTTGCGGCACGGGTCTGGATCGTGTCCCCCACCACCTGCATGGCGACATTGAATACCATGCGGGCGATTCTGAAGGACGCGCGAATGCGCGAACAGGCGGGCGCGATCCGCAAGGAACTGGCGCTGTTGCACAAGGATGTGGAACGGCTGGTCGACCGGGTTGGCAATCTGGACCGGCATTTCGGGCAGGCGGCCAAGGACATCGCCGACATCAAAATCAGTGCCGACAAGGCCGGGATGCGGGCACTTCGGCTGGACAGTTTCGACTTTGCCGAGATTGCACCCGAAGACGGGGATGACCCGGTTGCTCTTGGCCCTAAAACAGGCTGAAATATTCGGCCTGTTCCCATTCGGAAATGGCCGACAGATACCGATCCCATTCAAAGCGTTTGATGGTCGTCAGATAGTCGACCATTTCATCACCCATCGTCCGGCGCAGCATTGCCGATCCTTCAAAGGCATCTATCGCCTGGGCCAGATTGGTTGGCAAAAGTCCAGCGTCGCCTTGATACGGCGTGCGGGTTGGGGCCGGGGATTTCAGGCCATGGGTTATACCCTCCAGCCCGGCAATCAGTTGGGCAGCCAGCGCATAATACGGGTTGGCGCTGGTGTCGGGCGCGCGATTTTCGATCCTGCTGGCCATGTCGCCGGGCGCCATCAGGGCGCGGATCATCGCACCCCGGTTGTCGTGGCCCCATTGGATTCGGTTGGGGGCAAGCTGGAATGGCTGATAACGTTTATAGCTGTTGACGGTCGGGGCGATCAGCAGCGACGTTTCAGTGGCATGGGCCAGTAATCCGGCAATCCAGCCATCGGCTTGCGGCGTTAATTCGCCTTGCCTGTCGGGAATAAACAAGGCCCGACCCGAGGCCAGATCAGCCAGCGACATATGGATATGCCAACCACAGGCGGTGATATTTGCCAGCCTGGGTTTGGCCATGAACGAGGCATGCAGACCCCGGCCTGCGCAGACCTCTTTGACCATGGTGCGGAACATCATCAGGTTGTCGGCGTGTTGCATTGGCGAGGCCGGTTCAAAGGTGAATTCAAACTGCGACGGTCCCATTTCAATTTCGACCGAGCGCACCGGCAGGTCCAGAGCCTGGGCGGCGCGGCGCAATTCATCAAGGATCGCTTCGGCGTCGCTGTACCGGGTTTCGGTCAGGTACTGATAGCCGTGGGTCAGGGCGCGGGTTTGCGGCGGGGCACCGGGCATGGTGGTTTGGGGGTGCTCCAATGCGGCATCGGTGCGTTCAAAGATGTGAAACTCTACCTCAAGGCCGATGGTGGCGGCCATGTCGGCCCTGGCCAACCGGGCGGTGGCGTTCTTCAGGACCGTGCGCGCGGCGTATGGGATCGGCGTGCCGTCCCGGTGCACCACGTCGCAGAATATCCAGGCTGAATGGGGTGACCATGGCAGGATGCGAAAGGTGGCCGGGTCGGGCACCAGACGTATATCGCCGACGCCTTGCATCGGGCCGGAAAGCGGCCCTGGCTGGTCGTCCCAGACCGGAAAGACCGTGCGGTGAGAGGTGTCTTTGAGGAGTAGAGTCGACGCCACAGCAATGCCGCTGGTGAAGGCAGAAGGGAAGGCCGAAGCGACCAGGGTTTTGCCGCGCAAAACCCCGTGTTGGTCGGTGAACAGCACCCTCACGGTTTCCAGATCCGAGGCCGCTACGCGGGTCAGAAGCGCCTCGCCTGCTTCGCAGGCCTCGGCGCTGAGCAGGCCCATCCGGGCCAGATTCGCGTCGCTGATCATCTTAGACATGCGCGTCCCATGGACAGGCAGCGCGTCGCGCGGCATCGCTGGTGGCGGTGGCATCTTCGGGGGTGGTTCCGGCGGCAATGGCGTCGTTGGAAACCGGGCCGGTGATTGCGCCGGGATCGTTGTCCCACATCGGCAGATCGTTGGTGCGACCCTCTTTTACCGCCGCAATTGCCGCGCGCAGCATGCGGCGGTATTGGATAATGCCCACATCCGTCTTGCCCAGATGTTCACGGGTGCGGTCCTGTATTGCCCCCATTGATTCCACGGCCCATTGGTCGTGCACGTTAATGTCCAGCCCCATGCCGGTATAGGTTTCACTGTCCTGTTCGTCGGGGTCATAGCCGTAATTGTTGCTGGCATTCTTCAACGGCGCATAGTCCGGCAAGCGGTGTTCTTTCAGGCGTTGTTCGCGCATCAGGGGTTTGTCGACCGGGGCGCCAAAGCTGGTGAACATCGAATACCAATAGCACGAGGTATCGTCGATCGGCACATGCCATTGGGTGATGGTCATCTCGCGCGACATCGGGATGCAGATGGCGCCGGGGAAAATCTGGTTGGTCACCCGCACATGGGTGTTGCCGCCGTCAAGATGGCGCAATGCCGTCAGGCGCATGCCATAGGCGGTTTCTTCGGTCGTGATCTCGGGACGGGGATAGTCGCGCAGCAGTTTGGTCATGGGGATGTTGGTGTCCGCCGCACTGTCGCGGAATTGTTTGCCATAGCTGTCGGCGGGGTCTTCGTCTTGCAGGAACCGGTGCAGGAACGACGCATGGGCCGGGTCGATCCCCACCTCCATCGCCTGAAGCCAGTTGCATTCCCAAAGGCCTTTGAAGGCAAAGACATGGGATGCGGGCGCGCGGAAACAATCGAAATTGGCGAATGCGGGCGGGTCTCCGGGGCCAAGATAGGCCCAGATGATGCCGTTGCGTTCGACCACCGGATAGCCCGGTGATCTGATCTGCTCAAACATCCGGCTGTCTGCCGGTTCGCCCGGTTGTTCGACGCATTGCCCGGTTCGGTCAAAATGCCAGCCGTGGAACGGGCAGCGCAAGCCGTTGTCTTCAAGCCGCCCATAACACAGGTCGGCCCCGCGATGCGGACAGTACCGCCCAATCAGGCCAAGTTGGCCGTCCGTGTCGCGGAACAACACCAGGTCTTCGCCCATCAGACGTACTGGCACGACGGGGCGGGCGCCCGCCAATTCGTCACTTAAGGCGGCAGGTTGCCAATAGTGGCGCAGGACAGCGCCCGCGTCGGTGCCGGGGCCGACAAGGGTCAGGCTGTTGTTTAGGTCTTGGCTGATCATCTGATGTGTCCTTTGATAGTACACGCACAACTTCGCAGCATCGACGCGCCTGTCAAGGCAGGCCGACCAGATCAGCGCCGTTCCAATAAAACAGGAATTCGCAAATATCGGTTCCGATTGCATAACAATCTGCCATGGAACCGCCGGCACCCACCGCCATGTTGCCGTTGCTGAGAGGTTGCAGACGTACCCCGGCGGCCAGCAACTGCTTGGGCGCATTGGTGCGCGGATATGATCCGCTCAGATAGACATCAGCCGAGCACATGGACGCGCCGCAGAACGGTTGGGAAAACGTGCCGGAACATTTGATTTTCCGCCAGTCCAGCACCACGTCCGGCACCCCGTCGCCGTCGATCTCGCCGCTGAGGAATGCACCGGGTTCATAGGTGGACGCGCCTTTGCAACCCTTGGCGACGTCGGCTTCGGCGGTTTTGCGCATGTTTATTGGTGCAACGGGAGCGACGAGGGGCGCGGGCCGCCAGGGGTGGCGGGACGCTGTAAACTGGCGGCGGCAAGCATCCACAAGGGAGGCATACCCCGATGCAAACCCGGAGGTGGCTACCGTCACC
This sequence comes from Paracoccaceae bacterium, assembly GCA_021648025.1. GTDB lineage: Bacteria > Pseudomonadota > Alphaproteobacteria > Rhodobacterales > Rhodobacteraceae > NVQY01. Next base: position 30,101 of record JAKITO010000035.1, read on the forward strand.
GAACCCGCGTTGCTGTGGATTTCAAACGAGGGGGCGGCGGCGATGGCTGCGAACATCGGACCAGTGGCCGACAGGGTTGTGTGCCATTCAGCGGCATATTCACCCCAGGAGATTTTCGGCAGGCGAAAGGCGCTGGCTCCGACCACCAGCAGGACGTCGCTGCGGGGTTCATTGCGTATTGGCGCGCCGATTTCCTGCCCCTTAAAGGCCAAATAAAGCTCATCCGGGTTGGTAAAGGTCACGCCTTTGAAAAACCCGGGCACCACCGCCGGTGGGTTTGGTTTTCGAATGGCGCAGGCCAGTGAAAAGCCCGGTTTGCCGGGGGTCGAGATATGTGCCCGGAAAAGTACTTTATTGTCATTTAGCCCGAATTTCCAGTTCTGTGCTTGAGCAGTCATCGGCAACAACATCGCAAGGGTCGCGGTCAGAACCAACTTAAGGCCGCCAGGAACCCGACGCCGCATCATCCTGCCGTCCATCCGCCATCGACCAGCAACGATGTCCCCGTCACCAGCGACGAGGCCCCGGTTGCCAGATAAAGTACCGCGCCCATTATATCGCCGACCTCACCGGTGCGGGTCAGTTTGATCTTGCTGTTGATCCATTCCATCGCTTCCGGGTTGTCAAAGGTCTTTGCCGTCAAAGGCGTGCGGATAAAGGTCGGGGCCACGGCATTGATGCGGATGCCTAGTTCGCCCCATTCAATCGCCATCGCCTTGATCATCCCTTCAAGGCCAAACTTGGACGCACAGTAAACCGTGCGCCCGGCCCCGCCCACGTGGCCCATCTGCGAGGATATGTGGATGATCGAACCGGTGATGTTTTGTGACTGCATGGCATCGGCGGTCCAGGTTGACAGGAAATAGGCGCTCCGCAGGTTCAGGCCCATCACCCGGTCAAAATCTTTGGGGGTGGTTTCCAGCGCCGTCGCCGGGTGGGCGGTGCCGGCCGAGTTGACGACCACATCAAAGACCTGCCCATCAAGCGCTGATTTCAACGCGTCCAGATCGGCCTGATCCAGCGCCATTGCCTCGGCCGAGCCACCGCGCGCTTGCAACGCCGCAACGGTGGCGTTCAACCGGTCTAGGCCGCGTGCGGCGCAGACAACATGCGCGCCCGCCCCGGCCAAAGCCGCGGCACAGGCCTGGCCTATGCCCGAAGAAGCGCCTGTAACCAAGGCCCGCTTGCCATCAAGGCGAAAGGACGGGGTGCGTGGTAGGTCGGGTATCATGGTGACTCCATTGGATAAATTATGGACCAGAGGTAATGGTACGCGCAAACGGGAACAGATGATAGATGTGAGGGCACAGGAGAAATTGCCGCCTGAAATCTCGTTGATCCGGAAATGTCAGCGATCCTGCCGTAATGTTTCGCGCGCGAAACATTCGCTAAAATTGGATGGTTTTTGTTAACTGTGTGGCAAGAATGGTAAGGTGGAAATTACCCAAACGTGCGGGACGGGGTAATGGCAAGCACTTGATCAATGCCTTTCATCTTCAAAATTTTCCGAACAAAGCTATTTGGTTGATCGCCCTTGGAGCGTGCTGGCCAAATGCCACATACTGGCGTCAGTTTAGCCACCTGCGAGAGTGCAATGACCAAACCCACCTATTTTGCCCCGACCGGCGGCCACCCGGATCAGACCCAACTGCTGACCGATCGCGCCATGTTCACCGAAAGCTATGCGGTGATCCCCAAAGGCACGATGCGCGACATTGTAACGTCGTTCCTGCCCAATTGGGATGGCACGCGCCTGTGGGTGATCGCCCGGCCCCTAAGTGGTTTCGCCGAGACGTTTTCGCAATACATCATGGAGGTGCAGCCGGGTGGGGGCAGTGATCTGCCCGAAAGTGACCCCGAGGCCGAGGCGGTGTTGTTTGTGGTCGAAGGCGCTGTGAATCTTACCATCGACAGTGTGACCCATGTGATGGAACCGGGGGGCTATGCCTATTTGCCGCCCGGTGCCAAGTGGACGCTGCACAACCGCGCCGGGCCAGACGGTTCATCTGTGGCGCGGTTTCACTGGATTCGCAAATCTTATGTTGCCGCCCCCGGGGTGCCGATGCCCGAGGCGTTTGTGACCAATGAAACGGATGTGGAACCCAACGTCATGCCCGGCACCGAGGGGCGTTGGTCGACCACCCGGTTTGTTGAGCCGGACGATATGCGCCACGACATGCATGTGTCGATTGTCAATTTTCAACCGGGCGGGGTGATCCCGTTTATGGAAACGCATGTCATGGAACACGGGCTTTATGTGTTGGAGGGCAAGGCGGTTTACCGGCTTAATCAGGATTGGGTCGAGGTCGAGGCCGGCGATTACATGTGGTTGCGCGCGTTTTGCCCGCAGGCCTGTTATGCGGGCGGGCCGGGGCCGTTCCGGTATCTGCTGTATAAGGATGTGAACCGGCATATGCCGTTGCGACTGAAATAGGTTTTGACCGCCTGGCTGCGACGCGGGACCGGTGCAAATACTCTGGGGCTGGAATCTCTGACAAAAATAGTCGAATAAGGGCGCGGCGTGTGAGTCTGCGCCTTGTCATGTCCAAACCAAAGGCAATCCCGTCTTGGCCGAACCGCAACAGTATGCCCCCCACGGTAGTAAACGTCACAACACTGGTGGCACCCATGCGCTTGGCCTGATCGCTGTGCTGATCGCCGGGGCGTGCCTTTTGCCGATGGTGGCTGTGGGGGTGGCGGCCTTGACTGGTGGCACCGGCACGGTGATGCACCTGATCGATACGGTGCTGCTGCGATATGGGCTGACCACGTTGGCCCTGGTGGTGATGGTGGCGGCTGGCACATTTGCGCTGGGGGTCGGGGCGGCGTGGCTGGTGACCATGACGCGCTTTTCGGGGGTGCGGGTGCTGGAGATCGCTTTGGTGTTGCCGATGGCGTTTCCGGCTTATGTGCTGGCCTATGCCTATACCTATGTGCTGGACCATCCCGGTATTGTTCAAAGTACCTTGCGCGATGTGACCGGCTGGGGGCCACGCGATTACTGGTTCCCCGAGATCCGTTCGCTTGGTGGGGCTGCGGTGATGCTGATTCTGGTGCTGTACCCGTATGTCTATCTGCTGGCGCGGGCGGCGTTCCTGCAACAAAGTGCGACGGCGTTTCTGGCGGCGCGGGCGCTGGGCAATAATGCATTGCAGGCGTTCTGGAAGGTCAGCCTGCCAATGGCACGGCCTGCCATTGCGGCGGGGGTTTTGCTGGCGGTGATGGAGACCATCGCCGATTTTGGCACCGTGGCCTATTTTGGGGTCCAGACCTTTGCCACCGGAATTTACACCAGTTGGATATCCATGGGCGACCGGGGCGGGGCGGCGCAATTGGCGTTGGTATTGCTGGCATTTGCGCTGGTACTGGCGATGGCTGAACGCAGCCAGCGCGGGCGGGCCAAGTATCACAGCGCGGGCAAGGCGCATATGTCGATGCCGCCGGTCGAACTGAAAGGCTGGCATGCGGGGCTGGCATTGACCTTGTGTATAGTGCCAGTGGTGCTGGGATTTGTGTTGCCGGTGGTGATCCTGACCAACATGGGGTTGGAATCGGAACAAAACCTGCTGAGCCGGCGCTATCTTGGTTTTCTCACCAACTCACTGACCTTGGCGGGGGTCGCGGCGGTGGTGACGGTGCTTGCCGCCATTTCGGTCGGGTTCTACCAGCGACTAAGGCCGGGGCGAAAATCGGCATTGGCGGGCTATGTCGCGCGTCTGGGATATGCGGTTCCGGGCGGGGTAATTGCGGTCGGGCTGATGGTGCCGTTTGCGATGTTTGACAATGCGTTGGATGCGTGGATGCGCGCCACCTTTGACATCTCTACCGGGTTGTTGATCACCGGGTCGATCTGGTTGCTGGTGCTGGCCTATATGGTGCGGTTTCTGGCGGCGGCCTTGGGGGCATACGAAGGCGGGCAAGCTATGGTGCACGTCAATATGGACGCCGCCGCGCGGTCGTTGGGGGAATCGCCGCTGGGAAC